>NZ_PPTT01000001.1 GCF_003339815.1 Eggerthella sinensis
CAGATCGACCCACGCCCGGCCTTCCGCCCCCTCCCCTCACCGCGGAACGCCGGGCATCTTTGCGTCAAAACCCCATTTCGCGAAAAAGGGGTGATGCGCGTAGCCCCTGTTCTCCCGTACGCTCGTGGAGTCGTCGACGACCACAACGACATCTGAGGGAAGGGGACATCATGGGAACGCATCTTGACACCGACGTTTCGCGCCGCAGCTTTTTGAAGGCATCCGGCGCCACCGCGGCCGTTGCCGCCGGAGCACTGCTCTGGGGCTGCGCGCCCAATACGTCAAAGGAACGTACCGTATCGGAATCGGGCATCCCCGAGACGTGGGACGAAGAGGCCGACGTCGTGATCGTGGGAGGCGGCGGCGCGGGCATGTCGGCGGCGCTCATGGCCGCCGAAGCGGGATCGTCCGTCATCGTGCTGGAGAAGGGACCTGCCACGGGCGGTTCCACGGCCCTGTGCGGACAGGCCATCATGGGCGTGGGGACGTCCGTCCAGAAAGCCCTCGGCATCGAGGACTCCGTGGAAGAGGCCATGAAGTACTTCTCGGCCATCGGCGACGGGCGCGACGACCTCGTGCGCTTCGTGGTGGAGCACAGTGCCGACGCCGTCGAATGGCTCATCGGGCTGGGCATGCAGGTGCCGACGGAAATCGGCAATCCCGGCCTCGTGTTCGGCGGTCAGGAGAAGGAGCGTGCCGACCTCACCGCACCCGTCATGCGCACCCACTATGCCGTCAAGCCCGACCCGGGCCTATGGCCTGTGCTGCAGAAGGCGGCCGACGCGCAGGAGGGCATCACCGTGCACACGGGCACGCCGGCCACCAGGCTCGTACAGCGCGGCGACACCGGCGAAGTGCTGGGCGTCATCGCTGGCGACGGACGCGAGAAGGCCATCAAAGCCCGCAAGGGCGTGGTGTTGGCCGCAGGCGGCTTCGCGCGCAACCCCGACATGATGCACGCGCTCATCTCGCGCTACGACGTGCAGACCACGGCCAACGAGTGCGACACGGGCGACGGCATGAACCTGGGCCTGGCCGCAGGCACGAGCGTGGGCTACTTCGGCATGCTGTCGAACGTGCAATTCTCCCAGCCCATCATGCCGTGCGCGTTCATCGTGCTGGGTCCCGACACCATGGAGGGAAAGCCGCCGTTCATCTCGGTCAACGTGCAGGGCGAGCGCTGGACGAACGAGCGCAAGTTCTACTCGTACATCTGCGACGACATCCTGAAGCAGCCCGAGGGGCGCGCATTTGTGCTCACGTGCGGCGACGCGGGAAAGGCCGGGCTGTCGCGTGCGGCCGAGCAGGCGCATACGGGCGACACCCTGGCCGAGGTGGCCGCAAGCATGGGCGTGGACCCCGAAGCGCTGACCGCCACCGTGGAGCAGTGGAACGCTTCGTGCGCCGCGGGCGTCGATGCGCAGTTCGGGCGCCCGAGCGAGCTGTACCCGCTTGAGAGCGGTCCCTACTACGCCGCCGAGGTGAAGCCGGGCGCCGCCTGCACGTTCGGAGGCATTACGGTTGACACCGACATGCACGCCCTGCGGGCGACAGGCGACGCGGTCATTCCGCGTCTGTACGCTGCCGGCATGAACAGCATGGCCCTCGGCCGCTTCTACCCCACCTGCGGCTCCGCCGTGGCCACCGCCATAACGACGGGCCGCCAAGCGGGAAGCAATGTCGCAGCCGAAGCGGATTGGGAGTAGGAAATAGGAGGGGGCGGGCATCATCCCTCCCCCTCTCCGGTACCGAGGGCGAGCAATTTGCTATGCTACAGAGCCCTGCTCCGATAAAGGACTTCATGACTCGAGCTCAGCTCCATACGCTGCTTTTGCTGATGGGCGGCTTCGTCGCATACAAGCTGAGCATTTTGCTGGCTTGGAACGGCGACGCGCTCACCGGACCGACGTGGGACGCCTTGCAGCCCGCGTGTTTCGTCGCGCTGTTCTGCACCTGGGGTATCGTATCCGCCGCAACCCTTCTGGCCGCTCTGGCGGTGTTCGCGCGCAAGCGGCTCGCCTGGAGCAGCGTCATGCGTCTGCTCCCGCCGGGGTTCGCGCTCGCCTTGGGCGGGGCGCTCGCATTCCTTTCGCTCGTGTTCTCGAACGCGTCGCTGACCCTCGTCGTTGCCGCTGCCGCCGTCATGTCGACGGGGTACGCGTTGCTGCACTTCGTCTGGGCCATCCTGGCGCTTCGGGCCAACCTGCTCACCGTGCTCGCCGCGCTGACGGTGGGGCAGCTCATCACCTCGGGGGCATTCATGGCCCTCAAGCAGGCGGGCACGGAGGTGCAGGCGAGCTTCCTCATCGCCTCGTGCGCCATTCTCTTCGTCACCGTGCACGCCCTCGCATCGCGCGAGGGAGCAAGCGCCGCCCCCTTCGCAGACCGCCATCGGCGCACCCGCCCGCAACGCGACCCGCTCGTCATCGGCATCGCGGCGTCCACCTTGGGCGTCGGCATCCTGTGGGGCTCGTCGCCGTCGCTGCGCGACTACACGCTGTGGGTATTCGGCGCCATCGCGGTGTGCGCCACCTTTTTCGCGGTGTCGCTCATACAGAAGCGCGAGGCGAACGCCGAAGCCCTCATCCGTCTCGTGTTCGCCATGCTGGGCATCGCCATTCTGCTGAACGCCGTCGCACCCGACTGGCATGCCGTGTTCATGGGAGCCGTGTGGATGGGCTATTCCATGTTGTCGCTGTGCCTGTTCCTGCTCGGTCGCAACGACGCGGAAGGACACGCCCGGCCCAACGGCAAACAGCTGATCGAGGCCCTGGCCCTCTTCGACGCCTGCATCGCCCTCGGACTGGTCATGGGCCGCATCATGAGCGTAGCCGTGCCCTCCATCGAAACGCCCACCACCGTGGCCGTGGCCCTGTTGCTGGCGTTCATCTTCCTGTTCGGCAATCGCTCGACCGCACGGCAAGCGCCGCCATCCGAGCAGCACCCGGCCGACCTCGACGACGTCAACGAAGCGATCCGCAGCCAATGCCAGGCGTTCGCCGCCCGTCACGAGCTGACCGACGCCGAATGCGACACGCTGTTCTACCTCGTGAAGGGACTCACCATCAAGCGCATCGCCGAAGCGCGCTACGTATCGCTCAACACCATCAAGTCTCAAATGACGAGCATCTACCGCAAAGCGGGCGTGCATTCGAAGCAAGATCTCCTGGGAATGTTCGAGACCGAGCATCCAGACTGCGGATAGGGCGCGTTCGCGCACGTGACGGCTTCCCTTCCTTCTCATCAATTTCGCGATTGTTCGGGACATATCGTGAGGTGAAGCCCTACAATGGTCGGAAGGCTTGAGACAGGAGTAGCGATGCCGGGCAGCCGACGAAAGAGCGTCCCGATCCAAGGCCACGCCTACGTGATCAACCAACACTACCAGGTCGTGTATCTCGACGGGGCAGCGCGCCGCGTGTTTCCCGGAGGGCGCGTGGGCGAGCTGTGCTACGAGTGCTTCCGCGGGCAGAAGGAACCCTGCCACGACTGCCCCTGGCGCTCCGACGCGGGGCAGCACGCCTCGCAGACGCTCATCTACAGCGCCCGCCTCGAGCAGTGGTACGAAACCACCTGCCTTGAGCTGGAGTGGTTCGACGAGGGCCCGTGCGTCCTGTTTTCCAGCCACCCCGTCGACGAGCACAGTCGCAGCCTGTTCGGCTCCATCAGCTCGACGGCAACCTACGACGAGCTGTTCGAGCTCAACCTGACCGACGACACGTACAAGGTGCTGTACAACGAGCCCGACAAGTACGTCACCTCCCCGCCCGAGGGGAAGCTCAGCATCATGTTCGGCGACGTTGTCGCGCAGAAGATTCACCCCGACGACCACGATCGCTTCCGAGCGTTCTGGGATTTCGACACGCTGCTCGAACGCCTCGACGCCGCGGGCGGTTCGCTGCGCGGCGAATTCCGCAAGCGCCTGCTTGCCGGCGGATGGGGATGGGCGGCGCAAACCGTCGTATCCGTGAAGCGCGGCAGCGGCGGCGAGCAGGTGGTCATGTGCTTCGTGGCCGACATCGACGACGAGGTGCGCCGCCGCGAAACGCGGGCCGAGCATTCGCAAATCCAGCTGCTGCGCGAGCGCGACCAGCTCACCGGGCTGTACAATGCAGCCACGTTCTACGACAAGGCCGAATCCCTCGTAACCAGCACGCCCGATATCAGCTACGAAGCGGTGTACATCGACATCGCGCACTTCAAGATTTTCAACGAGTGGCACGGGCGCGAAGCGGGCGATGTCATCCTGTGCGCCATCGCCGATCGCCTCAAGGAGGTCGTCAACCAATGCGACGGCGTCGCCGGCTATCTGGGCGGCGACGACTTCGTGCTGGTGCTGCCAAGCGGCCTCATCAGCGAAGACGTGCTCGATCAGCACCTCAAGCGCCCGCCGTTCGACTCCGAGGAAACCATCGGGTTCCAGCCGGCGTTCGGCGTGTGCGCCATCGACTTCCCCGCCGTGCCGGTGGTCACCGCCTTCGACCACGCCATGATTGCCATGAACTCGGTGAAGGGCCGCTACACCAAGCGCCTCGAGCGTTACCACACGGCCATGGCCGAAGAGATGGAAGCCGAGGCCAAGCTGCTGCTGGAGGTGAAGCAAGCCCTGGCCAATCGCGAATTCGTGCTGCATTGGCAGCCACAGTGCAGCACGCGCACGGGACGCATCGTGGGCCTTGAAGCGCTCGTGCGCTGGCAGCACCCCGAACGCGGCCTCGTGTATCCGGGCGCGTTCATCCCCATACTCGAACGCAGCAACTTCATCGCGAGCCTCGATTTGTACGTATGGGACGAGGCATGCCGCCACATCCGCTCGTGGATCGATCGCGGCGGAACCCCCATCCCCGTATCGGTGAACATCTCGCGCGCCGACCTCTACGCCATCGACGTCGTGGAGACGTTCGAGGGGCTCATGGAGCGCTACGAGCTGGAACGCTGGATGCTCGAGCTGGAAATCACCGAGAGCGCCTACGCCGAAGACGAGAAGATGGAGAACACGGTGGCCCGCCTGCGGGACCTCGGGTTCACCATTCTCATGGACGACTTCGGCAGCGGTTACTCGTCGCTCAACATGCTGAAGGACATCACCGTCGACATCCTGAAAATCGACATGGGCTTCCTGGCGCGCGAGAGCGAATCGCAGCGCAGCGAGAGCATCCTCGAAGCCATCGTGTCCATGGCGCGCTTCATGGACCTGCGTATCATCGCCGAAGGTGCCGAGACGAAGGAGCAGGTGGCCTTCCTGCAAGACGTGGGGTGCGACTACGCGCAGGGCTACTACTTCTACCGTCCCATGAGCACCGAGGCGCTTGAAGAACTGCTGCGCGACGACAGCATCGTGGATCATCGCGGCGTGTTGAGCCCCAAGATGGAAACCATCGACGTGAACTCGCTCGTGCACGACGACGACACGAGCCGCACCATCATGGACCACCTCATCGGCGGCTTGGCCGTGTACGCCGTGTACCCCGACCGTTTCGAGCTGCTGCAGGTGAACAACGAGTACTACCACGTTACCGGCTGCAACTCGGTTGATCTGCGCGAACGTCAGACGCTCATCTCCAACCAGGTGCACCCCGACGACCTGCCCATCGTGCAGGCCATGTTCGAGGATGCGCAGCAGCACCCCGTGTCGGGCGCAAAGGCCGTCATCCGCCGGTACCGTTTGAACGGCGAGATGATGTGGCTGCGCATGCAGGTGTATTTCCTGCGCAGCGAGCAGGATCGCACGATCTTCTTCGCCTCCCTGGCCGACGTGACCGAGCAGAAGGAGCAGGAAGAGCGCCTGCGCTCGTCACAATCCGCGTTGGACAGCGTGCTGGGCATGTCGTCTTCGAACGAGATGAGCCTGAGCGACCTGACGGACGAGAATCGCCGGACGGCCGCGCAGATATTCATGCGCAATACCCCCGGAGGCCTCGTGGGCGGCTACTGCGAAGAGGACTTCCCCATCCTGTTCGCGAACGACGAGATCGCGCACATGGCGGGCTACGACACGTCGGCGGAATTCATCGAAGCCATCGACGGCAAGGTGATCAACTCCATCCACCCCGACGACCGAGAGCAGGTCGCCTTCGACGTGGGAACCGAGTACTACGAAGGGCTCGAGTACACCACGCAGTACCGCATGCTGCGCAAGGACGGCTCGTGCTTCTGGGTATCCGACCACGGGCGCGTGGTGCGCACGAAGAACAATCGCCTGGCCATCGCCAGCTTGTGCATCGACATCGACGACACGGTGGGCATGCAGCAGGCATTGGCGCTTGAGGACGAGGTGCTCCACCGCATCATCGAACAGTCCGATTTGAACGTGTGGGTGTACGACGTCGATCGCGACTGCCTGTCGTTCCAGAATCTTTCGTCCAACGGCATCGCATCGCTGCTGGCCGCTTCGGGCTCGGACGAAGACGATGGCAGAAGCCTCAACGCCGACGTGAGCAACGTGCTGCGCCGCCTGTCGCGAGAAGCGCTGTGGGGACGCCCGGCCGTGCGCACCATCAACGTGTGGTCCACCACGGGCGAGCAGCTCACGCTGCACATCGAGCGCGAGGTGATAGGTGGCGCGAACGGCGAACCGGCGCGCGTCATCGGCTACCTGGAGGACCCGACGCAAGAGCCGCAGGCCCGCTTCACGCGCGCCGGCGACAACCACCTGCTCAACATCCTCAAGGGCACGGCGGTGGATCATTGGTACATCAACGTGAGCACCCACAGCTTCCTCAGCTCGGCCGACCGGCGCGCCTGGCGCTATTGGGCCGGTCTCTCGCTTGAAGATTGGTCGGACAGCACGATTGACGACCGCATCAGAAAGGTGATCCATTCGCCGAAGGACGCCGACGCTCTGAGAAGCTTCTTCGATTTCGACGAGATGCTGCGGCGCTTCGACGCGGGCGCGCGCTACGATTCGATCGAGTTCCGACAGACCGACGGCTCCGACGAGCGCTGGATGGAGCTGAGCTATCGCATGGTGCAGCTCGAGGACGGCGGCAGCGTGTTCGCCTACCTGTCGGTGAACGACATCGACGACCGCAAGCGGCGCGAGCTGGACCTTGAGGACAAGGCCGAGCACGACGCGTTGACGGGCCTCATGAACCGGCAAACCGCCTCGGTGCTCATTCCGGCCGCGCTCGAGCGCACGGTGCAGCACGAGAACGCAGGCGCCTTCGCCATCATCGACCTCGATGATTTCAAGCTGGTGAACGACCACTACGGCCACCTGTCGGGCGATTCGGTGCTGGCCGGCGTGGCGCAGCACCTGCGCAGGGCGTTCGGCGAGAACGACCTCATCTGCCGCTGGGGCGGCGACGAGTTCGTCGTGTACTGCGAACGCACGACCCGCGACGACATGGCCGCGCGCATGCACGTGCTGTGCGACGGCCCCTGGAAAACCACGCTGGAAGATCAGCGGGAGATCTCGCTGTCGGTGTCCATCGGCATCGCGATGGCGCCGCAGGACGGCACCACGTTCAAGACGGTGTACGAACGCGCCGACCGCGCCCTCTACCAGGCGAAATCAAAGGGGAAAGCGCACTTCTGCTTCTACGAGGCGAACCCGCGCGTGTGAAGGGCGCACCCGCGCGCCCTTCACACGCCCAAGCCCACCGTCATGTGCATCATGTAGAACGCGAACCGCATGACGAAGATGCCGCCCAGCACCAGCAGGGCGGCTCCGGTTGCGCGCACGAGCGTGAGGCGGGCCTTGCCCCACAACGCGGCGATGTCCGCGCCGATGCCCGCCATGCTCATGAGGCCGAACGCCCCGATCATGAGGCCGTAGGAGGGCACAAGCTGCGCCGCCGTCACGAACGAGTTCTCGATGGCCGGCAAATCGGCGCTCTGCATGCCGAAGGACACGACGTTCGCCGCCAGCGCTACGGCGGCCACCACCGCGAGCACGCGACCGAAGCGCCCCTCGATGCGCTCGTAGCCCGCCGCCCGCAACCCCGCGATGGCCAGGATGGGGCCGCCCACCACCGCGTTCAGCACGAGGTTGAGCGGCACGTACACCGTGTACCACGACACGATGGTCTCGGCTGCGTAGGCGAAGCCCACCGCCACCACGAACACGACGCCGGCCACCATGGCCAGCGCCAGCCACACACGCTGCAGCTGCGGTTTCGGGTGCTCCACGAACGCGTAAAGCCAGTACAGCCCCGCCAGCGCCAAGAACACCACGGCAAAGAACACCTCGGTGGACAGCGGGCTGCGCCCCACCCCGATGAACACGTACAGGGCGTTCGCCGGATTGCCGAGGTGCGTGGCCGAGGCTACGAGCCCCACCATGGCCACCACGAGCGGCAGCCCGAGGAACACGTTGAGGCGCTGCCGCATGGCATCGGACGTGCCGCGGGCCAGCACGGGCAGCGCCATGCAGATGAACGCGACAACGCCCGACGGTGCCAACGTCGTGAACAACACGAGCGTGATCTCGCCGAGCGCGGTATCGAATCCGGAAATCATCGAGGCGGGCCTAGCGGTAGAACCTCGGGTGGACAACCTCGAGGCCGAGCTCGGCCTCGATACCCTCGAGCGAGGCCTTCGTCAGGCGGGCAAGGCCCTCGTAGAACGGCTGACGGGCGGCCTCGGCCAGCTGATCAAGGAAGTGCGTCGACCAGGTGAGCAGGTGCAGGCGCAGGAATTCGGCCAGGTCTTCGGGCTGATTGCGCGCGATCCACGCCATGAGCACGAGCATGAGGCCCATATGGTCTTCGGGGGTTTTGTCGTCGGTCTGGCGCGCAATGCCGTGCTCGCGCATCCAACGGCGCAGCTCGAGCGTGGTGGCGCCGAACACGACGCACTCGCGGTCGGTGTACACCGAGCCCCACGGCGGCGCGGGCTTCGGGGCGGGCCCGATGAACAGGCGGCGGTACTCCCACACGAGGTCGTCGTCCTCGACGCCCTTGGCAAGGCCGCTCGTCATGAGCTCGAGGTCGGCGCGCGCCTCGTCCTCGACTACGAACGGCCACTCGACCGCCGCCTGCGCGGCATCGAGCGCGGCCAGAGCCGCGAACGCCGGGCCGGCATCGCCCTTCACGGGGTCCTGCAAGAAGAACGGCCCGAGGGTTTCCCCGACGAAGGCAATGCCCTCAAGCGCATCCTGGGAAATCGGCGCAGCTGCTTGTTCGCTCATTCCATCTCCTCTTTCTTGGTCGCCCGCACCTCGGCGGTCGAGCGAAATCCTACTTCCAACAGGTTCGACACGGCGCCGTCCTTCGATTCGGCGGGCCGCGCGTCGTCCGGCGGCTTGATGAACAGGTTGGGCACCGTTGCGGCCGGGTCGGGCAACGGCGCGATGGCGGCGCGCTCGCCCTTCTTCGCCATCTCGTCGGCCGGGCCGAAGTCGAGGGCGCGGGCCGGGCACGCCTCCACGCACACCGGCTTCTCGCCGGCGGTCACGCGGTCGACGCAGCCGTCGCACTTCACCGAGTGGCCCTTGTCGCGATCCACGCGCGGCGCGCTGTACGGGCACGACAGGTGGCAGTACCCGCAGCCGATGCAGTGGCGTTCGTTGACGCTGACCAGGCCCGTTTCAGGGTCTTTGTGCATGGCCTCCGTCGGGCACACCTGCACGCACACCGGGTTGTCGCAGTGGTTGCACGCGATGGACACGTTGTACGCAAAGCACGTGGTTTCGAACGTGCCGTCGCGCTCGTTGCGCTTCGTTTCGCCGCCTGCGTACTCGTACACGCGGCGATACATCGTGCCCACGTCGAGGTCGTATGCGTCCTTGCAGGCGAACAAGCAGGTCTTGCAGCCCGAACAACGCGTTCCATCGAAGAAAAAAGCCTGCTGAGACATACGACGACCCTCCTCTCGCCAACACGGATCGCAAACTATCGGGATTATTCTAGCGTACCAGGGCAGAGTAGAAGCTGGGGCGCTCCCCCTACTTTTGAGTCCTCTTTCTTTTGCGCCGCGTGGCTGACGGCGGGCTGGGGGGATGGCGCGGCGCAATGGGGAGACTTGCGGGTTGCTCGGTTGCGCCGCGACAGCAGAAACCGTGCGCGCGACCCCCGCGCGGCGCATGGGGGAGAGAAGAAAAGGGGCCGCTTTCGCGGCCCCTTTGGTTTATGCGACCTCGAGCGGGTTGGCTACCTCTACCGTGCCTGCGGGTTGAGCGTCGGCGGACGCCTTGATGAACAGGTTCGGCGTGGTTTCCGATGCGTCGGGCAGCGGCGCGATGTTGGCGCGCTCGCCCAGCTTCGCCATCTCCTCGGCAGTGCCGAAGTCAAGCGCGCGGGCCGGGCAGGCCTCCACGCACACCGGCTTCTCGCCGGCGGCCACGCGGTCGGCGCAACCGTTGCAACGCACAGCCTTCTTCTTCTCCTCGTCCACCTTCGGCGCGCTGTACGGGCACACGATGGCGCACGTGCCGCAGCCGATGCACTTCTCCTCGTCAATGGACATGAGGCCGGTGTCCGCGTCCTTGACGATGGCGCTCTGCGGGCACTTCTCGAAGCAGATGGGGCTATCGCAGTGGTTGCAGGCAACCGAGACGGGATAGCTCACGCACGTCGTGGTGACAATGCCGTCGGCGTCGCGGGTCGTGTCGCCCATGGTGGCCTCGAGCACGCGGCGGTAGGTCATGCCGACGTTCAGATCGTTGTAGTCTTTGCACGACATCTCGCAGGTTTTGCAACCGGTGCAGCGCGTGCCGTCAAAGTAGAATGCATATTGAGACATGTGGTTTCACCCTTCCTTAAAGCTCGCTGCTTACGCCTTCGCTACCTGGCAGATGTTGCTGTGCTGAGGATTGCCCTTAGCCAGCGGGGACGGACGATGGGTGGTCAGCGTGTTGATGCAGCCGCCCTTGTCAACGCGATCGCCGCTCATGTCGGCGTCGTGCCATGCGCCCTGCGAGATGCACACCGTGCCGGGAACCACGCGCGGCGTCACCTTCGCCAGCAGCTCGATTTCACCGAACGCGTTCTTCACGCGAATCTTGTCGCCCTGCTTGATGCCGCGCTCCTTCGCGTCGGCCGGGTTGATCCAGGCCTCCTGCGGGTTGACTTCCTTGAGCAGTTCGATGCCGCCCCAGGAAGAGTGCGTACGGCCGCGGTAGTGGAAGCCGCTGCAGCGCAGAGGATACTCGTCGGTGGGAACGTCGGTCTCGGTGAAGCCGTGCGTGTACACGGGGATGGGCGAAATGAGGTCTTCCTCACCCAACTCCCAGGTTTCCGCGATGCCGGCCAGCGTCTCCGAGTAAATCTCGATCTTGCCGGAGGGGGTGTCAAGCGGGTTGGCCGTCGGGTCGGCGCGGAACGCCTCGAACGCGATGGTGGCACCCTTGGGGTTCTTGCGGGTGTAGACGCCCATCTCCATGGCCTCGTCGTACGTGGGCAGCTCGGTGTCCTTCTCGCGCGACTTCTCGTAGAGCTCCTTGATCCAGTCTTCCTGCGTCTTGCCCTCGGTGAACGCGTCCTTCACGCCCATCTTGTCGGCGATGAGGGTGAGCGAATCGTAGAGGGTCTTGCGCTCGAACTTCGGCGTGGTGCACGGCTGGCCGCTGATCATGTAGGCGTTGTCGCCGCCGGTGCCGATCTGCGACACCTGCTCGAAACGGAACAGGTCGGGCAGCAGGATGTCGGCGTACTTCGCGGAGTCGGTCATGGCCGTTTCCCACACCACGATGAACTCGCACTTGCTCTCGTCGGCAAGGATATCGTGCGCGTAGTTGATGTCGCCGTGCTGGTTCGTCAGGCAGTTGCCGGCGTAGTTCAGCATGCACTTGATGTTCTGGTTGAGCTTGTCGGCACCCGTGATGGCGGAGTTGAGAGCCGTCATCTCCGTGCCGTGGTCGATGGCCTCGGTGAACAGGAACACGGGGATCTTCGTCTTGATGGGGCTATCGCCGGCCGGCAGGGACTGCAGGCTGATGGAGTACGAACCCTCACGGCAGCCGTTGCTCGTGCCCGGCAGACCAACCTGGCCGGTCAGAAGCGGCAGCATCATGATGGACCAGCAGTTCAGCTCGCCGTTGCTGCGGCGCTGCGGGCCCCAGCCCTGCACGACGTACAGCGGCTTGGCGGCGCCGATTTCCTGCGCCAGCTCCTTGATGCGGTCGGCGGAGATGCCGCAGATGGGGGCGGCCCACTCGGGGGTCTTCTCCACCATGTCGTAGCCGGTGCCCATGATGTAGTCCTTGTAGGACTTGTTCTGGCCCTTGGCGGACTCGGGCATGGTGTCCTCGTCGTAGCCGATGCAGTAGGTGTCCAGGAACTCCTTGTCCACCAGGTCGTTCGCGATGAGCTCGTGCGCGATGGCGGAGCACAGCGCGGCGTCGGTGCCGGGGTTGATGGGCTGCCACTCGGCGGAGCGGCCCATGACGGAGTCGTTCATACGGGGGTCGATGTAGATCATCTTGCCCTTGGTGGTCTCGCGCAGGTGCACCCAGTCGTAGTGCGACACGGCGCCGCCCTGACGGGTCTCGGTCGGGCTCGTGCCGAACGCGAGGATGAGCGCGGCGTCCTCGGCGGCGTTGAGCGTGCTGCCGCTGAAGCCCGATGCGCCGTAGGTGTGCGGCACGATCATTTCCATCTGCATGGCGCTGTAGTCGCCGTACGATCCCAGGTAACCGCCGAGGCAGTTCATGAAACGCGGCAGCGAACGCGCCGTGGTGGAGCTCACGCCCGTGGCGTAGGGGATGTAGATGGATTCGTTGCCGTACTCGTCGATGATGCGCTTGAGTTCGCTGGCGATCGTGTCAACGGCCTCGTCCCACGAAATCTGCTCGAACTTGCCCTCGCCGCGCTTGCCGACGCGCTTCATGGGGTAGTTGATGCGATCGGGGTTGGCGAGCCAACGGCGGTAGGTACGGCCGCGAAGGCAGGCGCGCGGCTGAATCTCATCGAAGCCCGCGTCCTTGCTCGTGTAGGTTTCCACCCAGGCGACTTCGTCGTCCTGCACGTGGAACTTCAGGCTGCAACGGCCGGGGCAGTTGATGGCGCAGTGACCCCACGTCGTAGTCTCTTCGACCGCCTGCTTCGCGGCGTCGCCGCCCTTGCTCTCGGTACCGCTCGGCGAACATCCGAACAACGACACGGCACCCGTGCCCATAGCGGCCGCACCCAGGCCGGCCAGCGCCGAGCCCTTCATGAACGTGCGGCGAGACACCTGTGCGTTCTCCAACGTTTTCGTCATGGTCCCTCCCTCTTTCACTCTCTCGTCCTGTGATCCGCTTCCCAGGCGGAACAGCTCGCATTGTTGCACGCAGGGCGTCACCCGTTGTCACATAAAATATGCGAACTTAGAGTTTTGCCTGGTCACAAGTGAGCACTTTGGTAACGCGTCGCACGGTACCCCCGGCTTTACCGCTATACTGATGCGAATGAAATCATGAGTTGGCAACGTCGTGCCGGGGGGGATTCTTGAACGCAGCCACCGTAGCTTACATCCTGAAACCGAACATCACGTCGCTCGGCTACGGCTTGTTTCTGGCCATCAACGCCGCGGGCGTCTGGGGCGGCGTGTTCCCCTTCCTGCCGCTGGAATTCCAGACCACCGAAATCGTGTTCTGGTTCTTCCTCGCGCAGTCGCTCGTGTTCTCGTTCAGCTACTTCGCGAGCGCGCTCGGGTCGTACTTCTTTCCCGGACCCACGCGCACGTTCATCGTGCGGCTGGCCACCATGCCGTACCTCTTGGGATGGTGCTGCCTCATCGCGGCCATCTACCTGGACGACGTCGCGCTGCCGCTCGTCATCGTGGGCGGCGGATTGCTGGGACTGGGATCGGCCGGCTTCTACATGCTGTGGCAACGACTGTTCGCAAGCCAGGATTCCGACACGGGCAACCGCGACCTCATCCTGGGCACCGTGTACGCGGCGGTGCTGTACTTCTCGCTGTACCTTATTCCCCAAGCGGTGACGGCGTTCCTCATCCCGCTCGTGTTCCTGCCGCTGTTCGGGTTGACCATCGTGCTGAAGAGCCGCGAGATCGACCTCGACCAGCCGATGTTCCAGGACGTGCCGCGCGACCATCCGCACGTGTACCGCAGCGTGATCAACGATTACTGGCGCAGCGCGCTGTGCGTGGGGGCGCTCGGGTTCTGCACGGGCATCATGCGCTCGCTGGCCATCGGCGAGCCGTCGGTGGGGTCGCTCGTGAACGTGCTGTCGATGGGCGGCTCGCTGACCGCGGCCGCGGTGGTGCTCGTGCTGTGGCAGTTCAAGAACCTCAGCGTGAACGTGGTGGCGGCGTACCGCATCTTCTTCCCCTTCGTCATCACGTCGTTTCTGCTGCTGCCGTTTCTGCCCGAGGAGTACGCGCGCTGGCTGGCCGGCGCCCTGTACGCCGTGTACAGCGTGGCCATCATGCTCATGATGATCCAGTGCGCGCAGGGCTCGCGCGACCGCGGCATCAACCCCGTGTTCATCTATGCGTTCTTCGGATGCATCGTGTACGCGCTGCACGACGTGGGCTTCATCGGCGGCACGTTCGCCGAACAGACGCGCATCATGGGCATCGCGCCGTTGGCGGTGGTGGCGCTTGTGGCCGTGTACCTGCTGGGACTCATGTACTTCATCGGGCAGGGAGGGTTCCGCCGCATCTTCAAGCACGACAACGGCGCCGCATCCAGCATCGAACTCGTGGCGCTGCGCGCGCACGCCTCCGAGAAGAAGCCGGCTGTCGAGCCCGCGCCGAGCGAGGTGGATACGCGGAAGGCGGCCGGGCGGGCGAACCGCAAGCCGCGGCGCGAGGAGCGCGTGTACCTCGACCGCATCTCGAAGCAGGCCGCGCTGTTGCAGCAGCACTACCGCCTGAGCGAGCGCGAGACCGAGGTCATGGAGCTCATCGCGCGCGGCAACACCGTGGCGCGCATCGCCGAGGACCTCGTGGTGACCGAGAACACCATCCGCACGCACTCGAAGCGCATCTACGCGAAGCTGGACATCCACAAAAAGCAGGAACTGCTCGACCTCATCGAGTCGTTCGACCCGAACGACTTGCAGGAGTGATACAGCGCGCGAACAAGGCCCTCGTCGCTTGCGGATTCTCGGGCGTTTCGTATAATATAGGGCGAGCCGCAGGGAGCTCCTAACTCCCCACGGCTCTCGGATCGCTTCGGCGGTTTGGGTTTACTTGGAGCGCTCCTTTCCCCTTCGGGATTGGAGCGCGTCTCTTATCATCAGAGCGAACTCGACGATCCGAGTCACCAGCTTCACGAGCAGTTCGGCCAATGCAAGCAAATCCAAAACGGTCATGGTCTTCACCTCCATCCATCTAGAATCATGAGAGGGAGAGGCACCAAGCCGCCTGGCGTATCCGTACCTATGAGTATAACGAGCCGACCTAGCACTTCGATGGCGTGCGTCACCATGGAAGACCGTCTCGAACGTGCGCATTTCCAACGTCGTTTCCACGCGAATCCCACGCGGCGCGCATCCGCGTCCAGCACGGTTCCAGCGCGCCTCGCATGCGGTTCCAGCGCGATTCCAGCACCGCCAAGCGCCGCGCGCCAAGCACATGAAAAAGCCGCCGGCACCTGTTGGGGTACCGGCGGCTCAAGCGCGGTCGAGGGCGAGCCTCGGTTAGAACTGCAGTGCGTAGAACATCATGCGGGCCACGAAAATGCCGATGAGCACGGCCGCGTTGCCGGCCACGAGCAGCGGCACCGCCGAGCGGATGCCCACGGGCGCGTCGATGTCCACGTCCTCGCGGTCGCGCAGCGGGATGGCCGCCGCGGCGCCTGCCGTCCTACCGAGCGCCGCAGCGGTGCGGCCGCCCGGCATCAGCGTGGAGCGCAGCGTGGCCAGCATGGCCACGAAGCCCGCGATGGAGATGATCAGGTACACCCACGAGCCGGGAAGCACCTCGCCACCGGCGACGTACGCGCTGAACGCCGACTGCGCGAACAGCAGCTGCGCGCTCACCGCGAAGATGGACACGATGGTGCCGACGAGCGCCACGATAAGCGCCACCGCCGGGAAGCGCGATGCGCGCGCCTCAGGCAGGCCGCCGCCCAAGCCGATCACGAGCGCGCCCAGCGGCACGCCGCCGGCCACGGCGAAGCCCATGATGCCCAGCGGCACAAGCGCCGAGTTCCACGTGAGCACGGCCGAGCCCATGTACATGACGCCCATGCTGAGCGCCAGCAGCAGCGACGCCACGCCCACCACGCTGGAGAACACCTTGCGCGGGCGCTCGGGCAGGTTGCCCGTCATCGCGATGATCCAGTACACCACGGCCAGGGCCACGAACAGCATGCCGGCGATGCCCACGAAGGACAGCGGCGCGATGTCGATGCCTTGGAACAGGCTGAGCGCGTACTGCGGCGATGAGAGGGCCACGAACGATGCGATGTAACCGACGGCCAGGATGGCCAGCGGCAACAGCGTCCACCGATCGATGCGTTCCAGGTGTTCCTTACTGAAGCGCGTGGTGAGAAACGCCACCGCCAGGCCGATGAACGCGCCCGATGCCATGGGCACGAGCGTGGTAAACAGAACCATCGGCAGTTGGAGCAATGCGAGATCCATGATCTGCCACCTCCTCAGGGTTCACGACGAACCCTCTTGCTGGTACGTCAAATGCGACCCTCATCGTACGTTCGCACGACGATGGGCCAGCTGACCCGGCCCGACGTTCAAAGAGGCGTTGCTGCCTCGTGGCTGCGATGTCACAGGGGACCGCAAGGGCGCGCCGATCCGTCTTTCCGAGATCAACGGCGCATGGCGGCCCGCCAACGACACGGTCGCGTTCTGTCGGATGCATGACGAAACGCTGTCGCACTTTGATCAACCTACATACCTATGTATAACCGTCGCGTTCTCAACGTCGTCGCCCGCGCGCGGGCTGGTAGGGTATCCGCCATCTTTTCGCATGCAAGCGCGCTTCCCTCTCGAACGGAACATCGATGCTCCACCGCATATGGAACACCTTCGGCATCATCGTCATCGGCATCGGCCTTGCCCTGGTCGTGGCCTTTGTCGGCGTGCGCGCGGTCGGGCTCACGCCGTACGCGGTGCTGAGCGGCAGCATGGAGCCGCGCTACCCCACCGGGTCGCTCATCTACGTGCAACACGCGACCCCCGCCGACGTGACCGCGGGCGACGCCATCACGTTTCGCCTCGACTCGGGCACGCTCGTCACCCACGAGGTGTACGACGTCGACGAGGCCCGCCAGCAGTTCTTCACCCAGGGCATCGCGAACAAGAACGCCGACGGTTCCACGCTGCACGACGCCGCGCCCGTGCCGTTCACGGCGCTCGTGGGCAAGCCGGTTGCGGCGCTGCCCCTGCTCGGGTACGTGAACGTGGCATGCACCACGCCTCCGGGCATCTTCGTGATCATCGCCGCTCTCGGCGTGTTCATAGGCACCTCCCTCATCATCGGTCGCGCCAAGACGCGACCATCCCCTGAAAGGAGCTCCACGTGGAAACGACCATCAACAAAAAGAGGATCGCGCTCATAGCCGTCCTCGCCGCCTGTTTGGCAGCGGCCGCCGTCGCCGGCGTGCTGGCCTGGCTCACCGTGTCGAACAGCGTGACGAACACGTTCACCATCGGCAGCATCACGCAGCCCACCACCGACCCCGACACCCCGGCCACCACGGTCACGCTGGCGGGCAACATCTCCGAGAACAAGTGGGTTGACGATTCGAAGATCGTTCCCGGCTCCACCGTGGCGAAGAACCCGAACATCGGCATCGGCAAGGGCAGCGACAGCTCGTACGTGTACGCGTTCGTCAAGAACAACGTGGCCACCGACGCCTACTTCACGCTGAACAGCAACTGGCAGCCCGTGACGTACGTGGGCGACGGCACGGCGAAGCCCCTCGCGGGCGGTTCGGCGGGCGAATACACGGGCGGCCTGTTCGTGTACGTGGGCCCGAGCGGCTCCGACGCCGCCGTGCTTGCCGGCTCCCCCACGGCCGACACGTACACCGGCGAGCTGTTCTCCACGGTGAAGATGCCCACGACGGCCACGGCCGCCAGCTACACGGGCAAGGACGGCGCCTACACGATGGACGTTTCGTGCTACCTGGCAACGTCCGAGGGCACGAGCACGACCGACCTTGCCACCGCGGTCCAGACCTGGGCCAACGGCCTGGCGGCGTAGCACCATGACCGCCGCGCCGGACACCCGGCCCTCCGCCTCGCGTCCGACGCGGCGCACGGCGCTGACCTTTGCGGTTGGCGCCGTGGCCCTGCTTGCCGCACTTGCCATCGTGCAAACGCTCGCGTTCACCGCGCGCTCCGTCAACGCCGACAACGTGGTGACGTTCGGCAGCGTGAAGATGCAGGTGCTTGAAACCATGGACGACGGCACCGGCCGCGAGGTCGACGCGCCCGCCGAGGAGACGCTCGCCCTGCAATCGGGCGAAGCGAGCCGCATCGTGCGCATCCGCAACACCGGTGCGCATCCCCTCTACGTGCGCGTCGCTCTCACGGTGACCGGCACCTCGCACAGCGACGCCGCCTCCCCCGCCGACGACCTCGTGCGCTACGCCTCCGGCGACGCCGCCTGGGTCGAACGCGACGGCTGGCGCTACTTCGACCGCGCCCTCGCGCCCGGCGAAACCACGCCGCCGCTCATCACCTCGCTGACCGTGGACACGGCGGCCGCGAACGCACGCTTCCCCCACGGCTCGCTTGCGCTGCACATCGACGCGCGCGGCGTGCAGAGCGAGCACAACGGAACCAACCCGCTCGACGCGGCCGGATGGCCGGAAGGAGGCACCTCGTGAAGCACCGCCGACGCGAGAGCATAGGCGAGCGCGCCGCATCGTTGGCGCTTGCCGCCCTCATGCTGTTCGCCTGCCTGCCGTTTGCGGCAAGCCCGCAGGCGCATGCCGACGCCACCGTGCTCGAGGTGGGGTCGTTCGACGCGCTGGTTTCCCTCGTGCGCCAGTCGCAAACGGACGCGTTCGAGGGCCGCACCATCGTGCTGACCGCCGACCTCGACCTCACCGGCTCGAACATGGACGCCGCCATGCAGGAGCTGGGGCATCTGTCGTTCGGCTCGTCGAGCGTGCCGTTCAAGGGCACCTTCGACGGTCAAGGCCACGCCATCACGGGTCTCGACTACAACCGCGCGCTGTTCGTGCCGGCCGCCGACACGGGGCTCTTCGCGCAAACCCAGGGTGCCACCATCAAGAACCTCGACATGCGCGACGCGTACGTGGGCGCCGACTTCCGCGGCGGCGTGCTGGTGGGCCTGGCCCAGGACACGCGCATCGAGAACGTCACGCTGATCAACTGCACGTCGAGCGTGACGCCGGCGAACAACGCCATCTCCCTCATCACGAACGCGGGCCTGGCCGGCGGCGTGCTGGCCGGCGAGGTGAACAACTCGGTGCTGTACAACTGCGAAGTGCGCGGCGGCGGGGCCATCAACACCTCCACGGCCGGCGTCACCGCGCTCGGCGGCGAGGGCCTGTACCTGGGCGGACTGGTGGGCACGGCGTCGGGCAGCACCATCGAGTACTGCCGCGTGACGCCGCAGGTAAACAGCGCAGGCACCGGCAGCTCCCCCACGTACACGCGCGTGTCGAACAAGTACGACATCGCCGTGGGCGCCGTGTCGGGGCAGGCCGTGTACGCGGGCGGCATCGCCGGTCAGATTGCGGGCGGAACGGCCGTGCTGGACAGCTTCTCCACGGCCGATTGCTACACGTACTGCGCCACCTACGTGTCGGTGGGCGCGGGCAACGTGGGCTACGTGGGAGGCATCGCGGCTGCAGCGTACGGCTCGAGCTGCACCATCGCGCGCTCGCACTACGCCGGCAACCTGCACTCGCAGCAGTACAACGCCGTGCTGGTGATCCCCGTCATCCAGAAGAACGTGAACCTGGCGGGCATCGTGGAGAAGGTGGGCGACAGCGTGAGCGTGACGAACGCGTACTACAAGCCTTCGGCCAGCAACGAAGCGGGCGTCACGAAGAAGATCACCGCCGTGGGATCGAGCGCGTCGGGCGCGTCGTACGGGCCGCAAACCGACGATCGCTACCGCGACCGCACGTTCTGGGAAGGACGCGACTTCGACCTCGCGGGCGGCACGGCGCGGTCGAGCGCCTACGACGCCAACCATGTGAACACGTGGACGATGGACTTCAACCTGGGCATTCCCGTGCACGGCACCTCGGTGAAGGCAGGGCTCGACTTCCCCGGCGCGGGCAGCGTGTCCATCGGAGCGTCGGCGCTTGCGCCGGCAGGCCAGGGGACGTCCGACCCCGCGGCGTTCGCGGTCGAAGGCTTCCTGCCGAGCGAGACCTCGCTTTCGTTCACGGCCGCCACGAACGCCAAGGACCCCGTTTCGGCGGGCAGCGCCGACAACGGCGGCTACCGCTTCTGCGGCTGGTATCGCGAGGCGGGCGTGGACGTGAACTACGCCTCGCCCGAAACCGGCTTCTACCCCGGCATCGTGGCGAAGGGCAACCTGGTGGGCACCGACGCCGCGCTCATCTCGGCGTTCGCCGGCAACGACCTGTTCGTGGCGCATTTTCAAGCGCAGGTGCTGTTCCATGACGTGGAGGGCGGCGCCATCGACAAGACCACGGGCGCGGCGAGCGCGGATGCGAGCGACGACTGGTACGACTACGCCGCCGCGCTGCCCGCCGTGCCGGCCCCGGCAAACACGGGCTCGGGCGCAAGCCACGTGAGCGCGTCGGCGAAGCTTATCGGCTGGGCGAGCACGCCGTATATGGGCACGGGCGGCGGCTGGCCGGCCGTCACGTCCACCGAGCTGGCCGACCTCAAGGCCACCGGCGCGTTGTACCTGGCAGGCGATACGGTGCGCAAGCCCCTCGACCTCTATCCCGTGTACGCCGACTACTCGTCCAACATCGTCACCGTGTTCGAAGGCAACGAGCAGGACGGCGACGACCGCGCAAGCATGCGCGAGGGCGTGGGCGCCACTTCGGTTGCCGCCGACACCGACGCGGACGGGAACCCCGTCTATTCCATCGCGGTGACGGGCGTCGGCACGGACGGCGCCTTCCCCGACGGTTACCGCTTCCTCGGCTGGTACGAAACGCGCGACGGCGTGGACGTGCGCGTGAGCCGCGAGCAGGCGTACGTGCTGCCCGCCGACGTGGACCTCACGCAGCAGCACACGTACACGGCGCGTTTCAGCTATCGCGTGCAGTATTGGGCGAAGGCGCAGTACCAGAACGCGGGCAACTACAACAACGCGAGCACCGTGTTCGCCGCACGGTGGGAGCGCTACCAAGCGCCCTTCACCGTGCTGGCGGCACCCGCGTACATGCGCGAGACGTTCGCCTTCTGGACGACCGCCGGCCACGGCAACACCGTTGCCTACACGAGCGCGAACCCCGTTGTGGCGCCGCTCGACGTGTACGCGCACAACACGTCCACGAGCGGCGGCAACGTGGGCTACAGCGCCTTCATCACCACCGATTTCCCGGGCAGCGTCACGTTCACCCAGGACGCGCCGAGCGCGAACAACCTGAAAACCCTCACGGCCACCCCGCTGACCGGGTACAACTTCGTCTGTTGGACCGGCGAGAGCGACGCGCTGATCAGCTACAAGGAAACGAAGAGCACCCCGGCGTTCGCGGTGGGCTTGCTGCTGCCCACGAGCAACTACGTGTTCTCCGCCCGCATGACGGCCGACGTGGACTTCCACGCGAAATCGGGCGCGGTCATGCCCGCGACGCGGCGCTACCAGGAGCCGGTGTTCCAAAGCTCGAACAGCACGTACGCCTACCCGTACCTCTACACCAAAAACGGCGCGGCGGGCGTGTCGAACACGAGCGCGGCTTCGCCGAGCGATGCATCGATGCAGGTGGCGGGCTACCGCTTCCTGGGTTGGATGGACCGGAACACCGTTGCTGCGGGCGGCATGACGCAGGACGAATGGGACTACGTATTCGACGTGGCCGACGATGCCTCGTGCACGTCCGACCCGACCCGCGCGCTACCCTACGTGGTGGACGGCGCGGCCACGGTGACGCGCGCGATGGACCTCTACCCCGTGTACGCGAAGTACGACATCGTCACCACCACGAACGTTGCGCGTGCGGGCGTGCCGGCAGGCTCGGGCATCGCCGTGCCGCCCGACCCCGCGTTCGTCACAACCGACAACGGCGACGGCACGCTCACGGCCACCGTCACGGCCGACGTGAACACGCCCGTGACGTCGGGCAGCGCCACGCTGTACGAGCTCGCGTCGCTCACGCTCGAGCGCGCGGGCGGCGCCACCGTCACGCTCTCCCCCACCACGACCGGGGGCAACGTGTTCACGTACGTCGTGGGACCCGGCCCGCGCTCCACCTTCGTAGCGAACTACACCCCACTCGCGGTGGTGTACCACCTCGACGCCTCGCAGACCGACGTGCGCCTCAAGAACACGGGCGATCTTCTGGGGCCCGGCCCGCAACCGCTGTTCGACCTCGACGCCATCGACGCCGCGGCGGGCGGCGTGCACGTGTTCGTGGGATGGACCGACGCGAACCCCGGTGCGGGCGGCTACGCCATCGGCGACGCGAGCACGACGCTTGTCGGGCCGTCCGACCCCGTGTCGCGCCCGACGGAGCTTTGGCCGGTGTACCGCCCCATCGGCGCGACGGCGGCGTCGAACATCGACGCCGAGCTGGCGGCGGGCGGCATCGATCCCGCGTCGGTGCGCTCCGTCGGCCGAGCCGACGGCGGGCTCGTGGTGCAGGCGGGCGATGCCGCAGGGTACCAGTTCGCCGGCTGGTACCGCGACTACGCGGACGCGGCGAATCCCGGCACGCTGGTCAGCGCCGCAGCGACGTTTTCCCTCGATGCCTCGCAGGCGTTCGACCCCGTCGCGTACACCGCCGTCTACGAAGCCGTGCACGAGCTGCGCTACCACGACACGCACGGCGCCGTGCTGGACACCGTGGGCGTGCGCGACGACGAGCCGCGCTCGTTCGTGGAGATGGTGGAGGTGCCCGTGTACGACGACGATGGCAATCAAACCTCTACGAAACAGGTGGAATCCATCATCGACTCGGGTGCCTACCAGGCCATCGTGCAACAGCTGGACAACGAGTGCCAGCAGGCGCCTCAGCGCGAGACGTTCAACGCATGGCAGTGGGTGAAGTCCGACGGCACGGTGGTGGCCTGGGACGACTTCTACCGTACCGCCATCAGCGAGGACATGGACCTCTACCCCGTCACGTGGCGATGCGCAGCGCTCGACGCGAACGGGGCCTCCTTCACGCCGAACCTCACGTGGCAAATCGACTTCAACACCGCCGCGTCGGGCGGCACGGGCGATGCGGCGGTGCCCGTGCGGGCGTACCTGCGCGCACCCTACGTGCAGTCGTCGCTGTGGGTAACCGTCGATCAGGCGGCTTACGGCACCGGCGGCACGTTCGACACCACCCCGCAGCAGGATGTGGCGGTGGCGCTGTACAACAGCGTGGACGCCTCGGCCGCCAACATAGGCCGGGAGACAACCGATGTGGACGGCATGGCCTCGTTCACGTTCACCGGCTCGCTCACGTTGAAGAAGGTTTGCGCAAGCGGCACGGCAAGCGGGCGCACGTTCGCGCTGTCCGTGACGGGCGCGTCCACGTCGAGCGGCACGGGCATCATCGGCGAGGAGACGCGCACCGTGCTCATCACGTGCGCGCGCCAAAGCGACGGGTCGATAGGCGGCAGCAGCACCATCAGCCTGCCGTACGGCGAGTACACCGTGGCCGAAGACGCCGCATGGGCCTGGCGCGCAACGCCCGCGTTCACGGTGCTCGACCTGGGCGCCACGGTGCCACGCGAGGATACGAAGGTGACGGTGTCGTCCTCCGGCGCCACGGTCACCTGCACCAACACCCGCGACAACAACCAGTGGATCGACGGCGACGAGCGTCGGACCAACGTATTCGGATAGGAGGCGGGCAAGGTGCATATCCCGCGAAACGATCAAGATGCGGAAGCGAAGCGCTCGCACCGCACGCGGCGCATCGCCGTTGCCGCCGCGCTCGCGTGCGTGCTCGTGACGATGGCGGGCGCCGGCACGGCGCTCGCGTGGCTGACGGCCCAGACCAGCACGGCGAACCGCTTCGTCGCAGGCACGGCCCAACCCACCGTGGTGGAGGACTTCGCCGATGGCGGCGCGCTCAAGCGCGACGTGCGCGTGGCGAACGATCAGCCCAACAACGTGGACGTGTACGTGCGCGCCGTCGTGAGCATCGCGTGGCAGGACGCCGACGGCGCGCAGCTGTGGGATGCGCCCCGCTACGGCGTGGACTACAGCATGACCTGGGGCACCGCAGCCGACAGTGCCGGCGGGTCCTGGAACATGGCGCGCGACGGGCTGTACTACTACACCGCGCCGCTCGCACCCGGCGCCTCCACGACGAACCTGATCGACACGTGCTCCCCCACCTCGACGTCCAGCGACCGGCACCTCGTGGTGGATATCGCCGTGCAGGCGATTCAGGCGCATCCCGCCGATGCGGTGACAGGCGCCTGGGGCGCTCCCGTGCTGGCCGACGGACTGCTGGATGTGGCGAGCATACCGGCGCCCGCCGCCGCAGCTGAGGAAGGAGCGGCGTCATGACGCGCGTGCAACGATGGTGGGCGGTTGCCGCCGTCCTGACCGCGGCGCTGTTCGCGTGCACGGTGGGCATGGCCATCGCAGCGTTCGCCGCGCCAGCCCAGCAACCCACGCTCGTGTACGACGGCGCGTCCAAGTCGTTCTCGTACCGCAACGTGGAAGGTTCGGACCTGTTCGCGTCGTTCAAGGACCTCGTTCCGGGCGACGAGCTGTCGCAGCAGTTCACCGTGGTGGCCGAGCACCTCGATCGCCCCACCACGCTCTACCTGCGCACCGACTACGACGCCGCCGAGACCGCCGGGCTCGAAGCCGTCGAGCTGACCGTCACCGCCGACGGCGCCGGCGTGAGCGATGGCGCCCTCGGGCGAGACCGCCGGCTCGACCGCGACACGAAGCTCGTCTCGCTCGACCGCGACGGCTCCTTCGAAACCGACGTGGCCATCAGGGTGCCCACGAGCGTGGGCAATGAGCTGGCCGATTCCTCGCACCGTCTGCGCTGGGTGTTCACCGCGCAGGAGGACGGCGGGGATCAAGCGGGCGGCGGCGCGCCGAATGCGCCCGCCGAGGTGGCCGCCCAGGCGGCAAGCGACACCATCGTGAGAACCGGCGATCCCACGCCCCCGCTCGCCCTGCTGGCCGCCCTCGCCGCAGCGACGTTCGCCCTCTTCGTGCTCGCCGCCCGCAACGCCCGCCGCCCGTAAGGCTTGCGGGCGACGATTGGCGCGAGCAGCTACGCTTTTTGCGCGCCCCCTCCTTGCGCGCCTTCTCCTTGCGCGCCCCCTCCTTGCGCGCCCCCTCCTTGCGCGCCTTCTCCTTGCGCGCCCCCTCCTTGCGCGCCCCCTCCTTGCGCGGCGGATTGCATTTCACCTGGTCGGAGATCTTATCGCCGCGCAAAAAGAAAGAGCTGCTTTACCATACCCGTCATTTCTGCCACATTCTACAGGTCGAACACCTCTTTGATGTTGTAGACGCCGGCGGGCTTGCCGTGGAGGAACGCCGCGCAGTCCACGGCGCCGCGGGCGAAGCAGTCGTCGCTGTAGGAGTAGTGGGTGATTTCCAACCGCTCGCCCATGCCGCCGAAGAACACCTTGTGGTCGCTCGTGATGTCGCCGGCGCGCAGCGAGTGGAAGCCCACGCCGCCGGGCTTGCGGGCACCGTGGCCGCCGCGGCCGTATTCGGCCAGCTCGTCGAGGGTGGTGCCCTTGAGCTCGGCAATCATGTTGCCGATGATGACGGCCGTGCCGCTGGGGGCGTCCAGCTTGTAGCGGTCGTGCTGGTCGATGATCTCGATGTCCGTCTCGTCCACGAGCGCCTTGGCCGCCAGCTCCACGAGCTTCAGCATGACGTTCACCATCTTCGACGTGTTGCACTTGAAGATGACGGGGATTTCCGCGCCCGCCGCCTCGAAGCGCTCGAACTGCTCCGGCGTGAACCCGGTGCTGGCGGTGACGAGGGCCTTCTTGTGCGCCACGGCCAGATCGAGCGTTTGCAGGCACTGCTCCACGCTTGACACGTCGATGAGCGCATCGCACTGGTCGATGATGGAAGCAAGGTCGTCCACCACGGGAATGCCCAGGTCGCGCCCGAGGCCCACCACCTGGCCCAGGTCGCGCCCGATGTAGTCGCGCCCAACGGGGCCTACGCCGCCCACGAGCTCCATGCCCTCGCGCTCGTCCACGAAACGGCTGATGGGCTGCCCCATCTGTCCATGACACCCGACCACGATCACCTTCATGCGGCGCTCCTTTCGCTGATGGACGGCGGCGCCTCGACGGCACCGCCCGATCCTCTCAGTATAGAGCGCCCGCACGCACGGCGGCGCGGTTTTGTGCAAGCGCACCACCAACGGGCGCTCGGCGCGTTACGCGGTGGTCGCCGACGGCGCCGCACCCTGCTCGCCGAACAGCACGTCGAACAGGTAGCGCGTGATGGTGGCACGCCGCACCACGCCGATGAGCCTGCCGTTCTCGTCGATGACCGGCACCTTCTTGAACTTCTTCTTCGCCAGCACGTCGGCGATCTCGCCCACCGACTGGTCGGCCGTGGCGCACAGCACCTTCTGCACGGCCAACTCCATGACGTTGCGATGCTTGAGCGCGCGGGCCTTCTCCTCGAAGGACTCGTTGTCGTACAGCACCATGTTGGCGTACCCGCCGCCGAAGATGGAACGCGTTTTCTGCGCGGCCACCGCCTTCATGATGTCGCCGTCGCTGATGAAGCCCACCACGTGGCGCTCCTCGTCGATGACGGCGAGGCCGCTCGTGCCGTACTCGTTGAACAGGGCCACCACCTCGCCGAGGTTCTGATCGTAGCGGCACGTGTACACGTCGCGTTCCATGATGTCGCCAATTGTGCGGTTCATCGTCCGGCTCCTTCCTGAGCTTCCTGCATATCGACCGCGTAGGCCGCCGCTTCCTGAGCGGCGGGCGTCGCCACGGCCTTTTTCTTCGGGTTGCGCACCTTCAAGATAGCGATGATGAGAGCAATCGCCGCCACCGCCGCGGAAATGCCGTACGCCACGTCAATGCCCGCAGCCGTGGACGCCACGGGGCCGGCCTCGGCGTTCGCGGAGGTCACCATGGTCATGACGGTGACGATGAGCGCCGTGCTCACCGCGCCGCCCACCTGGCGCCCCGTGTTGCTGATGGCGTTGCCGTGGGCAATCATGTCGTTCGGCAGCGCGTTGATGCCCCAGGTGGTCACCGGCATGTTCGCCAGCGTGAGGCCCGAGGATTGGATGACGTAGAACACCACGAGGTACGCCACCACGGTGGTATCGTCGACGAAGGACAGCGCCGCCAACGAGGCGGTGAGCCCGGTCAGGCCCACGATGGCGATGACGCGCGGCCCGAACTTGTCGAACAGCATGCCGCTCACGGGGCTCAGGAAGATGGTGGCCACGGCGCCCGGTGTCATGAGGATGCCGGTTTCAAACGCCGTGAGGCCCAGGACGTTCTGCAGGTAGATGGGCAGGATGACGCTGCCCACGGCCAGCGCCGAGTTCACCACCGTCACGATGATGGCGGAGTAGGCGAACGTCGGCGTTTTGAGGGCGCGCAGCTGCAGCAGCGGCTCGTCGATGTGCAGCTGCCGATGGATGAACCACACGAGCGCCACCACGCCGACGGCGATGGAGCCGATGACCACGGGGCTGTCCCAGCCCATCGTGCTGGCGCTCGAGAACCCGTACAGAAGGCCGCCGAACGCGAACGTGGACAGGATGATGGACGGCACGTCGAGGTGCGGGCGCTTGAGCGTGCCGACGTTCGTCAGCGCGACGATGCTCACGATAAGCACGATGATGGCCAGGGGAATCATCGCCCAGAACATCATGCGCCAGCCCCACGAGTCGATGATGCCGCCCGCCAGCACGGGACCGGCCGCCGGCGCGCAGCTCATGACGATGCCGGCCATGCCCATGGCCGTGCCGCGCTTCTCGGGCGGGAAGATGAGCATGGGCACCACGCCCACGAGCGGCAGCTGCACGCCCGCGCCGGCCGCCTGCAGGATACGCCCGATGATAAGCAGCTCGAACGAGGGCGCGGCCGCGCACAGCGCCGTGCCCACGATGAACGCCACGAGGGACGCGAAGAACAGCTTGCGCGTGGAGAAGCGGTCGATGAGGAACCCGGTGATGGGCACCATGATGCCGTTGACTAGCATGTAGATGGAAGTCACCCACTGCGCCGTGCCGGCCGAGATGGCGAAGGCGTCCATGAGCTTCGGCAATGCGGGCGACAGGACGGTCTGGTTGAGGATGGCGAGGAACGCGCCGGCCAGCACGATGCCGATGACGGTGATCTCCTTGCGGGTTACCTTGTGCTGCTGGGCCACCAATTGTTGTTCATTCAAGATTGCATCAACTTCCTTATATGAGGGCGTCGAAGACCGTGCGGCGGCTCGGCCGTCGGCGACGAAAAAGATATAGTGACAAGGGGAAACGCGGCGAGGACTACACCCTCATGCTCGAAAGCGGGGTGTCAGATGCCGCAAAAAGAAACCGGCGCGCCCGATGCCGCGAGAGCTGCCGGGGGCTGGTATACCGTTCATATGTTTGCAGGAGCGATTTCACAGCGGGCAAGTATACCGGAACCGAAAACCCCCGTAGGTTTGGGAATGTTGCCAGCTCCAAGCGATTTCCACAGTTACGGTAAAAGAGGCTTGTTGGGCGCGGGGCTTTTTTTGGGCATGGAGCTTTTTGGGCGCGGGGTTCTTCGGGCGTGGGGCTTTTTTCTGGTGCGAGCTTTTTTTCTGGCGCGGCAGAAGGCTCAGAGACCTGGGCGTCATTGGCCGCGCCGATTGCAGGCCGCGGCCGGGTTGGATCGGCGCGGAGGGAGGTGCTCAGCCGCGCATCTCCCTCCGCGCCATAGAAGCGGCGCTCCTGCGCGAAGCGCGTCACCTATGTTTCTGCACGTCAACCCATAGGTCGAATTGGGCGGCTCCGCCGCCGATGGGGTCGCAGATGCCGCCTCCGCCTGCCGCGGCGGTGTCCTCGGGCAGCAGCTCGTTCATGCAGAAGCCGCGACCGCGACCGCCGGCGTAGCCGGTCTTCTGCTTGCCGGGCTCGTCGCCGTCGAGGATGCCCTCCTCTTCCAGGTAGTCGGGCGCGGGGCCCACGTCCTCGCCGTCGATGCGCACGGCGCGGGCGGCGTAGCCCTGATGGCCGAACGAGTAGTTCGCTCCCACCACGCCGGGGCGGATACCCTCGGTCACGCGCACGTGACCGGCCAAAACGCCCTCGGGGCCCACGATGTCCACGGCGTCGCCGTTCGCCAGTCCGCGCGCGGCGGCGTCGGCCGGGGCCATCCACACGAAGTTCTCGGTGGACAGCTCGCGCAGCCACGACGAGGCGATGGTGCGGTGCGTGCCGTTCGTGCGGGCCTTCCAGTTGATGAAGGCGAGCGGTCGGTCGGCAGCATGCTCCATCGGCGTGCCGTCGGCGAGCGCCACGGGAGCCGCGTGCGCCATGCCGTCGAAGTTCTCGCCGGTCAGGGCGTTCTTCAGCGAGGCCGTCTTCGGATCGTAGAACGCGCACATCCCACCGTAACGCGTCTTGATGAGGTCGCCTTCGTAGCCGTCGTCCTTCGCCGGGTCGGCCGAGCCGAAGCGGCCGCCGCGGTTGAGCACGTACACCACCTTCGGCCACTCCTCCTCGGTGACGGCCGCCTTCCACGCCGCAAGGTCGAACGCGTCGCCGAGCGCCCGCGTGCGGGCACGCTCGAACAGGGCCAGCTCGTCATCGTCGGCGTCGGGCACCGGATTCTCGCCGGCGTACGCCACGTTCGCGGCCATCTTCAACCAGTAGTCGTACTCGGTCGAAAGCGCCGCCGTGCCGCCCGCACCGTCCTTGCCGACCGGCACGGCACTCTCGCCCACGCCCGGCAGCTCAAGGCGCTGCATGAGGTCGAAGTACACGTCCTCCACCGAGCGCGGGCCCTCGTAGGCACGGATGGCCGGCTGCCCCAGCTGGATGAGCTGGTACTGCTGGTTCGGGTAGATGGATTCCTGGCTGAACCGCTCGAGGTAGGTCTTGTCGGGCAGCACGAAGTCGGCGTAGCGCGAGGTGTCGCCCACCTCCACGTCGAACGACACGAGCAGGTTGATCTTGTCGGGGTCGCCCAGCACGTCGGCCAGGCGCTGCCCGCCCGGCGTGGAATCCACGAGCGAGTGGCGATGGATGAACAGCGCGCCCAGATGGTCGTACACGTAGCCCGCGCGCAGCGTGGGGATGATCTCGTGCGACAGGTTGCCCGGCAGCGGGTACCACGGGCGCGACGCGGGATAGCCGTCCTGCTTGAAGTAGCTCGTGTTCTCGTACTGCGTCTTCTGGCGCGTGATGGGAATACCCCAGCCCGCGTGCGCGTCGGGCACCGTTTGCAGGTCGTAGCGGCCGGTGTACGGCGCGAACTTCGCCCCAGCGGCCAGGTGCCCGCCCTTCCAGTCGTGGTTGCCGATGAGGAAGTTGAGGTAGCCCACCGCGCGCACGGCGTCGTAGCCGTTCGCATGCATGGCGGGGCCGCGGTAGCTCATGACGCAGGCGCGCTTGCCGTGGCTCGTGAACTCGCGCGCCACGTCCTCCACCACTGCGGGCTCGATGCCCGCGTCGGCGGCGTACTCCTCGAGCGAGCGCTCTTCCACGCGCTCCTTCAACAGCTGGAACACGCTCTTCACCCGCGCCGGCTTGCCCTTGATCTCGATCTCGGTATCCACCAGCAAGTCGGCCGCACCGTCGACGGCATCGGCGGCCACGAGCTGGCCGTCCACGAACACGAACCGCGCGTCTTCCGCCAGCGCGGCATCGTCGGCGCCGGCCTCGCCCGCGCGCCCGAGCACCTTCGCCGTGACGATGGGCCGGTTCGGCAGATCCACCGCCACGAGGTGCGCCGCGTCCGACCAGGTGGGCTCGCCCAGCGCCGCAGCCGCCTTCTTTCCGGGCGCCGCCAGATAACGAGCGTCGTAGCGCTCGTTCGCGAAGATCCACGACATCAGGGCGAAGGCCAGCTCGGCGTCCTTGCCGGGCATCACGGGCAGCCACCCGTCGGCCTTCGACGCGCTGCGGCCCTGGCGCGGGTCCACCACGTACAGCTTCATGCCGCGCTCGCGCGCCACCGACAGCCGCGGGGCCAGCCACGACGGCCCCTTGTTCGCCGTCATGGGCTCGGTGCCCCAGATGATGAGGCATTCGCAGTGGTCGATGTCGGCGTACATGCGCTTGTGGTTCGTGGTGGGGTGCGTGCGCACGTTGCCCATGACGCCGGTCATGCCGCACACGCCGCCGTGGTTGAAGTTGTTCACCGAGCCGAAGCCGTTTTGCGTGAGGCGGTCGCCGATGAGGAACATGCGGTCGCCGCCCGCCGAGCAGAACAGGTTAGACTTCGGGCCGAGGTCGGGGTGCTTCGTGTCGATGAGCGTGTCGGCCCATTTCCGGTCGAACTCGTCCTGCCCCATCTCGCCGGACTCCACGAGTGCCACATCGGCCTCCACCTGCTTCTTCGGCGCCCAAGCGTACCACTCGGCAATGCCCGGCGTGCCGAGCGCGGACGAGCCGTGCACGATCTCGTCGAGGGCCGTGTCCCAGCTCACCGTCTCCCACTCGTCGGAGCCGCGCGCGCCCACGCGGCGCAGCGGTTGCGTGATGCGGAAGGTGTCGTGCGCCAGCTGGATGCCCGACTGGCCCTTGAGGCAGATCATGCCGCCGTTCGTAGCGCGGCCCGCGCGGGCCATGTCGTCGCCGGGCGCAAGCGCGTCCTCCGGGCGCGTCGCGTAGGGCACGGGCGCATAGGGCTGCGAGTTGAGCGGCGAGTACGGGTTGCCCGCAATCTTGCGCACGAGCGCCGTGGCGCCCTCGTTGGCGCCCGCGCCGTCGGCCGCATCGGCCACGCGCACCTTGATGGTGCAGTACGTGTTGCAGTTGTTGCACATGGACAGGATGACGTCGTCGGCCGCGTACGCGCCGGTAGCGCTGCCGCGTCCGTGCGGCTCGTCGGTCATCGGGTTGTCGGTTGCCATGTACGCCCCCAATCCTCCACCGGCCAGCACCGCGCCCGCAGCCACCGCGCAGCTCGCGCCGATGACGGCGCGGCGCGACGGCGTGCCGAACATGCCGGCACGCTCCTGCGCTTCGTCCTTACGCTGCGCCTCCATCGCGCACCTCCTTGCCCGTCGAAACCTCATCGCGCGCCGCCGCACCAAACGCCGCGTCCGCATCGGCGTACGCGTCCGCGTACGCGCTCTCCAACCGCGCTTCGCCCTCGCTCGCGCCCACGCGCTCGAGCGGCAGCAGGCGCACGGCCAGCCCGTAGCAGCCGACGGCCAGCCCCAGCACGAACAGGGCCACCATCACCTCTCCCACGCTGGGCACGTACACCGGCGCGGGCATGCCGTCCAGCAGCGGCACGGAGAACCCGGCCACCACCAGCACGTACCGCAGCGCGAGGATGCCCGCCATCGCGGAGAGGGCCGCGCCCACGGCCCACGCGCCGCCCGCAGCGCCACCGGCGGCACCGGCAGCAACACCGCTCGCAGCCCGGCGCCCGCGCAGCGCGCCCACCGCCAGCAGCACGGCCGGCAGCACCAGCCCCAGGCCGATCTCGCCCACCCAGAACAGCGGCGCCAACGACCCCGCCACCATCACCTGCACAGCGGCGGCCACGGCCGGATCGCCCGACAAGAGCGCGGGCGCCACCTGGAAGAACACGCAGAACGCAAGCGCGAACAGCGACGCGGCCAGCACGCGGTTCAACCCCACGAGCACGCCCGCCTCGGAACGCGCCCCGCGCAGGCGGGCCAGCAGCCGGAACGCCACGATGAGGAACGCGGCCGCCGTCACGATGGCCATGACGTAGAACAGCACCGACGTGATGCCGCCCTCCCACAGCCCGCGCGTCTTCACCGCGGCGAAGAACATGCCCGTGCCGCCCGGAGGCCCCACGAACGACGTGGCCACGCCCACGCCGGCCAGCACGCGGATGGCCAGGTTCACGTTGCCGCGCCGCCGCAGCGCCGCCGCGCTCGGCGCGCCAGCGCCAGCGCCCGAACCCGCGGCATCCGCGCCCTCGCGCGCTGTGCGCCTGTCGTTCCACAGCACCAGCGCGAACTGCGCGATGGCCACCGCCATGAAGAACATATACGCCTTGATCTCCCACGCCAAGGGCGACGACCAGTGGAAGAACAGCAGCGTGCCCAGCGAATGCCGGATGGCGCCCAGGTCGATGCCAATGAAGATCATCGACACGACAAGCGACACGATGCTCAGTCCCAGCGACAGCCGCGCGATGGGCGCGAAGCGCGGCAGCCTCAGCAGATACACCAAAGCCGACAGCAGGTACAAGCCGCCCGCCAGCCCGGAGAACCAGATGTACACCACCACCCACAAACCCCAGGGCACGGCGTTCGTGGCCCCGGCCATGCCCAGCCCGTTGGCCAGGCGGTCGAACATGAAGAACGCGCCCGCCGCCAGCAGCGCGCCCACGATAACGGCCCACCCGACGGTGGCGCGGCGCGAGAACGGCGCGGGCAGCGCGTACGTGCGCGGCGCGCCCTTCCTCGTTGTGTTAGATGCCATGGATAGTCACCCCGATCATTTCAGGTAGTAGACGGATGGATTCGTACCTAGCTCTTCGCGCAGGCGGAACGCCCGCGGCGAGGCGGCCAGCTGCGCCACCTTCGATTCCGGGTCGTTCAAGTCGCCGAAGTACCGCGCGTCGCCGATGCACGTCTCGCAGCACGCCGGCGCCTCGCCTTCGGCGATGCGATGCGCGCAGAACGTGCACTTGCGCACCGTGCCGTACGTGCCCGCGTACTTCCCGCGCGCGCCGCGCTCCACGCCGTACTCGGGCGCCGTCACCTGGTCGGCCGCCTGCATCTCGGCGGCGTACGACGAGCCCTCGTCGGCCGAGCGCGCCCCGTAGGGGCACGCGGCGATGCAGTACTTGCACCCGATGCAGCGGTCGGCGTCGATCACCACGATGCCGTCCTCGCCGCGGTACGTGGCGCGCACCGGGCACACCGACACGCAGGCGGGGTCTTCGCACTGCATGCACGGGCGCGGCACCGCCTCGATGCGCACGTTGGGATACGTGCCCGTCTCCTGCTCAAGCACCACGTTGTACGTGACGCCCGGCGGCGTGCGGTTCTCCGCCTTGCACGCCACGGTGCACGAGTCGCACCCGACGCACTTCGCAAGGTCGATGACCATGCCCCAATGCACAGCACGGGAATCTTCCATATAGTGCACCTCGATTCGTCTCAATACAGGCGGGCGCCACGCGGAGGGGGTATGCGTGACGCCCTAGGGAGGGGGAACGGCAAGCTCGAAGGAGGCCGAGCTGCCGAAAAGCGTCCCGCCAGGGGGTGGGCGGGACGCGCGGGCAAGCTAGAGGAACAGCACGGGGAGCGCCGCCAAGATGACGAGCAGGCGCAGGAGGAAGCCGCCCACGAGCACCCCGGCCTCGCCGATGGCGCTGACCACCATGGAGGTCGTCGACGTTTCGACGCGCTTCGCGATGAACACCGGATAGCCCTCGATGAGGAACGGCGCCACCAAACCCAGCAGCACGATGCCGCCCCAGAACGCCGGCGCATACTGCCCGGCCACGAGCTCCTGCACCGATGCCGCGCCTTCGAAGCTGCCGGCGCTGACGATGACCAGCATCGTTGCGAGCACCACCATCTCCACGACGGACAGGACGACGTGCGACTTCTTGATGAGCCACATCTGCTCGAAGCGCTCGCGATCGAGGATGAGCCCCACGAGCGACGTGGCCGCAAGGCCCGCCGACAGCGCCGACACCACGAACAGGATGGGCAGGATGGCGTTGTTCCACAGCGGCACCGCCTTGACGACGCCCAGCAAAAAGCCCGTATAGGCCGCCACGGCGAAGGCGAACACGATGCCGATCCACGTCAACCACTTCGGCACGCGCTTCTTCAGGATCTCAAGCAGGGCCACCACGAGCGCCACCGGCATGTAGATGCAGATGAAGTACACGCCCAGCGTCATCACCGAACCGGGGTTCGAGACGAGCCAGAAGAAGCGCAGCGGGTTGTGCAGCCCGGCCTCGGCGTCAAGCATGAGCATGAGCAGGCCGATGCCGATGAAGATGGGAGCGATGATGCGGCCGGCAACGCGCATCTTAACGCTCTCAGGGTACTTGGCTTCGACGAACGCGGCCGTCAGGAACGCCCCCGCCGACGCGCCGGCCAAAAACAGGTACCATGCGATCATAGGTCCCCAAACCATGGTTCATCACCTCACGTAGTAGATTTTCGAAGCGGTCAGATTGTCGGCGAGCGGCTGCGCATGGTAGCGCGCAATTGCTTGGTTGATCTCGCTGTTCGGATCATCGAGGTCGCCGAAGATGCGCGCGCCCGAGATGCAGGTTCCCACGCACGCCGGCGGGTTGCCCGGATTCTCGCCGTCCCAGCAGAAGCGGCACTTCTCCACCACGCCGGTGGATTCTTGCACGATGCGGGCGTCGTAGGGACACGCGGCCATGCAGTACTTGCATCCGATGCACTTCTCCGCATCCACCAGCACCACGCCGGAGTCGGTGATGTAGGTGGCGTGCGTCGGGCACACGGCGGCGCAGGGCGCGTCTTCGCAGTGCATGCACTGGGTGGGCACGATCTCGTTGTAGACGTTGGGGTACTCCCCCGTCTCGATCTCGTGGTACTTGATGAACGACTCCCCCGTTTCCAGATGGTTCTTCATCTGGCAGGCGATGCGGCAGGCCGAGCAGCCGACGCACTTTTTCGTGTTGATGAGCATTCCGTAGCGTGCCATGTTACGCCTCCACCTTCTTCACCGTAACGGCCACTTCCTGGCTCATCATGGAGCCCACGCCCGGTTCGGCGTCGAGGGGAATGAAGTCGTTCAGGCTGATGCCGTACTGATACGCGCGGGTCTGGGTCGGCGAATCTCCGCCGTAGTGCGTGGGCAGGAACACCACGCCGGGCTTGAGGCGCTGCGTCACGCGCACCTCCACCTGGCCGGTGTGCTCGCTCGAGGCCACCTCCACGGTATCGCCCGTCTGCACGCCCAGCTGCTCGGCGTCCTTCGCGGCCATCCACAGGCGCTCCATGTGGTACTCGCGCGAGATGGCGTTGAGCGCTTCGATGTTCTGCGTCATGGTGTGGGAGTGGATGCCCTGCTTGCCGCCGATGATGGAGAACTCGCCGTCCTTCGGGGTCACCTTGCGCGGCACCCAGCCGATCACCGGGTTGAGGCCGGCGTCGCCCACCTTGTCGGTTTTGAACTCGAACTTGCCGGAGGTCGTCTTGAACGTGGGCACGCCATACTGGAAGTTCGGGTCGGGCAGCTCGATCACGCCGTCCTTCTTCATCTGGTCGAGGGTCACGCCCACGGTGGCCAGCTGCGCTTCAGCCCAATCCTCGGCCGTGAACTGGAAGTACTCGCCCACGCCGCACGCTTCGGCCAGGCCGTTGAAAATCTCGTCGCAGGTTTTCGTCTCGGGATGAATCTTGTCCAGCACCACGGTGCGCATGCCCACGAAGTGCTTCTTGCCGCCCACGAACTCGGGCAGCTCGAGGCGCTCGAGGTAGGTGACCTCGGGCAGGACGTAGTCGGACTGCAGCGCGGTCTCGGACATCTGCACGTCGATGGTGACCACGAGGTCGGTCTTCTCGAAGGCCTCGGTCCACTTCTTCGGCTGCGCGTAGCCCTTCGCAGCGTTCGAGTTGTAGAAGAACAGGCCCTTCATCTCGCCGTTCAGCGCGGCCTGCAGCGCGGCGACGTTCGTGCCGGCGCTCGCGAGGGCCAGCGGGTACTCCGCGTCGCCCACGCGCTTGGCTTCCGGCTTCGCCGGGGCCTTGAAGCGGGCGTCCTCGATGGCGCCGGCCTTCGGGGACGACGTGAGCAGCGCGCCGCCCTTCGCGCCCCAGCTGCCCAACAGGGCGTTGATGGCCGCGATGGCGCGGGCGGTGTCGAACGAGTTGTTGTACGAGCAGCCGATGACCGCGCGCCAACCCGACTCGACGGAGGCCGCCGGGGCCGCCTTCGCCATGGCGCGGGCAAGCTCTTCGATGGTTGCAGCCGGGATGTCGGTGATCTTCTCGGCCCAGGTCGGCGTGTACTCCTTGGTCTGCGCGGCGAACTCGTCGAAGCCGTACGTGTTCTGCTCGACGAAGTCGTGATCGTAGAGGTCCTCTTCGATGAGCACGTTCGCCATGGCCAGGAGCAGCGCGAGGTCGGTGCCGGGGTTGATGGGCACCCAATCGCTGGCGAAGATGCCGGAGTTGTTGAGGCGCGGGTCCACGATGACGATGCGCGTGCCGTTCTCAGCCGCGTCGGCCAGGCTCTGCACCGACGAGGGGCGGATGCCGTCGCCGTAGCTGCGGCCGATGAACAGCACCATCTTCGCGTTGGCGAAGTCGTTGGAGAACCCGGTGGCGCCGATGGTGAGCTGGTAGGCGCTTTCCTTCGACAGGTTGCACGACGAGGAGTGCGCGTACACGTTGGCCGAGCCGAGCGCGTTCATGAAGCGCGCGGAGTACTGCTTGCCCGACGGGCGCGGGTCCTGGATGATGGCCAGCGACTCGGGGCCGTTCTTCTCGATGATGGCCTTCGTCTTCTCGCCGATCTCCTTGAACGCGGTGTCCCAGTCGATGGGCTCGAACGAGCCGTCGTCCTTGCGGCGCATGGGCTGCGTCACGCGCTCGTCGGAGTACGCCATCTGGGCAAGGCCGTGGCCGCGTCCGCAGATGCGGCCTTTCGCGTACGGATGCCCCTCGTTGCCGCGCAGCGTCCACAGCTGGCCGTCCACCGTGGTGGCCACGAGGCCGCACTTGCTCGAGCAGCCGTTGCACAGCGACGGAGCGGTTTTGGTCGCGGACGGTTCGTCCGCTACGGCGCGCTCTGCCTGCCATGAGCCGAGCGAGATGGAACCCGCGGCGCAGGCGAGCGCGGCCGTAGCGGCCGAACCCTTGAGGAACGTTCTACGCGATACCGTTGTCTCCCTCATTCCTTTCCTCCCTTTCTTGCAGTTCAACTCGTCTTATCTATCGCTTATCGTCCCGCATGAAACAGGGGGACGGGGTTGCTGCATCCGTGCGGCGCCTCGGTTCGCTCATTCAGAATGGCGCGGGTAATCGAGGTCACCAGCGCAAGGAGCGCCCGCAGAAACGCGATGCCGTCGAGCAGGGTGCGGCGGCGTTGGTCGATCAGGGCGCCGTTGTGCGCCACCATGTCGGCCCGATTGGCAAGCGCTGCGTCGTAGTCGTCGAGCCAGTCGACGTGGTCATGCACGAGCTGTCGGGCGGCCTCCTCGTTGCCCGCCTCGAGCACGAGCGACAGCAGTTCGAGCTCGAGGGTGAGGTGATCGGGCATGGAGGCGAAGGACGCGGGCACGTCGATGGAAAGCTGGCGGTACAGGGCCGACATATGCCGCGCCGCATCGCCCATGTAGAGGCCGCGCGTGGCGCCGAACGCGTTGCCCTCCTGCGAGGACCACGGCTTGTACAGCGATTCCACGGGCATGGCGGCAAGCGGCATGCCGGGCATGAGCAGTTCGTTTTGGAACGAGGAACGAACCGGCCATGCGGGAAGCGCAAGCGCGGCGCCCGCCGTGTCGCCCGCCGCGGCACGCACGTCCTGCCATGCGGCGTTTCGCAGCACCTGACCGTATTCCTCATCCTTCAGGTGAGAAAACAGCGGCGCAATGAGCGATAATAGGAAAGCTGTGTTGTTCATGGCTCGCACGGTTTCGTCCTTTCTCGTTGCCGCCCATCCTAGGCGCGGCGGCGAAAGGCCGGGTAATCAGTTTCTGGTGATTTCGTTATTTCACCTGATGAATAGGGATTTTTTCGCAAGTAGAACGGGACGTCGGTACCGGGTTGTTACGCGTCCGTTGACCAAGAGGGGGATGGATTTGAGCACTCGGCTGGCGGTCGGACGCGATCGACGCAGCATGCGCATGGTGTGGAAGACGCTCCGGCTGCGCCACATCGGGCTCGCGTTTTTCTGGGCGTGCAGCATGCTCACCTTCCGCAGCTCCATCCTGCTGCAAGGCCCCGCGGACACGCCCGAGCTCGAGACGTTCGTCGTGCTCGTCTCGTTCGTGGCGAACATGACCACCCTGTTCGCCATCGCGGCGTTCATGGAACGCGACCCCCGCACGTTCGACCGCCTGCCCGGCTGGCTGTTCTGCGCGTTCATCATCGTGGGCCTCGTGGTGATCGACGTGGCAGGACGCTGCGGCAACGAAGCGGTCATGCTCGCGCTGCTGATAGGCGGCTCGGCGCTTGCCGGCGTGGGATACGGTTACTTTTGGGGAAGCTGGGCCGAATACTTCGGGCGCATGCACCCCTCGCGCACCTCGTTCTACATCCCCGTGGCGTTTCTGCTCACGGCTGCGCTATTCCTGGGCATCTCGCTGGCGGCCGAGTACGAGAGCGCGCCGCCGCTGCTGCTCATGCTGCCGTTGCCCGTCCTGTCGCTTCTCTGTCTGCGCCGCTGCCATGCCGAGGTTCCCGACGGGAACTACGCGCGCACCACGAATTCCAAGCGCTACCTCACGGCGCTCGCCTCGCTCGTCACGCTTATCGTGGCAAGCCTCGTGCTATCGCTGCTGTTCGGCCTCGTGTGGGAGATGACGGTGCTGTCGGTGAACTCGGTGAACGAGGCCCACCAGGCGCCGCTCGTGGCGAACCTCGTGGTGGCCGTGCTGCTCATCGCCCTCGTGCTGTACGCGCACAAGCGCTTAGACCTGGCGCTGGCGTACCGCGTCATCGTGCCCGTCATCGTCATCCTCTTCGCGGTGCTGCCGTTTTTCTGGGAGACGAGCCCCATCGTGCTCAACGCCGTGATGAGCGCGAGCTACGGCGCGTTCGACGTGATCATCTGGTACATGGTGGCGTCGAGCGCCTACGACTTCGCGGTTTCGGGCTTCGTCATCGGCGGCATCGTGCGCGCGCTGTCCATCCTCGCGCGCCTCATAGGCATCGGCATCGGGTACCTGCTCATGCTCATACCGAACAGCTCGTCGCTGCTCATCGTGGGCGTGTCGGTGGGCGCCATCTACGTGCTGGCCGCATTGGGCCTGTTCTACGGCACGCGGCGCAAGCCGTCGGTGCTCGAGGCAGCGCGCGCCGAAGCGGGCGCGGGCGAGCTGACGGCGGGCGAGACGGCGGAGCACTCCCCCGCAGGCGCGGTTGCGCCCGTCCCCGCGACTCCGGCCGCACCCGCAATGCCGCAAGCCCCCGCGGCTCCTACCCCGGCGCAGGCCGTCCCCGCCGCGCCCCCATCCGAGGACGCCGTCTTCGAGATGATCGCCGAGGACTTCAGCCTGACGCGCCGCGAGGCCGAGCTGCTGCCCTTCATCGCCCGCGGGCGGTCGGCGCGCGTCATCGCCGACGCGCTGTTCGTGTCGGAGAACACCATCCGCACGCACACCCGCCGCATCTTGGAAAAGACCGACCTCCACTCCAAGCAAGAAGTGATCGACCTCATCGAACGCTACCGGTAGACGCAAAAAGACGGGCGCCGCGGAGAGGGTGCGGCGCCCGTCGGGTAATGCGTATGATGCGCGCGTACGTTCGACGCAGCGGCGGCGCTAGAGGTACAGCACCGGCAGCGCGGCGAGCACCACGAGCAGGCGCAGCAGGAAGCCGCCCACGAGCACGCCCGCCTCGCCGATGATGCTCACGGCCATGGACGTCATGGACGTTTCCACGCGCTTCGTGATGAACACCGGATAGCCCTCGATGAGGAACGGCGCCACCAAACCCAGCAGCACGATGCCGCCCCAGAACGCCGGTGCGTAGTGCCCCATGACGAGCGACTGCACCGACGCGGCGCCTTCCACGCTGCCCGCGCTCACGATGATGAGCATGGTTGCCAGCACCACCATCTCGATGGCCGACAGGATGACGTGCGACTTCTTGATGAGCCACATCTGCTCGAAGCGCTCGCGGTCAACGATCAGCCCCACGAGCGACGTGGCCGCAAGGCCCGCCGACAGCGCCGACACCACGAACAGGATGGGCAGCACCGCGTTGTTCCACAGCGGATACGCCTTCACCACGCCCAGCAGGAAGCCCGTGTAGGCCGCCACCGCGAACGCGGCTACCACGCCGATCCACGTGAGCCACTTCGGCACGGGCTTCTTCAACACCTCGAGCAGTGCCGACACGAGCGCCACCGGCATGAACACGCAGATGAAGTACACGCCCAGCGTCATCACCGAACCGGGGTTCGCGATGAGCCACACGAAACGCAGCGGGTTGTGCAGCCCGGCTTCGGCGTCGAAGATGAGCATGACCAGGCCGATGGCCAGAAACACGGGAGCGATGATGCGGCCGGCCACGCGCATCTTCACGCTGTCAGGGTACTTGGCCTCGACGAACGCGGCCGTCAGGAACGCGCCGGCCGACGCGCCGGCCAGAAACAGGTACCAAGCGATAAGGGGTCCCCATACCATTGTTCATCACCTCACGTAGTAGATCTTGGATTCGGTCAGATTGCTCGCGAGCGGTTGCGCGTTGGAGCGAGCGATGGCCTTCGAGATCTCGCTCTCAGGATCGTCCAGGTCGCCGAAGATGCGCGCGCCCGTGATGCAGGTGCCCACGCACGCCGGCGGGTTGCCCGGCTCGCCCTCGTACCAGCAGAAGCGGCACTTCTCCACCACGCCCGAGTGCAGCTGCACGCGCACGCCGTACGGACACGCGGCCATGCAGTACTTGCAGCCGATGCACTTCTCCTCTTCCACCAGCACCACGCCCGAATCGGTGGTGTAGGTGGCGTGCGTCGGGCATACCGACGCGCACGGGGCGTTCTCGCAGTGCATGCACTGCACGGGCACGTTCTCGGCGTACACGCTGGGGTATGTCCCGGTTTCCAGCTCCTCGTAGTGGATGAACGCCTTGTCGGAGTCCAACCCGTTGATCATCTGGCAGGCCACGCGGCAGGCGTAGCACCCCACGCACTTCTTCGTGTTGATGAGCATTCCGTAACGCGCCATGTTATGCCTCCACCTTCTTCACCGTAACGGCCACTTCCTGGCTCATGGTCGAACCGACGCCCGGCTCGCCGCCGTGGAACGGCACGAACTCCGTCATGCTGATGCCGTACTCGTAGGCACGCGACTGGTACGGAGACGACCCGCCGTAGTGCGTGGGCAGGTACAGCACGCCCGGCTTGAGACGCTCGGTTACCTTGCACCGCACCTGGCCGGTATGCTCGCTCGACGCCACCTCCACGAGGTCGCCGTCGGCGATGCCGCGGTCCGCCGCATCCTTCGAGCTCATCCACACGCGCTCCAGGTTGTACTCGCGCGAGATGGCGTTGAGGGCCTCGATGTTCTGCGTCATGGTGTGGGAGTGGATGGCCTGCTTGCCGCCGATGAAGTGCAGCTCGTCGCCCTGCGGCATGACAAGGCGCTCCACGTAGCCGATGACGGGGTTGAGCCCCGCAGCACCCGCCTTATCGCTGGTGAACTGGTACTTCTCGGTGGGCGTTTTGAACGCGGGCACACCGTACTCGAACTTCTTGGACGTCACGTCCACGATGCCCTTCTCCTTGAGCTCGTCGAAGCTCACGCCGAGCGTGTCCATTTCGGCGCGCGCCAGATCCTCGACGGTGAAGTCGAAGTACTGGCCCACCCCGCAGGCCTGCGCGAGGCCCGTGAAAATCTCGTCGCAGGGCAGCGTGTCGGGATGCACGCGGTCGAGCGCCTGAGCGCGCAGGGCCACGAACTGCTTCTTGCCGCCGATGTAGTCGGGGGCCTCCATGCGCTCGAGGTAGGTGCACTCGGGCAGCACGTAGTCGGCCTGCATGGCCGTCTCCGACATCTGCACGTCGATGGCCACCATGAGGTCGAGCTTCTCGAAGGCCTCGGCCCACACCTTGGGCTGGGCGTAGCCCTTTGCCGCGTTGGAGTTGTAGAAGAACAGGCCCTTGATGCGGCCGTCGAGGGCGGCTTCGAGGGCGGCGATGTTCGAGCCCGAGCTGCTCACCGCGCCGTACTCCTTGTCGCCGATGCGCTTGGCCTCGGGTTTCGGCGGAGCGGCGAACCGCTCGTCAGCGATGTCGCCGGCCTTCGGCGAGCCCGTGAGCAGCGCGCCACCCTTCTGGCCCCACGACCCCAGCAACGTGTTCACAGCCGTCACGGCGCGGGCCGTGTCGAACGAGTTCTTGTACGCGCAGCCGAACGCGGCGCGCCAGCTCGCCTCCACCGCGGCGGCCGGTGCGGCGGCAGCAAGCGCCTGCGCCAGCTCGCGGATGGTGTCGGCGGGCACGTCGCAGATGCCTTCGGCCCATTCGGGCGTGTAGGTTTTGGCCTGCGCGGCGAACTCGTCGAAGCCCACCGTGTACTGCTCGACGAACTCGTGATCGTAGAGGTCCTCTTCGATGAGCACGTTGCAGATGCCCATGAGCAGCGCCAGGTCGGTGCCGGGGTTGACGGGCACCCAGTCGGTGGCGAAGATGCCGGCGTTGTTGAGGCGCGGGTCGACGATGACCACGCGCGTGCCGGCCTCGGCGGCGTCGGCCAAGCTCATGGCATGGGACGGGCGAATGCCGTCGCCGTAGCTGCGGCCGATGAACATCACCATCTTGCACGAGGCGAAGTCCACCGAGTAGTTCGACGCGCCGATGGTCTCGGCGAAGCCGGCTTCCTTGGACAGGTTGCACGCCGCCGCATGCGTGTAGATGTTCGCGGAGCCCAGCGCGTTCATGAAGCGCTTCGTGTAGTACTTGCCCGACGGGCGCGGGTCGTGGATGAGCGCCAGCGACTCGGGGCCGCTTGCCGCCACGATGGCCTGCACCTTCTCGCCGATCTCCCGGAACGCGGTGTCCCAGTCGATGGGCTCGAACTCGCCGTTTTCCGTACGGCGCAGGGGCTGCGTGACGCGCTCCTCGTTGTAGGCCATCTGCGCGAAGCCATGGCCGCGGGCGCACAGCTTGCCCTTCGAATACGGATGCTGCTCGCTGCCGTTCAGCGTGAACAGCGTCCCGCCCAACGTGGTGGCCATCAGGCCGCACTTGCTCGAGCAGCCGTTGCACAGCGACGGCGTGACCGCGCGGTCGCCTCCGGCCGCATGCGCCTCATCGGCGCGCCACGCGCTCAGCGAAAGCGTCCCGACCGCGCCCAGCGACGCAGCCGCGGCCGATCCCTTCAGAAACGTCCTGCGCGAAACCGTAGAATCGAACATTCCTCCTCCTTACCATCTCGTCGTACTGTCTGCGTCGCACGCGAGCGCGCAACGCCCTCCCTACCGATGAGCGTTTCTCACGCCGCATTCGCAGCCCATGCGTGCACCGCACGGTCCATCGAGCGGACCATCGTGCGCATGAAGGCGATGCCCTGCGCGAGGTCGCGGCGCTTGGTCATATCGAATGCCGGGGCGTCTGCCGCCTGCTCTGCACGAGCGGCAAGCATGGCGTCGTAGGCGCCCAGCCAGTCGAAGTGATCGCACACGAGCGTGCGCGCCGCCGACGCATCATCGGCTTCGAGAAAGAACGCCTCAAGCTCGAGCAGCAGCGCGAGGTGATCGGGCATGGCCGCGAACCCCTCGGGCACGCTCAGCCCGCAGGCGGCGTACAGCGCCCGCACGTGCCGGGCCGACTCGCCGCCGTACATGCCCCGCGCGGCGCGCACCGTGCCGTCGGGACCGCACCACGGTTTGTGCAGCGATTCCACCGGCAGCGCCGCCAACGGCAGCCCGGCAACCAGCACGTCGCGGCCAAGCGCGCGGCGAGCCGCGTCGCTCGGCGGCGCAACCGCCTCGCCCGACAGGCACGCGAGCACCTCGCACACGGCGCGCACCGAGGCTTCGTCGGCAGCTTCGAGACCTTCCCGGGTCAGCAGCGGCGCGACGGCAACGCAAGCCGCCTGCAGCAGACGTGCGGAGGGGATGATGTCGGTGGGCGTGGCGGGCTCGGCGGACAGGGCTGGTGCGTGGGGCGCGATGGGTGCGTTCGGATTCACGGGCGTCCTTTCTCGTCGCCGCAAAACCCTAACCCCAGCGAATCACTTGCTTATCATCAATAATTGATGATAATGGTGTTTATGCTGATGAGGTAAAGTGTTGTCAGCGCGCTTCCCCCCGAAGCGCCCTCTATCTCAGGGGCCGTGCGGACCCCTGGAACCAAGCCGCCGCCGTTCGACGAAGGAGTTTGCCGACCCATGTCCGAATGCTCGCCTGAAGCGAATGAACGACGCAGCATGCGCATGGTATGGAAGACGCTGCGACTTCGCCACCTCGGTCTCGCGTTCTTCTGGGCGTGCAGCATGCTCACGTTCCGCAGCTCCATCCTGCTTTCGGGGCCGCTGTACACCACCGGCTATCAAACGCTCATCGTCATCGTGTCGTTCGTGGCGAACATGACCACGCTGTTCCTCGTCGCCTCCCGCATGGAGCGCAACCCTTCCTTCTACGACAAGCTACCGCCAACGGCGTTCACCGCGTCCATCGTGACGGGGCTCGTGCTGCTCGCCGGTTCGGGCGCCGCCGGAAGCGCCGGGCTGCTGAGCGAGCCCGTCGCCATCGCCGTGCTCATGACGGGTTCGGTGCTGGCCGGCGTGGGATACGGCTACTTTTGGGGAAGCTGGGCCGAATGCCTCGGCCGCATGCACCCCTCGCGCACGTCGTTCTACCTTCCCGTGGTGCTGCTGCTCACGGCGCTGCTGTTCGTGGCGTTCACGTTCTGCTCGGAGGAGCTGGGCGTGCCCGCGCTGCTGCTCATGCTGCCGCTGCCCATCCTCTCGCAGCTGTGCCTGACGCGCTGCAACCGCGAGGTGCCCGACGAGCGCGCCACCCTCACCGCCGATTCGGGACGGTACCGCACGGCGCTCGGATCGCTCGTGAGCCTCATCGTGGCAAGCCTCGTGCTGTCGTGTTTGTTCGGGTACGTGTGGCAGATGACCGTGGTGTCGGTGGATTCCGCCTACGAAGCGCATCGGCTGCCGCTCATGGCCAACATCGTGGCGGCCGTCGCACTCATCGGGCTCGTGCTGTTCGCGCGTCGCCGCACCGACCTCGCGCTCACGTTCAAGGTGATCGTGCCCATTTTGGTGGTGCTGTTCGCGCTCATGCCGTGCTTCTGGAGCACGAATCCCGTCGAGCTCAACGTGGTGATGAGCGCCTGCTACGGCGTGTTCGACGTGATCATCTGGTACATGGTGGCGTCGACGGCGTACGACTTCTCCGTGTCGGGCTTCGTGGTGGGCGGCATCGTGCGCGGGGTGTCCATCATCGCGCGCCTCGTGGGCATCGGCATCGGCTACGTGGTGATGCTCATTCCCGAAAGCCCGTCGGTGCTGATCATCGGCGTGTCGGTGGGCGCCATCTACGTGCTTGCCATGCTGGCGTTGTTTCAGCACACCCGACATCGCTTCTCGTTTTTAAGCTTCGGCGCGGGCAAGGCGAAGGAAGCGGACGCGGAATGCGCCGTTGCGTGCGGAGCGTCGTGCCCCGTGCGGCAACGCGAGCAGGGAGACGACACGGACGAGGTGTTCGCCCCGATTGTGGACTACTACGGGCTCACGCGGCGCGAGGCCGAAGTGCTACCCTACCTCGCGCGCGGGCGCTCCGCCAAGGTGATCGCCGAAGCGCTGTTCGTGTCGGAAAGCACCGTACGCACCCACACGCGGCGTATTCTGGAAAAGACGGCCCTGCATTCGAAGCAGGACCTCATCGACCTCATCGAGAACTACGAGTAGACGGAGCGGCGGCCTGCGAGGCGCAGGCGCTGCCGCATGCCTTAGCCTTCGGTGACGTCGCCCGACTGGTTGAGGCTGATGGGATCGCCCACGAACGTCGAGGGCACCTTGAACAGCGTCTTGAAGAAGTCCTTCGTGCGGGCGGGAATCTCGCGCATGTCGTACTGGAACTGCTTCGAGTAGTCGTGGTAGTCGCTCGCCACGCCGATGGCCTCGAGGCCGAGGCCCTGCGCGGCGTACAGCGCGCGGTACAGGTGGTACGTCTGCGTGGCCACCACGATGCGCTCGGCGCCGAACACGTTCTTCGCGCGATACATGCTCTCGTACGTGGAGAACCCGGCATGGTCGCAGAAGATATCCTGGCTCGGCACGCCCTGCGAGATGGCGTAGTCCTTCATGGCCTTCACTTCGTTGTACGATACGGTGCTGTTGTCGCCGCTCATGATGAGCTTCGGCGCGACGCCCGCCTTGTACAGCTCGATGCCGTCGTCGAGGCGGTCTTGCAGGATGCCCGACGGCGTGCCGTCGGCGAACACGGACGCGCCCAACACCACGATGGCGTCGGCGTTGTAGCCTTCGGCGGCCTGCGGCTCGACGATATGCTCCTTCGTCGTGGCAACCGTCACGACGTTCGTCACCGCGAACACGGCAACGACCACAAGTATGCATCCGAGTATCAAACCCAGCATCGTCCTCAACCACCCATGTTTCTTACGTTGCGTCATAGGGGTCGATGATAACAAACGCCGCGCCGCCCCCGCCACACGTTCATCACTCGTCATCGAAACTCAAAGCCGATTACACGAGAATTGCGGGGTTCGGGGGTGGCACGATGAGAACCATAGCATCCGAAGGGCTACTCCCGCGCGGGCAGGAGGCAGCGGTGGCCGGAGGTGGTGCTGCAGCCGTTGCAGGAGATGCAACGCGGTTTCGCGTGCGGATCGGCCTGCCAGCGGCGCGGGAGGTCGGGCTCGCAGATGAGCGGACGGCAGAGGCCGAACCCCGCGATGCCGTCCTCGCGCACGAGGCGCTCCATCGCAGCGACGCTCCGATTGCCGCCCGTGAGGATGACGGGGATATCCACGGCGCGCGCCAGGCGCCGCGCGTACGCGGCGAAGAAGGGCTCGCCGTCGAAGTCGCGCATGCGGCAGGCGCGCCAGGCGCCGCTCACCTCGATGGCCGACACGCCGTGCGCGGCGAGCAGCTTCGCCACCGCGAGGCTATCGTCCTCGGTGAGCCCGCCGTCCACGCCGTCGGAGCTGTTCAACTTCACCAGCAGCGGGAAGGTCGTGCCCACGCGCGCCCGCACGGCATCGACAACCTCGAGGAGGAACCGCGCCCGGTTCTCGAGGGAGCCGCCGTACGCATCGGCGCGCCGGTTGAGCAGCGGGTTGAGAAACTGGCTGAGCAGGTAGCCGTGCGCGGCATGCAGCTCCACGCCGTCGAACCCGGCCGCCTGCGCTCGCGCCGCCGCGTCCGCGAAGGCGGACGCAAGCGCGCACAGGTCGGCCGTCGTCGCCTCGACCGGCACGATGCCGGTCTTCGGATGGGGCACCGCCGAGGGCCCGAGGATGCGCGCGCTCGGAGGATCGAGTTTCGTCGCGGAGCCGCCGTACACGATTTGCGACACGATGGCCGCCCCGTGCGCATGCGCCGCCTCCACCAGCGCGCGATAGGCGGGGACGAGCGCGTCGTCGCAGATGCTCAACATGCGCGGATTCGGCTGCTCGTCAGGCGTGACGTACGCATATCCCACGATGACGGTGCCCACGCCGCCCGCCGCAAGCTCCTCGTAGACCGCCTGCAACTCCGGCGTGATCCGCCCGTCCTCGGTGGCCAGCGCCTCGTAGGTTGCCGCGCGCACCAACCGGTTCTTCGCCCGCAGCGTCCCCACCCGCATGTCCTCGAACAGCTCGCTCATCGCTCTCGCCCCTCATGTTGTCGCTTTACCCATCCCAACCGCTCATGGTTCTATAGTAAGCAATTCGTAGAGCTCTTCGCGACTGCGCACGCCAAGCTTTCTGTAAATGCGACTGGTATGCGCCTTCACCGTACCGGGCGCCACGAACAGGTTCTCCCCGATTTGGGTGGTGGTCTCCTTGCGCGCCAGCAGTTGCAGCACCTCTTCCTCGCGCGGGCTCAGATTATGGTCGCGCGACAAATCGGACACGCGCAGCGCCAACACGCCGGGCGAGAACACGTCGTCCTCCCCCGGATCGCCCTTGAGGTTGATGCCCCACTTCGCGGAAAGCCGCTTCTCCGAGAAGAACAGCGCCGCGAACGCCACCACCACCGCAATCACGATGCCGATATGCAGGACGTTCATCGACTCCTTCGACAAATACACCGAGGCGAACGCGAAGACGCTCCACCCGCCCGCCTCCACGAGATAGCGGATGCCGCGCTCGATGCCGTTGAGCCACGCGGCCGCAATGCCGAACCGATACGTGATGTTGCTCAGCACGATCATGATGAAGACGGACAGCATGGTGTATCCGGCGTCGTAACACGCCGCCGCCGTTTGCGAATCGAGCGAAAACTGCGGGGCGATGAGCAGCAGCCCCACCGTCATGAAGGGAAAGGCCAGCTGGTAGATGGTGTCGAAGTTGAACCACTTCGACGACGACAGCACGCCGAAGAACACGAACAGCGCCACGAACACGGTGCCCACGATATTGCCCGCCACGAGCGGCTGATCGGGCAGCACGCCGAAGCCCGTTCCAAGCGTGCATACCCCCATGAGCAGGATGGGCTTCCACGGCACTTCCGACAACCGCGGCTTGCCCATGGGTTTCGGCAGGTCGAGCTCGGGAAGCCGCCTCATCGAGCGACGCACCCAATCGATGGACACGAGCGGAAGCGCCACGGAGAACACCGCGATATACGCCGGATCGAGCCCGGTGAACAGCCACTTGAGGCACTCGCCGAACGCGATGGCCCCCGCGTAGTACACCGCGACGCGCATGGGGTTGAGCGACCCGAAGAATTCCGTCCACATGAGGATGAGCAGGGCCAACCCGGCGCCCGCCAACACGAGCCCCGCGTACTTGAGCGCCGCAATCTGCACCGCGAAGCACGCGAACACGCACAGCGCCGACCCTCCCACCATGGCCACGGCGGTCAACCTGACCAGCGTGCGGTTGCACCACAGCGGCACGATGCGGCGCGCGAAGATCACCACCGCGAACGACGCAACGCCAATGGCCCCTTCGAACAACGCGTAGTCGAAGAAGCCGATCGTAGGAAACGCCTCGTAGCGAAAAAACGTCGACAGCCACGCACGATACAGCCCCACTCCCAGAAACGCCACGGGCAGCATGCCCACGCGCATGAGCACATCTTTCCAACGCTCAACGAAATCCCTCATGCAGATGACCCCCTCCCTGCAGGCTCGGTTTCCCATCTTACCCCGAAACAACCGGGCCGTCCGGGCGTTTTCCCACGGGTTACATTTTTAAACTCGGGCCGGTTTACACATTGAACCCCCAGCTAGACGTATCGCCAGCACATCCGGTGGTAGGGTTTTGCCGCCCCGAACGAAAACCAAGGGAGGCGGGGCATACCGAAGGAGGATGACATCATGGCAGGACTTTCTCGCAGGCAGTTTCTCACCGGAGCGGCGCTCGCCACCGCGGGCGGCGCGCTGACGCTGGGCGGCTGCGCGCCGACGGGCCAAACGTCGAGCACGGTTTCCGAAAACGCGAGCACGGCAACCGTGGGCACCGGAATGGGCAAGCACGGAACCATCCAAGTTGAAGTGGTGACGAAGGACGGCGTCATCGAGCGCATCGACGTGCTGGAATCGCGCGAGTCCATGGGGCTCGGCGACGTGTGCATGGACAAGCTGGGCAAGCTCATCGTCGACCATCAGACGCTCAACGTCGACGTGGTCACCGGCGCCTCGCTCTCGAGCATGGCGTACCTCAACGCCGTGGCCGAAGCGCTCGACGAGGCCGGCGAGAAATCGTCGGAGTGGAAGAAGCGCGACAAGGCACTGCCGCAACCGGCCGACGGCATCGCCACATCCTACGACGTCGTGGTAGTGGGAACCGGCGGCGCGGGATTCACGGCCGCCATCAGCGCGGCGAACAAGGGCAAGCAAGTGCTGCTCATGGAGAAGCTGGGCGTGTACGGCGGGTCCACCGCCCTGTCCGGCGGCGAGATGGCCGTGCCGAACAACTGGGTTCAGGAGAACATGGGCTTGTCCGACAGCCCCGAGCAGCTGGCGAACGACATGCTGGAAGGCGGCGACCATCGCGGCGACCCCGAGCTGGTGAACGTCATCGCGAACGGCGTGTTCGACGCCGCGCAGTGGCTCACCTATGAGGGCGGCGTCTCCTGGGAGCACAACCTGCTGTTCTTCGGCGGGCATTCGGTGAAGCGCTCCATCATCCCCACGGGACACATCGGCAATGCCATGACCACGAAGCTGACCACGCGCGCGCAGGCCATCGACGCTATCACGCTCATCGACAACACGAAGGCCACGGCGCTCGCGCTCGGCTCGGACGGCAGCATCAACGCCGTCAAGGCCACCAACACCGTCACGGGCGACGAGTACACGTTCAACTGCAAAGCAGTCGTGCTCGCCTGCGGCGGCTTCGGCGCCAACGTCGACATGCGCGCGAAGGCGAATCCCGACTTCGGCGAGCAGTTCAACTCCACCGACTCGGTGGGCGCGCAGGGCGACGGCCTGACCATGGCGTCCGACATCGGCGCCGACCTCGTGGACATGGAGCTCATTCAGACGTACCCCATCTGCGACGTCGACACGGGCGCCCTGCTCTACCTCGACGACATGCGCCTCGACGAGCGCACCGTCATGTTCAACAAGGAGGGCAAGCGCTTCGTCGAGGAGCTCGGCCGTCGCGACGTGCTGTCGAAGGCCATCCTCGAGCAGACGGGCGAGCGCGCCTATGAGATTTGGGATCAGGCCGCAGCCGACGAGACCAAGGTGGTAGACATCCATTCCGACGAGTTCGAGAACCTCTCGTCGCGTCAGCTGTGCGTGAAAGCCGACACGCTCGAGGAGGCGTGCGAGCCCTTCGGCATTGACGCCGCCGCGCTCTCGAAGACCATCGAGCAGTGGAACTCCTACGTTGACCAGGGGTCCGATCCCGATTTCAGCTATCGCGGAACCATGCACAAAGTGGATACGCCGCCGTACTACATCATGGCGTACAAGCCGGCCGTACATTACACGATGGGCGGCCTGCGCATCAACCCGAACGCCGAAGTGCTCGACACCGCCGGCAACCCCATCCCCGGCCTGTTCGCCGCCGGCGAGGTGGCCGGCCACAAGATGGGCACGAACCGCCTCGGTTCCACGTCCATGGCCGACATCTACACCTTCGGCCGCGTCGCCGGCGACAACGCCGCCGACTACGTAGGATAGAACAACAAAGCGGCCCGGGCATGCCCGGGCCGCTTTGCGCGTTGCGTGTGGCGCGCGCCGCTACTTCGCGACGATGTTCACGAGGCGGCCCGGCACGACGACAACCTTCTTGACGTCCTTGCCCGCAAGCGCCGCCTCGACGGCGGCGAGGCCGGCGGCCTTGATGTCATCTTCGGCAGCGTCGGCAGCCACCATGATCTTGGCCTTCACCTTGCCGTTCACCTGCACGGCCAGCTCCACCTCGTCGGCCTTCGCCTGCTCGGGGTCGAACTCGGGCCACGGCTGCGTGTGCACCGAGCCTTCGTTGCCCAGCACGGCGCTCCACAGCTCCTCGGACCAGTGCGGCGCGATGGGGGCCATGAGCTTCACGAGCACGGCGGCCACGTCGGCGTCGAGGTCCTTGAGGTAGTCGCAGTTCGCGCGGGTTTCGGGCGACACCTTGCGCAGGTAGTCGCTCGTCGCGTTCGTCAGTTCCATGATGGCGGCGATGGCCGTGTTGAAGTTGTTGCGGTCGAAGTCGTCGATGACCTTGCCCACCACGCGATGACGCTCGCGGTTGAGCGTTTCGGCGGCCTTCTCGCCCTCTTCGAACGACGCGCCCTCCTGGTAGAGCGACTCGTCGTCGGCCACGTAGCGCAGATCGCTCACGATGCGCCACGCGCGGTTCATGAACTTGTAGATGCCGGCAAGGCCGCCCTCGTCCCACAGCAGATCCTTGTCGGGCGGGGCCATGAACAGGATGTACGCGCGCACGGCATCGGCGCCGTACTCGGCGATCATGTCCTCGGGAGCGATGACGTTGCCCTTCGACTTGCTCATCGTCTCGCCGTGCTCGTCCTTCACCATGCCCTGGCACAGCAGGTTCGCGAACGGCTCGTCGAACTCGAGCATGCCCAGATCGCGCAGCACCTTCGTGTAGAAGCGGCTGTACAGCAGGTGCAGGATGGCGTGCTCGATGCCGCCGATGTACTGATCGACGGGCATCCAGCGGTTCGCCTTCTCGGGCGCGAACGGCAGCTCCTCGTTGTGCGGGTCGGTGTAGCGCAGGTAGTACCAGCTCGAGCACGTGAACGTGTCCATGGTGTCCGTCTCGCGCTTCGCCGGGCCGCCGCACACGGGGCACGTCGTGTTCACGAACGCCTCGTGCGTTGCCAGCGTCTCGCCCGCGGCCAGGTCGATGTCTTCGGGCAGGCGCACCGGCAGGTCGCTCTCGGGCACGGGCACGAGGCCGCATTCCGGGCAATGGACGGCCGGGATGGGGTTGCCCCAGTAGCGCTGACGGCTGATGAGCCAGTCGCGCAGGCGGAACTGCACGGTCTTCTTGCCCTTGCCCTCGGCGGCGAGGTCGTCGATGATGGCGTCCACGGCCGGCGAATGCTTGCCGCCCACCATGCCGGTGTACTTCCCGGACTGCACGAGCACACCCTCGGCGTCGTAGGCGCGATCCCAGTCGACGGAGGTCACGACGCGCTCCTGCTCGCCGTTGAGCTGGGGATACAGCGGGTCTTCCTCGCCCAAAATGATGGGGATGATGGGCAGGTCGTACTTGCGCGCGAACTCGAAGTCGCGCTGATCGCCGCACGGCACGGCCATGACCGCGCCGGTGCCGTAGTCGCTCACGATGTAGTCGGCCACCCACACGGGCACCTTTTCGCCGTTCACGGGGTTGACCATGTAGCGGCCGGTGAACGCGCCGTGCTTCTCGCGGTCGCCCTGCGCGCGCTCGACGGCGCTCACCTTCGCGGCCTGCTCCACCACCTCGCGCACGCCCGCTTCGTACTCGGTGCCCTCGACGAGCTCCATGAGCCCCTTGTACTCGGGCGCGAGCAGGAAGAACGAGCAGCCGAACAGCGTGTCGGGACGCGTGGTGAACACGGTGATAGTGTCGGCTTCGGTGGGCTCGGCCGGCGCTTCGCCGTCGGGGCCGCACAGCACGAAGTCGATCTCGGCGCCTTCGGAGCGGCCGATCCAGTTCGCCTGCATCTGCTTGACGCGCTCGGGCCAGCCGTCCAGCTGATCGAGGTCGTCGAGCAATTCCTGGGCGTAGTCGGTGATCTTGAGGTACCACTGCGTCAGGTCGCGCTTCTCCACCGCGCCGCCGCAGCGCCAGCACTGACCCTCGGTGACCTGCTCGTTCGCCAGCACGGTCTGGCAGTTCGGACACCAGTTCACCGGGCTGTTGCGGCGCTCGACCAACCCGCGCTTCCAGAACTGCAGGAAGATCCACTGGCCCCAACGATAGTATTCGGGGTCGCACGCCACGACGGTGCGGTCCCAGTCGTACGAGAAGCCCATGCGCTTGAAGCTGGCCTTCTGCGTGTCGATGTTGGCGTAGGTCCACTTCGCCGGATGGCTGTTGTGCTTGATGGCCGCGTTCTCGGCAGGCAAGCCGAACGCGTCCCAGCCCATGGGGTGCAGCACGTCGAAACCGCGCATCTTGTAGTAGCGCGCGGTCACGTCGCCGATGGTGTAGTTGCGCACGTGGCCCATGTGGATGTCGCCCGAGGGATACGGGAACATCTCGAGCACGTACTTCTTCGGCTTCGAGGCATCCTCGGTCACCTTGTACAGGTCGATGTCGGCCCACTCCTGCTGCCAACGCGGCTCGATCTCGTGCGGGTTGTAAGGTTTCATCATTGCTGTCCTCGTCAGGTCGGCGCCACCCGCACGCGTCCGTGCGGAGGCTCAAAATCGCGAATGCACCTATTATAGTGATTGCCGCCCGAAAGCGAAGCGCCAAAGCCCAACTTCACACGTGGAGTTGATGCCTACCCGTAGCGGTAGGACACCCCGAGGCCTCCTTGGGGGAAGGTCCAGCGCTCGAGGGCGGTGTCGGCGCACAGGATGCGACAGGTGCCGCACTCAAGGCAGCCGGCGTAGTCGAAGCTCGTCTCGCCCTCGGGCGAGCGCTTGTACAATCCAGCCGGGCAGCACAGGATGAGCTTGTCGAACTCGGCCGCAGCGACCTCGTCCTTGAGCGCGATATGGGCATGGCTCTCGTCCACGTTGAACTTGTCGACGGCCAGCTTCTCGTCGACGTTGACGGTGATGGTGTCGATCACAGCGCCTTCATCCCCTTCCGCACATCCTTGAGCAGCGACAGCATGCCCATCCGCTTGACCGGCCCCATGACGGTGCTCTTCACCGACCGCACCGGCGCGCCGTCCACCGAGAACATCCCGCGCATGATATCGGCAGCCATCTCGGGATACCCGGAGAACATGCGCGGCGTCCCCTCCATGAACGCGGGGAACCTGCGGTACGCCTGCAAGTCCTTGAGCACGAAGCTGTCCTCGAGCTTTGCGCGATACGAGGCCAAGCGTGCTGCCGACGCATCGCCGGCGTCAAGCGCCTCGATGGCAGCCTCGGCCGCGATACGACCCGCCGCAATGGCGTAGTCCATGCCGCGCACCTGGTATCCCAGGTTGATGCAGAGCATAGCCGCATCGCCGGTAACCAGGCATCCGTCGCGGTACAGCGTGGGCACCATGTCGTAGCCGCCCTCGGGAATGAGGTGGCCCGAATACTCCACGAGCGCTCCATCGCGAATGAGCGGCGCCACCGTGGGATGCTGCTTGAAGTCCTCCATCATCTGATAGACGGGCACCGACGACGTGCACAGATCGGACAACGTAGCCACCAGCCCGATGGAAACGGACGCGCGGTTCGTGTAGATGAACCCGCCTCCCACATGCCCGTGCGTCGCCGCACCCGCGAACAACCACGCCGCGCCCTCCCCTTCGGCAGCCTGGAAGCGATCGCTGATCACCTGTTCAGGCAGCGCAATCGTCTCTTTCACGCCCACGGCAATCTGATGTGGCAGCGGGCGCGTGGCAAGCTTCGCCTTCTCGGCAAGCAGCGAGTTCGCGCCGTCGGCCACAATCACCACATCAGCCGTGATCGCATCGTCGCCCGCCTGAATGCCCGCAACGCGTTCGCCCTCCCAGACGAAGTCTTCCACGGCAATGCCGTACACGCATTCGGCACCCGCCTGCTCGGCCCGACCGGCAAGCCATTGGTCGAAGGGGCCGCGCAGCACCGCATACGACACGGTAGCGGCGCCGGCGAGGCGCGGCGAGCAAAACGAGAGCGTGGTGCTCTCATCGTCCGTCATGAAGGTGATGCGCTCGTTCGTTATGGCACGCTCGAGGGGCGCGTCGTCCTCAAAGTCGGGGAACACCGCGCGCAGCGCATGCGCGTACAAGCGCCCGCCCGTCATGTTCTTGGCTCCCGCATCCTCGCCGCGCTCCACCAGCAGGACGCTCTTACCCTCCTGCGCAAGCACGGCGGCAGCCACCGAGCCCGCGCAGCCGGCTCCCACCACTATCGCATCAAAATCCGCCACGTTCGCACTCCTTACTGCTCCTGCTGCTTCAGCAGGTCGATGTATGCCTTCGACACCTTGCCCGACGCGCTTCGCTCCAGCTCTTGCACGAACGCAACGCGATGGGGTTTCTTATATCCTCCCAGCTGGCGAGCGCATTGTCCCATCACGTCTTCAGCCGTCAGCTGCGAGCCCTCCGCTCGCACCACGAACGCGGCAAGCGATTCCCCCCAGTAGGCATCGGGCACGCCCACCACGGCAACGTCGAGTACCTCCTCGCCCAACGACCGGATGCACCGCTCCACCTCGAGCGGATACACGTTTTCGCCGCCGGTGATCACCATGTTGCTCTTCCGGTCAACGAGCGTGAGGAAACCTTCGTCGTCGAGCGTGGCGATATCCCCGGTGAAGTACCACCCGTCCCGCAGAACCTCGCGCGTGCGCTCCTCATCGCGCAGATACCCCGTCATGATAGTGGGAGTTTTCACCACCACCTCGCCCGCAACCCCGCGCGGGCATGCCGCGCCGTCGTCGTCGACGATCTTCAAGTCCATACCGGGCACCACCGTGCCCGCCGACAACAGCCGTGCGGGGTCTCTATGGTGCTCGGGCAGCAACATGGCGATGGCGCCGAACGTTTCGGTCATGCCGTAGCCTTGGAAGAACCCGCACGCGAACAGCTTCTGGCACAACGCGAGCAACTCGGCATTCACCGGCTCGCCGCCGTACACCACGAGGCGCAACGACGTGATGCGCACGTCCTCCCGCTCCACATAGGCGGCGATGCCGCGCAGCAGAAACGGCACGACGCACAGGTGCGTCACCCCGTACTCGCTGATGGACGCCACCAGGTCCTCCGCCTTGCGCGAGCTCGCCATCACCAACTCGCCGCCCACCAACAGCGTGATGAGCGACGACATAAACGTCACGTGGAACAGGGGCAGCACGCACAGCGTGACGCAATCGTCCGAGAACTGCATGGCGCGCGTGTCGATTTCAACGCGCTTCAGCAGCGCGTCGTGCGACAGCATGACACCGCGCGGAATACCCGTCGTACCGCTCGTGTACAGCAGCAACGCCGTGTCGGAACCTTCGACGGCCGCGCGCGATTTCCGCGGGCCCGCATGCGCCAGCAGCTGTTCGTACGCCAGCGCATCCCCCACCGCTTCGTCGCCCAGCAATACCAGCCGCACGGGATGGCCCACGTCGCCCAGCACAGACCCCACCGACTCCCGCAGCTCCGGGGCGAGAAACACCACGCTCGCCCCGGAACGCGCAAGCAGCTGCTTGATAGTGAGCGGCGAAAGCCGTATGTTGTACGGCTCGTACACCGCTCCCACCTGCATGCATGCGAGCAACAGCTCCATGCATGCAGGATGGTTCGGCGTGATTGCGGCCACATGGCCGCCCGCGCTCACGCCGAGCTCGCTCAACACGCCGGCCAATCGGTCAACCCGGTCGCCCAGCTCTCGGTAGGTCCAGGCCCGCCCGGCAAAGCGCAGTGCCACCTTGCCGGGACGAGCACGAACCGAAGCCTCCCATATGTCGGCGAGAGACATCAAAGCCCACCAACGTAATCGGACTTACGCAGAACCTTCTTCTCGTACAGGGCGGCTATCTCGTCCTCGCTGAAGCCCGATTCAGCCAAGATGTCGTCGTTGTCCATGCCCTGGGACGGGCACCCGCGCCAAATCTGCGACGGCTGGTTGGTGAATCGCGGCACCGATGTGGCGCCCTTCGCCTTGCGGCCATCCACCGTATCCCACTCGACCCACGTGCCGCGCGCCACGTAGTGAGGATGGTTCTCCATCATCTCGTAGCTCATGACCACCGAACACGGGATGCCGATTTTCGCCATGGCGTCGGCGAATTCGGCCGCCGTGTGCTCGGAGCAGTACTGCTCGATGGCACCGTCGTACACCGGCGCGCCCTCGGAGTTGATGCCGACCGACGGCATGCCCTCCGGGAACAGCTCGGAGCCGTATTCCAAACCGAAGAATTCGATAGCCTTCTTGACCGTCGATGCTCCGGCCGTGAACAGGTACACGCCCTCGCCATCGGCGCACTCGTAGTAGCCGCAGCCCGCCGAGATGTTGTCGCGCGGCGCACCCGCTCCGCGCTCTTCCTGCACCTGCTTGTCGAACCACTTGCTGTACAGGCCCGCCTGGCAGCGCACGGCCGCCTCGAACTGCGCGAGGTCGAAGCTCTCGCCCGTGCCCGTGCGCAGCGCATTGATGTACGCGGCCAACGCCGAACCGTAGGCGAACAGGCCCGCGTAGTAGTCGGTCACGAACTTCTGAATCATGTACGGCGGTCCGTCCTTGTAGCCGTTGAGGTACATGAGGCCGCTGAACGCGTTCACCGTGAAGTCGTAGCCGGGCAGGCTCACGTAGTCGGGATCGCCCGTCAGGCCATAGCCCGACATGTGGCCGATGACCAGCTTCGGGTTGTGCTCCCACAGCAGCTCGTCGGGATATCCCCACTTCTCCCACTGACCGCCGCGGGAGGCTTCGATGAAGATGTCGGCGTCTTCGATGACCTTGAGGAACACCTCGTGACCCTCAGGCGACACGACGTCCAGCATGAGGTTGCGCATATTGCGGTGCTCGTTCTGCGCGCCCCACCCGTCCTGCGTCCAGCGGAACGGGTCGAGGCCTTTCGGCGGTTCAAGCCAGATGACGTCGGCACCGTTCTCGGCGAACAGCTCGCCGGCGAAGGGGCCCGCCGTCGACACGGCGGACACCACGACTTTGACTCCTTGGAGATTGCCAAATGCGGGAATATCGGCTCGTTTGACCATGCCTTCCCACTCCTTTCGGTTACGCCACGTAGTTGTCGAAGAACTCGATCGCGCTGTTCACGCACAGCTCAAGGCCGACACCTGAACCGCCTGCGTCGCCGCCCACGACGTAGAGGTTCTCAAGCGGCGTCTTGATGGCCGGGCGCTTCTTGCCCACCTGGCCCGCCTCCTGAGCGATGCCGATGCCCGTGCCGCGCTCGCCCATGACGCGCGCGCCATCGGCCGGCATGACCGTTTCCACGAACGCCGCATGCTCGCGCAATCCGGGGAAGTACTCTTCGGCGGAATCGATGAGCGCTTCCAGGATGGCGGGACAGTACGTCTGGTCAAGGTCGTCGGGCACGGCGGTGGTCATCATGATAAGCTGCTTGCCCTCGGGCGCCACTGAGGGGTCGAAGCTTGACGGGACCACGATGAACGCGTTGATCTCGTCGGGCATCTCGCCGCGCGCAAGCGTCTCGTTGTATTCGCGCGGCACCATGGACGAGAAGTTGCTGAGCATCTTGATCTCGGGGCTGACCGGCGTGTCCATGCCGAAGCGGGCGATGATGCCCACGAACGAAATGGCCAGATCTTCGACGTAGCGCACGTACTCCTCGTCGAAGCGCTCCGGCCCCGCCAGCTCGAGCACGGTGTCTTTAATGCTGGAATTCGACACGATATAGTCGGCGCGGCACTCCTCGCCGCCCGCGATGACGCCCACGGCTTTGCCGTCCTCCACGATGATCTTCTCAACCGGCATGCCGAGGTGCACTTCCACGCCGTACTTGTCGAGGCCCTCCATATAGGCATTCGTGATGGCCACGCAGCCGCCCGACGGATACGCCGACGAACGCGCCTCGGACTCCCACTTCAGACAGCGTGCGAACTCGCCGGCCGACAGGCGGTACTCGGGAATGCAGCAATAGATGAAGCCCACCTGGCTCACGCAGGCGTGGACGAACGAATCCGTGGTGTAGGAGTTGAGGTGCTCCTCAAGCGTGATATCGTCGAGCGCGTGCGTCTCGTCATCGCTCATGGCCTTGATGTCGCTCACCATCGCAATGACGGCCTCGAAGTCCTCGTCGGGCACGCGGCCCTTGAGGTCGTGAGGGAACTTGAAGTTCTCGCCGCCCGTGCTCTGCACGGGGCGCACCTTGGTGAACTCGATGCTCGACGGGACGTCGCAACGCTCGAGCAGCTGAATGAGCGGGCCCTTCTCGCCGCGCGAGATGAGATGGACGCCGTAATCGACGGTGAACCCGTCACGCGCGGACGAACCCAGACGCCCGCCTGGCCGCACGCTCTTCTCGAACAGCGCCACGCTTTTGCCGCTGTGCGCCAGCAGCAGCGCGGAAGCAAGTCCGCCGATGCCCGCGCCAATCACAACCGCATCATAGTGCCTCATATCAGATCCCTTTCTTCGTTGGGGGTCGCACTCGCTGATCTTGCCTGGGTCTTACTTCTGAGCGGGCAAGGCGTAGTAGTTGAAGTCGAACTGCGCCACCACGTCTCCGTCCACGTCGTGCACGTCCACCTGCAGGAAATAGTTGCCCCGTCCACGCTCGCGCACCGGCGCGATCTTCTCGGCCGCTTCTTCTTCGGTGAGCGACAGCTCGACGTACAGGTCCTTCGTGCCGGGCTTGACGAACTTGATGTCCACGCCCTTGAGGATGGGCACGAATTCGTCGCTGCCGTACGTGGCCATGAACAGCGTGCCGCCCGCGATCTCGGCCAGCACGAACTCACTGCCCGCATAGGCGATGCCCACATGGTTCATATGCAGCTCTTGCACGGGCAGCCCCAGACGCACATGGCGTTCCTCGATGATCTCCGGCTGGAGCTTCGCGAGGTTGATGAAGGGGGTCGGCCCCTCGTTGACGTTCTTCGCCAAACCTTCCAAATACGCTTGATCCATCGTGCTTCCTCCTTGCTATCGTTCGTGCACCCTTTACGCTTCCAATGCCGCCACGAGCTGCGGGACCACGTCGTACAGGTCGCCGACGATGCCGTAGTCCGCCTGCTTGAACACCGGGGCGTTCTTGTCCTTGTTGATGGCGATGATGGTTTTGGCGCGGTTCGCCCCCACCATGTGCTGCACCTGGCCCGACACGCCCACCGCAACGAACATATCCGGCTTGAGCATGACGCCCGACACCCCGATGTAGCGTTCGCGCGACATCCAGTTCACCCCTTCGGCGATGGGGCGCGTGCAGCCCACCTCTGCCTCGAGGACATGCGCGAGCTGCTCCACCAGCTGCAGGTCTTCCTGCTGCGCGATGCCGCGCCCCACGCTCACCACGCGTTTCGCCGCCACGAGATTGACCGCCTCGACGGTGCGCGGACGGCGCTCGACGAGCGTGCATCCGCTCGCCGCCGCAGATGCGGGCAGCTCGTCGAGCGCCGCTTCCGCACCCGTCGCCTCCGGCACCGGCTCGTTCAGCAGCAGAGCGTCGCCCACCAGCACCACGGCCGTTGCCGCCCGCACGCGCTCCACGCTCAGCGCGCTACCGCCGTACACCAGATGCTCGGCCAGCAGCGTTCCGTCCTCAACCCACACGCGGGAAGCGTCGTTCACCACGCGCGACCCCACGGCGGCGGCAATGCACGCACCCGCCAACCGCAGGCGCTTGCTCGTGGACAGGAGCACCACGTCGGGACGATGCTCCTTCACGCCTTCTATCACCGCGCCGATGCAATCCTCGTACAGCGCGTTTTCCTCTTTTGATACCACATGCACCGCGTCTGCTCCCTGAGCTTGCACGCGGGAGGCATCGGCGGCCGTGCCGATGAAAACCGCTTCAACGCGCTCGCCCACGCGACGACCGACCGCGCACAGCGCCGCATAGCTCTCGGGGTCTTCCCCCATCACCCAAACCGTTCCGAACGTGCTCATGCACCTCACCGCCCTTACCGCGAAGCTCGAATATCGGAGGCCAAGGCGCTGATGTTCTCGGCCGAAGCGTCTTCATACACCACCATCTTGCGTTCGATGCTCTCGGGAGCCAGCACCGACACGGTTTCCACCGGGGTGGAAGGAAGGCCGCCCACCTCGTCGAGCGACCAGGTGGTAACCGGTTTTTTGCCCGCCGCTAGAATGTCCTTCAACTGGGGAATGCGCGGCAGGTTGATGTCCGTCGTCACCGACAGCACTGCGGGAAGCGTCACTTCGAGCACTTCCACTTCGTGTTCGAGCGTGCGCGCCACCATGAGCTTGTCACCCTGCACTTCGATGCTGCTCACCGCGTTGAGCACCGGCACGCCCGCCAGGGCGCCCACGAGCGAGCCCACCTGCTGTGCGTACAGATCCGACGAGCCCTCGCCGCACAGCACCAGGTCGTAATCGATCTTTTCCAGAGCGGCCGCCAACACGGTTGCCGTCTGGAACGCATCGGCTGCGCTCAGCGCAGGGTCCACCACGGCGTACAACTCGGAAGCTCCACGGGAAAGCGCTGCCTTCACCAGCTTGGAATCGGTCAGCTTGGCATCGCCTGCGCTCAGCAGCACCGCACTGCCTCCCGTGGCGTCCGCAATGCGCACCGCTTCTTCGACAGCCATGAGGTCGTACTCGCCGATGATCGGCTTCGCCCTGCTCAAATCGAGGCTTCCGTCCGCCTTGACGACGATGTCCTGCTCGTCGGGCACCACCTTGTAACATGCAACCGTGTTCATGACGTACCCCCTGCGCCCTACTGGGCTTCCTTGATGAGGGCACGCCCGGCCGTGTGCACCATGATCTCCTCGGTGCCCGCCATAATGCGGTACACGCGCTGATCGCGCCACAAGCGCGAGATACGGCAGTCGTGCGTGTACCCGATACCGCCCATGATCTGCATGGCGTCGTCGATCACCTGGAAGGCTGCCTGGCCGGTGTAGCGCTTCACGAGCGAGGAGTCGATGGAGATGGACTCGCCGTTCATCTTCTTCCACGCGGCCTTGTACAGCATGTTCTGCATGTTCTCGATCTTGATCTTCATATCGACGATTTTTTCCTGGATGAGCTGGAATGTGCCGATGCTCTTGCCGAACTGCTCACGCTGGCCGGCGTACTTCACCGCTTCGTCGTACGCGCAGCGAGCCATGCCCACGTTGGCGGCGCAAATGGTGAGGCGCTCCACCTCGAAGTTCTTCATGAGCTGGTAGAAGCCCTTGCCCTCGACGCCCACGAGGTCGGATTCCTCGCACTCGACGTTGTCGAGGTGCACCTCGTAGGTGCCGCACATGTTGTTGCCGATCTTGTCGAGCTTCTCCATGGTGATGCCGGGGCGATCCATGGGGAACAGGTACATGCTGAAGTCCTTGTAGGGGTTCTCGTTGATGCCGCTGCGGCATACGCACAGCATGTACGGAGCGCGGTCGGCACTCGTGTTGAACGTCTTGTTGCCGTTGATGTACACCTTGCCGTCGCGCTTCGTGGCCGTCGTAGCCATGGCGGCGCTGTCGGAGCCGGCCTGCGGCTCGGTGAACCCGAGCGTGAACGGCTTGACGCCCTGCATGGCGTACTTGAGGATCTCCTTCTGCTGCTCCTCGTTGCCGAACGTCAGGATGTCGTCCACCTCGGTGGCGAAGTTGATCCATACGAGCGAGGGATAGCCCAGGGCATGGGCCTCTTCGCACACCATGATCTGCGTCATGATGTCGGTGGGAGTACCGCCGAACTCCTCGGGGATGCCGAGCGACGAGAAACCGGCTTCCACGAGGATATCGACCGCTTTCTGCGGATACTCGTGGTTCTTGTCGCACTCCTTGAAGTAGTCTTCGAGGTTGCCGCGCTCATAGGCGGTCCTCAGGCTCTCAAGCAGCAGCTCCTGCTCTTCGGTCTTCTTGAAGTCCATCGCGGTGCTCCTTCTCTATTCGGTGGTTTGACGAAGACGCTCACGACTCCACGGCGCCCCGCCGCCTTGCCGGACAGTATAGAAAGCCGCGCCGGTATGGAATAAATACGTATGTTGCAGCAACCGAAGCCGTGCCCTTTCACCTCCGTATGCAGAGTTCGATAGTGCGTAATACAGGGTTTGCATAGAGCGAGGTCAGGGGTATTTGCGTGCGGAAGCGTCGCCCCGCAACGGCCCGTCTTTTGATACACTTCCCTTTGAACACATCATTGACCTGCACTTTTAATATGACCAAACCACGCAGTGCAGCAATCGCGCACGTTTGGATAGGGGAAGCTCGACCACCCGCAGCGGCAGAGCCCGCCTGCGGGGCCGTTGTACAATAGCGACCAGGATCGGCGGGAAAACGGCGGTTGGACGCACCGCGCAGAAGAAGAGCAACGGGAGTGGAGGATGCTAGATGGACATTGATATCTACCGGGAATTTACGGTGCTAGCAACGCATCGCAGCTTCGTATCGGCGGCGCGCGACCTCAACATGTCGCAACCATCGCTGAGCCGCCACATGAACGCCTTCGCCAAAGAGCTCGGATGCCAGCTCTTCTACGAGACGCGGCCGCTCAGCCTTACTGCCGCCGGCGAAGTGGTGCTGAAGTACGCCGGGAAAATCATCCGCGACCAGAAGAACATGCTCGCCGAACTCGATCAGCTTCCGACGGCGCTTGGAAACCGCATCCTCATCATCGACCTGTTCCCCACGAACGCCCTGTACGTCGGCATCAACGAAGCCACCAAGCTTGCGAAGCAGAAGTACCCCGGCCTGCGTGTCGAGCTCATCAACATGGACAGCAGCGGCATGAACGCCCAGCAAATGGTGGAAATGGGCAAGATCGACATCTCGATTGAAACCACCATCTCCGACGGATTGCCACCTGTCGAGCCGAAGGTGCCCGATACGTTGCAGACCATCTGGATTCCCGAGTTTCACGGCGAACTGGTGGTGGGCGTGGCGAAGGACTCGCCGCTTGCAACGCAGCCCACCCTCAAGCTGAGCGACCTCGCCCAATCGCGCTTCATCTTGCAGGCGAACCGACACAGCGAGCGCTTCCGCGAGGATTTCATTCGCATATGCTCGGCGCGCGGCTTCTATCCCAACATCACGCTCGTGCCGGCCGACAGCCAAATGGAGTTTTACGGCACCCACCCCGGTGACGGCATCCACCTGCTGACAAAGGTCGACCGCAAGTACAACCCGCTCATTTCGAGCCTGCTCAAGCAGTACGTCAAAATCCGCTCCATCGAGGACGCGTGCTACGTGGATTCGTATGCGCTCATGAACAACTATCCCGATCGTCCGGAGCTCGAGTTCTTCGCCGAGCACCTCAGGCAGCATGCCGAAGCGATGCGCAGCGAAGTCTGCCCGGATCAAAACGCCGTCGACATTGACGGATGCTAATGCGGAGACACCTGTTCAGGCACTATACGTTTTGCGCATGGTTGCCTGACGAGACGCGCATAGCGCCCTGAGCACCGCCAGCAGGCCACCCAACAACATAGGTATTTACCCCATACTCGCCCGCATTTCTATACTGTCGGCATTGTAGGGTGCGAAGCGGTCGACCGGACCGCTTCGCCATCATCACCGACGAGCGGAAGAGGAGGGCGCATGCCATCGGTCATTCACCTCCCCGACGGGGGAAAGATCGTCAAGACGAACTGCTTCGAGTGCCACGCGAAGTGCGGCGTGCTCTGCGAAGTGGATAAAGACGGGGTGCTCGCCAACGTGAAGGGCAACCCGGAAGACCCGCGCAACGAGGGGCGCATGTGCTCGAAGGGCCTATCCGCGCGTAAGATCCTGTACGACCCCGACCGTTTGCGCGTGCCGCTGCGCCGCGTGGGCGAGCGCGGCAGCGGGCAATGGGAGGAGATCAGCTGGGACGAGGCGCTCGACTGGCTCGTCGACCGCATACACGAGCTCACCGACGAGTACGGCGCCGAAACCATCGCCTACGGGCAGGGCACCGGGCGCGGCACGAACCAATGGACGAAGCGCGCCGGCCACGCAGGAGGGCGCGTACACCACAGCTTGGCGCCCGGCAACATCTGCCTCGGCCCCATGATGGTGCAGTCCATCGTGCAGATGGGCATGCTGCCCATATACGACGGATGCGACTTCGATCACGCCGACTGCATCGTGTTTTGGGGATGCAACTCCGTATGGACCGAAGCCACGTACACGTCGGGCCAGATCGGCCGCAGCCGCGATCGCGGGGCGAAGCTCATCGTCATCGACCCGCTGTTCGAGCATCCGCTCGCTGCCAAGGCCGACCACTTCGTGGGCGTGCGCCCCGGTTCGGACACGTACCTGGCATACGCCTGGATCAACGTCATCATGAACGAGGAGCTGTACGACCGCACCTTCGTGCAGAAGTACACGAACGCGCCCCTGCTCATCATCGAGGGCAGCAACGCGCCGCTCACCGAGGCCCTCGTCAAAGAGGGCGGCAACCGCAAGACGATGCTCGTCTGGGACAAGCAGGCAGGCGCATTCGCCAGCTTGCGCGACCGCGACATCGACGAGGACTTGGACTACTGCGGCACCGTCACTTTAGCCGATGGCAGCGACGTGCAGGTGAAGACCGTATGGCTGGGTCTGAAGGAACGCGCCGACGCATGGACGCCCGAAAAGGCCGCCGAGATGTGCTGGGTCAGCGCCGAGCGCATCCGGGAATCGGCGCGCACGTACGGCACCGCGAAGGGTGCCACCATCAACGTGTTCCAAGGCGTCGAAGAGCAGACGAACTGCAAGGATACGCTGCAGCTCATCAACATCATCATGGCCATCACGGGCAACCTGGAACGCACGGGCGGCAATCTGAGCATGCCGTTCTGGAACCAGATGATGCCCCTCGGCGGCCGCGAGCCCAAAACGCAGAAGGAACTGCGCCTCGTGGACGAGCGCGCTTCGGGCGATATGCTGGGCACCTCGAATCCCAGCAAGGTGTTCGAGGCCATGCGCACGGGCAAGCCTTATCCCATCAAAGGCTATATCTCGGTGCAGGGCAACCCGTTGTCGTGGTCCGAGAACACCGCGCTCGTGAAGGAATCGCTGCTGCACCTCGACCTGTTGGTGATGATGGACTACTATATGTCCCCCACCTGCGAGCTTGCCGACCTCGTCCTGCCGTCCGCGCACTGGACCGAGCGCGACTACATCGCCGACGAAGTGTGCTGCGAGTGGGTGTTCGGCCAGCAGAAGGCCGTCGAGCCGCTGTACGAGCGCAAGAGCGACGTGTGGTTCTGGCGCACGCTGGGCAACCGACTCGATCCCGAATGGTGGCCTTGGGAAACCGACGAGGACATGTTCGACTGGCAGCTGGAGCAGACGCATGCGGGCGTCACCTGGGCCGAGCTTAAGGATCGCTGGATTCAGCACGTGCCGAACGCCGCCTCGCGCGACTTCGAGCACAACGGCTTCCTCACGCAGTCGGGCCGCGTCGAGCTGTACACGCCCGTGAGCTTCTTCAAGGGGCGCGACCCCTTCCCAGAAGCAAGCGAGCCGAAGGAAAGCGTGCACTCCACGCCCGAGATCGCGAAGGACTACCCGCTGACCGGCGTGACGGGCCGTCGCTATCCCATCTACTATCACTCCTCGTTCCGCGGCGTACCGCACCTGCGCGAGATCGTGCCCGACCCGCAGGTGATCTTCCACACCTCACTTGCCCGCGACCTGGGCATCGAGCGCGACGAATGGGTGTGGATCGAATCGCCCACGGGCCGCATCAGCATGAAAGCGCGCCCGAGCGACGGCGTGGACCCCCGCGTGTGCTTCATCCCCCATGGCTGGTGGCAGGCATGCCCCTCGCTCGGGTTGCCGGGTTACCCCGACGGCAGCGCGAATGCCAACACGCTGACGAGCGACCGCGCGTACAACGAAGAGTATCTCACGCCCGGCATGCGCAGCACGCTGTGCCGCATCGTGAAGAAGAAAGAAGGTGAGTGATCGTGGCACACGACGCAAGCGAGGCGAACCGCCGCTACGGCATGGTCATCGACCTCGATAAATGCACTGGCTGCCAGGCATGCTCGGTGGCCTGCAAGATGGAGAACGACGTCGATCTGGGCGTGTTCCGCTGCCGCGTGTACCGCATGGGACCCGTGGGCGAATTCCCGGACAAGCTCGAGATGTTCTACTTCCCCAACATGTGTATGCAGTGCGAACATCCCAGCTGCATCGAGGTGTGCCCGACAAAGGCCACGTACAAAACCGAGGATGGCGTGGTGCTTGTTGCCGCAAGCCGCTGCTTCGGATGCCAATACTGCATCTGGGCCTGCCCGTACGAGGCCCGCACGCTCAACCCGAACACCAAGACGGTGGAGAAGTGCACGCTGTGCATCCACAAGCTGAAGAAGGGCGAGCAGCCCGCATGCGCCTACACCTGCACCACCGGCTGCCGCGTGGCCGGGGACATGAACGATCCCGACAGCAAGATTTCCCAGGTGCTGGCCGCGAACGAAGATCGTCAGTACCGCATCCATCCCGAATTCGGCAACAATCCGTCCGTCATCTATCTCGTGCCGAGGAAAGGAGCTGAAACGCTATGCACATCCATTGGCCGCTCGTAGTTTCCACCACCTGTCAGCGCGTGGGGCTGGGCATGTACCTGTGCGCGCTGTTGGCAAGCGCCGCGTTCGGGCTTGCCCTGCCCATGAACATCGTCGCGCTCGCAACGCTCGTGTTTCTGGGCATCGGCGGCATCGCGTCGATCTTCCACCTGCAATCGCCATCGCGCTTCTTCAACGCGTTCTCGAACTTGAAATCGCACCTCACGCAGGAAGCCATCATCACGCCGTTGCTGGGCATCGCCCTCGTGGCGTGCGGACTGAACGGGCTGCTGTTCGATGCGGGAGGGGCGTCCGTCGCCATCGAGTGGGTGACCGGCGTCTTGGCGCTCGCCTTCCTCGTATGCACGGGCCTCGCGTATCAGATGCGCTCGCGCCCGGCTTGGAACACCCCGTTCATCGTGGTGCTGTTCCTGCTCACCGCTGCGGAAGCCGGCAGCATCGCCACCGTGGTGGTATGCCTGAGCGGCGGGCCGGTCGTGCCGGCGGCGCTGTCTGCAGCAGCGGTCGTATGCTTCCTCGCCTGCGTCGCCACGCAGATCTCCTACACGAGCCGCATGCGCACCGTCGGCTACGGCGTAAACGTCGATGCGCGCGAGCAACCGTATCGAACCGCGTACATCACGTGGATCGTCACCGGCGTTGCCGTGGCGGGGCTCGGCTTGGCCGCGGCCATCATGTTCTCGTCTCTTGCCTGCGCCGTCGTGGCGCTCGTCGGGTCCGCGGCGGGCATCGCCGCCTGGACGGTGCTCTTCTTCAAGGGCGCCCTCAAGGTGAAGATGTTCCCCATGTATCCCGTCGACCTCAATTTGGATATGTAGCGGCGCAACCCCTGAACCGCCGCTCGTATCATGGCCCGCGACCCCTCATTGTCGCGGGCCTTTCTCTTGCCGCGCTCGGCCGACAGTATGCAAACCGTGCATAGACGCCCTGCGCTCCCCGTATGGTCACCTTACTGTTCAGGAGCAGGGTATCTGCAACATCCGTATTTGTTCCATACCGGCGCATGTTCCTATACTTCCCAGGTAGAGACGCTGTTGGCCCCTCATGCGGGCCCGGCATCGAACTGCGAGCCAACCGATCTGACGAAGGAGGTGTCGCACCGGATTTCACTTTGCGACCACGCCCCATCAGACGTCTTGCGTGCGTACGACCACGATCGTCGCGCACACGCAAGACGAACCCGCGAGATGGCGGGGGCATGTCCATCTCGCGCGCGTGCCGTGGTCGCTGCACGCGCATGCGTACCCCAATCAAGGAGGAACTAATGGAAAAGAAATCGTTCTTCGGATGGCCTCTCGCCATCGTGCTCGGTCTCATGTACTTCATGTCATCGGGCTTCGTGCTGGCAACGGCGCAAATCGTCAACCCCATGATGCTGCAGGACCCGTCGATGGGCCTGACCGGCACCGTGCTGGGCGCAGGCTTCTCGCTGTTCGTGTTGATGCAGGGACTGCCGTCGCCCATCGTCGGTCAGCTTGTTGCCAAGAAGGGCGCTAAGTTCACCATGGCGCTCGGCGGCGTCATCATGCTCGTGGCCGCCCTGGCCATGATCTTCCTCGTGAAGAGCGCCATCCTGTACTTCATCATCTTCGGCGTGATCTTGAGCGTCAGCACCATCATGGTCGGTCAGATTTCCGTCCAGAGCACCATCGGCCAGTGGTTCGTCGCCAAGCGCGGCGTTGCCATGGCCGTGACCATGGGCATCGGCGGCCTCGCGTCGTTCGTCGCCCCGCTCGTGGTGAACTCCATCATCGGCGCGTCGGGCGGTGCCTGGCAGAGCGGCTGGTACCTCATCGCCGTGTTCGCCGTCATCTCCATTCCGCTAGCCCTCTTCGTCGTGAAGAACAAGCCCGCCGACGTTAACCAGGTTCCCGACGGCTCCGCACCCGACGCGAGCGCCGAAGGTGCGAAGAAGCCCCTCAAGGTGTACAAGAACACGGGCACCGTCGAGTATCGCCAGGCCATTCGCTCCCCGTTCTTCTGGCTCATCGCCGTGGGTGGCGCCGGCGGCTTCTGCGCGTTCAGCCTGGCCACTTCGCAGGGCGTCATCCACTTCAGCGCGCTCGGCTTCGACACCGGCACCATCGTGGGTGCCGCGGCGGCCATGGGCATCGCCAGTATCATCGGCAAGTTGGTCATCGGCCTGCTTTCCGACACCATCGAGCCCATCCGCATCATCGGTGCCGCGCTCGTCATCATCGTGATCGGCATTCTGTCCGCCGCCTTCGCGACGAACGCCGCCATGATCTACGTGTACTACATCTGCACCGGCCTCGGTTTCGGCTCCATCGCCACCAACCTGCCCACCACCGTGGCGAACTACTTCGGCCTGGCCGCGTATCCGAAGAACCTCAGCACCACCATGCTCACCACGACGATCATCTCCTCGATCATCCCGGTCATGGCGGGCGCCCTGTACGACGCAACCGGCCTTGCCACCACGGCGTTCTTCGTGACCGCCGGCATCGTGGCAGTGTGCGCCATCTGCGCGTTCCTCGTCAGGATCCCCAAGAAGGCGAATCGCGCCTAACGCTGCGGTTGCCTTCCCTGGTATAGTAACGGGCCCCGCGCTTTCAGACGTCTGATCTGGTGCGGGGCCCTTATCGTATCCATTGTGCGCATCCGCGCAGAGCGAACGCGCACCAAGGTAAAGGGGCTTGTCCCATGGACACAAGCGTACCTCTTCCGAAACGCCTGATCGGGATTGGCGTTGCGGCCATCTGCATCATCGCTTCATGTCTGATTCCCGGATCGGAATCGCTCTCCCACCAGGGCATTATGGCCCTCGGCCTGCTGCTTGCCCTCGCCTCGCTCTGGGCAACGTCGGCGCTGCCCATCGGCGCGGTGGCGCTGCTCGTGGTCATCCTGCTCCCCCTGCTTGGCATCGTCGAGATGGGGCAGGCGTTCTCCGGCTTCGCAAGCCCGGCGCTGTTCTTCATCATCTCGGTGTTCGCGCTGCCCGTCATCATGATGAAGACGAAATGGGGAGCCCGGCTCATTTCGCGTTTGCTCGATTGGACGGGAACCGACTCCCGCAAGCTCGTGCTGGGATTCATGATTGCCACCACCCTCGTATCCACCGTGATGTCCGACGTACCGTGCACGGTGCTGTTCCTGGGCTTCGCGCTGACCATCCTCAAGGCGGCCGACGCCAAGCCCGGTTCGTCGAATCTGGGCAAGTGCCTGATGATTGCCATTCCCGTCGCGTCCGTGACGGGCGGCATCGCCACTCCCGCCGGCAGCTCGTTCAACGTGGTGGCTCTCGGCATCATGCAGCAGATCACCGGCACCACCATCAGCTTCTTCGATTGGATGATCGTCGGGCTGCCCATCGCCATCGTCATGACGCCGGTGCTGTGGTTCTTCATCACCACCGTGCTCAAGCCCGAGCCTATCACCGACAGCTGCCTGCAGGGCATCCGCGACGAGGCAGCCGCCGCGAAGAAGGTCGAGCCCTACGAGATCAAGGCGCTCGCCATCATCGTGCTGCTCGTTGCGCTGTGGATCATCGGCAACTGGGTGCCCGTGTTCAACGTGACAGTGGTTGCCGTGGTGGGACTCATCGTCATGTTCCTGCCCGGCATGGATCTGCTCACCTGGAAAGAGTTCCAGGAGTCGGTGCCGTGGGGCATCGTCATCATGTGCGGCACCATCATGACCATCGGCGGCGTCGTGCAGAGCACCGGCGGCGCGGCGTTCTTGGCCGACCTGTTCATGAACAGCGGCGTCACGAACTTCGGCTTCCTCGCCTCCATGGCCATCCTCATGACGCTCGTGTACCTGCTGCACACCATCTGCCCCATCGGCGCGGCTATCCTGGGCATCTTCATCCCCATCTTCATCACGCTGTGCGCGAGCTTCGGGGTGTCGCCCGCCGTGCCCACCATCTCGCTTGCCATCGTGGTTGCCGGCAACGTGCTGCTGCCCGTCAACCCCACCGTCATGCTGACGTACGGCGAGGGGTATTACACGTTCGGCGACATGTTCAAAACCGGCATCGTCCCCGCAGCCGTGCTCATCGTGCTGATCACCCTATGGGTCCCCTTCATCGTAGGAGTGCTGGGGATATAGGGAGACGTTAAGAACCCTGGTGTTCATGCACGAACACCAGGGTGTCTTCGGTGGAGCGCGTCGGGTCGAGGGCGTAGCCGGCGACGTCGAAGGCGCGCAGGTCGTCGGGGCGCTCGATGCTGTGCTCGGCGCACCAACGCACCATGGAGCCGCGCGCGGCCTTGGCGGCGGTCGAGCGCTGCACGAGGCGGCCGTGCGCGTCGATGGTGCCGAACAGGCAGGTGAGCACCGTGCATCCGTCTGCGGCGTACGGCGTGACGGCCTTCGCGTACTCGACCGATGCGAGGTTCACGATGGTGCCCCCTTCGTCCGCAAGCGCGCGATACAGACGGTCGCCCCAAAACTCGTACAGGTGCTTTGCACCGTCGACCTCGAGCTTCGCCTGCATTTCGAGGCGATACGGCACCACGCCGTCAAGCGGACGCAGCACGCCGTAGAACCCCGACAGAATGCGCAGATGCCCTTGCAGGTAGTCCAGCTGCGCGGCCGTCATCACCTGCGGCGCAAGGTGCTGGTATTGAATGCCCTCGTACGCGAGGATCGCCGGCGTCAGCGCGCCTGCGCGCACATCGAGCGTGCGGAAGCGTTCGAAGTTGAGCTCGGCCAACGCGTCGCTGCACTGCCACAGCGCTTTCGCCTCATCGTATGAACGCGCGCGCATGGCCTCGACCAGCATGTCCGTACGGTCGAGAAAGCGCGGCAGGTCGCGCCACGCAAACGCGTCGTCCACCACGTTCATCTTTTTAGCCGGCGACACGATGAACCGCATGCTCACTCCCCCACGTCGAAACGTCCTTGTCCATGCATGAGAGTATGGCAAAACAACGCGGGCCCCGCAAGGAGCCCGCGCAGGATCAACCGATAGCGCACAGCAGAAGCGGGGCTACCCAGCTTCCAGTTTGAGGATTGCGGTGGTTTGGAAGACGGGGCCTTCTTGGGTAATTTCCAACTTGCCGTCGTGGCGGGTGGCGAGGGTGTCGAGAATGCCGAGACCCCAGCCGTGCTCCGGCAAGCGGGCGCCGCGGGGGCGTCGGGCGGAACGACGCGCGGCGGACGCGTTCGGCGCGCAGCTGTTCTCCATGTGCACCGCCAAATACCCAGCCTCTACCTGCGCCTTCAACACGATGAACCGCTCGCCTGCGGGCACGTCGACGCATGCGTGTATCGCGTTGTCCAACAGGTTCGAGAATACGGCGCACAACTCCACGCTCGGCAGGGCGAGATCGTCGGAAAGCGCCAGCTCAAGCGTCAGGCGAATGCCCTGCTCTTCGCACACCGCGGCCTTCATCGACACGAGGGCGTCCACCACCTGATGGCCGCACGTGCGCGTGCGGCCCGCGTCCATCATGTCCACCGCCTTCAGCAGACCGCGTGAGGCCGCCTCGGCTTCCTGCCGATCGAGTAGTGCCTCGACGTCCTCCAATTCGCGCGCCACGTCTTCGCGAATACGCCGCGCTTCGTCGATGTCCGCAGAGAGCCGCTGCAGATAGTCTTCCTGTGCCCTCAACTGCTCTTCAAGCAGACGCACGCGTTCGCGCGACAGCTCGCGCTCTTCGGACTCACGCAGCGCTTTGAACAGCACCAAATCGACGGGACCGCACAGCAAGCCGACGACGACAACCACCACGAACATCCACAGCGGAAGCTCGTACGCAATCGTGCAGTAGAACAAGAACACGACGATGCACAGCTGGCTGAACGGAAACAGCAGGTTGATGAGCACGCGATCGAGCGAAACGTCGCGAAGTCGCCGCGCAAGCAGCACCACGACGGCGCACATGACCAGCACGACGCACACCGCGCCAGCGATTCGCGCGATCACGAAGCCCTCCCCTCGCTCACGCTCGCCGCATCGAGCACGTCGCGAACGAGCTCGAGATGCCCGCGCGCCTCGTCAAACCTCTTGCACTCGGACAGCGCGAGCACCACCTGCACCTGGTTTTTCATATCGTGGCGCAGCTTCGCCACCTGCTCGACATCCTCGACGAAGCGCTCGTAGCGCACAAGGTACCGATCAAGCTCCTCCTCCAGCAGCGCGGCACGCGCATCGGCCCGCCGCTTCTGCGCAACCCGGCCCATCGCGAAGAGCAGCAGCAAGTCGGCCGCAAGGCCGAGGAGCGACAGGGGCACGCTGAACGCATAGTAGAACGCCGACGACTCGATGTACCCGAACGGAAGCACAAGTATGATGTTCACCAGCATGAGCTGCACCACCGTGAACGCGACGGGGAGCCACCTGCCCTCCTTCTGCGCGCTGTCGGCGAATCGGTTGAACAGCAGGCATAACACGGCAAGCAGGGCCACGAGCAGGGCGAGATGGGCAGCATGGGTGAGGGCGAACGCATCGAGATGCGCGCGCGTCGCATCGTAGTCGACGACAGGCGTGCCGGTGAGGGCCATCCACAGCGCGCCGCCGGGCAATTCGACGAAGAACAGCACGAGGTTGGCCAGCACAACGGCCAGAATCCTTCGCGAAAGAGCGCCTTCCGAGAGGAAGATCGGCAGCAGCGACAGCGGGAGCGCCGCCAAAAACTTCACCCCGACGTCCATCTGTGAGCGAAAACATGCCAGGAGCAGCACCAATACGATTTCCAACGTCCAGTACAGCGCGGCGTTGCGCATGACGAGCATCCGGGAAAGCGCGTACGCGAACACCATTTGCACGGGAAACGTCCCGACGATGTCGATGAGGGCATTGGACATGGGAATGCGCTTCGCCGTTACAGTTTCGTCTGGATGTGCTGGAACAGCGCTTCTCGCACGAGCTTGCGGCGCTTCTGACTGACGGGCACGACATGGCCCGACGCAAGCACGACGCCGTCTTTCTGCACCTGTTCGATGTGATCCATGTTCACGAGGAAGCTCTTGTGGCATTGCACGAACGACGAGGGCAGCTCGGTCGCAAGATCGGACAGCGACGCGTACGTTTCCAGCTCGTCGTTGCCGGCATGGATGCGAACCTTGCGCCGGTCGCTTTCGATATAGCTGATCGAGCGCGGCGGCACCAGCATCACCTTGCCGCCGAATCGCACGCTCAGCGGCTTGTTCGCGCATTGCTCGAGCCGTTCGAACGCGCGATCCATCGCATCGTTCAAATCGTCCTGCGCAACCGGCTTCGTGAGGAAGTACACGTGATCCGTGCGGTACACGCTCGTGCAGTAGTTGACGAACCCCGTGACGTAGATCACCTGCGTGCCGCATCCGACGGGCACGAGCTGTTTCACCAGGTCGATGCCGTTCGCGTCCTCAGGCCCCAGCTCGATATCCATCATGAGGATGTCGACAGCCAAGCCTGTCGCAAAGCGCTCCCGCAACGATGCAGCGTCGGCAAGGTGCGTGATGACAACGTCGCCACCCCGCGGGGAGCGCTCGATCATATGACCGAGAATCCTTGCTTGATCGGCATCGTCTTCAACTATTACGACCTGGTACATGGCATCGACTCACGTCTCGAAACGGACTTCATTTCTTGGGATTATACAGAATGAAGCCCCCCCCCCCGCCAGCTTTCTCGTCACTTCGGCAAATAAAATGAGCCGAACGATGATAGTTGCTCGCGTGCGCGCCCCTATTCGCCCCGCTCGGCAAGCGCAACGGCTGCCGCATCCATGTCCTTACGCTCCTGCCAGCGCGCTCACGGCCCATTGCGCGGCCACCATAGAGCCTTTGACCAGGACGCTTTCGTCCACGTCGTAGTAGCAGCTGTGCTGCGGATGCTCGGCGCCCACCGACGGGTTGCGGCAACCGACGAACACGAACACACCCGGCACCCTGCGCAGGTACTCGCTGAAATCCTCGCCCGACAGCGTGCCTTCGTACGAGCCCACGGCCTCTTCGCCCAGCACGTCCACCACGGCGCGACGCGCCAACTCGGCGCAGGCCGGATCGTTCGCCAAACCCGCATTGCCCGACTCGAACGTGAAGCGCGCCTCGGCATTGAACGCGCGGGCGATTTTGCCCACGATGCGCTCAAGGCGGTCGGGCACTTCGGCGCGCAGACGGTCGCTCCACGTGCGCACCGTGCCCGTGAGGTACGCGGAACCCGCCATGATGTTGCGCGCCTCGCCGCCGTGAAACTCGCCCACGGTGACCACCACGGGTTCAAACGGCGACACGTCGCGGCTCACGAGAATCTGCAGCGCCGTCACCATCTCGGCACCTACGACGATGGCGTCCACGCCCTTGTGCGGCATGGACCCGTGCGCGCTCACGCCTTCGATGTCGATGCGAAACCAGTCGGTATGCGCCATGCGCTGACCGGGCTCGCAGGAAACGAGGCCCGCGTCGAGCTCGCTCCAAATATGCGCGCCGAAGATGGCGTCCACCCCGTCGAGCGCACCCGCGTCCATCATCATGGTGGAGCCGATGGAAATCTCCTCAGCCGGCTGAAACAGCACGCGCACCTCGCCCGACAGCCGGTCGCGCAGCTCGTGCAAGATACGCGCCGCACCCAACATCATGGCCATGTGGCAGTCGTGACCGCACGCGTGCATGACGCCCGGACATTCCGAGGCGTACGGCGCGCGCGTCTGCTCGGTCACGGGCAGCGCATCGATATCGGCCCGCAGCGCCACGCACGAGCGCGCGCCACCCTCGGACGCGGTCGCCGATGCCGCCGCTTCGCCCGCGATGGTGGCAATCACCCCGGTGCCCGCTACGCGGCGGTGCGGAATGCCCAGCGCATCCAGCTCGGCGCAGAGTGCGTCGGACGTCCACTGCTCCTTGCCGCTCAGCTCGGGATGACGGTGAAACCGCCGCCGCAGCGCGATGACGTCCGGCTCGATGGAGGAGCCTATCGCACGAATTCGCTCGGTGGTGGTGGGTAGATCGCTGCTCATCACGGGTCCTTTTCGCCGGGGGCTGTCCCCCGCAGCGTACCATACTCGCAACGTCAGAGGCTCATCCCGTACGTCATGTGCATCATGTAGAACGCGAAGCGCATGACGAAGATGCCCGCGAACACGAGCACCGACGATGCCGTCGCGGCGCACCTCGCCAGCTGCCTGCCGCGCAGCAGCGCCGCCGCATCCACCACCAACCCGGCAGCGGACAGCGCAACGAATACCAGCACCATGACGAAGTACCCCGGAACCAGCTGCTCGACGGTTGTCAGGTAGTTCGCCAACGGCAACACATGCGCCCCCTGCGCCGCGTACACGCCCGCGTTCGCCACGAGGGCCACGAGCGAGATGCCCAGCAGAACGCGAGCGGCGGTGCCCGACAGCGGCTCCCACCGCGCGAACCGCAGTCCGGCAATGGCAAGCAGCGGGCCTCCCACCAGCGCGTTCAAGCACAAGGCAAGCGGGACGAACGGGGTATCCCACGTCACCACCGTGCGACTGTCGTACGCGAACGCCACCGACACGAGGAACGCAGCCGCAGCCGCGATGGCCCCTACCAGCAGCGCGTCGAGCACCTTCGGCCGCGCGTGCTCGGCGAACTGGTACAGCCAATGCACGCCTGAAGCGCCCAAGAACAGCACGGCCGCGCATACCTCGTTCGAAAGCGGGCTCTGCCCCACGCGCGTGAACACGTACAGCGCGTTGTCGGGATTGCCGAGGTGCGTCGCGGACGCCACCAGACCAACGAGCGTCACGAGAAAGGGCACGAGCAGCGCGCCGCTCACCCGCTTGCGCGTCTCGCCCTGTGCGCGCAGCGCGGCGAGGGCCATCACGGCGTATGCCACCGCGCCCGATGGCGCGAGGGTGGTGAACAGCACGAGCGTGATCTCGTTGAAAGCGGTGGCGAACCCGGTCATCGCACTACCAACCTACCGATAGAACCGCGGCTGCACGACATTCAGATCGCGCACCTGTCGAATGCCCTCCAAGCTGGAATTCGCCAGGAGCGCCAGCCCCACGTAGAAGGGGTACTCCGCGGCCTCTTCCAATGCGCTCAGCAGGTGCGACGACCACGGCAGCAGGTGCAGCCGCAGGAACTCGTCGAGGTCGCCGGGCTGCGTGCGCGCGAGGTAGGCCATGAGTCCCAGCATGAGGCCGATGTGATCTTCGGGCGTGCGCTCGTCGCTCGCACGCTGCACGCCATGGGCGCGCATCCACGCGCGCAGCTCGAGCGTGGTGGCGCCGAACACGACGCACTCGCGGTCGGTGTACACCGAGCCCCACGGCGGCGCGGGCTTGGGCGCGGGCCCGATGAACAGGCGGCGGTACTCCCACACGAGGTCGTCGTCACGGCCTTTGGCCAGCCCGTCCACCATGAGGGCAAACGCCCGCTGCGCCTCCTCGGCGTCGGCAAAAGGCCAAGCGCTGGCAGCTTCCTGCGCGTCGAGCGCAGCCACCGCGTCGAACGAGGCATCGGCCGTGCCCGTCCGCGGGTCTTGCAGGAAAAACGGAGCGAGCGTCTCGCCCACGAAGGCGATGGCCTCCAGCTCCGCCGCAGACTGCTCGTTTGCGTCCGCGTCATTCGTCGTTTCTCTCGTATCCCTCATGCCCCTCACACCCCTCATACTAGTTCGCGCACATTATGGACGATCCCCTGTTCAAACACCCGTTGCCCCTCGCGTTCAAGGCAGGCGGGAAGGCTCAACACCAGGTTGGGAGCCGTTTGCGACGAGTCGGGGAACGGAGGCATATCGACGGTTCGCCCGTAGGTCGCGCGCAGGTCGTCGATGGGGCCGAAATCGAGCGCGCGCAGCGGGCAGGCCTCCACGCAGATGGGCCGCTCGCCCTGCGATACCCGGTCGAAGCACCCGTCGCATTTCGCGCTGTGACCCACCGAACGATCCACCTTCGGCGCATGGTACGGGCACGACAGCGCGCAGTACCCGCAGCCGATGCAGCGGCGTTCGTCAACGCTGACCAGCCCCAACTCGTTCTTGCCCATGGCGCCGGTGGGGCACACCTCCATGCAGGCGGGATTCGAGCAGTGGTTGCATGCAGAGGACACGTAGTACGCGAAGCAATCCTGCGTCCAGCACCCGTTTGCGCTCTGGGACCAGTCGCCGCCCGCGACTTCGTACACCTGGCGAAACGACACCGACGCGTCCAGGTTCTTGTAGTCTTTGCACGCAAGCATGCACGTCTTGCATCCCGTGCACCGCTTGGCGTTGAAATAGAAACCGTACTGCTCCACGCGTCCTCCCCCGATCGCCGGTCGAGCCTCGAGCCGGCACGTCGCTCGTCCCCTCGCGACAAACCGGGTGCCGCGCCGCGTCCGCAGCGCGACACCCTTCTCAGAACTGCTCAGAAGATTTTACGCGATTTCGCGCTCGTTGAGCACCGATCCCGTGGTATCTCCAGCCGGTTTCGCGTTCACCGGCTCGGTGATGACGATATTCGGATGCGTCTCTTCCTCGCTCGGCAGCGGCGCGATCGCAGCCACCTCGCCGTACTTCGAGCGCAGCTCGTCGATGTCGCCGAAGTCGAGCGCGCGCAGCGGGCAGGCCTCCACGCAGATGGGCTGCTTGCCCTCGGCCACACGGTCGGCGCACATATCGCACTTCACGCTCTTCTTCTTTTCCTCGTCCACCTTCGGGGCGCTGTAGGGGCACGTGATGGCGCACGTACCGCACCCGATGCACTTCTCCGGATCCGACGTCACGATGCCGGTGTCGGGGTCCTTCGAGATAGCCGCCTGCGGGCACTTGGCCATGCAAACCGGGCTGTCGCAATGGTTGCACGCAACGGAAACGTAATAGGTGAACGCATCGTTGCTCCACAGGCCGTCGGCCTGCTCCCACGAGCCGCCGCCGTATTCGTACACGTTGCGAAACGCGATCTCGGTGGAAAGATCTTTATTGTCCTTGCAGGCCAGCACGCAGGTCTTGCATCCCGTGCAGCGCTTGCCGTCAAAATGGAACCCATACTGAGTCATGGTCTACCCCCTCTACGCCTTCTTGACTTCAACGAGATTCGTGTGCTGCGGGTTCGCCTTCGCAAGCGGCGAGGGGCGCTGGGACGTCAGCGTGTTGATGCAGCCGCCCTTGTCCACCTTGTCGCCGGTCATGCTCGCATCGTGCCATGCGCCCTGCCCCATCGAGACCACGCCCGGCATGATACGCGGCGTGACCTTCGCCACGATTTCCACGGTGCCGCGGTCGTTGAACACCTGCACCGTGTCGCCGTCCTTGATGTTGCGCTCGGCGGCGTCGAGGGTGTTGATCCACAGCTCCTGGGGGTTCGCCTGCTTCAGCACGTCGATGCAGCCGTACGAGGAGTGAGCGCGCGCCTTGTAGTGGTAGCCCGGCATTTGCAGCGGGTACGTCTCGCGCAGCGGGTCGTCCCAGCCCTCGACGCCCGGCGCGTACACGGGCAGCGGGTCGATGATGTCGCCTTCGGAAAGCTCCCAGGTCGCCGCGATTTCCGCAAGCTGCTCGGAGTAGATCTCGATTTTGCCGGACGGCGTCTTGAGCGGATTGGCCGCCGGATCGTCGCGGAAGTCCTTGAGCGCCACATGATGGCCGTCGGGGTCCTTGCGTCGGTAGACGCCCATCTCCTTCAGTTCGTCGTATGTGGGCAGGTCGGCGTCTTCCTTGCGCGCCTCCTCGTAGCAGAACGCGCGCCACGCCTCTTCGTCGCGCCCTTCGGTGAACTCCTCTTCCTTGCCCATGCGCTTCGCAATTTCACGCAAGTCGGCGTAGAGGGTACGGCGCTCGAACTTCGGCGAGGTCACGGCGTCGCCCATGATGATGAAGCCCATGTTGCCGGCGTAGTCGTTCGACACGAAGTTCGGCTGCTCGACGGGCATGAGGTCGGGAAGCAGCACGTCGGCGTACTTCGCGGAGTCGGTCATGAACGTCTCCCACACCACGATGAACTCGCATTTCGTTTCGTCTTGCAGGATCTCGTGCGTGCGGTTGATGTCGCTGTGCTGGTTCGTGATGGTGTTGCCCGCGTAGTTGAAGATCATCTTGATGGGCACGTCGAGCTTGTCCTTGCCGCGCACGCCATGGGCGAGCTTCGTCAGCTCGGTGCCGTGATCGATGGCGTCGGTCCACATGAACGTGGCGATCTTCGTTTCCACCGAGCTCTTGCCCGTGGGCACCTCGAACGACGAGAAGTAGAAGCCGTCGAGGTCGGAGCCCGTGTTGCCGCCGTTGATGCCCACGTTGCCCGTGAGCACCGGCAGCATGCAGATGGCGCGGGCGGTCTGCTCGCCGTTGGACTGGCGCTGCGGGCCCTTGCCCTGGTAGATAGCGCAGGGCTTCGCTTCACCGATCTCGCGTGCGAGCTGGGTGATGACGTCGCGCGACACGCCGGTGATTCCCTCGGCCCACTCCGGCGTTTTCTCCACGCCGTCGGCACCTTCGCCCATGATGTAGGCTTTGTAGGAGGCGTTCTTGCCCTTGGCCGACTCGGGCATGGTGTCCTCGTCGTAGCCGATGCAGTACGTGTTGAGGAAGTCGTGGTCGACGAGGTCCTCCTCGATGAGCACGTGCGCGATGGCGTCGACGAGCGCGGCGTCGGTGCCGGGACGCAGCGGAATCCACTGGTCGGCGCGCGATGCCACCGTGTCGCTGTAGCGCGGGTCGATGACGATGACCTTCGCGCCGCCCTGCTCGAGCGCCTGCTCAAGATGGTAGGTGGGGCCCGCGCCGCCGGCCTTCGTCTCGCAGGAGTTCTCGCCGAACATCACGACCAGCTTCGCATTCACGATGTCGGAGTTGGAGTTGGCCGCGCGCGTGCCGTACAGGTACGGCAGCGCTGCGGAAATCTGCGCCGAGCTGTAGCTGCCGTAGCGGCCCAAGCAGCCGCCGTTCAGGTTGATGAAGCGCGACAGGAACGAGCCGATGTTGCTGGCGTTCACGCCCGACGCGTAGTGGTTCCAAATGGCCTCGGGGCCGTACTCGTCGAGGATGCGCTGATAGTTCTCGGCGATGAGGTCGTACGCCTCGTCCCACGAGATTTGCTCGAACTTTCCCTCGCCGCGCTTGCCCGTGCGCTTCATGGGGTAGCTCAGGCGGTCGGGGTGGTTGATCCAACGGCGGATGGAGCGGCCGCGCAGGCAGGCGCGAATCTGGTGGTTGCCGTACGTATCGTCGCCGGTGTTATCGCTCTCCACCCAGGCGACTTCGTCGTCCTGTACGTGCAGGCGCAGCGCGCACCGACCCTCGCAGTTCACCGAGCAGTGGCCCCACACCACCTTCTCGTCCACGGGCGCGGTGGCGGCGTTGCCGCTTCCCGCATCCTCGGATTTCGGGGTGCAGGCGAACAGCGCACCGCTTCCCAGGGTGGCGGCACCGAGCCCGGCGAGCGCCGAACCCTTCACGAACGTGCGGCGAGAAACGGCATGCTCTTTCGTTTTCGTCATGATCCCTCCTTGTTCCCTCGTCTGTTCATGCGTTTCGTATGGACGAAACACCGCGCATTGTAGGCTCCTCGGCGGAATCGCGTGTTACATGAAATATGTACATTTTACGTTTCACCTGATCAAACGATTACTATGCGTTTGCATCATCATTCCCCGCGCCCTCTTCCTGCCGTTATACTGGGCACGGGGAATTTTACCGGTCGAGGGCTATTTTCCAGGGGAGGATCATAGTGAACGCCGCGAACATACTGCGCGCCTTCAAGCCGAACACCACGCTGTTCGGCTACGCGTCGTTCCTTGCTGTGAACGCCGCGGGCGCTTGGGGCGGCGTATTCCCCTTCCTGCCGATGAAGCTGCAAGAGCCGCACATGCTGTTCTGGTTTTTCTTCGCCGAATCGCTCGTGTTCGCCGCGTGCTTCTTTCTGAGCGTCGTGGGCTCGTACCACGTGCCGGGGCCGACGCGGCTGTTCATCGTGCGGCTGTCGGCGGTACCCTATCTGCTGGGATGGTTCTGCTTGATCGGGTCGATGTACCTCGACGAATGGACGCTGCCGCTCGTCATTGCGGGAGGCGGGTTCATCGGCGTGGGGTCGGCCGGGTTCTACATGCTGTGGCAGCGGCTGTTCGCAAGCGAAGACTCCGACGCGGGCAACCACGACCTCATTCTGGGTACCGCCTATGCCTCGGTGCTCTACTTCGCGCTGCATCTTATCCCCCGTGCCGTCACCGTGTACCTCATTCCCCTCGTCATCACGCCGTTCTTCGCGCTTGCCATCTCGCTGAAAAGCCGCGAGATCGACTTCAGCCAGCCCATGTTCGAGGACGTGCCGAAGAAGAACAAGGGCGTGTACCGCCAAGCCATTTCCAACCTCGCCCGTCCGGCGCTGTGCGTCGGGTCGCTCGGGCTGTGCGCGGGGCTCATGCGCGCCCTGGCCATCGACGACCCGTCCATGGGCTCGCTGGTGAACGCGTTGTCCATGGGCGCCTCGCTGGTAACAGCTGTCGCGTTTCTGGTGCTGTGGCAGTTCAAAAGCGTGCGGCTGAACGTGGTCTCGCTCTTCCGTATCGTATTCCCCGTCATCATCACGGGGTTCGTGCTGTTGCCGTTTCTGGGCGACGGATACGCACGCTGGCTGGCAGCCATCCTGTACGCCGCGTACAGCGTCACCATCATGCTCATGATGATCCAATGCGCGCAGTCTTCGCGTGACCACGGCACGAACCCGGTGTTCGTCTACGGGTTCTTCGGCGGCGTGGTGTACGCGTTGCACGACGCGGGTTTCATCGGCGGCACGTTGGCCGCGCAGGTGTCGATCCCCGGCCTCTCCTCTCACGCAGTGGTCGCCCTCGGGGCAGGGTACCTGCTGGGGTTCATGTACTTCTTCGGGCAGGGCGGCTTCCGCACCGCCATGAGCACGGTATCCCCCACCGTGCCGGACGTCGAGCTGGTGTCGCGCACGCAGCAGCGTACGACGCGTCCCGTGCGAACGAGCACGAAGAAGATCGCGAGCAAGGGCGCATCGTCCGATACCGAGCCCGTCTATCAAGACCGCATCTCCAAGCAAGTGGCGCGCATTCGCGACGAGTACCGCCTGAGCGCACGCGAAGCCGAGGTCATGGAGCACATCGTGCGCGGCAAAACCGTCGTGCGCATCGCCGAGGAGCTCATCATCTCGGAGAACACCGTGCGCATGCACTCGAAGCGCATCTACGCGAAACTCGACGTGCACAAGAAGCAAGAGCTCATCGACCTCGTAGACTCCTTCGACCCCAAACCCGCGGAGAGCTAATCAGTTAGCTGGCGCCTTGCGCCTCGCTCAGGCGTTTCTCGAGGTAGGATAGGTGTCCGCGCTCCTCTGGGGTCCAGTCGCCGAAGAGGATGCTCGCGAGCGCCTCATGTGCCGAACCTTTTCCGTCATCGCTGCTGAACAGGCATTGCTCGCTGCGAGAATACAGGCTGACGCTGTCGAACATGCCGGATTCCTCGAGCGTCGCCAGATTTCCGACGATGCCCTCCACAATCGCGAGGTGATGCGCGGGGTCGACCGCGCGCGGCTCGGTGCCGGCAAGGCGCATCTGCTCGTACCGCAGCTGGCAGCTCACGAGCGATATCTCAGGTTTGATCGCCATGAGCGCCAATGAGACGCGATAGCCTCGGCCGCGCAAAAGCTGCGCGGTTTTCAAGGGGACTTCCGACGTGCGCAGCGTCCCCTCGATCACGAGGTTGTAGCCCATAATGGACAGAGCGTCGACGACGGCTTCGACCATGCACCCCGCCCATGCAGCGGTACGCGCCGGAGCATCGACGCCGTACTGGGCGCTGATCTGCTCGAAGCGAGGATGACGAGAACGATACTCGTCACCGTTGACGACTATCGCATTGTCTGCAAGGCGGACTTGAAGCAATCTATGCAGGGTGGTTTTGCCCGCGCCGCTTTGACCGCCCAGCAAAAACGCTTCAGGATGCTCGACCGGCACGCATAGCGGGTCAACGAGAAGCATGCTTGTGATCGTCTGGAACTCGGTTCGGAATTCGTCATCCGAGTAGTCTTCGAGATTTCCCATATCAAGCCGCCTTGGATTCCCGCCTTGCAGCAATGCTCTTCAAGCACTCGACTTGCCCTCTGATTTCGGACAGTTTGGCATCGTTTGAATTCTCCTTGTACGTAACACGGGGTCGGACAAGCGCGAGCTGCTTGAGCACATCTTCGTAGACGGCTTCGCTGATCTCGTCTCCTCGATCTTTTGCGGCGGTGAGCAAACGCGACACCTTCCCTGCGAGATGCGCAACCTGTTCGATCAATATCTCTTGCTGCAAAGTGATCTCGTACATCTCGTTGATATCCATGATGTCCCCTTCCTCGTCGAATGAAACCAGGGCGTACACGATCTTCTCGGTTTTTTCGCGCTGGCCGGCGGAAAGCAGGTCTCCATCGCGCTTGAGGCAATCCGCCACGAACTCCGGGTTCTCGGCGGCGCGTATGAGGTTCGCGTTCGCCTTGCTGGGCGTCTGCCCGTTCTCGTACCGCACGACGCTCGCATCCCCAAGCCCCAATAAGCGCGCGAACCCCTGCTGCGTCAGACCGTACTTTTCTCGAATCCGCTTGATATCCTGCGCAGTGAGATCATGTGACATAGTTTCTCCAATCTGCTATCTTTTGATTGATTCTACTATATCATACGATTGATTCATGAACAAGAACGAGCAATAAAAAGGGCGCTGCCGTTAAGCAACGCCCTTCGCCTCCATCAACGCGCCAACGCGCCCCTCGGTCAGGCCCAATCCCGCCGCATGACCTCCCATTTGGCGTCGCGACCGGCTTCGACTTCCGCGATGTCCCCGTCGGTGAGCGCCTTGAAGCGACCCTGCCTGCGCAGGTAGGCCTCGACGCTGGCGAACTGGCGCGGGTTGCGGTTGAGCTTGAACGTGCCGTTCTCGAACTCGGCGAGGTACCACAGACCGCAGTCCACGATATCCTTCGAGATGTCCACCGTCTCGTCCACGTCGCAACCCCACCCCGTCGGGCACGGCGCCATCACGTGGATGTACTTCGTGCCGCGAATCGTGGCGGCATGCTCCACCTTGCGGATGAAGTCGTTGAGGTAGCCGATGGAGGCAGTGGCGGCATAGGGGATGCCGTGAGCAGCCACGATTTCGAACATGTTCTTCTTCTGCGTGAGGCAGCCGCGTACGTTCGCGCCCGCGGGCGTCGTGGTGGTCTTGGCACCGAACGGCGTGAGCGAGCTTTTCTGGATGCCCGTGTTCATGTACGCCTCGTTGTCGTAGCAGATGTACAGCACGTCGTCGTTGCGGTCGATGGCGCCCGACAGCGCCTGGATGCCGATGTCGGCCGTGCCGCCGTCGCCCGCGAAGCCCACCACGGTGCAGTCTTCGGGCTTCTTGCCCTGGGCGCGCAGGCCGGCCTCGATGCCGGTCAGCACGCTGGCCGTGGCGGCAAACGGCGTGATCATCGCGTTATTGGCGAAGCTGAGCTGCGGGAAGTTGAACCCGACCGCGCTCATGCACCCCGCCGGAAGCGCGCACACCGCATTCGGCCCGAGCACCTTGAGCGCCGCGCGCACGGCAAGCGAGCCGCCGCAGCCCGCGCACGCCTTGTGTCCGAAGAAAAACTCGTCGTCGGCGATGGTTTTGGCGTTGATGGCCATGATCAGCGGCCCCCTTCCGCGCCGCGCGCTCCCAGCGCGTCGGCGGGCGAATCGATCCCCAAAAAACTCACGCGGGGCATGTCGCGCGCCGCTTCCGCACCCTTCGCCACCTGCTCAAGCATGGCGAACATGCCCTCCACCTGCGTCTCGGAGATGTCGTCACCACCCAAGCCGCCAACGAAGTTGTACGTGGGCACGCCCACAGCCGCCTGCTGCAGCGCGGAGTTGACGTTGGTGAACACGGTGCCCTCGGCGCCGAACGACACGTCCTTCTCCAACACACCCACGGCGCTCGCGCCGCGCAGCGCCTCCGCGATGAGCGCGCTCGGCATGGGGCGCAGGTAGCGGATGCGCAGCATGCCCGCCCGCACGCCCTGCGCGCGCAGCTTCTCCACCACACCGCGCACGAGGCCGGCGGCCGAACCCAGCGTCACGAGGATCACGTCGGCATCGTCGCAGTTCAGCGTTTCGATCATACCCGGATAGGCGCGCCCGAACACCTCGGCGAAGCGTGCTTCCACCTCGTCGACGACCGCCGGCGCGTCGAGCATGTCGCGATGCTCCCAGTATTTGAAGTAGCGATTGTACTCCGGACCGGCCGAGAATCCGATGTTCACGGGATGCTCGAAGTCGAAGCGGTTCCCCGTCGGCTCGTACGGCGGCAGGAACGCGTCGGCCTCGTCGGGCGCGGGCACGTCCACCGTCTCGTAGGTGTGCGTGAGCGCGAAGCCGTCGAGGTTCACCATCACCGGCGTGGCCACCGCGGGATGCTCGGCCACTGCATAGGCCATAAGCGCCAGGTCAAGCGCCTCCTGGTTGTCCTCGGCGTACACCTGAATCCACCCGTGATCGAGCAACGCCAGCGAGTCGCGCTGATCGCCGTAGATGTTCCACGGCAGCGCGGTGGCGCGGTTCGCGTTCATCATGACGATGGGGAATCGGCCGCCCGACGCGTAGGTGAGGCACTCGGCCATGTAGAGCAGGCCCTGGCTCGACGTGGCCGTGAACGTGCGCGCGCCCGTGGCCGACGCGCCGATGGCGCACGACAGCGCGGAGTGCTCGGACTCCACGTGCACGTACTCGGCGTCGAGCGAGCCGTCCTCCACCATCTCGGAGAGGCGCTCCACCACCACGGTCTGCGGCGTGATGGGGTACGCGGAAATCACCTGCGGACGCGCCAAGCGCACGCCCTCGGCGAACGCTTCGTCGCCGGAAAGGAACCGTTTCATCGGGCATCCGCCTCGCTTTCATCACGCTCGGGAATCATGGCGACGGCACCGAATGCGCACACCTTCACGCAGATGCCGCAGCCCTTGCAAAAGTCGTAGTCGACGGCCACGGGAGCATGCGCCGCCGGTTCGGCAACCTTGAAGATGGTGCCGTCGGGGCAGTGCAGGTAGCACTGGAGGCAACCGGTGCACGCGGCGGCATCGATGACGGGGCGCATGTTGCGCCAGCCGGCGTTCTTGACGGTGAGATAACCGGCCTCGAAGCAGGTGGAATGCGCAAAGTCCGCCGGGTCGAGGGAGGACGTGCGAAGGGTGGGAATGCTAGCCGCCTGGTTGCGGCGCGCCGTCTCGAGGCCCTCCTCATTGTACGGCGGGACAGGGTTGCCGGTTTCGGAAACCTCGCTCGCCGTGCACGGGAGAGAGGCCGCACCAGCCCCGCCGGTCGCACGCTCCCCCATCGCTCCCCGCACCGCTTCCACGGCAGCTTCCACGATGGCGAGGTTCTTCGCGTGCAGCTTTTCCGGCATGTACTGGCGAATCGCCTCCTGCACGTCCTCCGTTTCGATGCGATCGCACAGGGCGACCAGGGCACCGAGGAATACGGTGTTGGGGATGGGGCGACCCAGGATGGCGGACGAGATGCCGTCCGCGTCGAGCGCCAGAATGCGCTCGTCGTCGAACACGCGCGTGCTGTTCACCAGCACCATGCCGCCCGGTTTCACCTGGCTGTCCCAGCCGTCGCCCAGCAGCGTGTCATCGAGGTACACCACGTAATCCGCGCAGGACACCGCGCTGCGGTCGCCGATGGGCGCATCGGACATCTTCGTGAACGCGCGCATCGGCGCGCCGCGGCGCTCGGGGCCGAACGAGGGAAACGCCAGCGCATGCTTGCCCTCGGCGAGCGACGCCGCCGCGCCCAACAGCCGCGCGGCCGTGAACGCGCCCTGCCCGCCGCGCCCGTGCCATACAACTTCAATCATGAATCTCACCCTTCGTCTCTCGCGTGAAGTAGAGCCAGTATACCGCTCACGCACGAGCTGACGCGGCGCGCTCCGGTCAAAGCCCTCACGTTGACGGCCAAACTCCTCCCGTGTGCGCGATTTGCTGCTGGTATGGATATCGGGAATCCGCGCCCCGATGAACTATACTTTGCAGAGACGAGCCCGAACGCAAGAAGGAGCCGGACGCACGAGCATGGCGCGCAGCACATTCGAGAAAGACCAGGCCAAAGGCACGCACGCGAAACCGTCGACACCGGAGGAGTTCACCCCCTCCGACACGACGCCGTTCTTGGGCGCCTCGTCGCGCGAACGGCGCGCCACCGGCGGCAAGCCTCGCAAGCCCAACTTCATCACGCGCCGCGTCAACCGCTGGTGCAACCGTCTGCTGGGCGCCGTGTCCGAGCGCTCGCTGGCCGACCAGGAAGAGGAGTACGCCGCGCACCGCACCACCCGCGACTACGTATGGAACACGGTGGGCGTGGGCGCATGGGGCATGGTGTTCCCCATCCTCACCGTCGTGGTCACGCAGCTGGTGGGCGTCGAGCAGGCAGGCATGTTCTCGCTCGCGTTCGTCACCGGCACGCTGCTCATGATCTTGGCGAACTACGGCGTGCGCACCTACCAGGTATCCGACGTCAGCGAGGAGCATTCGTTCTCGGACTACCAGGTGAATCGCTGGATCACCTGCGCGTTCATGGTGCTCGTCGGCGTCGTGTACTGCCTGGTACGCGGCTACGAAAGCCAGATGTTCACCATCAGCGTGGGCGTGTACCTCTATAAGATGGTGGACGGCCTAGCCGACGTGTACGAAGGCCGGCTGCAGCAGGTGGACAAGCTATACCTGTCGGGCGTCTCGCAGGCGTTCCGCTCCATCGTGGTGCTCGTGGCCTTCTCCATCTGCCTGCTCGTCACGCGCAACCTGGCCGTATCGTGCATCGTGATGGCCGTGGCCGCACTCGCCACCTTCGCCGTGTTCACGTTCCCGCTCGCGCTGTTCGAGACGCCGAAGTCGAAACGCTGGAACTTCGGCAGCATCGTCGAGCTGTTCCGCCAGTGCTTTCCCCTGTTCATCGCGCTGTTCCTCTACGCGTTCATCGACAACATGCCGAAGTTCGTCATGGAAGGCGTGCTGAGCTACGACAATCAGCTGTACTTCAACGCGCTGTACTTCCCCGCGCAGGGCATCCTGCTCACCGTCGGGTTCATCTACAAGCCGCTGCTCGTGAAGATGGCGAACGTGTGGGCCGACCCCGCAAAGCGCAAGCGATTCGACCTGATCATCGTCGTGATCATGGCGGTTATCGTGGCGGTGGCCGGCGTCACGGCGCTCGGCATGGCGTGGATCGGCATCCCCGTCATGAGCTTCTTGTACGGCGTGGACTTCGAGCAGTTCCGAGGGCTCTGCTACATCATGCTGGCCGCCGGCGGCGTGACCGCCGCTATCGACTTCCTGTACCAGGTGATCACCGTGCTGCGCCAGCAGAAGGCCGTCACGAAGCTGTACGTCATCACGTTCGGGTTCGCCGTGTTCGTGCCCATCCTGCTGGTGAACTTCACGGGGCTGCCCGGCGCCGTCATCGGCTACCTCATTGTGATGTGCATCCTGTTCGTGCTGCTCATCTGGGAATACATGCGCATTCGCTCGGCGCTCTCGCACGCCGAAGCCGTCGAAGAGGAAGCGCCGCGCCACGTGCGTCCAAGCCAAGCTCGCGCCGAGCGCGCACGCCGCGAGCAGGTGCGCACCAAGTGGGGCGCGCACGAGCAGGGCGTTACGCCAACGCCCGAAACCCGCGACCTCGCCGGTCGCCCCCATCACGCCCCCGATTGGGACGAGGACGACGAGCACATCCAACCCGTATGACCACATGAAGAAGGCCCCTCCGCGGAGGGGCCTTCTCATTGGATGCGTTAGAAGCGTGCGTACTTCACGAGGTTCTTCTTGAGGGTGTCCACGAAGCGCTGGCCGATCTCGCCAAGCTCTTCACCCTTGCGCACGACGTAGCCGAGACGCAGCTGCACGTCGGTGTCGAGCGGCACGGTGTTGAGGCCGGCGCCGTCGGAGATGCCCACGAGGATGCCGCTGGTCACCGTGTAGCCGTTGAGCGCCACGATGAGCTCGGACAGCGACGCGCGATCGGTGCACGCGATGCTCTTGGCACGCGGCACGCTGGCCAGGGCCTCTTCGGCGAAGGCCACGGGCGAATCCGCGTCCTGCTCGAAGTAGAGGTACGGGAAGTCCTCCATGTCCTCGAGCGTCAGGCTCTCGGCGTTCACCATGGGGTGGCTCTTCGGCAGCGCCACGCGCGGAGCCGACTGAATGAGCTCGACGAACTCGAGACCCGCCGCGTCGAGCGCCGCGTTCACGTCGTCGGCCGTGGCCGAGGTCTCGAACAGCACGCCCAGCTGGCTCTTGCCGCTGGCGACGTCGTCGATGACGCCCTGCGTGGTGCGGTCGCGCAGCGCGTAGCGGTACGCATCGCCGCCCAGCGCCAACACCACGTGCGCGAACGTCTGCACGTTGAACAGGTAATGCTGCCCGGAAACAGCGAAGGTGGTTTCAGTGGTCATAGGTGGTTCCTTTCAGCAAGATCCTTCGACTCCGCGCCTAAGGCGCTCCGCTCAGGATGACAGGGGTTATCGTGTCTGGCAGCCGCGTTCGTCGATGAAGCGCGATGCCTTGTGTTCGGACGACGTGCCCAGCTTGCCCGCATCATACACGATAACCTTGGCCGGGCGCACGCCGGTGTGCGCCTTGAGCGCGGCTTCCGTGCGGCTTGCCACCTCGTCGTAGGGCTCGTCGCTGCCGAGCGAGCGCTCGACGGACACCTCGTACTTGCAGGTGAAGTTCTTCTCGTACACGCGGATGGAGTACTCGCCCGTCAGGCCGTCCAGGCCGCGCACCACGTACTCGATGTCGCTCGGGAACACGTTGACGGCGCCCACGATGAACATCTCGTCCTTGCGACCGGTCACATGGATGCGCGCCAGCGTGCGGCCGCATTCGCAGGTGTCGGTGCTCACGTAGCCGATGTCGCCCGTGCGGAAGCGGATCATCGGGCGCGCCTTCTTGCACAGCGTCGTGTACACGAGCTCGCCCGTCTCGCCGGGAGCCAGCACCTCGCCCGTGGTGGGGTTCACCGTCTCCACGAGGATCTGATCCTCCACGATGTGCAGGCCGTCGTGCGCTTCGCAGGCGGCGGCGCAGGCGCCGTAGATGTCGGACAGCCCGTAGAAGTCCACCACCTTCGCGCCCCACAGGTTCTCGATGGCCTCACGCGTGGACGTGATGGAACCGCCCGCCTCACCGGCCACGATGATGGTATGGATGTTGAAGTCGGTCTTGGGATCGAAGCCCTTTTCCTTGGCGATCTCGCCGAGGTGCCACGCGTAGGACGGCGACGTCCAGATGACCGTGGGCTGGTACTGCTTGAGCACGAACAGCAGACGGTCGGACGGCACGGCGCCCACCCAGATGGCCAGCGCGCCCAAACGCTGCGCGCCGATGACGTCGGGGCCGCCCACGTACAGCGCGAAGTTCAGGCCGTGCACGTAGCGATCGTTCGGACGCATACCCGCCTGCCAGAACAGGCGCGCCTCGGTGTCCTGCCACAGGTCGAAGTCTTCCTGCGTGAAGGGGCTCACTGTGGGAACGCCGGTCGAACCCGACGACGTGGCCATGAAGATGACCTCTTCCTCGGGCACGGAGCACATCTCGCCGAAGAAGCTGCCCACATGCTGCGTTTCGCGCTCCGTCTTCTTGTCGCAGAAGGGAAGCTTCGCGATGTCCTCAAGCGTCTCGATGTCGCTCGGCGCCACGCCGGCCTCGTCGAACGCGCGCTTGTAGTACACCGTGTTGTCGTATGCGTAGGCCACCATGTCCTTCAGGCGTTGCAGTTGCAGCGTCTCAAGCTCAGGCCGCGGCATGCATTCGATCTCCGGATCGTAGTACTTCTGATCGTAGGGGATGTCCTTCGCCATGGTTGCTCCTTGTTCGTTTGCGATTATGCAGCGTATTGCATGAAACCACGAACCGGCCCCAAACACAACCTTCTACGTCATTCGATGTTTTGATGGTTTGCTATCTATTGAATAGATACCTGGGTAGAATGACAAAAAGATCGTCAGACCCGCGCGAACACACGAAGACCCGGAAGGCCCGCCCATGACCCTGCAGCAGTTGCGCTACCTCATCGCCATCGCGGAGTACGGCTCCATCAACGCGGCGGCGCAGAACCTGTACGCCTCGCAGTCGAACCTGTCCACGGCCATCAAGGAGCTTGAGCAGGAGCTGGGCATCACCGTGTTCACGCGCAGCAACCGCGGCGTGACGCTGACGAACGACGGCACCGAGCTGCTGGGTTACGCGCGCCAGGTGATCGAGCAGGCCGACATGCTGGAAACGCGCTACGCCGACAAGGGCGCCACCCACCTGCGCCTGGCCGTGTCCACGCAGCACTACGCGTTCAGCGTGCAGGCCTTCGTCAACGTGGTGGAAGCGTGCGAGGGCGACGAGTACGAGTTCATCCTGCGCGAGGCCACCACGGCGGAAATCATCGACGACGTGCGCACGTTCCGCAGCGAGGTGGGCATCCTGTACACCGACGACTTCAATCGGCGCGTGCTGCAGAAGGCGTTCGACGATGCCGACGTGGCTTACTTCCCGCTGTTCGACGCACGCGTGCACGTGTTCGTGGGCGAGCATCATCCGCTGGCGAACGCGAAGCAGCTGCGTCCCGAAGACCTGGCCGACTACCCGCGTTACTCGTTCGAGCAGGGCACCACGAACTCGTTCTACTATTCCGAAGAGCCGCTCAGCCACCTGCCGCACAAGCGCAACATCCGCATCTCGGATCGCGGCACCCTCACCAACCTGCTGACCAGCTACAACGGCTACACATTGTCAACCGGCGTGCTGTCGGCCGAAATGCATTCGGGCATCGCGTCCATTCCCCTCGCCACCGAGGAGGACATGCAGGTGGGCTACATCATGCACAACGAACGTCGCCCGAGCGAGCTCTTGCTGCGCTACATCGACGAACTCCACGCCATCATCGGCGCCGACCCCACCGTCGTCCCGCACCGGTAGAGCGCGCGAAACCCGGCAATCCCGGATGTTGCAAGCGACTGCTCCGTTCGCAGCGCCTTAGTGGCAAATTTTGACGCGATTGCGGGATTTCGACCTCGATTCCGCCCCGTTTTCGACGCTTGGCCCTCCACCGCCACGCAAAACACCAGGTCGCGTTTTTCTCTCGGCCGACGTGCGCCTTCGCAAGCCCGCAATCGCGTCAAAATTTGCCAATTCCGCGGCTTCTGCGGTGCAGCGCACAAAAAAGCCCGCCGGCGCCGGGAGGGAGGCGCGGGCGGGCTGCAGTGCGCGATGCGAGCCATGTGCGGCTCGGCGTCGCGTATTGCCTAGTGAATGGTGCTGCTCACGTAGGGGGTCTTGTCCTTGAGCACCACGTCGTGAGCGCCGCCCTCGACGATGGACGTGGAAGACACCACCGTGAGCTTCGCCTTCTCCTGCAACTCGGGAATGGTGAGCGCACCGCAGTTGCACATCGTGGACTTCACCTTCGACAGCGTGAGGTCGACGTTGTCCTTGAGCGAGCCGGCGTAGGGGACGTACGAATCGACGCCTTCCTCGAACGACATGCCCTTCTTGTCGCCGCCCAGGTCGTAGCGCTGCCAGTTGCGGGCGCGCGCGGAACCTTCGCCCCAGTACTCCTTCATGTAGGAGCCGTTGATGTTCACCTTGTTCGTGGGGCTCTCGTCGAAGCGGGCGAAATAGCGGCCCAGCATGACGAAGTCGGCGCCCATGGCCAGGGCCAGCGTGAGGTGATGGTCGTACACGATGCCGCCGTCGGAGCAGATGGGGATGTAGACGCCCGTCTCCTCGAAGTACTCGTCGCGGGCCTTCGCCACCTCGATGGTGGCCGTGGCCTGACCGCGGCCGATGCCCTTCTGCTCGCGCGTAATGCAGATGGAACCGCCGCCGATGCCGATCTTGATGAAGTCGGCGCCCGCGTCGGCCAGGAAGCGGAAGCCCTCGGCGTCAACCACGTTGCCGGCGCCCACCTTCACGTCGTCGCCGTAGTGCTCGCGAATCCACTCGATGGTGAACTTCTGCCAGTCGGAATAGCCCTCGGAGCTGTCGATGCACAGCACGTCGGCACCGGCCGCCACCAGGGCGGGCACGCGCTCGGCGTAGTCGCGGGTGTTGATGCCCGCGCCCACCATGTAGCGCTTGTGGGAGTCCAGCATCTCGTTCGGGTTGGACTTGTGCGAATCGTAGTCCTTGCGGAACACCAGATACATGAGATGGTCTTCGTCGTCCACCACGGGCAGGGAGTTCAGCTTGTTGTCCCAGATGATGTCGTTGGCGGTTTTCAGGCTCGTGTCGGCCGGAGCCACGATCATCTTGTCGCGCGGGGTCATGAAGTCGGCCACCTTCGCGTCCATGGACATGCGGGACAGACGGTAGTCGCGGTCGGTCACCACGCCCACCAGCTTGCCGTGCGGCGTGCCGTCCTCGGTGACGGGCATCGTGGAGTGGCCGTGCTCGTCCTTGAGGGCCACCACGTCGGCAAGCGTCATCTCGGGCGACAGGTTCGCGTCGCTCGTCACGAAACCGGCCTTGTGCTCCTTGACGCGGGCCACCATGGCCGCCTGATCCTCGATGGTCTGCGAGCCGAACACGAACGACAGACCGCCTTCGGTGGCAAGCGCAATGGCCATGCCGTCGTCGGACACGGCCTGCATGATGGCGGATACCATGGGGATATTCAACGAGATCGGTGCTTCCTCGCCCCGCTTGTACTTCACGAGCGGCGTCTTCAAGCTGACGTCCGTGGGAATGCACTGGGCCGACGAATAACCCGGAACGAGCAGGTACTCGTTAAAGGTTCGGGACGGCTCGTCGAAATAGTATGCCATGAACTCCTCCATCTGCGATCGGTGCGGTGTGGGACGTCGCGCGGAAACGCCGTACGCGCCCCGCCGAGCATCCGTTGCTCAGGTGTTACTCGCTATTATAGCCACGAGCGGTGCCCCCACGCGAGCATTCGCAGGGAATGTGGAGAAATATTCGCGGGCCGCTCAAGGGCGCCGCCCCCGTTAGACCTCGCGCGCCTCGACGTACGCGCGCACACGGTCGGCAAGCTCCTGGCGCGAATGGACGTCGAGCTTCGCGTAAATGTTGCGCGTGTGCGCTCGCGTCGTGTACAGCGACACGGTGAGCGCGTCGGAGATGGACTGCGATCCGTAGCCGCGCGCCAGCATGACGAGCACTTCCTTCTCGCGCTCGGTGAGCTGCGCCTCGTCGCCCAGCTCGAGGCAGCGCTGCTTCCAATGGCCGTGCCGCGTGGCCTCTTCCGGCTCCGCCGCGCCGTCCGTCGCGCTCGTCGCCACGCCTTCGCCCACACCCGCAGCGCCCTCCCCCGCCGCCGCGCGTTGCACGCTTGGCGCGTCCTCGTCGGGAATGGGCAGCAGCAGCCGATCCACCTGCTTCTCGGGAAAGAGGAAGAACACCGCCACAGCCGCGGCGAACAGGATGACGAACACCACGGTGGACAGGGGCAACGCGTTCGCGTCCATCGTGGCGCACGCGCTGCCCACCGCGTTGCCCGCCGTCACGCCGAACGCGATGACTGCGCGCCCAAGCGCCACCACCAGCACGGCCGACGCTTTCGACTGGTACACGATGTAGGAGAAGATATACCACATGACCACGTCGAACAGCTGAAACGCCACGCCCGACAACACCACGCCCACGCTTGCGCTGCCGGGGAAGAAGTACGTCACCAGCAGCGAGAAGATGATGACGAGGGCCATCGGGTAGAACAGGTGCCCGAAGTTGAGCGCCCTCTCTTTGACGGCCACCACGATGACGAGCACGATGAGGCACACCGCCGTGACGAACGCGGTGATGCTGCCGTCCTCGGACAGCTGCAGCGGGCTGACCAGCACCTGATACAGGCCCTTGCCGAAGTTCGCCGCCACGCCGAGGATGCCCACCACCAGCAGGAAGCGGTAGAACGTCGGCACGGGCTTGAGCCGCTCGCTTTCGGATGCAACCGGCACCGCGGGCTTCGACGCGCCCACCGCGAAGCAGGCCGCCGACACGAGGGGCAGCGCCACAAACAGCGCCGCGCTGTACGGCTGCGGCAGCCCGAGCACCATGAACTGCATGAGCGCCGCCACCAGCTCGCAGTACAGGATGAGCGTGAGCGCGCGGCGCGGGCGCACCGAGCACAGCAGCAGGCCGGCGTTCAGGCTGAGCGCCGCCGTCCCGACGCCCGTGAGCGCGCTGCCCACCGTGAACACGACGCGCGAGGGAATGAATGCAGGGCCGGCCAGGATGATGAGCACGCAGCCCACGGCCGCGGCCACGCCGCCGCCCATCACGAACCACGGGCGCTGCGCGATGGCGGCAGCGCGCTTCGACAACGCCGCGAACAGCAGCAACGTCACTGCATGGGCCACCGTCGAGGCGAAGAACATGTCGGACACCACCGACGCAGTGGCCTCCACCCCGTCCACCCACACGGAGCTTTTGTAGGCCACGCCGAACCACGCAACCCAGAATCCGAACCCGAAGAACTTCAACTGCGGCATGCGATCGTCAAGCAGCGACGCCCAAGCCCCCAGGCTGCGCCGCGCGCGTTGCCGCTCCCCACTCGGCATGAGATCCCCCTTGCTCCCGGCGCGGCCCCTGCCGCGCCGCCGTTTCGCCATGCGGCAATCCTAGCACACCGCCGCATCCTCCAACGCGGCGGCCGTCTCGTCGAGCAGCGCCTCGTCGGCGTGCACGAACCCGCGCGTGAGCTTGGCCAGGCCGCGGTAGAACCGCGTGCGAGCGCAGCTTTCGAGGCAGTCGGCGTATGCGTCGATCCAGTTGAGCAGGTGATGGCGATGGAACGTCCGCTGCACATCCACCGCGCGCCGCGCCTCTTCCGCATCGCCGCGGGCGAGCGCGCACGCCGCCGCCTCGGCCTGCGTCGCCATGAATTCCAACTCGAAGCTCAGGTGATCCTCGGGCGTGCGCAGCGCCTCGTCCACCGCAAGGTGCTGCTCGCAGAACAGGCGGTACACGTCGTCGCGCGCCTCCTGCATGAGCAGCCCGCTCTCGGAGGTGAACACGCTCTCGTAGGGCGTGGCGCGCCGCTCCTCGTACGAGCCGGCGGCGAGCAGCGCGCAGGCGAAATCGCTCGCCAGCTCCTGCCGGGTGCCGCCGTCGCGCCGCGCGAGGTACGCGGCCATGTCGGCATAGCCCGCGCGCATGAGCGCGTCGTCGGCTTCGATAGCGGCCAGGTCGCTCGCGGCCAAACGGTCGATGCCGTCCTGGTCGAGCTCCTTGAAGTAGAACGACGCGAGCGTGCGGTAGAACGCCGCCCGCGCCTCCTCGGCGGCGCGCACCTGCTCGAGCATCGTTGCCTGTTCGTTCGATCCCATAGGGTCCCCTTTCGTCTGCGCTCGTCTTGCTCGTCCCATCCTACGAGCGCCCCCGCCGCGGCGAATCGCCCGTTTCGTTCTATCTTGCCGCGCATCGCCCCGGCGACTAGTCACCGATTGACTAGACGGACGCCCCCTGCTCGACGATTTAGAACAGCGTTGACGATGCGGCGTCCGGCACCGAGCCGTAGGGTGCAATCCGACGAGAGCAATCGAGCAGCAAGGGGGAACGACATGGAACACGGCACCGCGCCCGCAGCGGAATCGACGGAAGATCTGACGGAAGAACGCGTCGCCCGCGTCGTGGACAGCCTGTACAACCATCCGCGCCATCGCGAGCTGCTGTACAAGACGCTGGACTTCTGCGACGAGGAGCGGCGCTTCGAGGAGGCCGAGGCCTTCATCGAGGCGCAGCCCGAACGCGCGCAGGCGCTTCAGGCGCCCTTCACGCTCGTACGGTGCCTCGTCGATGCGGGCGGGCTCGCCCTCGTGCGGCGCGACGCCGCGGGCAACGCGCTCGACGACGGCGGCGATGCCGGAGCTGACGCCGACGCCTCCCACCTTGCCGCCGAACCCCGCGAAGCCTTCCGCATAGTGCGCACCACGCCCGCCGGACGCGCGGCCGTCGAGCTGCTTGCTCCCGAGCGCCGCATCGCCGCCTGCGTGAACGCCGTGCCGGCGCGCCGCGACGCCTTCGCCGCCGTGCTCGCCTTCTGCGAGCAGCCGCGCACGCTCGACGCCGTCAAGCAGCTGCTCGCCAACCATCCCGCGCTCGAGCCGAGCGCGGGCACGGCGGGACAGCGCCTGCACGCCGTCTACTTCATCGATCGCCTGAGCGAGGCCGGCGGCCTCGTGTGGGATCACGCCTGGGTCACCACCGATGCCGGAAAGCGCTTTCTCGCATCGGTTTGACGGAAGCGCACGCCGCGCTTCGGGCGCGCGGGCGTTTCGCCATAGATAAAGCACGTATCACAAGACGAGCGAACAAGAAGGAGGGAACATGACACAGACGAACCTCACCCGACGCGGTTTCGTGCAAGCCTCGGCCCTGGCCGCCGGCGCGGCGGCACTTGCGGGCGGCGTTTCCGCGGTGAGCAACCTGGCGCCGAGCGACAAGGCGTACGCCGCCGACGAGGTCAAGCTCGTGCACACGTCGTGCCGCGCCTGCATCTCGAACTGCGGCATCATCGCGCACGTGCAGAACGGCCGCGTCGTGAAGCTGGAAGGCGACCCCGCCGACCCCATGTCCGAGGGCCGCGTGTGCCCGAAGGGCCTGTCGGGCATCCAGGCGCTGTACCATCCCAATCGCAACAAGTACCCCATGAAGCGCGTGGGCGAACGCGGCGGCAACCAATGGGAACGCGTGAGCTGGGAAGAAGCCATCGACACCATCGCCGATGCGCTCATGGACATGAAGGAGAAGACGGGGCTCGAAGGCCTGCTGTGCTCCACGGGAGGCGGCGGCAACCCGCAGTTCTTCAGCCCGCCCCGCTTCCGCAACTTCTGGGGCGCCGGCAACGTGTTCGAACCGGGCTGCGCGCAGTGCTACCTGCCGCGCAACTACACCATGCCGCTCATCAACGGCACGAGCGACACGTCCATCGCCGACTCGGGCTGCGCCGAGCTGTACAACCCGAACGTGTCCATCGAGACGTACGTCATGTGGGGCACCGGTCCCGCGCAGCACGCGCCGTCCTCGGCCGGCCGCGCCGTGGTGGAACTGCGCGTCGCCGGCGTGAAAACGGTGGTGGTCGACCCGCGCTTCACGCCCGACGCGGCGCGCGCCGACGTGTGGCTGCCCATCCGCCCCGGCACCGACGTTGCCATGATGCTGGGGTGGATGCGCTACCTCATTGAGAACAAGCTGTACGACGAGGAGTTCTGCACGAAGTGGACGAACCTGCCCTTCCTCGTGGACCCGAGCGACCCCGCGGGCGCGCTGCTGCGCGCGAGCAAGGTGTTCGCCGACGTCACCGCCGAGAACGAGGGCTACGTGTACTACGACGAGGGCACCGGCGAGGTGACGAAGGCCGTGGCGCTCTCGCCCGACAACGAGGCGACGTACCGTCCGGCTCTGTTCGGCACCTACGACGTGACCCTGGCCGACGGCTCCACCGTCAAGGCCAAAACCGCGTTCGAAGCGTACAAGGACCAGGCCGACGAGTACACGCTCGAGCGCGTGGCCGACATCTGCTGGGTGGACGCGGGCGACCTCGAGGAAGCCATCAAGCTGTACGCCACCGTGGAGTCCGGCGGCATCAGCCTGGGCGTGGCCACCGACCAGTACCCCCAGTCCACGCAGGCCGCCATCGGCGCGGCCGCGCTCGATTGCATGCGCGGCTACATCGACAAGCCCGGCAGCCCGGCGAACGGCTTCCCGCACGCGGCCGAGTCAACCGTGTTCCCCGACGGGTTCATGGGAACGGCGCCGTACCAGTTCCAAAAGCCCGAGAACATCCAGAACCGTCTGGGCTACGTGGAGCACAAAGGGCTCGGCGGCTGGATGCACAGCCACATTCCCACCATACTGAACGCCATCCTCACCGGCGAGCCCTATCAGCCGCACATCTGGATCGAGCGCTCGGGCAACAAGATGGCCATGCTGGGCAACGCGTCGTCGTGGGTGGACGCGTTCCCGAAGCTCGACCTCATCGTGCACATGTACATGTACCCCACGTCGTTCTCCACCGAAGCGGCCGACATCCTGCTGCCCACGGCGGAGTGGCTGGAAACGGCCTTCATCCAGGGACGCTTGTACGCCGTGCTGCTGCGTCAGCCGGTGACGAACCTGTTCGAATGCATCGACGAGACGTTCATCTGGGCGAAGCTGGCGAAATCCCTGGCCGAGCGCGGCCACGAGGGCATGCAGAAGTCCTTCGACCAGGAGGCCTGCGGCGCCACGCCCGCCTACTGGGAGACGATGGACGAGTACTACGAATGGGTGGCCTCGAACGTGGGCATGACCTGGGACGAGCTGAAGCAGAAAGCCCCGTACAACGACATGGAGCCCGAGCAGTACTGGGACGCCGCCTACGAGGACACCTACCGCGGCCTGTCCAAGGACGGCAGCACGTACGCCGGATTCGCGCGCTGCGCCGCGGGCGACATCAAGGACAACCCGCTCAAGTGCGGCCCCTACGGCGACACGATGATCTACATCGGCCGTCACGGCGCCGAGCAGTTCGACATGCCCGCCGCCTCAAGCGAGTACCTTCCCATGCCGTACTACAAGGAGCCCGAGGATTACACGGACTACGCCGACGCCTACCCGCTCGTGCTCACCGAAGGCCGCATTCCCTACTTCCACCACGGCACGCTGCGCAACAACCCCTACATCCGCGAAATCTACCCCGCACCCGAGGTGTGGATCAGTCCCGAGTACGCCTCCGAGCACGGCATTGCCGACGGCGATTGGGTGAACGTGAAGTCGCCCCGCACCGACGGCCTCGACGTGTTCAGCGACCTGAGCACCGGCAAGGAGCTCACCGCCGAGGGACAGAACCTCGTGAAGGACGGCATCTACGGCGTTGCCAAGGTGACCGAGGGCATTGCGAAGGACTGCGCCTACATGGAGCGCTTCTGGAATCCCGAGTTCCTCGAGGATGGCAAGGACCCGCGCAAGAGCTGGACCACGTGCAACATGAACGTGCTGACGAAGAACACGGGCTACTACAACCCCGAGTTCGGCACGTACACCCTGCGCGGCATCAACGTGAAGATCGAGAAGGCCGCGCGTCCCGACGGCATCTGGTACGAGCCCACCGACTTCGCGCCCTGGCTGCCGCAACCCACTGAGAACACCGGAGGAGGTGCCGCATAATGGCGCATTACGCAATCGTCGTCGATCTCGATCGCTGCATCGGCTGCCATGGCTGCGAGATCGCGTGCAAGAACGAGAACGAAGTTGAGCTGGGCTCGTTCTGGAACAAGGTGGTGCAGGTGGGCCCGTTCGGCGACTACCCGCACCTGCAGCAGTACTTTCTGCCGGTCATGTGCCAGCAGTGCGAAAACGCCCCCTGCACGCACGTGTGCCCGACGGGCGCGTCGTACCGCGACCCCGACACGAACGTGGTGCTGGTGGACAAGGAGAAGTGCATCGGCTGCAAGTACTGCATGATGGCCTGTCCCTACGGCGTGCGCTCGTGGAGCCCATCGGAGCACGTGGTGGAGAAATGCACGCTGTGCGGCCAGCTGACCGCCGCGGGCGAGCTGCCGAAGTGCGTGGCGGCCTGCTGCGGGTCGGCGCGCTTCTACGGCGACCTCGACGACCCCTCCTCCGACGCCGCGAAGGCGCTCGCAGCTGCGGGGTCCGGCTCCGTGCACCGTTTGAAGGACGTGGGCAACGGACCGCAGACCGCCTACATCCTGTCCTCAAAATACGCCGACTGGAAGGAGGAGATCGACTAATGGATATCCAATGGTCCCTCGTCATCTTCACCGTGCTCACGGGCCTGGGCGGATGGCTGTTCTTCTTCGTCGGCCTGAACGTGCTGCTGGGCAAAACCGACAAGGGCGCGTTCGCCGGCACCGTGGCGGCCCTCGCGCTGGCCATCGTGGGCGGCTGCGCGTCGGTCACGCACCTGTCGCACCCCGACCGCATGCTGGGCGCCCTGCAGCATCCCACGTCGGGCATCTTCACCGAGGCCGTGCTGGTGGGCCTGCTGTGCATCACGCTCGTCGCGTTCCTCGTGATGCTCAAGCGCTCCATCGCGGGCACGCCGCTCAAGGCCGTGGCCATCGTGGGCATGACGCTGGGCGTGCTCATGTCGTTCATGGCCGGTCAGAGCTACCTCATGGACGCCATCGCCGCGTGGAACACCGAGCTGCTGCCGCTCGGCTACCTGGGCACCGCCGCAGCGGCGGGCGCGGCGGCCTACCTCATGCTCATCGCGGCGCAGAAGGCCGACGAATCCGCCGTGAGCTTCTTCGGGCTCATGACGCTGGTGGCGGGCGCGGTGTCCCTCGTGACCACCGTTGCGTACGGCGCGATGGCGGGCGTGTTCGCAGGTTCGACGGCGCTCGTGTACGCCGGCGGTGCCGTGCTGTGCGGCAGCGTCGTGCCGCTCGTCTTCGGCGCGCTTGCCTGGAAGCGGCCTGGAAATGCGCTCGTGGCGGGGCTGGTTGCCCTCGCGGGCGCCCTCGTCGGGTCGTGCGCGTTCCGCTGCGCCATGTGGTTGCTGGGCGCGGGGCTGTACGACTTCTTCGGGCTCATCTAGGTTCGTGCCGTCCGGCGCGCCCCGAAGCGCGCCGGACGGCACGATGGTTCCCCCCTTCCTTCCCTCCTCCGACTGCAAAGGAGCACGCCATGGCATATTCCCTTTCTCGACGCGGCCTCGTTGCGGGCGGCGCGCTCGTGGCGGCGAACTTCGCCGTCGGAGGAGCCGCCCGGGCGCTCGACGGGTCGCGCAGCGCGCTGCGACCGCCGGGCGCTCAGGACGAGGAGCGTTTTCGCGCGCTCTGCCTTGCGTGCGACCGCTGCCGCTCCATCTGCCCGCAGGGATGCGTGCGCACCGCCACGCTTGAGGACGGGCTGCTGAACTGGCGCACGCCCGTCATGGATTTTCATCGCGGCATCTGCGACTTTTGCGGGCGCTGCGAGACGGCGTGCCCCACCGGCGCCATCGTCGGCGTGAGCGAGGACGAAAGCCGCATCGGGGTGGCCGTCATCGACGACGAGCGCTGCATCGGGTGGATTCAAGGAAGCTGCCGCGTGTGCGTGGACGCGTGCCCCTACGACGCGATTTCCACCGACGCGTCGGGGCGTCCCGTCGTGGACGCCACGCGCTGCAACGGCTGCGGCATCTGCGAGTATCGCTGCCCGTCGAACACGTACCGGTCGTTCTCGGGCGGCACGCGCCGTGGCATCAACGTGGAGAAAGTCGAGGCATAGCCATGGCGAAGAACAAGGTGCCGCACGCACGATTCCCCTTCCCGAAAGCCCGCGCGCTCGTCTTCGCCGCATTCGTGGCGTTCGTGGTGGCGGGCTTGGCGTTTCGCATCGGCACGGGAACGCCCTCGGCCTTCGGCATCGACGCGATTGCCGCCGTGTGCCCGCTGGGGGCGCTCGAAACCATGGCGGGTGCGAAGGACGTCATGCTGCACCCGTTGCTGCTGCTCATCGCCGTAGTTGCCATCATCGTGCTCGTGGGCAAGGCGTTCTGCGCCTGGCTCTGCCCCGTGCCGTGGCTGCAAAAGCTCGTGCGACCCAAACCCTCCCGCAAGTCCGCCGAGCTCTCCGCCGGCGATGCCACCTGCGACGCCACCTGCGGCTCGTCCTGCGGGTCCTCCTGCGCTGCCGAGGGCGCCTGCCCGTCGTGCGCCCTCGCGCCGGTGGGCGGCAAGCGCGACGGCTTCCGCCTCGACACGCGCCACGCCACGCTGCTGGGCGCGTTGGGAGCCACCGCCGTGTTCGGATTCCCGGTGTTCTGCCTCGTGTGCCCCGTCGGGCTCACCTTCGCCACGCTCATCGGACTGTGGCATCTGTTCCAGTTCAACGAGACGTCCTGGGGCCTCATCCTGTTTCCCGCCATCCTCGCAATCGAGGTGCTCGTGCTGCGGAAGTGGTGCGTGAACATCTGTCCCATCAGCGCCCTCGTGTCGCTCATCTCGAACGCGAACCGCACCCTGCGGCCGCGCGTCGACCGCGCCGCGTGCCTGCGCGAACGCGGCATCGACTGCCGCGCCTGCGTGGACGCATGCCCCGAGCAGGTGGACCCCCACAGCGCCCGCATCCCCGAGTGCTCCAAGTGCGGCGCCTGCATCGCGTCGTGCCCCGCCCAAGCCATCCGCCTGAAGCTGCGTTCGTAGGGCCTCCTCAGCCGCGCGCGTACCGCTCGACGACGTCGAGGAGCTCCTGCTTGCTGTGCACATCGAGCTTGCGGTAGATGTTGCGTCGGTGCGTGATGGCGGTGCCCTCCGAAATGACCAGCTCGCTCTGCACGCGCGCAAGCGTGTTGCCCCGTCCCAGCACCACGAGCACGTCAAGCTCGCGTGGCGTGAGCCCCCGGTCGAACGCGATGCGCCGGTACGCCTCCTGCAACGCGTCGGGCGCGTCGCCCTCGCTGCGCGCTTCCAACCCGGAGAACGACCGCGGCGCCGGCATCACCTGCGTGATGCGGCCGCGCGCGATGAGCTCCACCCGGCGCAGCATCGACCCGCGCAGCACCACGTTCGTCGCGCAGAACAGCACGATGAGCGCGAACGAGGTGACCACGCTCACCTTCACGATGCCGTCGGGCGACCCGGATGCCACCGTTTCGAAGTCGGGCGTCATCGTCCACCCGATGGCCACGAGCGCGCCCACGGCAACGCCCAGGCAGAACGCTGCCGGCCCGAGGCCGCAGGGGTCGCACCACAGCCGCAGCGCTCGGTTCACCCGCGAGCCCATCACCAGAAGCGACCCCGCCAGCGACCCGATCCACAGCATGCAGAACGCCACGGACACGTTGAGCGATATCGGCGTGCCCGGGTTGACCGGGAACAGGGCCAGCAGCGCCACCACGAACGAGAGGTGGAACGCCAGCATGAAGTTCGGCTCGCGCTTGGGCAGCCACGCGCACAGCAGTACGAGCAGGAACACAGGGGCAACCAGCAGCAATACCAGAAACGTGTCGCCGGACACGACCGCGAACCGCGCGGAGGCGAACTGGATGAGCGCGAACGTGGTCACCGCGCCCGACGCCGCGAACGCTCCCGCGTAGCGCTTCAGAAACGAGGCCGTTTGCAGCGTGAGCAACCGCGTGACCACCACGTCCTGCGCATCGGGCGTCAGCGCGCGAGGGCGCACGGCGAGCGAGGCCACGCCTGCAAGCCCCGCCAGACTCGCCTCCGGGCCGCCGCCCGCGAACAGGGCGTACAGCAGCGCCGACCACGACGCCAGCAGGGCGGCCGCGCACGCCACCACCCCCCGCTCCGACACGCTTGCCACGCTTCGCTCCCACCGGACAAGCGCGAGGCCCATCGCGAACCCCAACAGCGCCATCGCCAACGCCTGCAACGCGAGGCCCGCCTCGCCCGCGCCATACGCCAACAGCGCGATCACGCATCCCAGGCTCCCCGCGCTTGCCGCAAGCAGGTCCCCCGTGCGCGCGTACCCCGTCCCGATGCGCTTCGCCACCCACAGCGCGGCCACCGCCGCAAGCGCGGTCGACCCGAAGAACACGGCCGTTGCCAACAGCGGCGCCAACATGACGCCCCGCTCCAACGGGTGCGCGACGGCCACGGCCCACGGCACCCAAAACCACAGCAGCGCCAGTCCAACGGCGCAGCGTGCCGTGCGCGCCGCACCGCGTTCAACCCGGGCGCCCCGCGCGCCCTCGTCCCCTTGTGCCATATGCCCCTCCAAGAACATGCAGCTTGTTTGAAAGCGCCTTCATCATAGCGTGCTTCGCGGAGTACGAACGGCCCGCCAACAGGAAATACTCTGAAACAGATGAAGGGTTTTCACCGCAAATCATATGGCAGAGGGGAGTTCTGCGCCCGCCCCTCCTGCCACCATGGAGCCCGTTGAAATTCATGCCACGGAAAGGAGGAACCATGAAGGTGAACAGAGGGGAAGCGGCCGTTGCGCACGCCATGCCCAAGAGGGCCGCGTTGCTGGCCGTCTGCGCAAGCATGCTCGCCTGCGCCGCGGGACTGGGGTGCCTGCAAGGATGCGCGCCGCAGGCAACCTCGGAGGGCGCTTCGGGAAGCGGGCAGCCGCAAGCGGCGGCCGCAAGCGCGTCGGTCACGCTCACGGATTGGACGCCGGAAACCGATTGCAGCACCTGCCACAGCACCGAAGCAACGTCGCGGCAGGATGCGGCATGCACGGCTTCGCTGCACACGAGCCTGCAATGCGCCGACTGCCACACCGATACGACCACGCTCGCAAAACAGCACGAGGGCGCATCGTCGGACGACCGCATGCCGTCGCGGCTCAAACAGACCACCGTCGATTCGTCGGTTTGCCTCGGCTGCCACGATCAGGACGAGATCGCCGCCGAAAGCGCCGCCTGCACCGCGCTCGCGGATGCGGAGGGCACGACGGTGAACCCGCATCAGCTGCCCGACACCGAGACGCACGGCCAAATCGTCTGCACCGACTGCCACACCATGCACGAAGAGCAGACCGACCTGCAAGCCGATGCCAAGGCGTACTGCCTCACCTGCCATCACGCCGACGTGTTCGAATGCTACACCTGCCACGAGCACAGCTAGGAATCGGGGGCGTGCGATGCCAAGCCGCGCGACAGCCCGTTCCAACCGCATCAACCGTATCTACCATCTGTCTGAAAGGGGAACTCATGAGTTTGACTCGACGCGATCTGTTCAAGGGAGCCGGCATCGCCGCCGCAAGCGTGGCAGCGGCCGGAGCATTGGGCGGCTGCGCGCAGCAGGCGTCCGCCGCAACCGATTGGAAGCCGTCAACCTGGGATTACGAGACCGACGTGCTGGTCATCGGGTATGGCGGTGCCGGCCTGTGGGCCGCCGTCACCGCAAAGGACGAGGGCGAGGCCGACGTGCTCGTGCTTGAGAAAGCGCCTTCGCGCGGGGGCGGCAACTCGTCCATCAACATGGGCGAGTACACCTGGGTCGACGACATCGACGGCGCCGTGCAGTACATCACCGGTTTCTCGAAGAACCACACGCCCGAGGACATCGCCCGCGCGTGGGCCGAGGAATGCTACCAGAACATGGACTACTGCGATTACTGGGGCATCGAGACCGAGCTCAAGAAGGGCACGAACGCTTCCGGCGGCACGTCGAGCTGCGAGTATCCGTTCATCGAAGGTGCCGAATCCATGCACGTCTGCTCGTTCGGCGACCCCACGAAGGGCGGCAACGCAGGGTGGCACACGCTCGATCAGGTGCGCGCCGACCTGGGTATCGAGGTGGTGTTCAACTGCCACGACGAGGAGCTCATCCAAAACCCCGAGACGAAGGAAATCGTCGGCTGCTACACGCTCATCGGCGACGATGCCACGCCGAAAGCCGTCAAAGCGCGCAAGGGCGTCGTGCTCACGCTCGGCGGCTTCGAGTTCAACGACGAGCTGAAGAACGAGCACTGCAAGTGCTACCCCATGAGCGGCTTCTACGGCTGGCCGTTCAACACGGGCGACGGCATCAAGATGGTGCAGAACGTGGGCGCGCAGCTGTGGCATATGAACAACATCATCGGCTCGTACAACGCCTACTTCAAAGACGCCGAATGGCCCTATGCGTTCACCGTCACGCCGGCTGCCAACAACTACGTCATGCTCGACCGCCTGGGCAACCGATGGATCGCCGAGTCCACCTTCCTCAGCCCGCACGTGGGCTGGCACGAGTTCGAGAAGTTCAACGACGCCTCGCTGGCCGACTTCGAGCGCATTCCCACCTGGGTGGTGGCCGGCCAGGAGGTTATCGACGCAGGCCCGCTCGGGGCGGTGAAGGGCGGCGTGCTCAACACCCCCGGCGGCTCGACGGCCATCGGCATGGCGCTTGAGGACGTACCCGCCGAGTGCGGCGGCTTCGAAGGCTGGAGCACCGACAACCAGGCCGAGATCTCGAAGGGGTGGATCATCAAGGCCGACACCCTCGAAGAGCTGTGCACGAAGATGGCGGCGGTTGACAACGCTCCCGACGCCGCGTCGGTGCAGGCCACGCTTGAAACGTACAACGCGTACTGCGAGCAGGGCGCCGACCCGGCGTTCGAGCGCACCGCCGAAACGCTTGCGCCCGTGTCGATGGACGGCCCGTTCTACGCCTGGCCGCTCTATCCCGGCGGCTGTTCAACGCTCGGCGGCCCGAAGAAGGACGTGAACGCGAACGTCGTGGACTGCAACGACCAGCCTATCCCGCGCCTGTACGCCGCCGGTTGCTTCGGCAACATGGCCGGTCACACGTACGGCATCTCGGGAGGCAACAACGCCGAGAACATGGTGTGGGGCCGCATCGCCGGTCGCACCGCCGCAACCCTCGACGCCTGGGACGCGTAGCTTCAACCAACCCGAGCCCCCTCCGCAGCGCCCCGGCCCCTCCCTCGCCGGGGCGCTTTCCGCTTCTACCTGCTTCTGCCCTGCTGCTCGACGACGCTCATGAGCTCTTGCTTGGAGTGGACGCCGGTTTTCGCGTAGACGCGCTTGATGTGGGCCCACGCGGTGTTCTCGGAAATGACCAGCGTCTCGGCGATGAACTTGGCCGAACGGCCGCGCGCCAGGTAGCCCAGTATCTCGCGCTCGCGCGGCGTCAGTTCGAACTGCGCCGCCACCGCGTCGACGCCCGCGCCCAGCGCGTCGTCCACCGTGGGAACGACATCCGCGCTCGTCGCGCCTTCCCTGCCCTCCTCCGCCGCAGCGGGAGACGCGTCCTGCGGGTGCGCGCGGCGCAACGCAACCACCAGCACGATGGCCAGCGGGTAGATGGCCGCGAACGCGAGCAGCGTCAGCAGCGACAGCCCGTAGTCGGCGCTGAGCGCGCCCAACGCGCTGCCAATGGACAGGCCGATCACCAAGAACAGGCCCGAGCCGCCCAGGTACACGCTGGACAGCACGTAGCTCGACATGCGCAACGTGCGCGCCCGATCGACGATGAACAGCAGGAACACCATGCCGCACACGTCGTAGCAGGTGATCATGACGAGACCGGCCAGCCCGCCGAGCGCCTCGCCGAAGAACGGCAGCAGCGAGAGGATTGCCAGCATCGCGGGAAGGCAGCCTTTGTAGACGGCGGTGGGATCGGGGTGGCGCATGGTCAGTCCCGCCACCAGCGCGGTGATCGCCGTCGCCGCCACCAGCGGCATCCACATGTTCACATCGCCCACGATGCTCTCGGACCGCGAGCCCAGCACGGTGGTATGCAGGATGCCCACAACGCCCACCAGCACGAACAGGCACAGGCACGCCTGCAACAGCGTGAGGCGGTCGCCGCGGTTCGCCGGAAGAAGCGCGGCGTGTTCGGCAAACGCGAGCGTCCGCTTGCACCGCACGAGCAGGCACGCCGAAGCAGCCACCGCCACGATGGACAGCATGCTTGCCGCAAACGATCCCAGCAGGGGCAGCACCGACACCAGCACGCATTGCACGACGAGCCCGCCTACGATCTGGTACACGCCGTACGCAGCCTCGGGCTCCGCGACGAACACCTCGAGCCACGCGGCATTGAGCACCGTGAGCGCGAAGCCGCACAGCACGCCGTAGAACACGGCCGCCACCGCGAACGGCAGCCCCGTCATCACGCCGGTAGCGCTCAAGAAGAACCCGACGAGCAGCGCGATCACCGCCGGAACCTGAGACAGCGCGCCCGGGCGAAGCCGCCCCGCGCGCACTAGCGCGATGATGACGAGCGCCGTCGTGAACGAAGCGGCATTCATCGCGAACATGAAATCGAGCTCGGACACGAACCCGACGGTAGAGGACACCGACCCCATCGCCGTGATGTAGGCAACGGAAATCGCGGTCTTGCACAGACCGAAGCCGAGCGCCCCGAGGGCTATGCCTGCAAACCTGTTCGCCACGCAATTTCCTCCCCGCTGCATTGTACCTTGTCTTGCGCGGGACAATGCGGGCACCGGCCGGAAAACCGTCCGCTGTCCCCCGCAGTCGAATGCCCTTGAACAGGCTAAATACAAAAAATAACCGAAAATGGGCGAGACGAAAACCGTCGATTTCGACCTGTGTACCGATTATCGGGGTCGACTCCGACCGCCCCGTCTGACGATACTCGCTTTGTTCATTTCGGCGCGGCGCGGCAATGCCGACGCCCCGCCGACCGATCAAGGAGGGAGCTTCATCATGGAACTCAATCGCAGGGACTTTCTCAAGGGATCGCTCGCGCTCGGCGGCGTCGCCGCGCTGGGCGGCTTGGCGGGATGCGCCGCGCCGCAGCAGACGAGCGACGGCCAAGCGAAGGACGCCGAACCGGACAAGAAGAGCGTGCCCGATAGCTTCACCGACGGCAAGTGGATCGGCACGGCCATGGGCCACGATGACAACCTGCTGGTGCAGGTGACCGTCGCCGGCGGCGACATCGCGGGCATCAGCGTGCTGCGCTGCGACGACACCATCGGCATCGGATCGACCGCCGCACCGATGATGGCCGCGAAGATCCTCGAAGCCAAGAACCTCGACGTCGACACGGTCACCGGCGCCACCACCACCTCGATGGCCGTGCAAAGCGCCGTAGCCGACGCGATCACGAACGCCGGCGGCAACCCCAAGGACTTCCGCCTGGGCGCTTCGACCCCCAGCGGAGGCACCGCGCAGACCGCCGACGTGGATGTGGCGTTCATGGGCGCCGGCACCGCGGGGCTCATTGCGGCGACGCGCCTGCTGGAAGCCGGCAAGACGGTGGTGCTCTTCGAGAAGCAGGACCTCGCCGGCGGCTCCATGCCCATGACGTATTCGGGCGTCGCCGCCGCCGAATCGCAGCTGCAGGCGAACTACGCGCTCGGTCGCGCCGACGACAACCCCATGTACAACAAGGAGGGCATGCTGGGCGTCATGCAGAAGTACCTCGTCCCCGAGAACGACCGCTTCGACGGCGCCATGCCGTACCAGACGGCCATGTACTCGAACTCGGGGCAGCTCGTGGATTGGATGCACGGCATCGGCGTGGGCTTCTACAGCCTGGGCGTGAACAAGGCGTACGGCGTGACGCCGTACCTGGCCCCCGGTTGCTACATGGGCGGTTGCGGATACGCGAAGGACTTCCTGGTCGACCGTATCGGCGCGCTCGGCGGGCAGATCGTGTACGCGACGAAGGTGACGGAGCTCGTGCAGGATGCCGACGGTCGCGTGACCGGGCTCAAGGCGGAAGGGCGCGACGGCTCCACGTGGACCGTCACGGCGAAGGCCGTATGCCTCACGTCGGGAGGGTTCGCCGCGAACAAAGACATGATCAAGGAGCACTACCCCCAGTACGCCGACTTCAAGTTCAACTGTGCGCCCGGCTCCACCGGCGACGGCATCGAACTGGGGCAGAAAGCGGGCGGCGCCATCGAATGCATGGGGCGTGACCTGGGCGCGTTCCTGTCCACCACGAACCAGGCCGGCTCGAACTTCGAGATCGCCTTCCTGTACCAGACCACGCCGGGCATCCTCGTGAACGCGTCGGGCAAGCAGTTCGGCAACATCATGTCGGACAACCACGGCGTGCTCGGACGCGCGCTCCTCGACGAAGCCAACGGCGGCGCGTTCTACTACATCACCGACGAAGCGGGCCGCATCACCACGAACAAGAACGAGCTGTACGCCATGGACACCTACAAGTGCCTCGAGCATCGCGGCGACATGGTGCACTACGATTCCGTGGAAGCCGCAGCCGAGGAGCTGGGGCTGACCGACCTCGCCGCCACGCTCGAGACGCACAACGCCCACGCGCTCGCCGGCGAGGAGGACGAGTTCGGGCGTAAGAAGCTGCCGTACCTCGACACGCACGACGGCGTTTGGGTGGTGTCCTGCATCCCCACGTTCTACCTGACCACGGGCGGGTTGGCTATCGACACCAAGGGGCGCGTGCTCAACGAGTCGGGCGAGGCCGTCGCCGGCCTGTACGCAGCGGGCGACGTGTGCGGATCCATCGAGGAGAAGGACGGCCGACCCTACGCGATGGGCTTCGATGCCGCCATGAACTACGGCTACCTCATGGCCGAAACCGTGAAGAGCGAGATCTAAGCTGTAGTGGGGGCCGCACCCGCCAGCGGCCCCTTTCCGCTCGGCCTCGCGGCGCGCCCCCTCCAGCGCAGCGAGCCTACCCCATCCCCAGCCACGTGCGCACGATGGGAACGTAGCCGGCTATGAACACGACGGTGATGAGGCCCGGCAGCACGTAGCGGATGTACAGGCGGGTCCAATGCGGGAAGCCGATGCCCTTGCCGGTGTCGGCCTCGCGGATGAAGGCGTTCCAGCCCCAGCCGCGCTTCGTCGTGCAGAACAGCAGCAGCACGAGGCTGCCGATGGGCAGCACCGTGTTCGAGATAAGGAAGTCCTCGATGTCGAGGATGTTGCCGATGCCGGGCACCTCGACGCCCGCCCACAGGTTGAAGCCGAGCACGCACGGCAGCGACAGCAGCGCGAGCGCGATGCCGTTCACGATGCACGCTTTCGTGCGCGGCATACCCCACTCGTCCATGCTGAAGCCCACGATGTTCTCGAACACAGCGATGACGGTGGACAGCGCCGCAAAGCTCATGAACAGGAAGAACAGCGCGCCCCACAGCTGGCCGAACGGCATCTGCGAGAACACGCTGGGCAGCGTGATGAACACGAGGCCCGGCCCCGCGCCCGGCTCGACGCCGAACGCGAAGCACGCCGGGAAGATGACGAGACCCGCCATGATGGCCACGAGCGTGTCGAGGCCGGCAATGCTGAGCGCCTCGCCCGTGAGCCGCCGGTCCTTGCCGATGTAGCTGCCGAAGATGGACATGGAACCCACGCCCACCGACACCATGAAGAACGCCTGCCCCATGGCCGCGAACACGGCGTCGAAGAACGTCGACCACTGCTCGGTAGGCGTCGCACCGGCGAACAGCTTCGCGAAATCGGGCATGAGGTAGAACGACAGGCCCTCCTGCGCGCCCGGCAGCGTGACCGCGCGCACGCACAGGATGGCGAGCACCGCGAACAGGGCGCCCATCATCACCTTCGTCACGCGTTCGATGCCCTTCTGCAACCCCGCGCGCGTGGTCAGCACGCCGATGGCCACGGTGATCACCATGAACCCGGCCGACTCCACGGGGTTCGCCAGCAAGCCGTCGTACACCGCCTTCACGCCCGCCGCGTCGATGCCCTCGAACGTGCCCATGGCGCTACGCACCATGAACGCCAGCATCCAACCCGTCACCACGGTGTAGAACATCATGAGAAGGTAGTTGCCGCCGAGCGCGACCCACTTGAAGCGATGCCACTTCGAGCCCGCCGGCTCAAGCGCGTCGTAGCTGCGCGCGATGCCCTTTTGACTGGCACGCCCCACCGAGAACTCCATGATGAGAATGGGGAGCGCGAACACGAGCAGGAAGAACATGATGAGCAGCACGAAGGCCGCGCCGCCGTACTGCCCCACGATGTAGGGGAACCGCCACACGTTGCCCAACCCGATGGCGCACCCGGCGCTGATCAGGATGAACCCCAGACGGGATCCGAATTTTTCTCGAGCCACTCTGCCTCGCTTATCGAAAGCGCCCGGCCATCAGGCTCGAAGCGCGCATGAACAATGCGAGCAGTGTAGCGGAAAAGCGGGGTATCGCCAACAGAAAAGGGCGAGCCGTCACCATACGACGCCCCGCCCCCACAAGTACAACGCGCACGCCCTACGCCGTTGCCCGAATAACGGCGAGCGCGGCTTCGGGACTCGTCGCGCCCACATCGTTCACCGAGCGCACCCACAGGCGGTACTCCCCCACCCGCGGCGGCTGGAACTCGAACGACCAGTCCACCGGCTGATAGTCGTTCGTGTTCTCGAAGGGATACGTCGTCCACGAGGCCCCTTCGTTAAGCGAAAACTGCACCCCGCTCACCGCATGGCCCAAGTCGTACGAACGCCCCGTGATAACAACGAGCCGGCCGGCGCGGGCGGCCACGTCGCCGATCATGCCGAGCGCCCTTCGAGCACGCTCGCGTTCGGCACGTTCTTGGCCTGATCGCGTGCGGCGGCCGAACCCGGCGCGGGCGGCGGCGTCTCCTGCGTGCGCAGTTCGATGGAGGCGACGTCACGCACGAAGTAGCGCGCGGACGTCGACCCCAGCCACAGCTGATTCGAGCCGCCCATGGCGTTGTCCACCGCTTCGCCGTTCACCGCATACACGATGAGGCTGTGGCGCTGCGTCACGTAGCTCAGCGGCAGCGCCGTCTCGTAGCCGTCGCGGGATGTGAACACGATGGTGTTCGCGCCCTCGCTCACCTGCGCCCGCTCGAGCAGCGAGCGGATGGTCACGCCCGTCACTTCGGCCGACACGCTCGCGCGCCCGTCGGCCGGGTTGCCGCCGCACGAACAGCCCAACACGACGGGATGATCGTCGTCGGACGCCAGATCGTCGAGAGGAGCCGCGAACACGTGCTGCACGTCGCCCGTCACCGTCAGCTCGTTCGCGACCGCCGCCTCGCCCGCCGCACTCGCGCTATCCGCTTCGCCGCGCACCGCCAGCTGCTCGGACGAGGCCCCGCACAGGTACGCTGGCGCCTTCTTGAACACGCGCGCGATATCGTCCACGCTGTCCACCGCGCCCTGCCCGTACGACAGCCTGCCCTGCACCGTATCCAGCCGCACCACCTGCGACGCCGGGTCGACCGTCGCCGTCGCCGTCGCCGCGCTCTCCGCGCGCGCCGCCGTCCCGGCTGCGCCATCGCTCGCCGCGCCGGCCCCCGCCTGCGCGCCGTCCCATCCCGCCGCTTCGGCCACGGAGCCGCCGCACACGCCCAGCATCATGGCCGATGCCGCCGCAACGCCCCACACCGCTGAAGACTTCGTTTTCATGGCTACCCCTCTCCTTACGCCGTGCGGGCGTTGAACAGTTTCTCCAAAGGTTCTTCGGTCACCAGGCCGCTCTCGGACGTCGCGCGCACGCGCAGCACGTACGCCGTGTCGGTATCAGCTTCGGGCGTAATGGTGAAGCTCCAGGTCACCCACTGATCGGTGTTCGCGTTCGGCGTTTCGCAGCGCGTCCACGTCTCGCCGCCGTCCATTGAGAACTCGATGCCCGTGATGGGGTCATCCCACGCGCTCGCGTAGCCCTTGACGGCGTACGGCTCGCCCGCGGCAACCACTTGCCCCTCGTCGAGGTTGAAGATGCCCACGTTCGGCTTGTTGTAGAAGCCGCCCTCGCTCTTCACCCAACCCTTGTAGTCGTCCACTTCTTCATCGGCATTGCAGATGACCACGTCGGAAAGCTCCTTCGTGAACACCGGAGCGCCCACGCCGCCAGCCCACAGCTGCACGGGATAGCCCTGCCGCCACGACAGGCGTTCGCCGTCGATCTCGTACACGATGAGTACCTTCTGCCCCTCGAGCGACGAGAGGTACACCGAATTCGAGTTGCCGTCGGGAGAACCGGCGAACATCGACACCGCGTCGTCGGTGAGACCGGCCTTGTCAAGCAGCCAATCAAGCGGAATGCCGGTGACCATGGATTGCCCGATCAGGGGGCCGCCCGTTGGGTTGTACGTGCAATGCATCACCATCGGCACCGTCTCCGAGGGAGCCTCGGCAATGAGATCGGTCAGCTGATAGGTGACGTCCTGGTCCACTTCGCCCGTGACGGTGATGGTCCAGTCGTTGAACATTTGCTCGTCGAGCGGCACATTGTTGGCCTCGTTGTCGGCGCGGACGTAGTCGAGGTCCCAATACTGCCAGTCGAAATCGAAGATGCTCTCAGCGGGAATGGTCTCCTCCTGCGAGAACGTGAAATCGCCTTCGACGTCCTCTACCGGCGTGATGCCGCGCAGCTGATCGTGCTTGACCACGTCCCACAGCTGCATGCCCTCATCGTCGTTCGTGGCGTTGTGGCAGTTCCAGCACGCGGCCTTGTCGTCGGTATCGTGGATGCCGTGAATCACCGTGCCGAACGAGTTCTCAATGGTCTGGTATCCCGGCCCCTCCTCGTGACAGTCGAGGCACTGCTGCAAGGTGACCTCGATACCCAAGTCGTTGCTCAGCTTCACGTGTCCGTACGGCATGGCATCGATCGTCGCCGCCAAATCTTCGTGACACGCGTTGCATCCGCGCGCGTCGGCCTTCGCATAGTACGTGTTGTACGGAACGTTTTTCTCGGGATGGTTGTACGCCGCGTCGGCGTCCTGCGACGTCGAGTAGTCCTCAGTCGGCGTGCGTTGGATGACGGTGCCGTCGTCCCGCGTTTTGACGATGGGATTGAGCGGGTCGTAGTCGAGTATGCTCACCGTGTTCGCCACGGCACTCGATGCGTTCGTAGCGCCCGACGCCGGCGCGCCCGCTTGCTCCTCGGTGCCCTGCTGCGGCGCGCATCCCGCCAACGCCGCCACGAGAGCCACGCAGCTTGCCGTTGCGGCAAGGCGCCCGAATCCCTTGAACGTGTCGCTCATGGGTGTCCCCTTTCCTGGTATGCCGTTGTTCCTTGAAACCCCTGCGGAAAGCGTATGCTTTACCGGCGGGGCAAGGTCAAGCAGGCACATCAGGTGTGAGCTGCAAGGGGCGTGGTCGCTCGCAGGTGACGCCCTTGAGGGGAAAGGGCTGTTTGCCAACGCGAAATCGCTGGTCAACGCATTGTCGATCAGCGCTCAAGCAACCTTCCACCCGCGGGAATGTTTACGCCGTCCCATCCGCGCACGGATCGTAGCGCACGGGCAGGCACAGCTTGAAGAACATGTCGCGACGCTCGAACAGGAACTCCGGCGTGTCGGCAATTACCTCGCCCACGTAATCGCCCGCGATGGCGAAATGCTTGTGGTGCGCATAGTCCAACATGCGCTCGAGCAGCACCGTCTCGGCATCCTCGCCGCGCTCGGTGGTGGCGCCCGCGCAATACATGGTGAGGTGATCGCCACCGGGCAGCACTTCGGCGGCCTCGAACGCTTCACCGAACGCTTCGTCCACGAACACGAACGACGACTCGAAGCGCAGGTCGCCCGCCGCCAAACGCTCGTGCGGGATGATGCAGCCGACGCTGCGGAACAGCGAGATAGGCCAGCCGCGTTCCACGATCACCCGTTTGATGGCGCGCAGCGTGAGCTCCCAATTGTCCATGGCCTCCCGACCGTCGTACGTGGTCAGCAGGTGCGGGTCGTCGTTCGCGAATTTCAGCACGGTGCGCGGCGGCAGATGCTCGAGCATGATCTGATTGCACAGCGGCCGATGCAGGTACGTGTCGCAGTGCGCGATGAGGTCGTCGGCAACCTTGTGCGCGATAGCCAGGTGACGCTCCTGCTCCGCGATACCCGCGCGGCGCTTCTGCAGCACCTCGAAGAAGAACTCCACGTCGTGAGCTTCCTCGATGGCCTTGATCTCGTCGAGCGTGAACCCCAGGATGCGAAGCTGCTGAATCATGTCGACCGTTGCGCACTGCCCCAGGTCGTAGTAACGGTAGCCCGTTTCCTCGTCCGTGCGCGCAGGCTCGAGGATCCCCTTCATATGGTAGAGGCGCAGCGCTTTCTCGGACACGCAGTTCAGTTTCGCCATGCGACCGATGGTCAGTTCGTCCATAGTACCCCCTCGTCTTGCACGACGTGATACTACCGCATACCGGGGGCGTGTGCGCTGAGAACATGAAGCGGCGCCCGCAGGCGCCGCTTCCACCAGGTGCTTACGCGTTCTTCAAAAACGCTTCGTAGCCTTTGAAGGCTTCGTAGATGTCGGCCTTGCTCGTGACCTCCCACGGCGAGTGCATCGACAGCACGGCCACGCCCGAGTCGATGACGTCCATGCCGTACTTGGCGGGAATGTAGGCGATGGTTCCGCCGCCACCCACATCGACTTTACCCAGCTCAGCGGTTTGGAATGCCACGCCGGCATCGTCCATGATGCGGCGGATGCGCGCCACGTACTCGGCGTTCGCGTCGTTCGAGCCGCTCTTGCCACGGCTGCCCGTGTACTTGTTGAACACGAGGCCGCGCCCCAGAAACGCCGAGTTCTTCGTCTCGAAAGCGGCGGCGTACGCGGGGTCGAAGCCGGCGGACACGTCGGAGGACAGCATGCTCGACGCGGCCAGCGCGCGACGCAGCGGCAACGGGCCGCTCTCGCCCGCAAGCTCCATGATCTCGGCGATGGTGTTCTCGAAGAACTGCGAGGCCATGCCGGTAGCGCCCACGCTGCCGATCTCCTCCTTGTCCACGAGCACGCACACGGCCGTCTTCGCCGGATGCTCCACCGCCAGTTGCGCCACGAGCGACGTGTAGGCGCACACGCGGTCGTCCTGCCCGTAGCCGATCACCATGCTGCGGTCGAGCCCCAGGTCGCGTGCGCGGCCGGCGGGCACCATCTCGATTTCGGCCGACAGGAAGTCGTCTTCGGCAATGCCGTACTTCTCGGCCAGCAGCTTGAGCGCGAACGCCTTGACGGGCTCTTTGTCGGCGTCGATGGGGGCGTCGGTTGCGTCCGCGGGAACGTCGGAACCGTCCGCCGGGCTATCCGCGGACGCAGGGGTATAGGGGCGGTTGCCCACGAGGATGTCGAGGTCTTCGCCTTCCACCACTTCGTTGGCCTTCTTCGCCATCTGCTTGCCGGCCAGGTGAATGAGCAGGTCGGTGACGCAGAACACGGGGTCGCCCGGGTCGTCGCCCACCTGCACGTCCACCACGGTGCCGTCCTTCTTCGCAATCACGCCGTGCATGGCCAGCGGCAGCGTGACCCACTGGTAGTTCTTGATGCCGCCGTAATAGTGCGTGTCGAGGTGCGCGAACCCGTTGGATTCGTACAGGGGGTTCTGCTTGAGGTCGAGGCGCGGGCTGTCGATGTGCGCGCCCAGGATGTTGAGGCCCTCCGCAAGCGGCTTGTCGCCGAGGTGCGCCAGGATGAGCGCCTTGCCGTGCGCCTGCGCCCACACCTTGTCGCCCGCCTTGAGCGCGCGACCTTCGCGCACCGCGTCGTCGAGGCTCGCGTAGCCGTGCTCTTCCGCCAGCGCGATGGCCGTTCGGGCGCACTCGCGCTCGGTCTTGTTGTCCGAGATGAAATCGATGTACTCCGCCGCCAAATGCTCGAGCGCCTCAAGGTCCGCTTCGTCGTACTTTTTCCAGGCCACGTCATGTTCCATATGCTCGTTCGTCCTTTCGCTTCGGCCGCGTGCTTGCGACGCGGTTCGGTTTCTTTCGAAACTATTATGAACTATTCCGAAAGCTACGCGAAGCAACAAGACCCATTCGTCAGAATACCGTGCGCCAGTCTCCCGAGCCGTACGCTCACCGCCAATCCGTTCAGATCCCCTGGATGATATCGATAAGCTCTTGCTTGTTGTGGATACGCATCTTTTGATACACGTTCTTGATGTGGTCGCGTACCGTGTTCTCCGAAATGAACAGTTCCTGGCTGATAAAGGCACGGTTCCTTCCTTGAGCGTACAGCAGGATCACTTCTATTTCCCGATCGGACAGACCATGCTTAACTGCAAGCCGGTCAATTTGCTCGGTCAGAAGCGTCAGCCGGTCACCCGTAAGCGTAGGATTCAAATCGGCGAACAATCGCAATTCCCGCGACTGATGCACCCGCATGAAAAAGAACAGCGCGATGAGCAGGAGATACAAAATTGCAAGCGATAGAGCCAGCTGATTAAGCTCGACAGTCACCACATGAATCGGCAGAAATCCCAAGCCCATACACAAAGCATACAAAGACCAGCCAAAGCCATACACCATATCGGAAGTATAGGAACTGTTGTGCGCCACATCCGCCAAAGCCAGATAGTAGAACACGATAACGAACATCTGCGCCGCGGTGAATATTGCAATGGAAAGAGATCCCATAGTTCCCTCTCCGAATCCAGCGACCACCAGCCCCGTTGCCGCCATAAGCAGCACGATAAACCATAGGTTCGAGAACTCGAAATCCTCTTTCCATCGATACGCGACGAAAAGCGCCGACACGCCAACCGCAACGGTGACCACATGCGCGACGATCCGAAACTCAATCGGAAGAGAGAAAACCTGCAGCCCCATCGACATAAAAAGGCCAATGGCGAATGCGAAAAGCATGACGCCGAAGCCCATGTTCTTCAGCGTGTACAGCGTTTTCGCTGAGAACCGCTCAACCTTGAGCTTCGATGGCGGTCGCTCCTTGTTCGCAATCCACCAGCAACCCATGGACAGAAGCGGGAAAGCCGCGCACGCAAAAGCGCCAATCACGTCGGAATGCAAGAACGCGATGAAGAGCTTAAGCACCGCCGAAAGCACAAGCGATCCCAACACGCACCATATTGCAGGCTTGACATCAAGCTGCTTGTAAAACGACCCCCAAACCAAATAAAGCCAACCGATGAACATCCCGCTCATAGCGCCCAAAGCGAGCACAACAACATTGGAATTCGAAAGTGGGCTGGGCACGACAAGCATCATGGCAACCGCCCCCGCAAGGACAGGAAGCACAAGAAGCGCGCCTCGCTTCGTGGAAAGGTTCTCCCCCGCCCTTCTCGAGAGGAAGAACATCACAATACAGGACAACGCCGTACCCAGATATTGCACAACCTGAAATATGCCCTCAACATCGTTGAAGACAAGGCGCTGCGTGCTGTAGGTATAGCAAAACGAAAGACCCAGCCCAAACGGAAACAGCGAAAGACGCATACCGAAGTACTCTAATATCCCCGAGATTCCTTCACTCGATGCGCGCGATTCCCTGACACCCATGACCCCTCCCCCGTCGGCTTATGGCCGGAAGAATACCTTATTTCGGACACGATAATGGAGAGATCGAGCCTCAAACTCCCCATTTGTCCAAAACCACCCTTTTCGTAGCCCCCGTCCTCTGCGAAAAACACCCGTACCGTAGCCCTCGATCGCCTCGATTTCCTACGCTTTGGGAATTCGATCACTGGCACACTTGAACCAGTCCGAAAGCTTGGGGAGCACGGATGGGCACCGGATGTCACCGGCGTCGCAAAACGAACAACAAGGAGGTTCATCATGAACGAACGTACCGTATCAAGGAGACACTTCATCGGGGGAGTTGCTTCATTGGGTCTTGTCGGCGCAGCAGGTGCTCTCACGGGATGCGCGCCTAACAAGAGCGAGAACGCCGCTTCTTCAGGCAATCTAAACGAAGAGGGGCACGTGGCCGAAAAGGAATACGACGTCATCGTCGTTGGCGCGGGGCTCGCAGGCATATCGGCCGCGCTCAAGCTACGCGACCTCGGAGTGCAAAACACGCTGCTCGTCGAAAAGGGCGGAACCCTGGGCGGATCATGCAATGCGACCATCTCAGGCGGCGCATTCAACATCCCCATGGAAGACACCGACGAAGGCCGAGCCGCGCTCGTCGAGATCTACAACACAAAGAGCAAGGGCGAGGGCGATCCCACCATCACCCAGATGATCGCCGACGGCATCGTCGAAGCGATCGACTGGATGAAATCGCACGGCGGCGAGTTCACCGAGCCGACCCAGCTCGTTCCTTGGGACTGCCTGCAATTGTATGCAGCGCCGGGAAACGCGGAAGGAATGGGGCCGTTGCTCAACACCCTCGCAAACGCATACACTGATGCAGGCGGCGAGACGGCGACCAAAACCAAACTGCTCGATTTCGTCTTCAACGACAAGGGCGCCGTAGCGGGGGTGAAGGTCCGCAGCGACAAGGGATTCGAGATCATAAAGGCCAAGGCGACGATCATCGCTACCGGGGGGTACGTCGCGAACAAGCAATTGCTCGAACAGTACATCGGACCCGATGGTGACAGCATCATGGTTCGCGGGCAGAAAGAGCTTGCAGGAGACGGCATCAACGCAGCAGTTCGTGCAGGAGGCATGTACTACCAGATGGGCGGGGCGCAAGCGCTGCACATGGCCGCGGTCGCACCGAAGAACCCCGCCATCTGTAACCCCTTCAACGCCATCGCCTACACCCTCGCCATCAACACGCTCGGACAACGCTACACCGACGAATCCAAGGGCTACGTGAACAACGGCAAGGCCGTCACATCGCAGCCAGGCCAAAAATGCGCGCTCGTCTTCGACGAAACCGTCGCAGCGATGGACGCGGTGAAAAGCGATATGGAGAAGTTCCACAAGCAAGGAGCCGACGTCGTCGAAGCAACGTCCCTTGAGGAATTGGCCGAAAAAATCGAGGTACCCGCCGATGCGCTCAAGGCGACCGTCGAAGAGTTCAACGCGCATACAGACGGCGAATCAACGTCGGGCCTCGACGTGGAGAAAAGTGCTTGTGCCGTAATGTGCACCGGCCCGAAATTCTACGCGTTCTACCCGTTGGTACCGGGCTCCATCATGGGGTTCGGGGGCCTGTACGCAAACGAGAGCCTACAAGTGCTCGAGCCCGACGGAACGCCCATCGAAGGCTTGTACGTAACGGGCGAAGCTATCGGCGGCGTGTTCAAATACGACTACCTCGCCGGCGCATCGCTCAACCGCAGCGTCGTCACCGGCACTCAGGCGGCCTCGATCATCAGCTCTCAAGTACTGAAATAATCTTGCCCATCCCTCCCTCGAAAGCAGGCCGAGCGACACCGTGTTGCTCGGCCTGCTTTTTTGCAACTCTGCAAGAACTCATGCGCTTCAAAAGTAACCGTGGCAAAGGTAACCGTTCGGTAAACTCGGTGGAGATTGCCTATTCCTCGAAGGGGAAAGCGCGAAAATCAACCATGATTAACAAAACGTTAACTATTGTGTAACACTCGCGCATCACCTCCCTTCGCGAAGAATGCGCCGAAAGGCATCGACATGTTGCAGCTGATCAATATCTGCAAGTCGTACACGACTGCAGACTTCACGCAAACCGCCCTCGACAACGTATCCGTCTCGTTCCGCGACAACGAGTTCGTGGCCATCCTGGGCCCTTCGGGGTCGGGCAAAACCACGCTGCTCAACATCGTGGGCGGCCTCGACCATTACGACTCGGGCAACCTCATCATCGACGGCATCTCAACCGAGCAGTATAAAGACAAGGACTGGGACGCCTACCGCAACAACCGCATCGGCTTCGTGTTCCAAAGCTACAACCTCATCCCCCACCAAACGGTGCTCGCCAACGTCGAGCTGGCCCTCACGCTGTCGGGCGTGTCGCGCGCCGAACGGCACGATCGCGCCGTGGCCGCGCTGCAGAAGGTGGGCCTGGGCGACCACATCAACAAGAAGCCCAGCCAGTTGTCCGGCGGCCAGATGCAGCGCGTGGCCATCGCCCGCGCCCTCATCAACGACCCCGAAATCCTGCTGGCCGACGAACCCACGGGCGCGCTCGATTCCAAAACGAGCGTCCAGATCATGGACCTGCTCACCGAAATAGCGAACGACCGCCTGGTCATCATGGTCACGCACAACCCCGAGCTGGCCGAAGAGTACGCCACCCGCATCGTGAACCTGGCCGACGGCGTCGTGCGCAGCGATACCGACCCTTACTTGCCCACCGAAGAGGACATGCGGCAGAGCGAAAAGCCCGTTCAGCGCACGAAAATGTCGTTCCTCACCGCGCTGTCCCTGTCGTTCAAGAACCTCATGACGAAGAAGGGCCGCACGCTCATGACGGCGTTCGCGGGCTCTATCGGCATCATCGGCATCGCGGCCATCCTGGCGCTTGCCAACGGCGTGAACAACTACATCAAGTCGGTTGAGGAAGAAACGCTCTCCGAGTATCCGCTGCAAATTCAAAGCACCGGCTTCGACATGACGTCCATGATGCTGGGCGCCGCGACGGGCGCCGGCGGCAACACGGGGGGCGAGGGCGATGGCAGCGGCGACGATCAGAACCTCGTGGGCGTCACCGAAATGGTCACCAACATGTTCTCGAGCATCGGGTCGAACGACCTGGCCTCGCTCAAAGAGTACCTCGACAGCGGCGAGAGCGACATCGACCAGTACACGAACGCCATCGAGTACACCTACAACGTGGCGCCGCAGATTTTCAGCTCCAACACCGAGAAGCTGCGCCAGGTGAACCCCGACAAGTCGTTCTCCGCCTTGGGCCTGGGCTCGTCCACCAGCTCGAACAGCCTCATGTCGATGTCCATGAGCACCGACACGTTCTACGAGATGCCCAGCGACCCGAACCTCTACGAGAACCAGTACGACGTAAAGGCCGGTCATTGGCCTGAAAATCACAACGAAGTGGTGCTCGTGCTCACGGGCAGCGGCAACATCAGCGACTTCATGCTGTACACGCTGGGCCTGCGCGATGCGAGCGAGTTCGACGACATGGTGAAGGCGTTCGCCGCCGAAGAAGAGGTGACCACGCCCAGCGACATCGAGCAGCCGTCCTACGACGACATCCTGGGCATCACGTTCAAGCTGGTGCAGGCCACCGATTACTACGTGTACGACGATGAGTTCAACGTCTGGAAAGACAAGACCGACGACACGACGTACATGCGCGATCTCGTGGAAAACGGCGAGGACGTGAAAATCGTGGGCATCGTGCAGCCGCGCGACGACGCGAGCGCCACCATGCTCAGCTCGGGCATCAACTACCCGGCCACGCTCACCGACTACGTCATCGACGAGGCCGCCAACAGCCAAATCGTGAAGGACCAGCTTGCCGACCCGTCCATCAACGTGTTCACGGGCAAGCCCTTCGGCGAAGAGGACGAGGACGAAGACTCCTTCAACATGGACTCGCTGTTCACCATCAACGGCGACGCCCTCCAAGCCGCCTTCACCATCGACCAGAGCAAACTGACAAGCGGCATGTCCGGCCTGTCGCTCGACCTGTCGGGGCTCTCGCTCGACATGGGCTCGATGCCGGCGTTCGACAGCTCGTCCATCGCCATCGATCCGTCCAGCATCGATATGAGCGGGCTCATCGACTTCAGCGACATCAAGCTCGACATGGGCGACGTGCAGCCCGAAATGGATGCGGAGAAAATCCAAGCCGCCATGAAGGACATCATGAGCGGGTTCTATCCCTGGTACGCCCAGTGGGAAGGTTTTGATCCGTCCGATCCCAATAATATGCAGAAGGCCGCTGAAGCCTACATGCAAACGCCCGAGGTCCAGAAGAAGATCTCCGACGCCATCATGGGCTCCATCGATATGGACAAGGCCACCGAAGCGCTGCAGAAGCAGTTGCAGGAACAGCTGTCCGCGAAGATGCAGCAGGCGGTGCCCGCCATTGCGCAGGCGCTGCAAGGCCAGCTGCAAACGTCCATCCAAACGGCCATGACCTCGTACATGCAAACCGTGATGGCCACGTATATGCAGCAGATGTCGGCAGCCCTCGAGTCGCAGGTGTCCGCCGCCATGCAGCAGTCCATGGGCCAGCTGAGCTCCAACATGGCCAGCGCTATGAGCATCGACGAATCGGCGTTCGCGAACGCCTTCGAGATGAACATGGACGAGGAGGAGCTCACGGAGCTCATGATGTCGATGATGAACGTGGAGGACGCGTCGTACGACAACAACCTCAAGAAGCTGGGATACGCCGACCTTAACAAGCCGGGCGGCATCGACATCTACCCCATCGACTTCGAGAGCAAAGAGAAGGTCATCGACATTCTCGACGCCTACAACACCCGCATGACCGACGAGGGCCAGGACGACAAGGTGATCACGTACACCGACTTCGTGGGCACCCTCATGGCATCGGTCACCGACATCGTGAACATGATCAGCTATGTGCTGGTGGCGTTCGTGGCCATCTCGCTCGTGGTGTCGTCCATCATGATCGGCGTCATCACCTACATCTCGGTGCTCGAACGCAAGAAGGAAATCGGCATCCTGCGCTCAATCGGCGCGAGCAAGGGCGACATCAGCCGCGTGTTCAACGCCGAGACCATCATCGTGGGCTTCACGGCCGGCATCATCGGCATCGGCCTGACCATGCTCGCCTGCATCCCCGCGAACGCCATCGTGTACTCGCTCTTCGATGTGGCAAACGTGGCCTCGCTGCCCTGGCAGGCTGCCATCATCCTGATCGCCATCAGCGTGTTCCTCACGTTCCTGGCCGGCCTCATCCCCTCAAGCGCCGCCAGCCGCAAAGACCCCGTAGAGGCCCTGCGAAGCGAGTAGAAGCTTGCGATCGCTTTGACGTCGACGCCTCGGCTGCTCCACGCAGCCGAGGCGTTTTTCTACGGCGCCTGACGTGCTCAGTCGGACGCACCGGATGATAGCAACCTCGTTTCCGCATCGTATTTGATCAAAAGCGACAGCTGCTCGCGCGCGGCCCTGTTCAGAGCCATGAGCCGCTCGCCTTGCGGCACACCATGCTTGATGAGTTCGGCGTGGTAGCTTTCAAGATTGCTCAATACGATCAGCTGGTACATGTTTGCATAGTCGCGCATATTCCCCGAGCGGTCGGGGTAATCGCGTCGCCACTCAGCCGCCGTCTTGCCGAACAGCGCGACGTTAAGCACATCGGCTTCTTCCGCGTAAACCTTTGAGCGATGCACTTCGTCCACTTCGTCGGGAACCAATTTGTCCCGCACCGCATCGGTATGAAGCAGGTAATTGACCTTTGAAAGTTCTCGCGTCACCTTCCATTCAAGCGTCGACGTTTTACGCTCTTCCAGCTTGAGACGCTGATAGTCGGTAATGAGGTACAGCTTGAACTCGGGCGATACCCACGAGGCAAACTCGAACGCTATATCGGTATGCGCAAAGGTTCCTCCCCCGTAGCGTCCCGATCGCGACACCATGCCGATGGCACCGGTCTGATCGATCCACTGTCGAGGCGTAAGCACGAACGCGTTACGTCCGGCCTCTTGTTTAAAGGAGTCGAATTCGACCCCTTTAAATTCGGGGTTATGCAACCGTTCCCATAACCCGAGGTACTCGATCACCTCGCGCCCTCGCATCCAGTTCTTAATGACGTCCTTTGGCGTTGCGCTTTTGTATCGCGCGATATCGGTCAGCGAAACATAGTCCCGCCGTCCCCCGCCCGAAAAGAATGATACCTCGATTCCTTGAACCGTAAGCGTGCTGGACATATTCGCAGAAGACATGGCCCACCTCCGTCTTCTTGCATCCCTTGCCGAGAGGATCTTGCAAGCGTGGTACGGGCGACGGGGACGTCGTCGCCATCTATGGGCGGCACCAAAGGTCTTGGCGCGGCGCTTGCACTGGCTCTATCCGTTGAACCAGTATACTACAAAAGTAGAACATTTGTATGAATTCAAATCAATGACATTGGTAGGCAACCCTTGAGAGCCCGCGTCAAGCGGGCTCTCGCATTGGGGGGGCTAGAGTCCGGCAACCGTCTTGCCGGCCAATCGACCGAATGTTATGGTGCGACCGCATGCGATGCCTGGCAGCAATTCGGGATAGTTATTCGCGAAAAACCCACCGGAATCGTTCCCTGCCGCATAGAGACCGGGAATAGGATCGTGGTTTGAGTCGAGCACCTGCAGGTCTGCGTTCACGCGCAAACCGTCGAGCGTGCACAGCAACTGCCCGCCGATGGTGGCCGCACGGTACGGCGGCGTATCGATCGGCAGCATGCGATAGCTTTCCTTGCCGAAGTCCTCGTCTTTACCCAGCGCGCACAGTTCGTTGTAGCGCTCTACCGTTTTGACGAATGCCTCTTCGGGCACCTGCAGTTTCGAGGCCAAGCCCTCAAGAGTGTCCGATTCCACCACCACGCCTGCAGGAATAAGCGTTTCCTCTATCATCCCGGTTTCGGACTCGACGTTGAATATCTGCACCTGTCCGCCAGTCGGGCTCGGGATGATACGCGAGCACGCCAGCGTATGGAACTGCTCGACCTGCTCAACCCAGTTCGCATCCCACACCTCGCAGTACACACCATCGCGTTCCAACGAACCAGCGGCGTACATGAAGTCGTACGGCACGGACTCATTGCAAAAACGCTCGCCGTCTTTGTTCACTTTGAGAAATGGCTGGCTGCCGATGTGCGTCATGATGCCGGGCTGCGTGTAGGCACATCCCCCTTTCGCCCCCGCCGGAACCCCGCCGCGGTCGAACACCATCACAGTCGGTTGCTCATCCATCGCTGCGCCCGCCCACAGTGCCGCACGAATGCCGTCTCCGTAATTCGACTCTCCCGGAGCTTCGAGCGCCGTACAATGGTCGACGGCCACCTTGTTCTTCGCCGTCATCATGTCAAGGTTAGCGCAGTAGCCACCCGTCGCGACGATGACGCCTTTCGAAGCATTGAAACGAACCATGCCTTCTGACGACTTCGCGATGACGCCCGTCACGCGTCCTTGGCCACCGTCCGCTCGTTCAAGCTGCTCCATTGCCGTAGAAACCCGCACTTCGACGCCTAGATCGTCAAGTTTCCGAGCCACGAAATTTAGACTCTTCAGCTTCTCGTCGTCGTTCTGCACATTGTGCTGCATCGCATACGTTCTGTATGAGCCATGGTCGCCTACTCCGGTATCGGTCTCCAAGAACACGTACGCGTTCGAATCCTGTTCGCGAACAACATCATCGAGCCAATCGACCGTCTCACCAGAATGGTCGGCCCACAGCCGTATCAAGCGCTGATCGCAGCGATGCGAGGCGTAGAAGCACAACTGCTCGATCACCTCGTTCTTGTCAACCTCGACTCCCTTCTCCGCTTGCATCGACGAGCCGAGCGCGCCGATCCACTCGCGACAGTTAGCCCCAATCTGCGGAGTCTTCTCCAATAGCACCACACGAGCGCCCTCTTCGGCCGCAGCAGCAGCTGCGAACATGCCGCCGTTGCCGCCGCCCACCACCACGACGTCAGCTTCCACCGTCTCGACGATAGCGGACTCGGCGATCTCCTCGGGTGCCCCGAGCCAGTCGACCGCCGCCCCCTCTACCGCGGACGCCTCCTTCTTCGCATCGGCAGCGCTCTGAGGCGCGCACGAAGCCAACCCCACCGTCGCTGTTCCTGCTGCGACCAATGCTCCCAAACCTAGAAAGCCCCTTCTGCTGAGCATACCCTTCGTTCCCATCGTTTCCTCCTTCGTGAACCCAGGCGAACGCTTTCGCCTTGCATCATCGCCATCATGGGCCGAATCGAACGGCGGCACATCCTAGCTGCAAGGGGATTTTTCGTATCGCATCGGCCCTTCCGTATCCTAAAAAAGAGGGGAAATCCCCGCGCACTCCCTGAACACGAGCGAACTTGTGCTAAAAAGACCTGGGGACAGAAGGAGGGACTCATGACCACCTTGAGAACGTATTTTCGGGATATGGCCGAATGCATCGATGCAAGACTGCTATGCTCGTCCTCGGCGTACGGAACCTGTTTGCTCGGCCTCCTGTATTTCGGACCGATGCCCGGGCCTTTTTTCTCCAATGCTGCAGCTACGCAGCTTATCCCCACGGCATTGCCACTTACGTCGATCATCACGCTTGTTGCGCTCAAAACCATCTTTCGAGCACGTCGAACCGACCTGACGCGAAGCTGGCGTTGGTTCGCCGGATGCGGTATGGCCGCGGCATCTCTGGCCTTGTTCATCGCAACCCCCTCCATGGGACTACTTGCGAATCTCGCCACACTCGTCGCCTGGACGCTTGCCCCACTCTGCTTGCTAACACTCATGCGTCGATACGCACCGCTCGCCCTGCGTCGGCGCATTGCCGCAACAGCCGCATCTGCTGCATGCTCGGCGACCGGCCTGCTGATCCTCTCAATGCTCGATGCCCCAGCAACCTTCCTCGTGATAGCTGCACTTTTCATCATTGCAACAGCGTGCCTGCCTGACTCCACGGAGCGGACCGACGTACGTGCAGCTTCGCCCAGCGCAGCGGCAAAACCAATTCGCTACGCGCCTTCGTTCCTCATCACCGTCATGTTGTACGGATTCCTCGGAGTGCTCGCACAAAGCAGCGGAGAACCCCATGCGTATCTGGGCGGTCAACCGGCACTCGCCGCCGCGTTTTCCATCGCATGCATCGTGATTCTTTCACTGCTCAAAGGTCGAAAAGGGTTCGTCGAAGACTCGAACTCAGCATACAAACCGGCTCCCCTGCTCATGGCTGCGGGTCTCGCCGCCATCGCCTGGTTTCCTTCGCATCGAGCGCCTATCGGGGCAGCCCTCGTCGCAGCCGGATTCGGTGTATTCTTCGTTTACTATTGGATCGTCATCGGCAATCACATTCAAAAGTTTTCATGGCGCAGCACTGATGCCACCTCCCGAGCGCTCGTGCCGCTGTTCGCCGGCATGGCATGCGGCCGCATGAGCGCCTCCCTCATGGCAACGTTCTCTTCCGACCCGCGCCAATCCATCGTCATCTTGGGTCTGCTGATGCTCGTTGCGGTGTTATGGATGGTGACGAAGGGTGATCTGTTCGCGAACGAGCCCGGACAAGACGCAAGCGTATTCAAGCTTCAACCGCCGCAGCCCTTCCCGAGCGCAGAGGCAGCAGACGCAGCGCTCGAGACCTTCGCCCGCCGGTTCGGCATATCGAAACGAGAACAGGATGTCGTGCTCCTCTTATCGAAAGGACGAAACGTCCCGTTCATCTGCGACGAACTGTTCATAGCTAAAAGCACCGTCCAGACGCACATCAAGCATATCTACGCCAAGACGGGCGCAACGAACCGACAGGAGCTGCTGGATATCATTGAGTGCGAAAACACCGATTGAAAGCTTCGACAAGAACGGCACGACGAACGGCGAATGTGGACGTTGTGCGAATCGGAAAACCGTATCGTTTACCCCCTTGCGCGGCGTTCGGCTTCGGAGTATTATTCTTATTGAGATTAATTCTCATTAAGAGGGCACGCAAGAAAACGTAAGACGAGAAGGAGAATGCATCCATGAAGGTACGTTCCGAGATCCCCACCGCTGAGAACACCACGAACATGAACGGCTTCGGCACCTGCGAAGTTGGCACGACGCTTGAGAACCTGAAGGCCGCCATCGGTGGCGAGACCGGCGCTTCCGCGAAGTACGCCGCGTTCGCGAAGGCCGCCAAGGAGCAGGGCTACGACCAGATCGCCCGCCTGTTCGAGGCCACTTCGGCCGCCGAGCAGATCCACATCGGCCTCGAGTACAAGCTGGTTGCCGAGATGGAGCCCGAGTTCGAGAAGCCGGCCGCGCCCGACTGCGAAGGCGTGCAGACCGACCTGAACCTCATCTCCGGTGCTCAGGGCGAGATCTTCGAGACCTCCGACATGTACCCGGCGTTCATCGCGAAGGCGCAGGAAGAGGGCAACACGAAGGCTGTCCAGGTGTTCACCCGCGCCAAGCTGGCCGAGTCCGTGCACGCCGAGCGCTACCTGGCCGCGTACAACGACATCGACGCTCCGGACGACGACAAGTTCTACCTGTGCCCCATCTGCGGCTACATCCACAAGGGCGAGAACTTCGAGAAGTGCCCCATCTGCTTCTGCCCGAAGGCCACCTTCACCGCATTCTAAGCCATTCCGCTTTCCAAGCTTTCCATCTGCACCAAGAAACGGCCGCCGTCCCAGCGGCCGTTTCCCTTTCCCAACATGAAGGGGCCCTACGCCTTGTACGCGTTCGCCGCGCTCAGCACCGGCACCGGATACTCCTTCCCCATCAGGTCCATGGCCGCAAGCCATGAGGACACCACGTTGTGGCTCATGTTCAGCCCGCCGTAATACTGCGCGTACATGCCGTTGAAGAACCCGCCGTGATCGAGGCCCACGCACTTGAGTCCCTCGATGCGATCGCCTTCGGGCGTCAGCGGGGTGTAGGTGTAGTCCACGCGCACGCCGCTCATGGTGGACAGCAGCCATCCGGCCAGCTTGCAGGCGTAGAACGGACCTTCGTCGACCGCCGTCAGACGGAACGGGGCCTTGTGGAAGTCCTCGTCGACGCCCTTGTCGGCAAGCTCGTTGTAGCGTTTGATGGATGCGAGCGCGGCCTCCTTCGGCAGACCCATCTGATCCACCAGCTCCTCAATGGTGTCGGCCTTGATCAGCACGCCGTTCTCCACGTTCGGGTCGATGAACACGCTCTGCCATTCCTCGGCGTTCGTGCAGGGGTAGTACTGGCCGAGCAGCAGGCAGTTCTTCGCGCCCTCCTCGGCAACGACGCGCGAGCAGATGGTGGTGCCGAAGGATACGACGTCTTCCCAGCTGCTTGCGTCGAACACCTGCCACCAGTAATGGCCCGGCTGCATGCATGCCTGGTTGAATGCGATATCGTACGGGCCGTCTTCGTTGCAGTAGCGCTTCCCGAGCGCGTTCAGGCGCAGGAAAGGCTGCGAGCCGGGCCACCAGAGTTTCGGGTTCGCACCGCCCTGCCCGTCGAGGCCGATATCGCCGTTCTCGTCGTCGCCGGTGATGCATCCGCGGTCGAAGATGTTGCACGTGCCCTCGCAGGCGTAGTCGCGATCGGCACCGGCCCACACGGCCATGCGGATGCCGTCGCCGTGAGAATTCTCAGCGCCGATATGGCACGAGCAGAACTTGTGCGACAGCACGCCCATCTCGTCCATCATGTCCTTGTTGCCGCCGAAGCCGCCCGTGGCAAGCATGACCGCTTTCGACGTGTTGAGCTGGAGGTACGCACCGTCCTGCTCGACGATGACGCCCGTTACCTTGCCGGATTCATCCTGCACGAGCTCCACCGCGGTCGTCTTGTACATCACTTCGCCGCCGGCCTCTTCGTACAGCTCGAGCATGGCCGGAATGGCAATCTCGGAACCCATGGAGTTCGCGGTTTCCTTGAGAGGCGGCTGGTAGGCCGTGTGCACCGATGCGGGCGAATACCAGATGCCCTCGGGGCTGAACTTCTTGCAGACGGTGTCCACCATGACGTCGAGGCCCTTTTTCTGCATGTTTTCCTGATACCAGTCGATGAACGCGCCCGCGTTGTACGCCCACTGACGGATGAGGTTCTCGTCGACCTTGCCCTGACCGTAGCGCACGAGGTCCTTGATGACCCACTCCTTGTCGATGTCGATGCCCTGGTCCTTCTGAATCTGGCTATCGAGCGCGTCGATGTCGCCCGCGTACTTCGTGCACGCCGTCGTCTGCTCCACGAGCAGCACCTTCGCTCCCAGCTGCGCGAGCTCCAAAGCGCCCACCACGCCGGAGTTGCCGCCGCCAACCACCACCACGTCGTAGTCCTTCGTTTCTTTGACCTGGCTCGCAACCGACTCCGGCTGGTCGAACACCGACGCCGTCTTCGCCCCTTCCGCAGCCGACCCCGCACCGTTTTCCTGGGTCGCCTCGGCCGACGCCTTCGGGCTGCACCCCGCCAACGCCCCCATGGCCGCAAGCGCGCCCGTTGCCGCCGCACCCGTCAGAAAGCCGCGCCGCGAAAGATGATCCATTCCCTTCATACGATCCCTCCTTGCTCGAAACCTTGGAACTTGCGTTCTCCCTGCCACCGAGTCTACGGCCGCGAGGCGCACCCAAACAACTGACACTCCGACCGCTTTGTCTGGAAACGAGGAGGTCAACTGACAATACGGGCATTCTGTCAGACTGGCGGGCACCGGAGGGAAAACCGCCGCCACAAGCTGCGCGCGATGTTTTACAATAGCGTCGATGGGGGAAGGGGACTCTCATGCAGAAACAAATTGAAACACGCTTGCGCATCGTCGACGCGCTGGCCGAGCTCATGCACGAATGCCCGCTTGAAAAGGTGAAGGTGTCGCATCTCTGCGAGCACCTGGGCGTGTCGCGCGCCACCTTCTACGAGTATTTCCGGGACATCTTCGACGTGCCCACCTGGTTTTGGGATTACCTCATGAACCAGTCGCTCTACCGTATGGGCATCGATCAGAGGCTGTTCGAAGCACACCTCAAGAAGTTCAACCTGCTCGTACAGCACAAGGACTTTTTCGTGCACGCCTTCAGGTGCATCGGCTACAACTCCGTGTGCGAGCACGGCGGCCGTGCGGTGAAGGAGCACATCCTGGAAAACGCGACGACGAACATCGGCCGCCCCCTCACCGAGCAGGAGCTTCTGGAAGTCGACTTCTTCGTAGCGGGCGCGCAATACATGACGCGCACCTGGGTACGCGGCGGCATGGTGCAACCGCCGCAGCAGATGGCGGAGCTGTTCGGCTCGTTCGCACCGGACTTCCTGGTCACCCATCTTGAGCCGCCGGCCGTCGGGCTGCCGTCCTAAACGCGCGCCACACGGCCGGCCCGCGCCCCTACCCCAGCTCGCTCTCGACCAAATCCATAAGCTCCTCGCGCGAGTGCACCTCGAGCTTCTGATAGACGTGCCGAATATGGGTGCGCGCCGTCTCCTTGCTCACGACGAACGTGTCGGCCACGTACTGCGCCGAACGCCCGCGCGCAAGCGCCACAAGCACGTCCTGCTCGCGCGGCGTCAGCCCGCCCTGCTCCACCAACGTCGCGATGCGCGCGGCGAAGGCGTCTTCCTTGCCGCCGTCGGTCGCGCCGACCGCGCTTCCGCCTCCCGAGCGATCGGTGAGCAGCGGCGTGAACTCGAACACGAACAACAGCAGCAAGATCACGGCAAGCGCCAACTCGAACACCACGAGCGGCCCCTCGGTGCCGAGCACCGCCTGCCCCACGCGCATGGCCACGTTGTTCGGCACGAGGAACAGCAGCCATCCCACCGAAAACAGCCTGATGGGCGACATGGTTTTCGCCGGCGTCGAGAACATCGACCACACGTAGGCGAATATGAGCATACGCGCCACCGTCATGATGACGAGGTTGACCGCGCTCCAATTCGCCGACAGCACCGCCGAGAGGTACAGCGACACGGCCAGCAGCGCGAGGATGGTGAGCCGGTAGAAGCTCATGTTGTTGCCGTGCAGGAAGCGCACGCCCGCCACGATGACGACCACCGCCACCAGCATGCCCGCGTCCACCGCGATGCCCGTCGACGCCACCACCTCGGCAACGCCGTCGAAGACGGTGTTCACGGCCATGCCGCCCAGCTGCACGCCGCCCATGACGACGGCGTAGAACACGATGGAAGCGAACGACAGCCACACGGGCACCACGCCGCGGTACTCCTCGATGGAATCGTGCGGCTGCGACGCGCACTCCTCGCGCTCCGCACGCTCGCCGCGCGAGGCGCGTACCAGCAGCAACGGCGACAAAGCGCACAGCGCCAGCACGGCGAGGACGAACGCAAGGTCGATGAGCGCCTTCGACAGCACGTCGAAAGCCACCACGAACGCGAGCGCCGTCGCCAGGCACAGCGACGACGTTTTCGCACCCAACGGCACGAGGAAGTCGGCCCAGCGCACCAGCAGCAGCGCGGACCCGAACCCGATGAGCAGGCCGCCCGCCTCAGACAGCGGCGCGTTGCCGCCCAACCCCACGAGGTCCGACAGCAGCAGCGCGGCGCCCAGCGCGTTCGCCACGGCGTCCACCACGAGAAACGCCGTCGTGCTCAGCATGCGGGCCGCCGGGCGCGCGAACACGGCAACCAGCAAGAACGCCGCCATGATGGTGACGCCGCCCGACAGCGGGTTCTCCCCGGTCATCACCGCGAACGTCTCAACCGACGCGCGGCTGCTGATACTGGCGCCCTCGCCGAACAGGACGAGGCACGCGGCAAGCCCGGCCGCCGCCAGCAGGAACCAGCGTTTCTTCACCGTCGATAGCGCGTCCATGATGCTCCCCTGCCATCCCCTGAAACCCTCAACTTGACCGAGAGTATAGCAGAAGCACGCGCGCGAAAAGGGCCGCCCACCGGCGGCCCTTCCAGCAGCGGAGGAGCTCGAAAGCGCCACGCCTACCCTTGTGCAGGCGCCGGAGCATCCCCCGCATCACCCGCGCCGCCGGGGCCACCGGCGCCGCTGCCTGCCGCATCCGCGTCGGGATTGGCTTCCTTCCACGTCGCGTACACTGACGCGTACTCGGTCACGCTCGTATCGGCAGCGGCCGCCTGCTCGCCGGCCACGCGGCCGAACGTCAGGCACAGCGAGTGCGAGAGGCCGCACACGATGGTGGGATAGTCCACGGCGAAGCGCATGCCCTGCACGTTGCCCGCCATCCACAGACCCGGGATGGGGTTGCCCCACTCGTCGATGACCTCGGCCTTCTCGGTGCCCTTGAGACCGCCCATGGTGAGCATGAACGCCCACTGCCCGCTCGAGCTGTAGAAGTACGGCGGGTTCTCCACCGGCCACAGGCGCTTTGCCTGCTTGCCGAAGTCCGCATCGTAGCCGTCGTGCGCGAACCCGTTGTAGCGGTCGAGCGTTTCCTGCAACGTGGCCGCATCCACATGGATGCCCTCGGCAAGCTCCTCGACCGTCCACGCATGCTGCATGGAGACGCCCTGCTCGGTGAGCATCGCCTCGATGGTTTCCTTGTCGCCCGTTTCCATGGCGGCGTTCCAGGCATCGATATCGCCCGTGAAGCTCATGTTCGCGCCGTGGGTGGGCGAGGACCATTTCATCTGCTCGGGATACTTCGCGTCGGCGATTTGCCAGAACACCGTGCCGGGCTGCTCTTCGGCCAGGTCGGAGAACGACTGTCCCGGAATGTCCTCGTTCGTGAAGCGGCGCCCGTTCATGTCGAGAATGAGGAAGGGGTCGGAGCCCAGACCGCCGGGCGTGCCGTGCGCCATGTACGCGTGCGGAATGCCCTGCATCATGCCGCCGATCCACAGGCCCATGAGGTGCCCGTCGCCCACGTTGCCGGTGCTGGGATACACGTTCTTCTCCTTCGACAGCGCGAGCTGCGAAGGGCACCATGCCTGCATCATGTCCTCGTTGTGGCCGTAGTCGCCCGTTGCCAGGATCACGCCGTTTTTGGCGGTGAACTTCACGTAGCTGCCATCGCTCGTCTCGGCGATGACGCCCGTCACGCGCCCCTCGGTGCCGTTCGGATTGGAGCCGCGCACGAGCTGCCGGCCGCGGTGCTCGTAGAAGAACTCGGCGCCGTGCTCTTTGGCGTACGCCTCAAGCTCGCCGATGGCACCGGGGAAGCCGCCGTTCATGCCCGCTTCCTGCCCCTCGGGAACGGTGAACTCCTGCTGGTTGCAGAACTGCGGGAACCACTCGCCGTCGACGGGATCGTACTCCACCTCCATCGGCCAACGCGGAATCTCGATGCCGTAGCCCTTCGGCTCGAGCATGGTCTGGTACCACCAGTCGAAGTCGGCGCCGGAACGCTGGCCCCACACGCGGTAGATGCGCTGGTCGGTGCGGTTGCCGGAATAGCGCTGCAGCGCGAGGCACATCTGGTTGATGTCCTCTTCGCTGGCTTCGAGCCCGTTCGCCTTCTGATAGGACGAGTTCACGGTGCCGATGTCCTGCCCGCGCGTCTGGTACGTGCTCAGCGTTTCGATGACCGCGACGCTCGCGCCGTTCTCGGCCGCCGTAGCCGCCGCGGACAGGCCCGCGATGCCGGCGCCCACAACCACCACGTCGAACGACTTTTCCTCGGCTATATCGGTGATGGCTTCGGGCACGGCGCACCAGGTTGCCGTCGCCGGCGTGCCCTTCGGCGCGCCCGCCGGCAGCTCGACCTCGGCGGCGGTGGCCTGCGCGGCCGCCGCCTCGTCGCTTGCCGCCTTCGGCGTGCAGCCCGCCAGGCCCATGCCCGCGGCCACCGCCGCCGTAGCACCCAAACCCAAGAACGCGCGACGATTCATCTCGAAAGACTTCATGCTGATCCCCTTCCTTGCCTGCAACAGGGCCGCTTCCGTGCGGCCGTTCGTCTGTCGCAGCGCCGCGCGCCTGCCGAGGCGAAAGGCCCCGAGGGAGGGGGAGTCTTCGGGAGGGAGGGTGAAGACGGGAGGCCCTTCGCTTCGTCAGACGCTGCGGACGCTGACAACACCCCGGATGCTACCGAGGGAGCGGGCTCCCGCCATCCTCCAGGATTGCGGAACAAGGGGAAAAGAGCCGCCAAAGCTCTCACCCACTCTGGAGTATTTCTGCGCTACCCCAGGTGGGAGGAGGGCTGCTCCCTACCCCTTGGGGGTTTTCAGGGAGTCGGACATGTGGTTGAAGGCGGCGTCGCTGAAGCCTTCGCTGTAGGCGCTCGGGATGACCACGGTGCCGCCGGAGCCCTTCACGCTCTCGTACAGCAGGTGCATGGTGCGCAGGCGCAGGGCCACGTCGTTCTCCTCGTACACCTTCGCCGCGTCCACGAGCATCGCCGAGATGTCCTTCTCCACCTCGGCAAGCACCATGCGCGCGTTCTTCTCGCGCTCGGCCTGCGCCTCGGTGGACATGACCTCCTGCAACTCCTGCGGAATGACGATGTCGCGGATTTCCACCGACAGCACGGTGATGCCCCACAGCGACGTGCGCTCCTCGATAACCTCCTGCAACTCCTGGTCGAGCTGGTTGCGGCGAATGGCCACCTCCGACACGCTCGCGCGTCCGATGGCGTCGCGCAGCGCGGTCTGCGCCACGAGCGACACGGAGTTGTAGTAGTTCTCCACCTCGAGGCAGGCCTTTTCCGCATCCCACACCATCCAGAACAGCACGGCGTCCACGTTGATGGGCACGAGGTCGCTCGTCAGCGTCTCTTCGGCGCCGAAACCGGTCACCATGATGCGCTGGTCGGCCTTGAGCGCGGTCTGCTCGATGAAGGGGATGGTGAAGTACAGGCCGGGGCCCTTCGAGCGGCTGAACTTGCCGAAGCGCAGCACGACGATCTTCTCCCACTGCATGGCGATGTGCACCGACATCTCGGCCAGGCAGGCCAAGGCGAAGCCCACGAGCACCACCCACACGGTGAACGCGCCCGTGATCAGGTAGCCCGCCGCAATGACCACCGCAAGCGCCACCACGAACACGAACGCCGAGAACATGAGCGAGCCGTTCTGCGACGTGCGCCGGTCGGTGCGCGAGTTGTACTTCTCGATGGAGAACGGCTTGGCGGCCGCCCCGTCAGTCTGATTTTTCCCTTTGTGATTTCTCATACAAGCCCCGTCTCATGCTCGCGCCGCCCTCGACGTCCTGCTGAACGCGATGGGCAACATCGATCATCCTCAACATGATTTCATCAAGCGTCATGCCCAACGCAAGGCAGCGCCTGATGCTCTCCTCGATTTCCGTGTCGGCGATGGACTGCACATCGTCGGCGGCAAGCTTGGCCGTCTCGCGCACGAACACGCCGCGTCCGCGCACCGACTCCACGTAGCCGTCGTGCTCGAGGTTGATGTACACCTTGCTCACCGTGTTGTAGTTGATGGCGGCTTCCGCGGCAAGCGTGCGCACGCTGGGCAGCTGATCGCCGGGTTGATAGTGGCCCGTCTTGATCAAGTAGACGAACCGGTTGCGCAGCTGTACCCACACCGGCAGCCCGGACGACTCGTCTATCTCGAATAATGCCATGCCACTTCCCTACGTTGAATTACGGGGCCGTTCCGTCCCGCATTGTACAAGATAACCAGCTTGTTCAGCACCGGCAACCGCGCATCTTCAGTGCATCCCCGACCAAACAACGCAGAACCGCAGCACGAGCCCGCCCGCGATGCACAGCACGTCAACCGGCAGCAGCCGCACAAGGCGGTCCGCCGCCATGACGAACCCCTCGGTGATCAGGGGGACGAGCAACCCCAAACCGCACAGGCCCACCACGAACCACGGGCCGAGCCCCGCCGGGTCGAGCAGGAGAGCCAGCGATTCGCGGGCGAACGGGTCGAGGACGGCGAAGCCCACGAATGCGCCGAGCGCCGCCACTTCCAGCACGAGCGTTCCCAGATGGCAGCGGTGCAGCAGCATCGTCCACCCGTCCAGCAGCCGCACGTCGCGGCCGAACGCGCCCAGGATGAACACGGCCGACAGGCCCGATGACAGCGACGAGAGCACGAACAGCACGGGAACGGCCAGGTTGAACCACAGCGCCACCGCCTCGATGCTGCCCACGTACACGCCGGTGTAGCCCATCATGAGCAGCGACAGCACCGCGCACAGCACCTCGCCCACTTTGCGCGCCGGCGCATGCACGAAGGGAAGGTACAGCAGGTTTGCCGCCACGAGGAAGCCGCCCACCAGCAGGTTCGCCATGAGCGTGTACGACCCGAACGTGAGAATGGACCACGTGGGCCGGGTGAACAGCATGAACATGCGCTCGGGGCGCCCCAGGTCGAGCAGCAGGCACAGCGCCGCCAGGCACAATACGACGAAGCCGGCGCCGAAGCACCGCGCTTTCACGTCGTCGAACGCCTTTGTCTGCGCGAGCGAGCGCTCGACGCTTCGGTGAAACGCGAGCGACCACACCGCCGTCACGAGCATGATGCCCGCCCCGCACCCTCCAAGGAACAGGTAGAACACCACCAAGGTCCCGAACATCTGACGCCTCCTCTCCCCAGAAGTCGTTCAGCGGACGTCGTTCAGTCCATGATAGGGCCTTCCGCGCGCTCTGCCTAGCGAATCGCACGCTTGAACGCCTGCGCATCTTCGTCGAACACGATGCCGAAGCGCTCGGCGTAGCACGCGCACAGGCCGAACACGAAGGCGGCCGCGCCGCGGAAGTACGCCGAAGTCGCGTGCTTGAGCGCGGAATAGCGCCACGCGGAAAGCCACGGCAGCACGTGCTCCGCCACGAACGCCTCCTGGTCGTCCGCCAGGGTGCGGGCCCGCGCCTCGTCGCCGGCGGCCGTCGCCTCCCCTTCCAGGTCGATGAGGTGGCCGACGAATCCCAGCATGAGACCCAGGTTGTCGTCGGGCTCGGCATGGAGGCGCTCGAGCTCCAGGCCGTAGCGCTGGTACCAGGCACGCACCTCAAGGGTGTGCACGCTGAACAGCTGGCTGTTCGGATCGACGTAGAACGACTCCCAGCTGGGAGCGTCGGGCGCCCCTGCGCCCACGAACAGGCGGAACCACTCGCGTCGCAGGGCGGCGAAGCGCTCGGCCCGCGCATCGGGGCCCTCTGCCGCAGCATCCGCGCACCACGCGTCCATGGCCGCAAGGCCCTCGCGCACCTGCGGATGCTCCATGCCGAACGGCGCCTCCGCGAACAGGCGCTCCTCCGCCTGCGCGGTCAGCTCGGCATCATCGGGTTCGCAGTACAGCAGCCGCGACGCGAGGGCGAAGCACAGCTGCGCGCCCGCGAGCGTTTCCCGGTCGTAGTTCGCGTTCATCGCGTCCCCTTCCCCATGCGCCGGGCGGCGGCGCAGCGCTTCGGCTGCCGCCGCCCGGCCTTCACCATCGAATCGCTAGATCTCTTCTTCCAGGTTCACGAGCGCGCCCGTTCCGCTACCCGTCTTCTGCGCATTGCGGTGCGGGTTCAGGATGAGGTTCGGATGCGTCGTGTTCTTCGGCAGGGGCTCCACCTCGACGTCGCCCTCACCGTGCGCGGCAATCATGTCCTCGCGCGTGCCGAAATCGAGCGCGCGCATGGGGCAGCCGGTGACGCAGATGGGCTTGCCGCCAGCGGCGATCTCGTCCTTGCACAGGTCGCACTTCAGCATGTAGCCCGCTTCTTCGTCATACGTCGGCGCGTCGTAGGGACACACCGTCGCGCACGTTTTGCAGCCGATGCACACCTCGTGATCGGTCCACACGATGCCGGTGTCCTCGTCCTTCTGCATGGCGCCCGTCGGGCAGTTCGCCACGCAAGCCGGGTCCACGCAATGATTGCACGCCATGGAGACGAAGTACCCGAACACGCCGCTGGGAACGTAGCTGCCGGCCTCGTTGAGCTCCCACGATCCGCCCTGGTAGTTGAGCACCTTGCGGTACAGGTTGTTCACGGGCAGCTTGTAGGTTTCCTTGCACGCCACCTGGCACGTCTTGCAGCCGGAGCACTTGTTGGAATCAAAGTAGAATGCGTACTGAGCCATGATGCACCTCCCCTATTCCACGCCAACCGGCATGACGATGGGCCGATTCTTATCCGGGTCGAGCTTGATGTCTCCCGTGTACTTCTCAACTTGCACGAGCGTGCCCGTCCACGATTGGGACGCTTCGCCGGAAGACTTCGGCGCCTGCAAGATGTTCGGATCGCCGCCGATGTCGATGCCCGTGGCTTCGTCGATCTGAATCCACGCGCCGTCCTGCAGCGCCACCGAACCGGGAACGAGCGTGGGAAGCACCTTTGCCGGGCGAAGCACCTTACCATAAGGGCTGGTCATGAGCACCAGATCGCCGTTCTTGATGCCGCGCTCCGAAGCGTCCACCTCGCTCATAAAGCACTCCTGCGGGAACGCCTCGCGCAGCGATGCCACGTTGTCGTTCACCGTATGGGCGCGGCGCAGCGAATGGGGCGTCCACAGCAGCAGCGGGTACTCGTCCGTCTGCGTGCCCTGACCCTGCTCCGGATCGCCGATCTGCCACTTCGCGATGGGCGAGATGGTGGAGAACCCGACGGAGTTGACGTACCCGGACAGCATCGGGCAGTAGATCTCGAACTTGCCGGTGGATGTGGCAAGCGGGTTGGCCTGCGGATCGGCGAAGAATGCCTTGTACGGGTAGTTCGTCAGCTTGTCGCCGAAGGAGCGCTTGGTCTTGTAGCAGCCCTTTTCCTTGAACTCGGCAACCGTCATGACGCCCTCTTGCGGGGTGCCTTCAACGCCTAACTCGTCGATGTCCTCCTGCGTGATGGTGAACAGGGGCGCGTACTTCATGGTGTCGTGATCGGTCATGTAGGTGGCGCCGGCGAGGGACGAATACGTGCGCTCGGCGTCGGTCATGGTGTTCACGGCCTTCGGGTCCACGTTCAAACGCTTCGCGAGCTCCTCGGCCACGTACGATTCCGGCTTCGACTCGTACAGCGGCTCCATGATGCGATCGGCCCAGTATACCGTCTCGGAGTTGTTCGTCCAGGCCAGGTTGCCCTTCTCCCACCACGTGGCAACGGGAAGCACGATGTCGCAATACTGACGCGACGGGTCGAAGAACGGGTTTGCACCCCATACGAAGTCGACCTTGCGGAACACTTCGATGGCCGCGTTGGCATTCGGCAGCGAGTTGAGCGAGTTCTGGTACCCGCCCGAGTAGATCACATGGATGTCGAGCGGCTTCTTGCCGCCGGGCCATATGTCGCGGCCGTATTCGCCGTTGAGGATGGAAATCCAGCACTCGGTGTGGTCGATTCGCTCCCACGACGAGGGGTCTTCGATCTTCGACCAATCGGGCGTCGACATGACCGAGGGCGGCGTCAACGGGTTCACCGGGTTCAGCCCGGCACCGTTCGACGTGTCGCCCGCCGTGCAGTACGGCGCGCCCGACATGCCCTCGTGAAGACCCACCCACGAGGCGTAGGTGCCCGGCTTGCCCAGCCCGCCGTGCATCATGGCCAACGTGTAGAACGCCTGCGCGAACATCTCGCCCGCAGGAATCTTCGTCGTGGACTGGCCGGCGAAGAAGTCCACCTTCTCGGTGGCGTGAATTTCCTCGGCGAGGCGGCGAATCGTGTCCGCCGGAATGCCGCAGATGGCCTCAGCCCACTCGGGCGTCTTCGGTTCGCCGTCGTAGGTGCCCAGCACGTAGTCTTTGAAGTTGTCTTCGACCGGCGCGCCCTCGGGCATGTGCTCGGCGTCGAAGCCCACGCAGTACGTGTCGAGGAACTCCTGATCGTACAGGTTGTTCTCGATCTGGTGGTACATCATGCCGATGCAGAATGCCGTATCGGTGCCAGGTCGGATAGCAACCCACTCGTCGGCAACGGCCTGCACCGTCTGATTCAGCCACGGATCGACGATGATGATCTTGCCGCCCTGCTCGCGAGCGTAATCGAGCTGGTAAGTGGTGTTGCCTCCCTTGTTCGCCATCCAGTTGTTGCCGAAGTGGAAGTGCAGATCGCTCTCGGAAACCGCAAGCGCGTCGGGGGCGTTGAGCATGCCGCCGGTCATGAACAGCTCGGGCAGCGGCCATGAGCCCAGCGACACGGTGCCCATGTCGTGATGCACGGCGCCGCCCATTTCGTTGAGCAGGCAGATGACCGGATCGAAATACGTGTCGCCGATGTCGTTGTAGGCAGCGGCCAGAATAGAGCGGTTGCCGTATGCGTCGTACGCCTTCTTCATCTCGGCGGCAATGTAGTCGAGCGCTTCGTCCCAGCTGATGCGCTCCCATTCGTCTTTGCCGCGCATCTCGCCGTTCGGATTGTCCGGGCTCCAGCCCTTGCGCTTCATCGGGTACTTGATGCGCGCCGGCGATGTCATGTTGCTGATTTGCGCACGACCGCGCGGACAGGCGCGGCGCTGCGGCACCTCGATGGTGTCCTCATCCTGCTCGTCCGTCCTGATTTTCAGCGGCACGCCGTCTTCGACGTACACCTTGAGCAGGCAGCGGGACGATCCGCAGCTGCAGTTGTTCATGCAGGCTCCGGTCTTCCACTCGCCCTTTGCCTCGGAAGCGGGCGCGCCGCTCTCCTTTTCGGCCTCGCTTGCCGGCGCGCAGCCGGTGAAGCCGACGAGCGCCGCAGCACCTGCGGTAGCCGACCCCCATTTGACGAAACTGCGTCGTGTCAGTGAAGTACCCACGTTTGACCCCCTCGTGATCGTCTGCGGGAAACAAAGCCCGATCGGATTGTCCCCCAACAACTCCAATAACGACCCATGCATGAGTATAACCGTCATAACTTTGTGTGACAGCCGTTGCGGCCATACTATCACCCGATTGTATGACAGTCAATGCGTATTCCTCGCTTGAATGCGCCTATCTCAAGGACAATGATTTCCGTAATACCTGGTAATTCTCGTACGCCAAATACCGTTGTTTTCCCGTCTATACTATGATAGTATGACAGAATTGCAGCCAACAAAGGGGGTTGGTATGAGGTTCTTGCTTGCGGTTGTCGTATGCTTCGCCTTGGTGGTTCTGCTGGCCAAGCCGTTGAAGCGCTTTCCTGTTCCGTTCTATTGCGCCGCGCTTGGGCTTGTCGCGCTATACTGGTTCGGCGTCTCGACGAACGTCACAGGGGTGTGGTGGACATGGTTCATGCCGCTCATGCAGCGCTGCGCGCTGGCGTTTCTGCTGTTCACCATCGTGATGTTCGTGGGCGTGTTGGGCGATTCGTCGCCGCTGCGCGCTCGGCTCATGCCCATCCGACGGCAGCTTTCCATCCTCGGTTGCATCTTCGCGCTGGGGCATCTCGCCTTCTACGGCGTGTCGTACGTGCCGCGCCTCGGCTCGGCGTTCGCCGGCAACCTGGGCTTCTCGCTTGCGCTCGCTGCCGTGCTCGTAGCACTGATGACCGTGCTGCTGGTTACGTCGTTTCAGGTGGTCAAGCGTCGCATGAACGCGGCGCGCTGGAAGGGCGTGCAGCGCCTGGCGTACCCGTTCTACCTGCTCACGTACGTGCATTTGGTGCTGCTGCTGGCTCCGTCGGCCTTCGCGGGTCGCGATACGGCCATCGTGAGCCTGGTGGTGTACACCGTAGTGGTTGCGACGTATGTCGTGCTGCGCGTGCGCAGGGCGCTCCTGCGTCAGCAGGCAGCGCGCCCGAGCGCGGCCCTCGCCGGCTGATTCCCGTTGACATTCCCTCCCTCCCCGAGCGGGCGTCTCAAACGAGGCGCCCGCTTACGTTTTGGGCGCGAGACGCGGTTCGGAATGTTTCACGTGAAACATTCGTTCGCTTTGCGAGCCGAGGCTGCGCGGCGCGCTAGGCCCACTTTGCGGTGACGCCGCGGTGCGCGTCGAGGGCTTCGCTCCCCCACTGCTTGAACAGGGTGTCGTGGAAGGTGTCGGGACGGTAGGTTTTGGCCTGGCCGTAGCCGTCGATCACCTGCATCGCGTTCAGCATGTCGCGCGCGATGAATGCCGGGTCGTTGGCCTCCTCGGCACTCGCGGGCAGGGTGCGCCATACGTACGCGAGCAGGCGGCCGTACTTGTCGGTAACGCTCGTGTCGTACTGCAACCACAGGGTATCGTCGCTGTTCACCAGCTCTTTCATGCGATTCGACGCCACCACGCCCTCCTCGCAGTTGCGCTCCTCCTGCGGTGCCACGCTCTCGGGCGTATCCATACCGACGAGACGCACCGACACGTGCTCGCCATCATCGGTTGCCACCGCAAGGGTATCGCCGTCCACCACATGGCGCACGGTCACGCGTTCGAAGGCGGCGGGGTCGAGGTTCGCGCGCTGCGTGTCGGAGGCACGCTCATCGTCGCGCTCGGCCGCGCGGTACGCCGCCTCGCTGACGCCTTCCGCCGAAGCCGACGTCGCAGCCCCCTGCTGCGACGCGCTCGGCGCCGGAGCATCGGCTATGGTCGCGTTGATCCACGACACGCCCAGCAGCACGATAAGCGCGATGACCGCGGCAGCCTGCCGAGCCTGCTTCGGATGTTTCACGTGAAACATTTGTTCCCGTTTCACCGTCACGCCAGGTCCTCGCCCACTTCGAACACGGTCTGCCCGTCGAGCGACGCAATGCGCACGCCCAGCACGCGCCCGTCGTCGACGAGCATGCGCCCCGTGCATTTCGGGAAGCCGCCGCGCGGGCGGAACGGCGCACCTGGGCAGATGACGAACGAAGCAGGCCGCGCTTCGGGCCCGTACAGCAGCTCGGGCACGTGCGTGTGCCCGTGGACGCACACCTGCGGAAGAGGGTCGCCGGCGGCCAGACCCGCGCACCCGTTGAAGCCGATCTGCACGTCGCGCGGATAGTGCGCCACGAGGAACCGCACGCCGTCGATCACCGGATGCGCGAAGCGCCCAACGCGGCTGCCGTATTCGTCGAAGTCGTTGTTGCCCAGCACGGCCGTGGTAGGCGCAAGCGCCTCGAGCGCGTGCAGCACCTCGGGGCCGCCGATGTCGCCCGCGTGGATGATATGGTCGACGTCGGCCATGGCAGCAAGCGCCTCGTCGGGCAGACGTCCATGGGTGTCGGAAATGAGGCCGATAACCGTCATGCCGGCTCCTCTCGAAATCGAATCAAGGTCGAATCAGCGCAACGCAAGGCTCCAGTATAGGGCATCGGACGCACCCATCGCCAACCGTGAAAGATACGTTGAACCGCATTCCACCCTAGTCTTCAACCAGGTCGATGAGGTCTTGGTGCGCATGGATGCCCAACTTGGCATACACGTGCTTGACGTGCGCTTTCACGGTGTTGCGCGACACCACAAGCTGCTCCTGGATGTACGCGCGATCGCGCCCGCGCGCCAGCATCATGAACACTTCCAGCTCGCGCGGGCTCAGCCCGTAGCGCTCGGCCACGCGCCGACAGCGCTCCTCGAATTCCTGCTCCGGCGTTTTCACCACCGTCGTGACAACCGGCGTCACCCCCGCGATGGTCTCGGAGAAGCTGAATCGCTTGAGCCCGATGAGCGCATACCCCACGAACACGAGAATGAGCGTGCCGCCCATGAGCGCCAGGCCCAGCGCATCGCTTCCGAACAGGTCGTTCGCCAGCACGCCGAGCGCCGCCCCCACGATGGTGCCCAGCCCGGTGAGGCCGCGCCCCCACGCGAATGCCGCCACCGCGCCGCGTTCGTTGCGCGAGGCCACGGCGATGAGCGCCACCCATGCCACCATGTCGAACAGCGTGTTCCCCGCCGACAGCAGCGTGACGCTGGCGAAGGGCGCGCGATCGTACAGCATCGACCCCAAGAAGAAACCGGCCACCACGAACAGCACCGACACCTGGGCCAACAGGTCGGCCGGGAACGTTTTCCGCGACAGAACCGCGTACAGCGCAACCGCCGCCACCGGCACGATGACGAGGAAATCGGATAACGGCACCCCGCCCACTTCGCCGAAGCGCAGCGAATAGCCGAACGCCACGCGGAACAGAAACAGGCACACGAACAGCTGGCTGCCCAAGGGAAGGAACGACGAGGGCTGCGTGATGGAGAAGTCCGCCGGAGCCTCGCCCGTCTCGGCCGCCTCGAGCACCGCCCGAGCGCGCGGCCACGCAAGCGCGAGGGAAGCGAAGGGGAGCACGAAGAACAGCGCGACGCCCGCTACCACGGGTACCACCCACACCAGTGCCGTCATCAGGTAATATGCCACGAATGCAAGCGACACGCACACGCCCGCCTGCCGCACACCCAGCCGCGACGCCGCCATGCCCACCGCAACCACCACCCAGCTGCGACCGACAGCCGCAAGGCTCGCGCCCACCACAAGCCCGATCGGGCTGAGCGCATAGAGCGAAAGCGGCACGAGCAGCGCGCCAGCCGCCAAGCACCCGAGGGCAACGCGCTGCAGCAGCCGCACGCGCAACAGCGCCGGGCGAAACGCCGCAACCAGGCCGATGCCGATGAGCGCCGCGGAGCTTGCGAACACCGACACGTCGCGCGCATACGTGAACACGGGATCGAACAGCGGGAACACCACGATGTTCATGAGCGAGGTGGCAAGCAGCACGAACGAGAGCGCGGTCGCGGTTCGCGCGAGCTCCCGTGAGAATATGTGGTCGACGACCTGCTGCATAGCCGTCATTGTAGCATGCGCCCTTCGCCGAACCGCTGTGTTCCTATCGTCCGCCCGCGCCGGGACGGCGGCGCGCAGCTGCACCGGCAACCGCCGCGCACGCCGCCGCAGCCAGCGCGCAAAGCGCTGCCGCACCCGCCATCGCAGCCGAATCGCCCGTGCGCGCAAGCTCCTTCGCTTCGCCCGCTGCGCCGCCGCTCCCGCCAGACGCGCCGTTCTCGCCCGCACCGCCGGATGCCGCGCGCGGCATCGTGAGCGCCTTCACGCACACGTTCGTCACGTACGAGCGCGAGGAGCCGCCGGATGCCGTGCCCTGCGCGAGGTCGTGCCCGTAACCTGCAGGATCGACCCAGTTCACACCGTCGGGCGACACCCAGCTCACCTCGCGCGCGCCGTCCGCGCCGCGCCCCATATGCGCGGGTTCGGCCCCCGGCATCTCAGGGTCGGGCGTGAACGTCTCCACGGCCAGCGGGTACGCGTAGCCCTCGTTTTCGACCCGCACCACCACCGAAAACGTCTCGCCTGCGGCCAGCGCCACCGGCTCGTCGAGCTCCACGGTCGCGTAGCCGGGAAGTTCCCGCACGCCCGCGCACGCAGCCACCAACTCGCCGCCACGCGGGTCGGCGTCGGTGGCCCCGCGGTGCACCTCCACCTCGTATGCGGTGTCGATACCCGTCGTGCAGAACTGCACACGGTCGAGCCACTCGTCGCGCTCAGCCACGAACACGTTCGCAGCCCAGCCCGCATCGCCGCCCACCGACAGCGAGTCCGTCCAACCCGCCTCGTCGTACTGGTACATGGCTTCGCCTGCACGCTTCACCTCGCCGAACAGCGCCGTCTGCACGTCGAGCGAAGCGTCCTCGTACGAGATCCAGAAGTATCCCGCATCGCCTTGGTCGGCGCCCCACGAGTTCTTGACGAGCCATGCGCCGTCGCATTCGGGGCGCATTGCTTCGTTGAAGTTCTCGCGCGAGAAATCGTCGTCCCAGCCCACAACGGCCACGTAATGGTCAGCCGCGTAGCCCGTCTGGTCCGGCGCTGTGTAGTAGCACGAATGCTCGCCGTTGAAGTTCGGCCCCTGCCAACTGCAGAACTCGGCCGTCACCGGCCCCTCCTCGGCGACGATGCGCTTCGCGGCCGCGCGCAGCGCATCGCCCTCCAGCGCCTCCCAATAGCTGCCGGCCGCAAGGCCCAGCGCCGCCGTTCCCGTCAAGCGCGCATCGCTTGCGAAGCGCAACGCCTCGTCCATCGAGTCGTAGGCCGCATCCGTCTCGCCCTCGCGCACGATCACGGCGCCCTTGCCAGCCGCAAGGCTGTTCGCTATGCGGAAGGGCGAGATTCCACCGGCGTAGGGGTTGTCGGGCATGAACGCGTTCAGACCGCCGGCTTCGCGTTCCTCGTCGCCCATCGTGGCGAAGTACACGGCATGGTAGGGCGAAAGCCCTGCCTCGATCAGCCCCTCCGAGGCCGCGTCGTCGTAGACAAGCGAGGTTTCCAGCGCCGCCATCGAGGCGAACGGCCCGCACAGGTCGCTGCCGCCCTGATCGCGCACCGGCGTGACAAGCCCCTCCTCGCGCGGGTCGAACGAGGAGCGCAGGGCCGGATCGTCCGGGTCCTCGGGGTCGGGGTCCGGCTCGGGATCGGGCGCGTCCGCCTCATCCGTCGTGAACGCCTTGATCATGACGTTGCCCACGCCGCCCTCCGCATACACTGCGGGATAGCCGCCGAACCTCGAGGGTGCGATGAGCCCCTGCACGTCAGCGGCGGAAAGCGTCGTCACGTCGCTCCAGGTGGCGCCCCCGTCGGCACTGTAGAAGCTCTCGCCCGCATTCGCCACGGCCCGCTGCACCTTCACGTAACCGCCCTGGGCCTCGTCGGGGTCGTTTTTGTCGTAGGCCGCCACCTCAAGCGGCAGGTACGCGCCCTCGTAGCCCTCGATGCGCTCCACCACGGAGAACCGCTGACCCGCGCCAAGGGCCACCGGCTCGTCAAGCGCGATGGTGTGGTAGCCGCCGTACTCCACCTCTTCGGTCTGGCTCGCCACCAGCGTGCCGTCGACGGGGCCGGTCGCGTCGTCGTCGAGCAGGTACACCTCCACCGACACGATGGAGCCAGGGTTCGCCGTAGTCGCGGACACGGCTTCCAGCACCTCGTCGCCCTCGGCCGCGAACACGTTGGCCGCCGCAACGGCGTCCCCGAACGCGCCCGGCTCCACCTTGCCCACGCTCGCAGCGCTCAGATAATCGTACTGATAGTTCGAGTCGTAACTGAACGAGCCGTCCGCATCGGGCAGATCGACCAGGAAGGACGTGGGCATGCCGATGCTCATGTCGTAGAACGACAGGTAGAAGCAGCCGTCCAAACCCCAGTCGTCGCCCCAGCTGTTCTTGACGATCCACGCGCCGCCCTCGGGCGGCTGTTTGGCGGGATCATCGGAGAACGTCTCCGGGGAAATCGTGTCGTCCCAGCCCACGATGGCCACGGCGTGGTTGGCCGTCGTGCGCTCGTCCACGTCGGGCGTGGCCGGATCGTCCTCGGTGATGTAAGCGTTCACGTACTGGGCCCACGTCAGGTAGTTGAAGTACGTGCCCTCCCCGTAGCCGGGGTCGTCCGGATCGGTGATCGGGCGCGACTGATCGGCATGGTAGCTCACGGACACCGCGCCGCTGTCCCTGAGCGCACGCTTGATGGCCGCCGTGGCATCAGAATCGTACGTGTAGTTGTCGGTGGAAGGGTTCGCCGGATCGGAGAACACGGCGGGGCTGGGAAGCGAGATCACATCCTGTACATGCACGGCCGCGGCGGTACGATCGCTTTCGGGCAGCGACCAGTCGCCGGAGGTGTCGTACTCGTCCCAAACCCCGTTCACATCCGTATAGGGAATGTCGGCCTCGTCGGCTGCGCCGAACCATGCGGAAAGCACGGCGGCGGAGGTGCCGTAGTCGCCGCCGGCGTTGAAGGTGAGCTGGGTGTCGGTTTGGCTCGCGCCCTCCGTGCGCTCGGCGAACGAGCCCTCCCCCGCCTGCCCCGCATCCGTCTCCGTCCCCACCGTCGTGCGGCCGAACCACGCCAGCTGACGCTCGGAGAAATCGGGGGTCGCGCCGTCGGCGAGGCCGCCTTGCACCAGCACGTTGCTCTCAAGCGAGGCCAGCGTGCCGAACGTCCAGCACGAACCCCACGGGTTCTGGTACTTCACCGGGGTGGCGGTGCCCGCCTCGCGCAGATCGAAACGCGAAGCCAGATCGTTCCCGTCCTCGGCGGCGGCGCGGGCACCCGCCCCGTCCGGATAGTTGTAGCGCGCCAGGGCAGCGACGCTCGGCATGGAGAGAGCGCCGGGCCTCACGTCGACAGCCGTCAGATCGCCGCCCGACAGCGACCCGTCGTCCGACTGCTCGGGCAGCGCGAACGCCGCCGCAGGCACGAGCCCGCACGTCAATACCACGCTGAGTGCCAGCGCAAAAATCCGCTTCACCATGAACGTCCCTTCCTGCCGCGCGCCGCAGCGCCGCCTCAACGGTACAGAATCGTCACCAGCTGGCTCATGACGGTATCGCCCGACCCGCAGGGGCTCACCTTCACGTCCACGATCTCGCGCCCGTTCGCCTGCAGAAAGCCGATAACGCCTTCCATGGTGAGCGACAGGTTCTTGTACGAGGTCAGCCCCGACGACCCTTGGAAGCAGCCCACGTGCAAAGCGCCGTCTTTCTCAGCCGCCGACTCCACGGTGACGCCCATTTCGTCAAGCGCCTTCGCCACGCGCTCCTGCAGCTTCTCCCCTTCGGATTTCCCCGGACCGAACAAACCCATGACGGGCCTCCTTCCGCAACCCTCCGCAGCAGCGCAGAAGGACGCGTCAAATCGAAACAGGCGGCCGGAAGGCATCCCTCCGGCCGCCGCCTACACCTACATCTGCGCTAACGCGCTACTCCTTGTCGATGCGCCGGCGCATCGCCATCGCCGTACCGGCGACAAGCGCCGATAGGCCGCCGACGCACGCAACGACGATGCCGAGCGTCGCGTCGTCACCGGTCTGCACCAAGGCGCCGCCCTTCGCGTCGGGCTTGGCATTGGGCTTGGCATCGGGCTTCTCCTCGGTGCCGCCCGAGCCGGCAGCCTCCTTCAAGCCGTCGGCCTTCGCGGCGTCGAACGCCTCGCGCGCGGCGGCAAGGTCCGCGACGGCGCGCTCGATGTCGCTCGCAAGCGGACGCTCCGCGCCCACTGCCGCCTCCGCCGAGGCGATGGCCGCGTCGAACGCGTCATGGACGGCCTGCGTCACCCACGACGTGCCCTTCGCCACATCGGCTCCGTCCGCGCTCACGACGGTCTGCGCCAAATCGTTGCGCGCGTCCTTGATGGCGTCCTCAAGCTGCTTCACGGCCTCGGCGCTCGCATACTCGTCGGCCAGCGAGCCGGGCTGTTTGGCCTCGTCGAACGCTTGCGCGGCCACGCTGAGCGCCAAGCTGATGCGGCGCACATCCCCTTGCGTGGGATGCTCGGTTGCAAGCAGGTCCTCAGCCTCCATGATGGCGACGATCAACTCGGCACGCACCTCGCTCGGCACCCAGTACTGCGAGGTGGGCACATCGGAGCCGTCTGCGCTCTCCACGGCGCTCTCGAGCATGTTCTTGCCGAAGCTCAAGCGCTCCTCAAGCTGCTGGATATCCTGCTCGGTGGCAGGATCGTCGGCACCCTCTTCAACCGGATAGCCGTACGCCTTGATGGGCAGGTTGTCGATCTGCGTGTTCTGCGCCTCGCTCGCTACGGAATCCGTGTGGAAATCCCTCCACGCAGGGTTCGCCCCGTTGTCGTCGGACGCGTAGATGAAGCTTTCGCCCTCGTTCACCACGCCCTCGAAGTAATAGGTGGGAACCATCTCCTGAATCTTCTCTTCGGCCTTCTGAGCTGCTGCAGCGGCAACCTTCTCCTGAGCCTCCGGAGTTTCCATATACTCGTCCGCCGCAGCGGCCGCTTCCTCCTCGCTCATGCCCTCGTCGATCAACTCGTCGTACTTCGCCTGCCGCAGAGCGTCCTCAGCCGCCACGAGATACGCCTCGTAGTATTGATCGTAGTACTGCGCGTGGTACTGACTCTTCAACGTGCCCAGGTACGCCTGATCCCAGCCGAAGTCGTAGCTGGCATAGTAGTAGCCATCATCAAGACACTGCTGCGTTACCACCACCGAGAAGCGCTCGTCCGCATGCAGGGTGAACGCCTGCTCGTCGGTCAACTCCACCGCGTGGAAGCCGCCCCACTCGAACGTCTGCTCAACCGTAGCCAGCTTCACGCCGTCAGTGGGCAGGGTCGCGTCCTCGTTAAGCAGGTACACGTCGAAGGTCACCTGCGTGTTGGGACGCGTTGTCTCGCACGTGAGCTTGCGGACCGTCTCCGCGTCGTCGGCGGAGAAGATGTTCGCCATTTTCATCGGAAGCGGAGAGGAGTTGCTCGCGACGTTCGCCGCGGGCATGTAGTCGTACTGGTGCACGAAGTAGTGGTCGTCCTCGCTTTGCGTGGACTCGACGGCGAAGTCGAACGTCTCGGGCTTGGTGATGCTCTTGTCCCAGTACGAGAGGTAGAAGTAGCCGTCTCCGTTGCCGTCGCCGTCCTCGTCGGTGCCCCAGCCGCCGGGATAGCCGTTGGGGAACTCGGCGCCCGAGCCCCAGCTGTTCTTGACGATCCACGCGCCGTCAGCATGCGGCTGCTTGCTGGGATCGACCTCGCCCGTCTCCGGGTCGGGGTTGCCGAAGTTCTCCGCGGCGTAGCTGTCATCCCAACCGACGATGGTCACCGCATGAGTGATCGGCTCCTCATCGTAGGTGTAGTGCGCCCACGTCTTGGTGTCGTTGATGCCGGGGTTCATGTAGCCCATCTCGGTGATCTGGCCAGGCTGCGACTGATCCGCGCAGAACGCAATGGCCACGCCGCGGCCCTCGTACAGCTGCTGCTTGATGGCGTCGTTGGCGCGCTCGGCGCCCTCGTAATCCCCCTCGACGTTGTAATCGCCCGGAGAGGGAAGCTGCACGGACTGCTCGAACTCCACCATCTGCTGGAAGCGGTACTCCTCGTCCACCGACCACGTGCCGTCGGCGCTGTACTGGTAGTTGAACTCAGCGCCCGTCGCGGGGTCCGTCACCTTGTCGATCAAGCCCTCGTCGTTTTTGTACGGCACGACCGACTCCGGAACGGGGCCGATGCCCGACGAGAACAGGGAGGTTCCGTACACCATCCACCCGCCGCTGTTCAAGCGGTTGTTGCCCTCTTGGAGGCTCACCATGCCCTCGCCACCCTGACCGGAATCGTCGTCAGCGAGAAGCGGCGTGTAGGCGAACCAAGCCAGATGGCGCTCGGAGATGTCTTTGAAGTCGTCGTTGAGATTGATGCCCTTCTGTGCAGCTTCGGAGATGATGCTCGCCTCCGAAGCAGCGGCGATGCCGAACGACCAGCAGGAACCCCACGGGTTTTGGAACTTCACCGGCGTGACGTATCCCTCTTCACGCAGATCGTACTGAGTGGGCAAGGCGCTTTCCGAGAGCGTCCGCGCGGACGACGCGCCCGTCGCCCAGTCGAAGGCGCCTTCGCCACTCGCAAGGTTGATTTGAGGGACAGGCAGATTCGCCGGTTCCTCGGCGAGCGCCGTGGACGGCACGCCCACGAGCCCCATCGCGAGGGCGGCCGACACGACCGCCCTCCCCACGTACCGCCCAAGCGGCCGGGGGCGCTTTTCATCTTTCATGCAGTTCCTCCGTTCCATCTCTTCCAAAACGCAAACCTTTTCAACGTTTGCCTGCGCGGCGGTGCCGAACCGCCGCAATCACCACGCCCACCAGCGCCAGCACGCCCACACCCGCAAGAACCGGCATGACTGCGGCCAGCGGATCGCCCGTGGAGACCAGCGACTTCGACGCCGCGCCCGCACCGCCAGCACGTTCGGGCGCCGGATCGGGCGCGGGCTCGGGCTGCGGCGCAGGATCGGGCTCCGGTTCGGGCTCCGGTTCGGGTGCCACATAGTCGCCCGGCTGCGCGACCGTCTCCACCGCCGTTGCGCTGAACGCGCGATACGGATCGTCCTGCACGCTCGCCAGCACGTAGAGTTGTCCGCGATAGGCCGTGGCCGCCGGAGCGAGCAGCTTCTGCCACGAAGCACGCTTGCCATACTGCTCGGGGTCGGAAGTGCCGTCGCCCGCCAGCAGGTAGGTGTCGGACGCGCCGTCGTCGCTTTCGGGGCCCACGAGCGCGAAGCCGTCCGCGAGCGCACCCGACGCCCAAGCCAGCTGCCCCGTCTCGGCCACATGCGCCGCCGTATTCACCGGCATGCCCGCAAGCCATCCCTCGGGGATCTCCTCGCCCGTATCCACGTCCATTCCGCCGCTTTGCGGCGTCGCCAATTCGACGCCCAAGACGCCGCCCACCTGGTAGCTTACCGACACGCCGCCCGAAACCACGAAGGCACCGTTTCCATACGAGACCTGGGGTCGAATGCGCCCCGTCGACAGCTCCCCGCACGCCTCAAGCGACTGAGCGTCGAAGTCCACCCGGTACACGATGGCGTTGTCGGCCGCCGCACCGCTCGCGATGCTCAAACCACCGAATACATACGCGGACTCACCGTCGCTCGCCAGCGTCCCGTACAACGGCGCGCCGTCCGCAATCGAGAACGTGTAGCCGGCAGGCTCCCAGGTCCCATCCGCCATGTAGCGAACGAGCGTGACGGAACCCGGCTCGTCGGTCAGCTGCAGCACGAGCGCGCCGCCCACCGTCGCACCCGACACGTCGATGATGCCCTGCAAGCCCGCCGCCTGTGCAAGATCCGTCGGCAGCGGTACCTGCTCCCACTCCCGCGTATCGGGGCGATAGCGCAGCATGCAGTCGCAGCCGTCCGTCTCTTCGGTGAAGTTGGTCGTGCGCGGCAGGCAGTAGATGTCGCCGTCGAAGCCCACAAGCTGCCACGAGCCCCAGCTGGCAAGCTCCTCGGGAACGGGCAAGTTCGTTTGGTCGTAGTAGGTCGCGTCCACGCGCGCGTTCAAGTCGGCGCGGTGGCTGGCCAGCTTGCCGCCCGCTTCTGCGCGCACGACCGTCTGGCCGCCCGCGAAGCCTGCAGGCTTTTGCACCGTCAGACGCACCTTGTTGTCGCCGAGATCTTCGCGGCCCACCACGACGGCTTCCGCGTCGCCCAAACGCACCGTCGTCGCACCCTCGGACATGAAGTAGCCCTCCACCTCCACAGCGTCGTCCGCATCGGACACCGCCGTGATGGCCGGGCCGGGATTCTGCGCGCCGTCCACCGTGGCGTAGCCGCTCGTGGAACACAGGCCCTCGTAGCGTTCGTCGCGCTCAGCCGCGCCTTTCACCAGCGCTGCCAGCTTCTCGGCCGACTTCGCCTCGTCGCCTTCGACTTCGGCCAGCCCCTTCCCGGCCAGCACCGTCGCCGCGCCGGCCACCGCGGGGGACGCCATCGACGTGCCCTGCTCGTAGGCGTAAGGTACGAGGTCGCTGCCCAAACCGACGCTGTCCACGTACACGGTGCCCGCTTGCATGCCGCCGATCGTCCGAACGCCGCCGGTCATGTCGAACGACAAGACGCCGCACATGATGCCCAGACCGAAGTTCTCCCAGTCCGTGTTCTCGGGGAGTTCGGCGTAGAAGCCACCCCACGAATCGCCGCCGATACCGAAGCTCCCTTCGACCTCCACGGCAACGTACGGCTCGTCGCTCGTGGTGGTTTTCACGAACATGACGAGCTGGGCGAGGAGCCCGGAACCGGAGCCCTCTGCACCCACGCCCGTGTAGCGGATGCTCACGTAGCGCGGCTTCTCGGCAACGTCGGAAAGATCGACCGACCCGAGCACGACCCGGGTGGGCCCGTCAGCCGAGCACTCGACAGCAAGAGAGCCGGCACCATCAAAACGCTTGCCCTCGTTCGACACGGAGGCAGAATCGTCGAACGGAAGGTAGAAACCCGCGGCATCCTTTTCGACGCCCTCGACGGCATGGCTCTCGGCATCGAAGCTTTCGTACAGCACGGCGTCTTCGTCTTCCTCGCCGAGGTAGTTCGGGCCATCGGCCACACCCGCCGCATTCGCTTCGCCGGTGGCCCACGTGGACAGGATGCCCGAGCCGGGGGCCATCACGTCGGTGGTCGTCTCGCCGTACTGGGTGAACGAGGAGCGCTCGCCCGTGGGATCGAGCGCGTTCACCACGATGGCGTAGGGGTTGTCGGCCAGCGTGGTGGCCGTGCTGGCCGCCGCGTCGTTGTCGAAAGCGGAGTTGCCCGACGCGAACACGCTCACGACGCCCTGTCGCCCAACCTCGGTCACCGCGAGGTCGATGGAGCGCCACATACCCTGGCCGAAGCCCCACGAGTTGTTGGACACCCGCACGTCCACGCCGGCGTCGCACGCGCGGCTCACGTAGTCGAAGCACTGCAGCATGCCGGCGAGCGTGTCGTTGTGGCGCACCGCCATGATGCGCGCGTTCGGCGCGAGGCCGCTCACGCCCTCATCGTCCCACGCCGCGCCGATGGTGCCCGCCACGTGCGTGCCGTGGTAGCTGGTTATGCCGGTGTGCGACGTGACGCCTGCCGCCGGGTCGGCGGCCGCCGCGAAGCCGTATTCGTCTTCCTTGCCGGTGGACTTGATACCGGAGGTCAAGCCCTCGTTCCACATAACCGGCGCGAGATCGGGGTTCGAGGCGTCCACGCCCGAATCGATGACGGCCACAACCACCTCGCCGAGACCGGTGGCAGCCTGCGCGTCGGGCCACGCCGCATATTCCATGTCCACCGCGTCGCCTTCCGCGCTGCCGCCCATGCGACCGTCGTTGCGGAAGCCCCACACGAATTCGTCGAGGTCGGCCGCCGGGCCGTCGTCGTCTTGGCCGAACACGACCTCGGCAGGTGCGCCGTCCGACTGCTCGGTCGCATCAGAGCCGGAGGCGTCGCCATCCGCGTCGGTTGCACCGGACTCGTCAACCGTATCGGCTGCCGCAACCCCGTCCGCCCACTCTTCATCGAGTGCTTCGTCCGCAGGCGCGGTCTGCACCGTCTCTTCGTCGGCATCGCCCGTCTCCACCACGGCGTTCGGCTCGGCGAATACCACGCGGGGATCGGCTTCGAGATCGGCGATAAGCTGCTCGGTAGTCTTGGCCTCGTCGCGCACGAGCACGAGGCGACCAGCCGCAGCCTCGGCCTTCCCGTCCGCCGAGAGCGAGCGCGCGAAAGCCGCGGCCTCAGGCGCGTCGGCATCGTCGCCAAGCGCCTCGGCGGCCGCACCTGCCGCGATATCCATCAGATCCTGAGCGCCTTCGAGCGCCCCGCCATCGGACGAGAACGTCCGCACGCCGCCATCCATCACGTACGCAATGGCCTCATGCTCGACATACGTGCCCGGCACAAGCGCCCGTTGCGCCGCCGCAGCACTGGTCGCAGCACCCGAGCCATTGCTCGCAGTCGGCTCGGCAGCCCATGCCGCGCCCGCCGGCACTGGCACGAGCGAACACGCAAGCAGCACCCCGAGCGCCATGTTTCCCAATCGCTTCATTATCTCCTCCGACATCGCACGCATGCAAAAATCGGATTTATGATAAAGAAGGCTGTGCAACAAAACGGCAACACGCACACGGGAATTCCCGCGAACGGCTTGGCGCGCAGGCGCGACTCCCTACCGCACGAAGCGCGGCGAACCTTAGCCCATGCGCAGGAACGGGCCTATGGAGTACTCGGCCCACGAATAGGCGGGCAGGTAGTCGCCGCGATACGAGTTCACCGCAACAGGGTCGCCCTCGAGGAAGCGGTAACTGTCGCTGTCGATGAGCGCCGGGTCGATGGCCAGGCTGTTCCGCGAGCGCACGAGCACCGCCTCCGCGCCCGCAGCGGTGAGCGCGGCGCGCAGATCGGCCACGATGTTTTGGAAGTAGCTGCGCCTCGAAGCATTGTAGGGCGCGTCCTCCCAGAGCACCGCGCACGCCTCGCGCGTAGCCACGCCGCAACCGCGCTTGTCCACCAAAAGCGCGAACAGCTCTTTGGACTTCGAGCGCTTGAACGACAGCGGTACGCCGTCCACCTCAGCTTCGAACCCTCCGAACGTCCGCACGTGCACGATGCTCGGCCGGCGCACGCGCGCACGGCGCTCATCGTAGACGAAGGTGAGCTCGCGACGCACGTCCTCAAGACGCGCCGGCTTCAGCAAATAGCCCGTCGCGCGCACGGTGAATGCATCGAGGGCATACTGCTCGTAGCTGGTCACGAACACGATATGCGTGTCGGGATTCCTGTCCTTGAGCGCTTTCGCCAGCTCGATGCCGCTCATCCCGGGCATCTCGATGTCGAGAAACGCCACGTCCACGCGATGCTCGCGCGCAAAGGCGAGCGCCGTGCGCGGCAGCGAGAACTCCTGCACCTCGCTCGCCTCGCCGGCCTCCCGCACAAGGCGCGCAATGCCGCGCAGCGCCAGCGGCTCGTCGTCCACTACGATGATGTTCATTCGCCGCCCCTTCCGCTGCCGGCACCGCCGCCCGCGCCCTCCCCCTTCGGGATGCGCAGCGTCGCGCGCGTGCCCGCACCCAGCGTACTGTCCACCACAAGCGCGCCGCCGCACAGCGCCTCCACGCGTGCGCTCACGTTCGCGATGCCCACGTGCAACCGACCGTCGAGCCCCACCGCATCCGGCTCGAAGCCCACGCCATCGTCGGCAACCGTCACCACAAACGCGTCCGGCTCCTCCGTAGAGGCCACGCGCACCCGGCCTCCCTCCTCGCGCTTCGTCACGCCGTGACGCACCGCGTTCTCCGCGAGCGCCTGCAGCGACAGAGGCGGCAGCGAAAACGCCGTGGCCCGCACGTCGAACTCCACGCGCAGCCGATCGCCGAACCGCTTCTGCTCGAGCGCCAGGTACGTGCACGCATGCCGCAACTCGCGTTCGAACGGGATGGGCTCGCGGCTGGTGAGCGAGGCCATGTTCTCGCGCAGATACGCCGAGAAGTCCGTGACCATGCGCGCCGCCTCGGTCGGATCGCTCAGGCACATCTCGCGAATGGCCGTAAGCGTGTTGTACAGGAAGTGCGGCTGAATCTGGCTGAGCATGATGTCGGCGCGCGTCTCGGCCAGCTCCTGCTCGCGCCGCGCCAAAAGCGCCTTGCGCTCGGATTGGATGCTGATGAAGATGATGAGCAGCACCACCGTGATGGCAGCGTTCAGAAGCGCCACGCCGAACATCGCCACCTGCATCGCGTTGGCCACCATCGGCAGCAGGAGATAGCTTGCGAAGCCCAGGCGCTCCGCTGCGGTCAGACTGCCGAAATGGCGCAGGATGATAACAGCGTTGAACAGGTGCAGCGCAATGACGGACGCTTGCGATATCCAGAACAGGCTACCGCGCTCATAACCCGCCTCAGGAGTCACGACGAACAGCATCCCGTTCCACAGCGAGGCAACGCAGCAGGCCGAATACGCCACGAACAGCACCCCCAGAAGCGGCGGGATCGCGCGACGTACCGCCGGCGCAAGCTGCGTGCGGCGTTCCAAGTACGATACGATGTAGCCCGTGAAGAACAGATAGAGGGGCATCACGGCCGCATAGTAAGCGAAGGAACCCGCCACCACCAGCACATACTGGCCTTGATCCAACGGTGGCGCAGGAGCCCACGACGTTATATCCCCCAAGGCCATGACGGTGTTCGCCAGGCAGATGCCCGCGAAGCAGCGACTCACCTCGTCGCGGCGCCCGCGGGCGGCAACGAGCGCCTGGGCGCCCATCATCGCGCACAAAAGCGCGCTGTACCCGTCAAGCGCTATGTTGAAGAGATCGAACGAATCCATGGCCGTATTCTATGCGGGCAGCGTCTCTCTGTCGATACGGGAGGCCTCGAGGGTCGGCAGCTGGACAGCGACATCGAACCCGGGGCGGCATGTGCCCTTCGCCAGCGAAGCCCCGCCGCATCGAGCGGCAGGGCTTCGCAAGAGGGGTCGATGCGGGGCCTACGCCTGCCCGGTGGCCGCCAGCATGCCGGCGCGGCGACCGAACGTCATCGTGCGGCCCGCGGCCAAGCCGGTGAACAGGTTGGGGTAGCTCACGCTGAAGAAACCGCCCGAGTCGTTCCCCACCATGTACAGACCGTCGATAGCCTTGCCCGCCTCGTCCACCGCATGCATGTCGGTGTCGATCAGCACGCCGTCGATGGTGGCCAAGAACCACGCGCCCGTGCGCACGCCGTAGTACGGCGGATGGGTGAGCTGCGTCAGGCGGTAGGGCTCCTTGTTGTAGTCGTCGTCCTTGCCCGCTTCGGCGAACCCGTTGTAGCGCTCCCACGTTTCCACCGTGGCATCCACCGGCAGGTTCAGCTTCTCGGCCAGCTCCTCCATCGTGTCGGCCTGCTGGATGTAGCCCGCCTCGATGAGCGCTTCGAAATCGCTCGCCATCTTCGTGATGGGCATGTTCGACGGCGCCCCGTTGTCGAAGGGGTACAGGCGGCAGCAGCCCACCTCGTTGATCTGACGCACCTGCTCGACATAGTCCGAATCCCAGATGTCAACATAGGTATGGTACGGCTGCATGAACGCCGAGTGCAGCATGTAATCGTACGGGCCGCTCTCGTTGCAGAAGCGCTTGCCGTTCAGGTTGACCTTGAGGAACGGCTGCTCGCCGAACCAGAACCACTTGCCCACGAGGTCGCTGCCGGCCACTTCGTCGGGCTTGCAGCACGCCCGGTTGAACGTGACGGCCGCGCCGATGGGATCGATGGTGGCACCGCACCACAGGGCGGCCTTGATGCCGTCGCCCGTGCAGCTCCCGCCCACCGGCACGTTGATTTTCAAGCGGTTGTTCCACGCCTGACGCGCCTCCACCATCTCGGTGTTCGCCGCGTAGCCGCCGGTGGCCAGGATGACGCCCTTGCTCGCGTTGACGCGCAGATAGTGGCGGTCGTTCCCGTCGCGGCAGATGACGCCCGTCACACGCCCCGACGCATCCTGCTCGCACTTCACCAGCATGGTGTCGTAGCGGAACTCGGCGCCGAGCTCTTCGGCATAGTCGCGCAGCGTGGTGCCGAAGGTGACGTCCTTGTTGTCCGTGAGCTTCTCCGGGCTGTGGCCCGTGGCCCACGCCTTGTCGCGCGCGCCCTGCCCCTCCGTGCCCACCGAGCCTTCGAAGCGCATGGCGAATTCGCCGTTGCGAGCGATGATCTCGCTCAGCCAGTCGATCATGTCGCCCGATTCATCGGCCCACAGCTTCACCAAATCGTAGTTCACGAAGCCGTTGGCATAGCGGACGATGTCCTCCATGGCCTCCATCTTGTCGATTTCGAACTGCGGGAACTCCTCGAACGACTCCCGTTGCAGCGTGGAGTCGATCGCTCCCAAGTCCTCGCGCGGCGTGGCGATGGCGCTCATCTGCTCGATGCCGAGCACCTTCGCGCCATGTTCGGCAGCCGAGATGACGGCGGGCAAACCGCCCGTGCGGCACCCCACTACCACCACGTCCACATCGATGGTTTCGGTGATGTCGGTTTCGGCCACGTCGGGCGCCGCGCCCAACCAGCTGGGCGTACCCGGCATCTGCGTGGCGACGTTCTTCGCCTCCGCAGCGTTCACGTAGCCGTTGCCGCATCCCGCAAGCGCGCCGGCAGCCGCCGCGCCGAGGGCCGTGATACCCGCGCCCTTGAGGAAGCTGCGGCGGGACAATCCGCTTTGTGCGTTATTCATTGGTGGCCTCCCATCCTTCGGGCAGTTGCAGGTCGTGGCATTTGGCGCAGTACAGCGTGCTCGTCTCGTGCACCTTGTGGCAATCGCTGCATTCGATGGCGTTGTCCTGATGGCTCGAATGCGGGTTGTACTTCTCGTCGTTGCCCTCGAAGCCCCAGGTGGCGTTCACTACCTCGTTCATGTCGTGGCAGCCGCCGCTCGTGCAGAACTCCTCGGTGGCGAACTCCTTGCCCGTGGCCAGCAGCTGGCCGTCCTCGTCCATGGGGTAGCTGTCGGACACCCACGCCATCACCTCGGACACCTGCGTGGTGATGGTTGCCTCGTGACAGTCGAGGCACGTCTTGCCCGTCTCGGCATGCTGCGTCACCAAGGTGCCCGGATCGCCCGCGCCGTAGCTTTCCACGTACGCGTCCATGGGGCTGTGGCACAGCGCGTTGCAGAAGCTGGGCTGCTCGTGCCACACCCACGCCCCAATACCCGCCACGACAACCACCGCGGCCACCACGCCCGCAACGATCCACCCGCGCTTCGTGCGCCGCGGCTCCGGCGGCGCGCCCTTCGTCTCATCGACCATGATCCTCCTCCTTCTCGCTCGTTTCGTACGTCTTACTAGCCCGCATCATGCGTTCGAAGAAGGAGGATGACCATTACCCCCGTGGGGTCATTTTGGTGTTTGGGGAGGTGAGAGGGGTGGCGCGCAGCGGGCGCGCCCCTCACCCCGCCACCCCATGACGCGCGACGGACTCGCCTCCCCCCCCTTCCCATGGCGCGCCCAGAGTTTCACTGGTCCGTGCGGCGCTGGCGCGCCGTTGAGGGGACCTGCGGGTTGCACCATCGGCGCGCAAGCGCCGCATACAACCCGCGAGCGCTCGCGCGCGCCATGGGAAGGGGGGCACTCGCGCGCCGTGGGAAAAAAGAAAGCACCCGGGCACGCCATGGGAAAAAGAAAGCGCCCGGGCGCCACATAGGAAGCTACCCTTACTCGACGGCGAACAGCAGGGTGGCTTCGAGCGGGGATACTGTGCCGTCGGCGGTTTTGGCTCGGACGGTCATGCGATGATCGCCCTGCTCTTCGAAGGTGGTGGTGAACTGCCAGTTCACCCACTTGTCGGCAGTGGCGCCTTCAGTGGCGCATGTTGTCCAGGTGGTTCCACCGTCGAACGAGAACTCGATGGCCTCGATGGGGCTGCCCACATCGTCGGCCACCCCTTCGAAGGTGATCTCGTCTCCCGCGGCGAACGTGCAGCCGTCGGCGTAGTTCATGATGTTCACCTTGTTGCGGTAGCACGGATCGACCTGCTGCACGTCCGGCACGGCATCTTCGCGCGTCAGCTCGATGTCGGTGATGTTGCGTGTGAAGTAGCGCGCTACGGTCTCGGGCATCCAGAGCTGCATGCTCGACCCTTCGGCCGACGTCAGTTCTTCGCCGTTCACCTGATAGACCAGCATCGCGTCGTGCTCCAACGCGTAGCGCAGCGGCAAGGGCTGTCCGAATCCATCGGCGCCGTACGCCGTCACGGTGTTCACGCCGTCTTCCAAGTCGGCCATTTCGACGATGGAGGCAAGCGGCACGCCCAGCACCGCCGCCTGCCCGAAGGGCGAGCCCGTCGCGCACGAGCACGCCATAAGCGTCTCCTCGCTGGCATCTTCGGACAGCGCGCTCACATCCACCGTGAAGTTCTTCTGGATGTGGCCGCCCACGTTCACGTAATAGTTGGCCACTCCGTCCGCTTGAGAGCCCAGCTCAACGGCGGGCTTCGAGCACATCGAAGTCAGCGCCGTGCCGAATACGTTGAACAGCTCGTCGTTCGGCGTCGTTCCCAGCTGATTGAACACGAAGGTCCCTTGCACGTCCGGCACGCGCACGTACGAGCCGTCGTCGATGTCGGCCCAGGAGGCCTCCACCACGTTCTCGTTGAACGTATGGGTTGTTCCACGCGCCTCGTCGGACGCATCGGCAGGGGCGGGGTTCAGCGCATTCAACGCCATGCCCGACCCGGTGAACAGCAGCGCCGCCCCGGCAACGCCGGCGAACACCCTTTTGCTTCGTTGTGTCATGTCACTCATCCTCGCTTACTGCTGATCGCCGGAAGCTTCGCCGTCGGCCAAAGCCGGATCGACGATCTTCCCGATCTCGGTGATCTCGTCTTCGGACGGCATCTCGTCCTTCGCGTTCACCAGCACCTCGTGATTGCGATAGCTCACTTCGCCGTCAACGTCCGTGCCGCGCACGCTCAGCACGTATGCGCCCTCCTTTTCGGGCGTGAACGTGAAGCTCCACCACAGCCACTTCGCCGGATCGACGTCGCCCACCTCGAACGGGGTCCACGTCTCGCCGCCGTCCATGGAGAATTCCACCGTCTTCATGGGATGGTCGAACGCATCGGCGTAACCGCTGAACGTGAACGGCTGCCCGTTCTGGATGATGAGGCCCTCGGGTACGCCGCACACCGTCACGTTCGGGCGGTTCACCTGCGCACCTTCTTGGTTGACCTGGCCGCATACGCGCTCGTCCATCACATCGGACGTCACGTGGTAGCCGTTGATCTGCTTCGAGAAAATCTGTGCGTCGTACGTTTCCTGCCAGTGCGTCACCGGGAAACCGTGTCGCGCGTCAAGGTATTCGCCGCCGATTTTGTACACCAAGTACCCCTTGTCGAGCACCGAGAGGTCGAACCCGCTGCGCGACGAACCGTCCGCGCGAATGACGCGCACGCTGTTCGTGTCTTCGGTGTAGCCGCCCGCCTTCTCGATGAGCCAGCTTACGGGAATGCCCGTGATTTCGGCCTGGCCGATGCCGCCACCGCCGATGGGATTCAGCTCGCACACCATCTTCGACGGCTTCGTCACCACGACGCCGGCCGCCTCGGCCTCGGCCACCAGGTCGGGCAGGTTCGCCGTATAGGGCTCGTTCACGTTGCCGTCGATGGTTATTTCCCACTCGTCGAACATGCTTTGCGGCAGGTCGATGTCCAAACCTGCAGGGCTGCAGGCGTAGCGCATGTGGTCGTAGTAGCCGTGGACGAAGTCGTAGCTGTACAGCTCGTCCTGCGTCTGCACCTTGTCCTGGGTTGTTGCGAACTCGCCCTGCACGTTCTCAACCTTGTTGATGCCCTGCAGCGCCTCGTGCTTCACGTTGTCCCACAGCTGCATGCCGTTGCCGTCCGCCGTCGCGTCGTGGCACGATTGGCACGTGCCGTTCGAGCCCTCGGCGAACTTGGAACCGCTGCGCTCGTTGAAGTGGATGGCATGTATGAGGCGGCCGAAATCGTCGCCGTTGTCGCGGTGGCACGAGATGCATTGGTTCACATCGCCGTACGTCTCAAGCGCTTCGTTGTCGATGGTGGCGTGCTTGTATTCCATGTTCTCGATCATCGCGTTCAAATCGGCGTGGCACGAATTGCACCCGCGATTGTCGGCGTCGAGGTAGTACGTGTTGTACGAAATGGTCCAGCTTTGCTGCATCCAATGGGGGCACTCGTACTCGGTGGGCGTGCGCTGCACCAGCTGCCCGTTCGCGTACTTGATGATTTCGGGGGCATACTCCTCGGCAATCTTGTCCCACTTACTGTAGTTGTCCACGATGTACTCTTTGCCCGGATACTGGACGTCGCCGTCCGGCTCCCCTCCCCGCACGATTTCGTCCGCAGTCGATGCGGAATCGACAGCCAACGCGGGGCCGGCGACGCAGCAGGCCGCCGTGACGACCACCACCCCCGCCATGCCGAGCGCGGTTTTCAGTCGCATGTTTTTCATGATCTCCTCCGTCTTCTCTCATCCGAAATGCAACGGCGCGAACCTTCGGCCCGACCCTCCTTCCCACGCGCAACGCGCGCCTGCCGCATGCGGGGACGATGGTACGATCGAACCGTTTCGCGCACCATCAACGCATCCGGGTGAATAATGGGGCGAACCCGTGCGGGTATCCCCCGGTTTGGTTGATGGAGGTGGGCACCTTTTCGCCTATCGTGGAAATCGTATATAATGACCCAGCCCTGCCAGGGGCTTCGCACCGACGCTTGAGGGAGCGCCGGGAAGAGAATCGGGGGGATCGGACCATGCACAACAGCGCCGCCGCGCGCGTCAATCGCAGTGCCGTCCTTGCCTCCGCCGGATTGGGAGCGAACCTGCTCTGGTGCACCTTGGCCGGCCATACCGGAGGCTTCCCCTCCTCGCTGCACGACCTCGACCCCGCCGTCAATCCGCGCCTGTTCTTCCTGCTGGGTATCCTTGCCGTGGGCATCGCCTTCGCGCTTGCCCCGCGTTGGCTGCGCGAACGCGACCGTCCGTTTTCCTACGTGCTGCCGCTCGCGTCATCGGTGGGCACCGCCTGTTTCGCCCTCGCGTCGAACCAAAGCCTGTTCGATCCCATCGTGTTGGCCGTAGCCGGGTTGGTCATATTCGGCGCGGGGTACTTCTGGATCGCCTCGCGGTTTTACCTCTTGCTCACCCGCACGCAAACCTTCGCCTGCACCGCCTGGTGCATCGTCGCCGCATTGGCGACGGAGACGCTCGTGCTGCCCATCGTGCGCGAAGCGGTGCCTTCCGTCTGGCAAATCGTTATCACCATAGCGCTTCCGCTCGTCTCGGCGGCCCTGCTCAAGGGCGCCCGCAGCGCCGCAGCGGGATCGGACGCGCTCGAGCTTCAGCCTCGGCGCGCCGAGCTGCCGAAGGGGCACGAAGGCCGACGCAGCCTCATGGTGCTGGTTGCAGCCGGCGCGCTGCTGCTGGCCACCGTGCGATCGTTCAGCTCCATCGGGCTGTGGGGAAACGAGGCCGTTGCCGCGCAGGGTCTGTTCGCCGGCCTCCTGTTCTCGCTCGTTTCCACGGCTCTCTTGGCCCTGTTCGCGTACGCCACGTTGGTGAAAACGACGCAATGGCGCCTCGACCTGCGCTTTCAGCCGGCGTTCATCTTCGTGATCGGCGGACTGTTCGTCGTGGTGTCTCAGACGTCGGCGCAGGGCATTCCCGCCGCGCTGCTTGACGCGTTCATGAGGCTCGACGACTCGTGCGCTCACCTGCTGTTCTGGATGGTGGTGGTGACGGCTGTCGACGCGCTGACCATGCCGTCGTATCGCGTGATGGGCATCGCCGCGGCCGTCTACGCGCTCAGCTCCATCCTATGGGTGGCGTTGCTGGGCAGCGGCGTGGCGTTCAGCAGCATGGTGATGCTGGGCGCCGCCTATTCGCTCACCATTGCCGCCATCGTGAGCGAGTGGATGGGCGCGCGGCGCCTCGGCGCGCAGAACGACCCTGTTGAGCCGGAACCCGCGCCGACCTCCTGCTCCGTTTCCGCTCCCGCCCCGCAGGGCGATTTGACGGGCGAACACGTGTCGCGCGCCATTGCCGACCGCTGCAAAGACATCGCCGTCGCGTACAAGTTGTCGCCCCGCGAAACCGAGGTGTTCATCCTGCTGGCCCAAGGACGCACGCGCACGCTCATCCAAGACGAACTGGTGCTCGCCGAAAACACCGTGAAGACGCACATCGCGCACATCTACGCGAAGCTCGGAGTAGCCAACCGCCAAGAAATGATGGACCGCGTCCTGGGAGACGAGGGGTAGAGAGCGCCTGACGAGGGGCTTTAGCGCGCGGCGGGCGCGCCTTCCCTTTTTCTTTGGCGCGCCCGGAGTTTCGCGGGTCCGTGCGGCGCTGGCGCGCCGTTGAGGGGACCTGCGGGTTGCATCGACGGCGCGCAAGCGCCGCATACAACCCGCGAGCGCTCGCGCGCGCCATGGGAGGGGGGCACTCGCATGCCATGGGGGAAAAGGAAAACACCCGGACGCGCCAAAAAGAAAGGGAGCACCCGCCGCGCATCAAAGGGGCGCATAAAACATTACGAAAAAGTAACCAATTAGCACTCTCGCTTGCCGAGTGCTAATTGCCTTCCTACAATACAACCATACCAAGCAAGGCGGCGCGCCGGCACAACCGAACCTACCGCCTACACCACCGAGTTAACAGGAGATGATGACCCATGGCCATGATGGTACCGATGCGGAGGAATCGCAACCTGCTGAGCGAGCTGATGACCGATCCGTTCGACGCGTTCTTCGACGCGGCCAGCGCCCCGATGCAAGCCATGCAGAAAATGTCGCCCAGCCTTATGCGCACGGACATCAAGGAAACCGACGCGGGCTACGAGCTGACCATCGACCTGCCCGGCTTCAAGAAGGATGACGTGCAGGCCGACCTCAAGGACGGCTACCTCACCATCGCCGCGCAGACGCAGTCTGAGTCCGAGGACAAGGACGAGAAGGGCACGTACGTCCGCAAGGAGCGCTTCAGCGGTAAGTGCAGCCGTACGTTCTACGTGGGCGACGACATCGAGGAAGACGACATCAAGGCAAAGTTCGAAGACGGCGTGCTGCGCATCGCCGTGCCGAAGAAGCAGGAGCAGCCGAAGCTCGAGGAGAAGAAGAGCATCGCCATCGAAGGCTAGCCCCCGCACACAACCCACGCTCCAAGGAAGGCGACCACCCGGTCGCCTTCCTGCTATGATGGGGCAAACCTGATTGGAGGAGCCATGGACGAACCCACCGCACGCGACATCGACACGTTCCGCAGCTGGGTGGCCGACACGCCTCCGGGCGGGATGGTGTTCTTCGGCGGCGCGGGCGTGTCCACCGAGAGCGGCATCCCCGATTTCCGCAGCCCCGACGGGCTGTACGCACAGAAGTACCCCTACCCGCCCGAGCAGATGATCAGCCGCAGCTTCTTCGACGCGCATCCTGGCGCGTTCTTCGACTTCTACTGCGACCGCATGCTGGCCCTCGACGCCCAGCCCAACCGCGCGCACCGGAAGCTTGCCGAACTCGAGCAGGCCGGCACGCTCAGCGCCGTCGTGACGCAGAACATCGACGGCCTGCATCAGAAAGCCGGCAGCGCAAACGTGTTCGAGCTGCACGGCAGCGTCCTGCGCAACTTCTGCATGGGCTGCCGCGCGCCCTACCCCGTCCAAGACCTGCTCGCCCTCCGCGCGCAAGCGCCCGACGGCGTCCCGCGGTGTCCCGCCTGCGGCGGGATCGTCAAGCCCGACGTCGTGCTCTACGAGGAGCCGCTCGACGAGCGCACGATGCAGGGCGCCGTCGACGCTCTCGCACAGGCCGACCTCCTCGTCGTGGCAGGCACCTCCTTGGCCGTGTATCCGGCCGCGGGGCTCATCGACTTCTTCACCGGCCGCCGCCTCGTCATCGTCAACCGCACCCCCACCCCGCGCGACCGCCAAGCCGACCTCTGCATCGCCGCCAACGTCGGCGACGTGTTCGACTTCTAGTCTCCGCACCCAACCCACGAAGGAGCTCCCATGACCGCCGTTCCCCAGCTTGCCGACATCCGCCAGGTTTCCGATGGTTGGATCAAGAAGTACGTGCTCGCCTACGACATGCCCGACGGCTCGCGCTACGAATACGAGAGCGCCTCGCGCAAGGCCCTCGACGCGTACCGCGCCGAACTCGAGGGCAACGCGCGCGGGATGCGCACCCCCGCCGACGCCGTGTGCATCGTGGGGCAAACGGCCGACGGGAAGCTGCTGCTCATCCGCGAGTTCCGCTACCCGCTCAACAGCTGGTGCATCGCGTTTCCGGCCGGGCTCATGGAGCCGGGCGAAGATCTGGCCACGTGCGTGAACCGCGAGCTGCGCGAGGAGACGGGCTACGGCCTGCGCACCGACCTCGACGAGGCGGCGGCGCTCCAACCGCTTCCGCAGGCGGGCTACTCGTCCACCGGCCTCACCGACGAGACAGTGCACGTCGTGTTCGCCCAGGTGGAGCGCATTTCAGATGCGCAACCCGAGCCGGCCGAGCTCATCGAACCCTTCCAGCTTGCCATCGAGGACGTCCCCCGCTTCCTCGCGGAGAACGAAACCCCCATCGGCACTCGCGCCCAGCTCGTGCTCGAAGCCTTCGCCCGCCGCCACTAAACCCTAGGCCGAAATGCTCTCGGCTTCCTGCTCGAGCCGCAGAAGCAGTTCCGCCTGCGAGTGCACGCCCAGCTTGCCGTAGAGGTTGCGCATGTGCGTCTTGACCGTCGACTGGCTCACCACCAGCTTCTCGGCAATGTACGGTGCACGGTAGTTCTGCGCGAGCAACAGAAGCACGTCCCGCTCGCGCGGCGTGAGATCGAAGCGCGCCGCCGCGGCGGCGCAGCGCTCCTCGAGGTTCGCCAGCACGGCTTCCGCCGCCTCGGCCTGCACGGCCTCGCGTCTGTTCGCCTGCTGCTGCATGATCAGAAACGACAGCACCCCGCCGCCTGCGAACGACGCCAGCACCACCGTTACGGTGAGGCCCGCGTAGGCCGGCGCCGGCAGCGCCGACTGCAATCCCACGAACAGCGCACGGACCGCAATCATGAACGCGAACGACCCGATGAGCGGCCAGGACGCGTTGCCCGCACGCGAGGCCGGGAACAAAAACGGCGTCATGACGATGTAGAACAGCGTGACCTTGTACGTGGAATCCACGATGAGCATGTGGAGAAACCACAGGTCGGCCGAGGCTTGCGCCGTGCAGAACGACACGAAGGTGACCGGCAGCACGAACAGCTCGTACACGAGGATGAAGCTGCGGTTCCACACCCGGTCGGTCACGAGCAGCGCGATGAGCCCGGCCGCCACGATGCCGCAGCCGATGGCCACCTGAATGAGCGCGGCCATGGCCGCGTCGCCCTGCAGCGTCATCCACGACGATTGCGCCGACACCATGGGGCCGCGGCAGATGAGCGGCAGCGCCACCAACCCAACGGCCACCACCTTGTCCTTCGTGCTCGCGCACGCGAAGCGCGGCAGCGGCCGCTCGAGCACGCCCGCGTCGCCTTCCACCCGCGGCCGATACGCCACGAACACGCCGCCCGCAACAAGGGGCAACGCCCCCAGCAACAGCGGCGCCACCGCACTCGGGAACAGGGCGAGCGCCATGGTGAGCACGCCCGACAGCAGGCAGGCCGCGGCAAACGTGCACGCCGCGCGGCGCGCGCCCAGCTCCACGAGCCGCTCGCCCCACAACACCACGAGCAACCCCGTGCTCGCGCGGTAGACCATGAGCACGCCGAGCGCCGTGCCGTCGTCGGCAAGCCCCGCGTACAGCAGCAGCCACGAGGAGACCAGCGCAACCGCCGCCACCGCACCGCGCACGGCAACGCTCGCGCTCAGCCGCGCGCCCGGACGCACCCGATACCAGGCGATCACTGCAAGCAGCACCGCCGCTTCCACGATGTAGGGCACGGGCGCGAACATGGAGAAACTCACGAAGTGCGCAACCGGCATGCGCTGCACCTCAAGCACCATGAGCGCGCAGGCAAGCCCCGCCACGGCGCCCATCACGCCGGGCGTGCGCGCGAAAAACAAGCGGATCAAACGCATCGGACACCCCTTCCCCTCGACCATGGTTATATCAGAAAACCGGTATGAAGTCGGCCCCCGCCTGCAACTTCATACCGTTTGTAGGAGGAAATTCCGCCTCGTGCGGCGTAGTTTCGGAAGCGTTCGGGCGCCGGTTGCCGCTTCGCCCCTCCCTCCCAACCGAGGCGGCGCCGGACCCCGCACGCATCTCACAAGGAAAGGAGAGGGAGTATGGAACTGAATCGTCGAGACTTCTTGAAGGGGGCGCTTGCCACCGGCATCGTCGCCACCGGAGCCGGCCTGGCAGGATGCGCGCCCGCCGCAGCAGGCGGCACCGCCGACGCCGCAGCGGCGAGCGCCTATCCCGCCGGCTTGCAAGCCAGCGACTTCGAGGAATCGCCCGTCATCATCGACCCCATCACCGACATCGCCGAGGAGAAAACCTTCGACGTGGTGGTGGTCGGCGCCGGCACGGGCGGCGTACCCGCCGCGCTATCCGCGTTGGAAGAAGGCGCCACGGTAGCCGTGCTGCAGAAGGAGTCGAAACCCATCGCGCAGGGCGGCACGTGCTCCGGCGTGCTGCTCGACCAAAGCGACGAGCAGGGGGTCATGAACTACCTGCAAGGCTACCTGGAAGATTGTCGTTGGCGCGCCGACCGCAAGCTGGCCGAAACGTACTGCGCCTATTCCGGCGAGGCCATCCGCTGGACGCAGGTGCGCACCGCCGAAGCGGGCTTCCCGCCCTACACCGTGCGCCCCACGGCCGTGACCGAGTACGAGGACGGCTCGAAATGCGCGCGTCGCAGCATCATGTTCGGCCCGAAGCCCTACAACAACGGCACCATGGTGGAGCACCTGGCCGAACTGGCAGCGAGCAAGGGCGTCGAGTTCTTCTACTCCACGCCGGGCGTGCAGCTGGTCACGGATGATTCCGGCGCGGTTACCGGCGTCATCGGCAAGAGCGGCTCCTCGTACATCAAGTTCACCGCCACGAAGGGCGTCATCCTGTCCACGGGCGACTACCAGAACAACCAGAGCCTCGTGGAGCGCTACTGCCCCGACGTCAAGGAGTTCGACCGCAAGCAGAGCAACAAGACGGGCGACGGCATCCTCATGTCCATGGCCGTGGGCGCCGGCTTCGTGCCCGTCGGGCACTCCCACATGATGCACGACTTCGACTCGGGCCCCATGTTCAACGAGCCCTTCCTGTACGTGAACGAAAACGGCGAGCGCTTCATGAACGAAGACTGCGTGTTCGAGGAAGTGAACTGCGTGCTGCGCAACCAGCCGAAGCCGGGCTGGTACTCCCAGATCTTCGACGACGACTACGTGGCGCAGGTCACCGAATGGGGCGGCAAGCCCACGGCGCAGGAAGCCATGGAGGTGTACATGCCCGACGTGGACATGGACCGTTCGGCCGAAAGCGGATCGAACGTCATCGAGAGCCTCATCGACACGTACCGCTGCGACACGCTCGACGAGCTGGCCGGCAAGCTGGGCATTCCCGCCGACGCGCTCAAGAAGTCCGTCGCGCGCTACAACGAGCTGGTGGACAAGGGTTTCGACGAAGACTTCGGCAAGCAGGCAAAGTACCTCAAGAAAATCGAGAAGGCGCCGTTCTGGGGCATCCACAAGCACGTGCGCGTGTCAGCGCTGTGCGCCGGCGTCACCGTGAACGAGAACTACCAGGCGCTCACCACCGAAGGCCAGGTCATCCCCAACTTGTGGGTGACGGGCTTCAGCGCCGGGCAGCTGTGCGGCAGCCCCGACTGGTCCATGTACCAGGGCGGCATGTCGGCGGGCCACTGCATCACCACCGGCCGCATCTGCGGCATCCAGGCTGCCACCGGCGGCAAGCTGGAAGCCACCACGCCCGTCACCGAGGCGGACGTCGAAGCGCTGTAGCGCCGCGCGTTACCGGTTGATCACCTGCACGTGGAGGCCTTCGAGCACGTCGAGGGCTTCTTCGTGCAGCTTCGGATCGAACGACGCCGTGCAGGCGGCGTCCACGATGATGGGCACTTCGGGACACGCGGTCTTCGCCAGCACGGCGTTCGACAGCACGCAGATGTTGGACACGAGGCCCACCAGCTCGATGCTCTCGAAGGGCGGCTTGCCCAGCTCGGCGGCGGCCTGCTGCGCCACGCGCAGCCACTCGAACAGGTCGGCCGACCCGAACGTCGGCTTGCGAAACACCACGTCAACGGGCTGGATAAGGTCGGCGACGACACCGTACAGCCCGTGGCCGGGCGTGCCTTCCACGCAGTGCTCCACGGGCAGATTGCGCCCCTCCTGCGTATCCCGGTAGTTCGCGTGATGGGTGTCCAGCGTGAACACGATCTCGTCGAAACGGTCGCGATACTCCGTGATTTTCCGCGCGATGGGTTCGGCCAGCTCCTCGGCTCCGGGAAATCCCAACGCTCCGTCCACGAAATCGTTTTGGTAGTCCACCACCATCAACAGGCGCTTCATGCCTTGCTCCCTTCAACGGCTCGGGCGTTCTCCAACTCGTTCAACAACCAGGCGTAGTCCTGCTGCACCCGCTCGTACGCGTCGGCCACCGGACGGCACGCCTGCGCCACCGTGGCCATGATGGCGTCGTAATCGTGCCGCATCGTCTCAACCACCACAGCGTCGATCTTCCCCGCGGCCTGCTGCTCATCGAGCAGCATCAGCACCTTTTCCTTGGGATACGCTTCCTTGTAGCTGCGCGTGCCCACAAGCGCGCTGACGATGTCGGCCACGGCGATGATCCGGTCGGGCATCGTCAGCTCGTCGGCGTGCAGCCCGCGCGGATACCCGCTGCCATCGAGCTTCTCGTGATGACGCACGGCCGCCTGCAGCATGCGCGGATCGACGCAGCCCTCGAGGATGTCCTCGGTCAGCGCCACGTGCGTGCGCATGACGGCCATCTCGTCGGCATCGAGGCGGCCCGGTTTTTCCAGAATAGACAGCGGAATACCGATTTTGCCCACGTCGTGCACGAGCGCGCTTGCGTACACGTGCGCGGCGGCCCCCTTGTCCTCAAGCAGGCGAAGGGCCAGCTCGTACGCCACCCACGCCGTGGTCACCGTATGGGTGACGGTATGGCGGCTGCGGAAGTCGATGATGTGCACGAGCATGTCGAGGTACGACGTAGCGGTGCCCGTGCCCGTCGGGTCGGCCACGATGCGCGAAGGGTTCGGCCCCTCCACGCCCCCGCGCAGGTACGCGAGCACGCCGTAGCGCCGTTCGGCCTCCGCGAACAGCTCCAACGCTTCAGGCGCGAACGTGCCCGGCCGCACAGCGTCCATGAGGCGCATCACGTCGGCGGCGTCGGCCTGCGGGTGCTCGAGCAGCAGCACATCCACGCGATCGGCCACGTGCAGCGCGGTGGCCAGGAACTTCACCTGCGGGCTCTGCCCGGTGAACCGGTCGTAGTCCATATGGTGGAACAGCACGACTTCGGCGTAATCGACGAGGGGCGACAACTCCCTGAAGAAGAGGAACCCGTAGAACGAATGCTCCCACACGCCCTCGGTCTCGAACGCCACCATGCGGTCGATTTCCTCGGTGCGGTACGCCCCGATATCGTGGAGCAGCGCCACGAAGTAGGCCGCGCGGCGCTGCGTTTCATCGTAGGTGCCCTTCACCGCCAGCATGGCGTCGAGGATGGTGGCAACGCGCAACCCGTGGTCCACGAGTCGTGAGTCCACGCAGTTGAGCGCCCGCTGCATCATCACCGCTACGTCGGAGATGGTCAGATTCTCGTCGAACCCCTCAGGGTGCGGAAAACGAGGCCGGCTGAGCTGGGCCGGCCCCGACGCAAAGCTATACGCCGCTAGGCTCAATCGAGCTTCGCCATCTGAGCGCGGGCCTTGTCCATCTGCTCCTGCACGTCGATGCCGACGATGTCGAGCCCCTCGGCTGCCACGAAGCGCACCTCGGGGATGCCGAACATCTTCGCGATGCCCACCACGTACTCGTAGCCGAAGTTGGAGCCCTCCACGAAGCCGCCGCACGTGGTGATGTACGTGATGCGCTTCGCCTTGCAGATGCCCTCGCAGCGGGCACCTTCGGTGTAATGGAACGTCGAATCGCACACGCTCACGTGCTCGATATAGGTTCTGAACGCCGCCGGGAACGACATGTCCCAGTACGGCACGCCGATGACGATGTCGTCAGCCTCGGCGAATTGGCGGGACAGCGCGAAAATGGGGTCGTCCCACTCCCCCGCCCGCTGCTTTTCCGAACGATACGCCACCATCTCGGCATCGAACGGCTTGAGCTCGAGCGCCGCGACGTCGACTTCCGTCACGTCGTCGAAGCGCTCCAGGTATTCACGGCACAGCGTGAGCGTGCGCGACGAGGCGCCTCGCATGCACGCGTTCACAAACAACGTGGACAATTCGTCCTCCTTTTAGACAAATCGAAGCGCGTGCGTGAACCCGGCCCAGCTGAGCGGGTCGGTATCGCGCACGAACGCGTTAAACGTGGGGGCGTGGACGAAGTGCGTCCCGCCGGCACTGCAGGCGATGCCCGCGTGGCCATTGTACCCGTCGCCGTAGCTGATCCACAGCACATCGCCGGGCTGCGCTTCGGAAACCGGCAAACGAGCGGCCGCCGCGAAGTACATGGACTCGGTCTGGTGCGGCACCGAGATGCCCACCTGCGCATACGCCCATGTCACGAGGCCCGAGCAGTCGAACGCGTCGGGTCCGGCCGCGCCCCACACGTAGGGGCAGCCGATGCGCGACAGCGCGTAGTCCACCACGGTGCCCTGCGACGGGATGGCCGCGGAGCCGCCGCTGTAAGCGTACGTCTTCTTGACCTGGGCCGCTGCTGCAGCCGCCTCGGCCGCGCGCGCCTCTTCCTGCTCCTGCACGAGCAGCGCCTGCGCCTCGGCGTCAAGCTGCTGCAGCGTGGTTTCCAGCGTGGAGATGGTCTGCTCGGCCTCGGCCTTGATGCGGGCGGCTTCGTCGGCCTTCTCGGCGGCGATGCGCTCCTGCTCTTCCAGCTCCACCTTCGCCGCCTCGACTTCGGCGCGCAGATCCTTCGTCTGCTGCACCATCGCGGCGTCGTTGTCGTTGATGTCGTTGAGCAAATCCCAGCTCGTGGCGAATTCCTCGAACGTCGTCGCGCCCAAAATCACGTCGAGCGCGGTGGATTGGCCGTTGCGGTACATGCTGCGCGCACGCTTGCTCAGCTTGTCCTGCAAATCGGCGATCTGGGCATTTGCCTCGTCGATGCGCGCCTGAGCATCGGCAACGGCCTGCACGGCCGCGTCGTGCTCATCGAGCGCCTTGTAGTAGTCTTCCGCCGCCACCGTCAACTGGTTCTGCATCTCCACGATGCGGGAACGGACGGCATCGGCCTCGGCGAACTTATCGGCAGACGTGGGGTCGGCAAACGCCAACGTCGGTCGCAACAGGGTGGCCGCGCCGAGCGCCGCTGCACCCACCAAAAACGTGCGGCGATCGATGCCGCGCGTGATGTCAGTCATGTAACCTCCTCGAATTCGTTGCGTATGCCTCCACGTTGAGTTCTACCCTCTTATTTTGGACGATTCGGCACCGCAACGAGCAACGAATTCGTGACAACTATAGCACGAGGACTTGACGGTTTCTGAATATTCACGGGCTGCACGTAGGCGCAGGTGGGAGCGGCTCCATATCGAGGTGCAGGGCCTGTTCCACCACTTTCATGAGCGCTTCGTCGCTGATATCGGGATTGATTTTCACCAGGCCGACGAGGCCGAAGATCACCATGCAGAACATTTCGTACACGAACTCGATTTCCACCTGATGGTAGGCCGCGTATTCCACGACGATCTGCTCGTTGATGCAGTCCACCGTCTCGCGCACCGCGCGCACGTCGAACGAGTCGCGTATGCCCAGCTCTTCGAGGACGGCAATCATGGGACGCAGGCCGTTCGCGTCGTACAGCGCGCGGCGGAAGGTGGCGATGCAGGCCTTGAGCGAGCCCGCCGTGTCGCCGAACACGCGCGACTCGTTCCACACGAGCACGCTTTCCACGAGGTCTTCCACGTAATCGTCGATGACCGCATCGACCACGGCCTGCTTGTTTTCGAAGTAGTAGTACACCAGCTCGCGCGTGACGTTCGCCTCGGCGGCGATGTCCTTCACCGTGGTCTTGCCCACGCCGCGCTGCTCGAACAGCAGGCGCGCGGCCAGCATGATATCGCCCGCCGGTCCGCTCAGGCGGCGGCTTTCGGACGCAGCACGACCGCGCCCCGACGGGCGGAATCCCGTGCTCTCTTGGTCGACCCGCATCGCGCCCTCCTGCGTTCAAGCGCGCATGGACGCCGCGCGCAACGCTTACGCTCGGCGTCCATTATACGGGGTTCTCTAGCGATTTGCCTCTTCGAGCTCCTGGTACGACTTCGTATCGGCGTAGATTTGGTCTTTGAGCGGGTTCAACTTGAGCTTGCGAATCTTGCGGAACTGGTAGATGGCCAGCGCCGCGTTCGACGCGAGCGCGAGGAAGCTCACCGCGAAGAACGCCGTGGGATTGTGCGTGGTGGGGATAGGTGCCAGCACGTCGGCGAACTGCGGGACGGTCATCACGAACATGATCCACAGCCCCAACGTCTGCGCGCGGTGCTGCAGCCACGCCCCCTTCTTGATGAAGAACGTGGGGATGGTGCAGGCCAGCAGCAGCGCGAGGCCGGCGTAGGCCGAGTGGTCGGAGATGCAGTTGTACGTGTAGGCGAAGTTCCACAGGTCGTACGCGATGATCCAGGCCCAGATCATGTCGGGCCAGATCATGTCCTTCGACAGGTCCTTCGAGATGAAGATGCCGAACCAGCCGCAGATGGTGACGATGTTGAGGATGCCGGCGATGCCGTTCATGATGTTCCACGGCCCCGACATGGTCCACAGGTTCTCGACGACGCCGCCCTGCCACAGCCCGAAGCTGAACACCTGGAAGTCGCGGATGACGGCCTCGGCGATGTTGACGGCCAGGATGAGCGGCGGGAAGCACAGCGCCCACCGCTTCTCGTACAGGTAGTGGGTGCGGCCGTCCGCGCCGCGCCAATGCACGAACCGCAGCGCCATGAAGCCGAGGCAGCCCGCCAAGGCCGAGTACGTTTTCACCCAGTTGAACCACGTGCCCGTGCCGTACTCGTTGCCGGGTGCGGCCGTGGTGGGCCACACGAAGATGGTCAGCACGAGGGGCACGATGGCGAACAGCGTGATGCCGGCCCACAGCGACGTGCGCCCCAGCTCGTTGAACGCCATCAGCGCGAACAGGATGAACAGCCAGATGGCCCAGTACATCGGGTCGGCCGCTTGATACAGAATGCCCATGAGTCGCCTCCTTGTCTCGCGGCGCGCACTCCCCGGTTACGGCACGCCTTGAGGCGAGTATACGAAGCCTCCGCGCAGAAGTCTTTCACACGGCGGGGCAGTTTGTGAAAGAAGCCGTCGCACGCCGGATGCTAGACTGGCGGCATACTGCACCACCTGGGAAAAGAGTCGGGGAAAGGGGATTCGCCATGACCGTGCCCGTTTGGATCACGCCTATTTCCATGGTTGTTTACACCGTGCTGCTCATGCTGCTCACCGAGTTCATGCGGCGGCACTACCGCGCGTCGATGTGGGTGTGGGTGGTGTCGCTCGTCACCATACCGCTGTGGATCATCAACATCCCTGGCGACGACTGGTTCCGGTGGGCGAAGAATCTCTCCGTCATCCTTCCGCTCATCTTCGCCGGCGTGGGCCGCATCGCCGCCGTGCAGCAGAAGGACACGCCGTTTTGGCGGCTCATGCGCAAGCGGTGGGTGCGCTGGACGCTGTACGGCATCGTGTTCTGCAACATCGCCGAGGCCACGCTGCGCGACGTGCAGATGGGCAACAACATGAACGCGCTGGCCGGCCTCATCCTGTGCATCACCATGCCGTTCGGCGACAAGTATTGGAAGTACGACACCTCGAGCCACGGCGAGATCCTGTCCTACACGGTGCCCATGTGGAACTTCCTGTACACCACGTGGAACGCGTGCTTCGTGTACGCCGAAGGGCACGAGTTCTTCGCCTCCACCTGCTGCATCCTGGCGGCGGCCGAGCTCTACCCCATCATCATGCGCCGCCCCGAGCTCTACATCACCGGACGAATCTACACGCTGGGCGCGCACCTGCTGCTGCGCAGCTGCTTCCCCCTGCTCTTCCCCACCATCATGAACAGCGCGGCGTGGTTCAACCCCGAATTCATGTCGGCCTGGGGCATGTTCAACGGCATCATCGGCATCCCGTTCGTGTTCTGGTACTGCTACCAGCTGAGCTCGGGGAAGGCACCCGTGACGTTCAGGCGCGGCAAGGCCCGCCTGGCCTACATCGAAGGCCGCGAGGCAGGCACCATCGACGAGTACGGCGACCCCGTGAAGCTGCCCGCCGGAGCACAGGTGGAACGCGGGATCGACGAAGACGCGCCGGTAGTTGCGAGGTGAGGGGCGCCCCTCCCGTTGTGCCCGCGTAAGGACCGCCGGTTCGCATGAGCTCCCGCGGGCGCAACGGAGGGGAAGGGAATGCGAGAGAGAGGGGGGTGCACCGCAGAAAACCATCTCGTGGCAAATTTTGACGCGATTGCGGGCTGACTGCGGCGTTATTCGCGCGATCCGCCATCGCTCGCAAGCAAAAGCCCTGATGGCGATTTTCAAAACGCACCATGTTGCACCACTCGAAGCCCTATTCGACCGCAATCGCGTCAAAATTTGCCAAAAAGCGGCGTTTTACAGTTCCAAGCGCTTCCCTCACCTCCTCCCGTTGCGCTCGCGGGAGCTCATGCGAACCGGCGATCCTTACGCGGGCACAACGGGAGGAAGGGGGGGGTGGCGCGACGCCATCCCCCCCCTGCGAGGTCGTCCAAGATGGGAGGGTTATCTTGGAGCGACGTTACGCCTTCAAGAACGATGCGACGTTGTTGGCGGCTTCGCGGCCGGAGTTCACCTGGTTGCCGAACGCGGTGCCCGGCATGTTGATGGTGTACACGTGGCGGTACAGCATGTTGCCGTCATTACCGATGGCGTACAGGCCCTCGATGGGCTGCGATTCCTCGTTCAACACGCGACGCTGCTTGTCGGTAGTCACGCCACCCACTTCAAAGAAGAAGCTGTAGCCTAGTTTCGCCAGGTAGAACGGGCCTTCTTCAATGGCTATCATCTTCTCGGCCGGTTTGCCGAAGTCCTCATCGACGCCCTTCTTCGCCAGCTCGTTGTAGCGCTCGACGGTCTTCGTCAGCGCGTCGGCGTCAAGCCCGCACGCGTCAGCCAGACCCTTCACGCTGTCGGCCTTGAACAGCGTCTCGGTCTTGTCTCCCGACACCGCGTCCTCGAACATGGCGCGGCCCTCGTCGGTGGTGCCGAAGAACTGGTCGAAGATGGCCTGGTCGAACACCACGTAGTTCGCCAGATTACCCTTTCCGGGGATGCACTGCAGCACGAGGTTGTCGTCCGTAAGGTTCTCGCGGGTGTAGCGCTCGCAATTTTCGTTGACCCACAGCACGGGGCCGCCCGCCGCGATGCCGAAGTACCCGTTCACGGGGTTGAGCGCGTCCTTATGGAAGTCGATGGGCGGCAGCGCGGGAATGTTGTACAGGATGCTTTGCGCCGAGTCGGACATGAAGTCCTTCGCGCCCACCTCAAGCGCCATGCGATACGCGTCGCCAGCCGCGTTCGACGAGCCCACCACGAACAGATTCTCAATGTCCCAACCCTGCTTCTCGATGAGCTCGGGGTTGCCGCCGAAGCCGCCCGTAGCGAACACGACCGCCTTGCAGTTGTACTGCACCACGCCTTCGTCACCTTCCGCGTACGCGCCTACCACCGCGCCGTCCTTCATGATGAGCGCCGTCGCGGCGGTGTTCAGATGCACATCGATGCCCAACTCCTCAACGCGCTTGATCATGGGCTCCACGTACCCGATTTTACACTTGCCGTCTTTGAACCAGTGGAAGGTGGGATACAGGCCGCCGTTGTAGTTGTCGATGTCGCCACGGTACATGACGCCCTGCTCAAGACACCAGTCGATGTTCTCGGCCGACTTCGTGCACAGGTCCATCCACAGCGCGCCGTTCTGACGGTGCTGGCCGCGCTCGAGCTCGGCCTCGATGATTTCGGACGGCGTCACGCGGATACCCAGGTCGTCGGCCATCTTCGATTCGATGGCGAACATGCCCTCGACGAAGCTCGCATTGCCGCCCAGTTCACCGCCCTTTTCGATGAGGATGAAGTTCGTCTTGTTGAGCGCCGCCTGCACCGCGCACGCCAAGCCGCTTCCGCCGCCGCCCACGATGAGCAAGTCAGTGTCGTAGGACTTGTCCACCTTGTCGTACGTCTTCGGGCCGGATGCGGCATCGGCCTTCGGATCGGACGCTGTCTTTTCCTGCTGCGCTGCTGGAGCGCAGCCCGCCAGGCCGCTCAGCGCCGCGATGGCGCCCGTGCCGGCCACGCCCGTGAGGAATGCGCGGCGGGACAGTCCCGCACGCGTGCCTTCGTCGGTTTCAAACATGTGATCACCCTTCCTTGTTGTTGCTCTCCCTCTGCAATCCGATTCGCGTGCGCTATGCTGTGATGCCGTCAAGCGAACCGTTCGACGAGGGCCAGTGTGGAAGCGGAAGCCGACGAACGCCACCCCGTCAGCGGGGGAAACGGTCAAAAACGACGGTTTCCCCCGACTCGGGGGAGGACGAATGTTCTCATAACGCGTAGGCTGGGGAACGCGTGAGCAAGGGGAGGGATGCAGGCATGAACCACGGGCTTATCAACGAGCAGCGCGAGCGGTCGCTCGTGCTTCATCGGCTTGCCGAAAGCATAGGGGCGCGTCCGTTTTTGCTGGCCGCGCTCACCCTGTATTGGACATGGGTGAACATGGCGTTTCAGGGGCCGCTGTTCTTCCCGTCGGTCGCTCTCGGCTCCGGCATGGTGTTCCCCTCGTGGATTGGACCGGTGGCCGTGAGCGCTGTTGCGTACTTCGCGCTGGGCGTATGGTTCAAACGCACGAACGTCGTGTTTCGGCAGCGGTGGTACATCGGCGTCATCGGCGGGGTGATGGCGGGCGGGGCGCTGCTCGCCTACTTGTGGATCGAGCTGTGCGGCGCGTCGCTGAGCGAGACGTCGGGCATCGGGCTGTACGCGCTTGGGTCGTTCGGCATCGGGCTAGGCACGGCGTGTCTGCTCATCGAATGGGGGCGCGTGTTCGGCTACCTGGGACCGCGCGAAGTGCTGTTTCACGGCATCGTGGCTATGCTGTTGTCGGCGCTGCTCATCTGCCTGTTATCGTTTCTGCCCCTCGTCTTCGGGCAGATGCTGTTCGTGGCCATTCCCGTACCGCTAGCGTTGTGCTGGTACCGCGCCATGCGCAGCTTTCCACGCAAAACGCTGCTCGACCACGGCATGAACGCCACCCTACGAACGCCGTACAAGTTCCTCGTCACGGCGCTGCTGCACGGCTTGGCCCTGGGCGTGCTGCTGGGCAGCACCGTACTACAGACGGACGAGCCGAACACCATCCTGCTGAACGCGCTCAGTTTCGTCGTGGCCGCGCTGTTGCTGCTGCTGACGGCCGTGTTCGTGAAAATGGACTTCAACCACCTCATCTACCAGGTGGGATTCGGCATCATGGCCACCGGCGCGCTGCTCATCGCGCTGTTGGGCGGCGTGCCTGCGCTGGGGCAGTCAGTGCAGTTCGTAGGATTCTGCTACGTGCACCTCATCATGTGGGGGCTGTGCTCGTACCTCACGAAGACGTTCGACCTGCCCGCTACCTGGGTGGTGGCGTGGCCCACCTGCTGCCTCATGCTGGGACAACTCATCGGCGGGTCGGTGGCAAGCGCGCTCATGCAGCAGGAGCAGGCGGGTTATTGGATGCAGGTGATGGCCACCATCGTGTCGTTCGTCCTGCTCATGGCCGCACTGCTCATGATGAGCAACCGCAACCTCACCACGGGATGGGGTATCGCGCAGCCCGGCGACACCGTGCACCCCGACGGCAGCCTCGACGCTGCGCTCCAGGTGATCGTGACGGAAAACGCCGTCACGCCGCGCGAAGCCGACACGCTCGCGCTGCTCGCGCGCGGCCGCAACCGCAAGCACATCAGCGAGGAGCTGGTGGTATCGGAAGAGACGGTGAAGAGCCACGCCTCAAGCCTCTACCACAAACTGGGCGTCCACACCCAACAAGAACTGCTCGACCTCGTAGAAGCCCGAGCCGCCACCCTGCGAGACGAAGCCCAGGAGACGCCGTTTGCGTGAGAGAGAGGGGGGGGTTACCGGCGCTTTTTCTCGGCGTCGTCGAGGGCGTTGAGGGCGGCGTTGTAGCCGCCGGCGCCGTAGCTCAGGCACTTCGACACGCGGGCGATGGTGGTGGCCGACGCGCCGGTGGCTTCCTCGATGGCCGCATACGACTTGCCGGCGTCGAGCTGACGCGCCACGGCGAGGCGCTGCGACGTCTCTTTGATTTCGCGAATGGTGAACAGGTCTTCGAGCAGGGTGAAGATGGTATCCTCGTCATCGAGCGCCGCGAATACGCGCAGCAGGTCCTCCACTTCGGGCGTTCTGAGATCGCTCATGTCACTCCCCTATTCGCATGAGGCCGTACTCGATGGAATCGACGAGCGCGTTCCACGAGGCCTCGATGATGTTCTCCGATACGCCCACGGTGCCCCAGCTGCCGTGCTTGTCGCGCGTGGTGATGACGACGCGCGTGATGGCGTCGGTGCCCACATTCTCGTCGAGAATGCGCACCTTGTAGTCAACCAGCTCGATATCGGCAATTTCCGGGTAGAACGCCACGATGGCCATGCGCAGCGCGTTGTCGAGCGCGCCGACCGGGCCGGCACCTTCGCCCGTGGCCACGAAGCGCTGATCGCCCACGTGGATTTTGATGGTGGCCTCGCTCATGGCATCCTTCGCGAGCGCGCCCGTGTCCTCGCGATCGTCCACGATGACGCGGAAGCTCTCCAGCGTAAAGTGCGGACGATACGCGCCGAGGTGCCATTGCAACAGCAGCGCGAGCGAGCCGTCGGCGGTCTCGTAGGAGTAGCCGGCCGCCTCGCGGTGCTTGATGTCGTCGAGGATGTCCTGCGTCTTGTCCGCGTGCAACGTCAGGTCGATGCCCAGGTTCTTCGCCTTCGCGATGAGCGACGCCTTACCGGCAAGCTCGCTGACCAGCATGCGCTGCGTGTTGCCCACCGATTCGGGGCGCGCGTGCTCGTAGGCCTCGGGGAATCGCGCGATGGCGCTTGCGTGCAGGCCGCCCTTGTGCGCGAACGCCGAAGCGCCCGTGTAGGGATGGTGCGTCGGCACCGAGAGGTTGCACGCTTCGGCCACGAACTGGGCCACGCTCGTCAGGTCGCGCAGCTGCTCGTCGCCCACGCAGGTGTAGCCCATCTTCAGCTCGAGGTCGGCGATGACGGTGAGCAGGTCGGTGTTGCCCACGCGTTCGCCGAAGCCGTTCACCGTGCCCTGCACCTGCACCGCTCCTGAGCGGACGGCGGCCAGCGTGTTTGCCACGGCGCACCCCGAGTCGTTGTGGCAGTGGATGCCCAGCTGCTGGCCGGGCAGTTCGCTCGCCACCACGGCCACGATGGCTTCCACCTCGTGCGGCAGCGCGCCGCCGTTCGTCTCGCAGAGGTCAATGGAGTCGACGCCGGCCTCGTGTGCCGCGCGCACGCACGCCAGAGCGTACGCGGCGTTCGCCTTGTACCCATCGAAGAAATGCTCGGCATCGAACACCACCGTGAGGCCCTGCGCCTTGAGGAACGCCACCGAATCGCGGATCATGCGCAGGTTCTCGTCGAGCGTAGTCAGCAGCGCGCGCGTGACCTGCTCGTCCCACGTCTTCCCCACGATGGTGGCAACGGGCGCGCCGCTTGCCACGAGGTCCGCGAGGCCCTGGTCCTCGTCGGCCGCGACCCCCTTCTTGCACGTGGAGCCGAACGCGGCGATGCGCGCGTGCTTGAGCGGCATGTCCTGCACGCGCTGGAAGAACGCGATGTCCTTCGGGTTCGATGCGGGGAAGCCTCCCTCAATGAAATCGATGCCGAACGCGTCCAAACGCTGGACGATGCGCAGCTTATCCTCAAGCGACAACGTGATGCCTTCGCACTGCTCGCCGTCGCGCAACGTGCTGTCATACGTGAGGATTCGATTCACCAAGATGCTCCCTTCAAAACCCACCGGTCAAAAAAAGTCAGCGAGGGGCGCTGAGGTGCCCGAGATTGCCCCGTTTCGCGGCCGAGCGTGCTTTTGCACGTGAGGGAAAGCGAAAAAGGGGCAAGATTGGGTGCCTCAGCGCCCCGCAGCGTCGAGCAGTTCCGACGGCTGACAAGCCGTCGGAACGTTAGATTTCGGTCAGCCACTCCGAATACTCATCGATGTTGCCGTAGACGACCGCGAAGAAGCGATCCTGCAGCAGGCGGGTGATCTCGCCGGGGTTGCCCACCACGCGGCCGTCGACGCTGCCGATGGGCGTGAGCTCGGCGGCGGAACCGGTCATGAACACCTCGTCGGCAATGTAGAGGTCGCTGCGCGTGAGGCTTTCCTCGATCGCGGGGATCTCCAGGTCATCGGCCAGGCACAGAATGGTGTCGCGCGTGATGCCCTCAAGCAGGCCGTCGGACAGCGGCGGCGTGGACAGGATACCGTCGCGCACGGTGAACAGGTTCTCGCCCGTGCCCTCGCACACGAGGCCGGCCTCGTTGAGCATGATGGCCTCGGCATAGCCGTGTTCCTTGGCTTCCAGCTTCGCCAAAATGGAGTTCATGTAGGATGCCGTGGACTTCATCGACGGCGGGATGGCGTTGTTCGAACGCTGACGCCACGACGACACGCCCACGGACACGCCGTGCTCGAGCGCGTCGGCGCCCAGGTAGGAATCCCACGGCCATGCGGCGATGGCCACGTCGGTGGAAGCGCCGGTGGGGTCGACGCCCATCACGCCGTAGCCGCGGTACACGAGCGGGCGGATGTAGCAGGACGGCAGGTTGTTCTTGCGGATGAGCTCAACGGTGGCGTCGCACAGCTCGTCAACCGTGTACGGCAGGTCGATGAGGGCGATTTTGCAGCTGCGATGCAGGCGCTCCATGTGGTCGCGCAGGCGGAAGACGTAGCTCTTCTTCGTCTCCGGGTTCTGGTAGCAGCGAATGCCCTCGAACACGCCGGAACCGTAATGCAGCGAGTGGGACAAGACATGCGTGGTTGCCTCGGCCCAGGGGATCATCTCCCCGTTCTTCCAGATGTACTCCACTTCGGTGATGTCTGCCATGTTCGCATCCCTTCTTGCATGGGCCTCGGTCCCCAGCCTGACGTGCGGGTATCCTTCTTGATTCGTCCGCTCATTGTACTCCAATCGGCTAAAGTGGGCGCACGTTTCCGGCGAAAGGACAGAAAACGCCGCGCACCCCGCCCAGATGTTTCACGTGAAACATCCGTACGAGGCGCGCAGAACGGAGTGCGGAAGCGCTCGGTGCGAGAGGGCGCTTACGCGGTGGAGCCGCCTCGCATGCCGCGTTGGACGTCGCCGCCTTGGCCGGCGGGCATGCCGCCGCCTCCCATGCCGAGGCCGCCCATGCCGCCAGATGCCGTGGTGGATGCGGTGATCTCGGCGGTTGAGCCGCCGCTGACGGTGCCGGAATCGGTGTAGCCGTCGGCGTTCGCGCCGGTCACCGTGCCGCCGATGACGAGCGAGTACGCGCCGCCCTCGGTGAACGCAGGACTCGTGGCCAACACCATGCCGAACTGCTTGGCAGCCGTGAGCGAGGCCACCACCGTACCGTCGCCGTCCACGACAGCCACGCTGTCGCCGGCGTTTCCGCTGGCCGTGGTGAAGGCGAAGGGCTGCTCGCCGCTCGTGAAGTTCTGCGCCATGCCGGTGGAACCCACCATCACCACCGTGCCGCCCGTCACCGTGGCCGTGAGGTCGTAGTCGAAGGCGCCGTCGCCGCCGCTCGTGGGGCCGTTGACCAACAGCACGCCGCCCGTGATTTCCACGTTGCCGTTGCTGTCCACGCCGTCGCCAGCAGCATCGAGCACGGTGTAGCCGCCGTTGATCTGGATGAGGCAGTTCTCGTCGCCCATGCCCATGCCGCCGGTGCCGCCCTCGTTGAACGCGTTGTCGGGCGCGCCGCCGTTGAGCTCACGCTCGTTCGTGCTCTCGCCGGAATCGCCGGAGGGAGGGGTGCCGCCGGGCATCTCGCCGCTGGGCGCTTCGCCGGTGGGCATGTCGCCCATGTCGGGCATGTCGCCGCTGGGCGCAACGCCCTCGCCCATGCCGTCGGGCGGCGTCGGAGCGGCGTTCGTCGCAGCGTCGGTGTTCGTTGCGGCATCGGTGGCGGTATCGGTATCGCCGTCGCTCAGGTCGGCGGCGGCCGCGTTGATGGCATCGTCGCTGGCCACGATATGCGTGTTGCCGCCATTGATGTACAGCTTCTCGGCCTCGTAGCCTTCGTAGCAGGCTTTCACGTTCACGGTGCCGTCGTCGATGACGAGCTTCGTCTCGGCGTGGAACGCGTCGTCGCCCGCTTCGATGGTGAGGGTGCCGCCCGACAGGATGCCCTCGAGGTCGGAGTGCAGCGCGTCGTCGGCGGCTGCGATATCGAGCTCACCGCCCGCGATGCGCAGGTACGTTTGCGCCTGGATGCCGTCGTCGCCCGCCTCGATATTGAACGTGCCGCCATCGATGGACACGAAGCCCTTGGTCGCCTTCGTGTCTTTGTTCGACTTGATGCCGTCGCCGCCCGCCGTCAACGTGAAGTCGCCGTCGGCGATCTTCACGCAGTCGCGGCCGCGCAGGGCATCCTCCACCGCGTTCACCACGTACGTGCCGCCCGTGATGACGAGGTCGTCCTTCGAGCACACGGCATGACGGTAGGAGCCGGTCACGCTCAAAGTGCCGGCGCCGTTCAGCGTGAGATCCGCGCGGCTGAACAGCGTGGCGTACGGCTCGTCGGAGTCGTCTTCAAGCACGTAGGTTTCGCCGTCGGTCAGCGCGTTCTGCGTTCCGTCGGCCAAGGTGATGAAGCACTTGTCGGCCTGCTTCACGTACACGGCCGGGCCGTCCTCGTTGTGGATGGTAACGCCCGCGAGCACGATCTGCACCTTTGCGTCTTCGGGGGCCTCCACCACGAGCTGCCCGTCATCGAGCGTGCCCGACACCACGTACACGCCTTCGGCGGTGATGGTGACGGTGGAGCCGTCGGTGCTTGCGCCGTCGCCGTCGACGGTTGCTGCGCTGCTGGTGAGCGCGATGTGCGTCGCGGACGCGTCGTCGTAGGTTGCGTCCTGGTCGCGGTTGCTGTAATCGAGATCGAGCGCCGCGGCGTCGAAGGAGGCGGCCACCGTTTCGAAGCTCACGGTCGCATCGGTTTCGCTTGCGGTTGCCGACGCGCTCTCCGACGATGCGGGTGCGGTCGAGGCGTCTGACACGGGAACCGTGCAACCGGAAAGCGCAAGGAGGGCGGCAGCTGAGAGGCAGATGGCTCCCCACCCCATGCGATCGCGAAACAACCAGCGCGCCGGCGCGGTTGAGGTCTTTTTCTTCATCACAACACATCCTTACTGGCAGCGGCACGCCCGCAGGTTATCTTCAAATTGCCGTTGCGGCAGCGCAGCTCGTCGATCATGCGCTTCTCCAAGCCGGGCTGCTTCATACGCACGGCGTACTCCAGCAGAAACAGGCTGCCCATATTCGTGGTTTGCACGAGCGTCAGCTCGTGTTCGTCGGTGTAGCGCGACAGCACGTCGTCGAACACGCCGTCGTACTCGAGGTCCTCGGGAATCGTGATTTTCAGCGTCTTCTCCGGCTCCTTCTGCTTGCCGAAGGGCGACAGCACGTACCCTACGTTCACGATGGCCACGATGATGGTGAACAGCACGGCCAGCATGATGAAGCCCATGCCGGTTGCCAGGCCGATGGCCATGGCCAGGAACACGCTTCCGATGTCCTTCGCGCTGCCGGGAATGGAGCGGAAGCGCACGAGGTTGAACACGCCCATCACCGCGATGCCCGCGCCCAGGTTGCCGTTCACCAGAGTGATCACCATCTGCACGATGAGCGGCAGCAGCGCCAACGTCACGACGAAGTTCTTGGAGTACGTGTGGCGGAACATGTAGATGCCCGCCACGGCCGCGCCCAACACGATGGACGCGAGGCAGCACAGGAGGAAATCGACGGTGGACACGCCCGCAACGAGCGATTCCGCAGAGCCGAATATCGAGGTCAGGGCTGCATCAAGCACAACGGCCTCCTTTCTTTACCGCATGGTTGGGAAGCACGAACATGGCAGCGGGGACGCGCGGCGGCGCGACGGCCGGCCGCTCCGCGCGGGGCGCGCATGCGCGATACGCGGTGCCGTACTTCGAGAACGACGAAGGATAGGCCTCGCATGCGTCGAGCGCGTGCACGAGCCACAGCGGAAACGGGCCCGCCGCCTTGATTTCCATCACCCCGTCGCCCGCCTGCAGCAGCGGGCGCGGGGTTGCAGGCTGCGCCTCGAAGAGGTCGCAGTACGAGATGTTCGCATCGAACGTGATACGCAGGTCGTCGCCATCGGCGCAGGTCGTCGGCGCGTACGCCGTGCGGTCGCACGTGATGAGCATGGAGGGCCGCAGCGGCGCGTGCCGCGCGACGAACACGTCGATCTCGCGGGCAATCTGCACGCTGCGCGGCGCGAGCGACTCGGCCGCCATCACGGGATCGGGTAACGGATAGCGCGCGCAGGCCCGTTCGTACGGCATGCCGTTCAGGTACGCGCACGCCGCCGTGAGCGAGCAGCCGACGCGCCGCTTGTACACGATGCCCTTGTACTTCTTCTTGATCTCCACGAACACGCGGTCGTGCGCCTCGGGCGCGCCGTACCCGCGCAGGCGCAGCTTCTCTTTATACAGCGGCTTGTCCAACGACCGCTCGATGAGCGCGCGATCGGGCGTATCGAGGTAGCGGCTGACGATGCGCGTCGTGCCGAAGGCGTCGGGCGCCATCCGGCCCGCAAGCGCGGCAATCATCGCGTCGTGCTGAGACGCGTTCAGGCGATACTTCACTTCCTTGCGTTCAAATACATCGGTAAAGGTAGTCATGGGATGATCGTCCTTTCTATCACGACTGAGCATCCTAGTCGCGCACCCTGAAAGTTCCCTGAAAGGTGGCCGCCGGCCGCTCAACCGCTGGGAAACCGCCACGATTCTTTCAGATGCTTTTCAGGCTTCCCGCTACAATGGAACCTTGAACACGCGACGTGAAAGCAGGTGGGCATGCAGATCCTCATCGTTGAAGACGACGTGCGCTTGGCGCAGGCGCTCGCCCACATCCTGGCCGAAAACGGCTACGAAACCGATGTGGTCCACGACGGCGCCACCGGCCTCACGTACGCCGAATTGGGCACGTACGACGTGATCATCCTCGACGTCATGCTGCCGAAGATGGACGGCTTCACCGTGGTGGCCGAGCTGCGCCGCAAGAACCTCAGCACCCCCGTGCTGCTGCTCACCGCGCGCGACGCCGTGCCCGACAAGATCACCGGCCTCGACAGCGGCGCCGACGACTACATGACCAAACCCTTCGCCCCCGCCGAACTGCTGGCCCACCTGCGCGCGCTCACGCGCCGCCAGGGCGAGGTGCTGTTCGAGAAGCTGGCCGCGGGCGACCTCGTGCTCAATCTGGAAAGCTACGACCTGGCGCGCGGCGCGAAGTCCATCCACCTCAGCTATAAGGAGTTCTCGCTGGCGAAGGTGCTCATGGCGAACGCCGGCCAAGTGGTGTCGAAGGACATGCTCATCGCGAAGGTGTGGGGCGTGGAATCGAGCGCCGAGGACAACAACGTGGAAGCGTACGTGTCGTTTCTGCGCAAGAAGATGAAGTTCCTCGGGTCGACGGCGCGCATCGAGACGCTGCGGCGCGCGGGCTACCGCTTCGTGGCCGACGCCGAAGCTGCCGACGCCGCCGACGCCGAAGCCTCCGATCCCGCCGAAGCCTCCGAAGCGGGCGCCTCATGCTGAAAAAACTGCGCATCAAGTTCGTCGCCCTCAACATGGCCACCGTGGCCGTGGTGCTCATCGTGGTGTTCACCGCCATCTGCGTGATCAACTACCAGCAAAGCGTCACGCGCGTGCACGAAACGCTCGACGCCGCCGTATCCCATGCCGGCGACGCGTCGAACGCGCCTTTCACCAGCGGAAACCAGCCCACCGGCCAGAAGCCGAGCGACCTCGAGCAGGAGGGCACCATGCCGCCGGAAATCGGCGGCAAGCGTGGCGGGTCGGACCCCACCATCCCCGTGGCCGTGTTCTCGGTGAACGACGACGGCTCGCTGACGGCCGTCTCCACGCGCACGACCGCCTCCATCGCCGACGACGTGCTGACGCAGGCCGGCGAGGCGCTGGCCGACAGGCCCGAAGGCTCCGGCACCCTCGACAGCCTGGGGCTGTTCTACGAGAAACGCGACGTGGGCGGCACCACCTACCTCGCGTTCGTCGACCTGAGCGCTGCAAGCGGGTGGCAGACGCTCGCCCTCACGCTGGCCGGCGTGGGCGTGGCGGCGCTCGCGGCCTTCTTCGTGATCAGCGTGTTCTTCTCGCGCTGGGCGCTGCGTCCCGTCGATCGCGCGTGGCGCCAACAGCGCCAGTTCGTAGCCGACGCGTCGCACGACCTGAAAACGCCCCTCACCGTCATCCTCGCGAACACGTCCATCCTGCTCGAGCACCCCGAGCGCAGCATCGCCAGCCAAAGCCAGTGGATCGAGAGCACGCAGCACGAGGCCGGGCAGATGCAGGGGCTCGTGGGCGACCTGCTGCTGCTCGCACAGGTTGACGAGGGCGGCGCGAAGCCCGCCATGGAGCCGCTCGACCTTGCCGACCTCGTGGAGGGCGAGCTGCTGCAGTTCGAGTCCGTGGCGTTCGAGCGCACCATCAGCCTGAACGCCGACATCGACCCGCAGGTGATCGTGCGCGGCAACGCGGCGCGCCTGCGCAAGCTCGCGGGCACGCTGCTGGACAACGCCTGCAAGTACGCCGACGATGGCGGCAGCGTGGACGTCACCCTGCATCAGACGGTGCGTCGCGTGGAGCTGGCGGTGCACAACACCGGGTTCGCCATTACGCCTGAGGACCTTCCGCACGTGTTCGACCGCTTCTACCGGGCCGACAAGGCGCGCACGCGCGACGATAGCGGCTACGGCCTGGGGCTGGCCATCGCGCACGCCATTGCCGAGGAGCACGGCGGCACCCTCACCGTGGCCAGCGACGAAGCGCACGGAACCACCTTCACCGCAACGCTCCCCCTTGCGAACGCGAATCTCGTATAATAGAGGCTCGCGTTTGCAAGGAGATTAACCGGTATGTCACTACACACTTGGCTCGTACGGCCGCAACGAAGGCTGGGGCCGCTCGGCCTCATCGCACTGCTCGTCATAGGATCGCTGGTCACGCCCCTCTCGCTCGACATGTACACGCCGGCGGTGCCGCACATGACCGAGCACTTCAGCACCTCCGAATCCATGGTGAACCTCACGCTCGTGGGGTACTTCCTGTTCTACGCCGTAGGGCTGCTGGCCTTCGGCCCCACGAGCGACCGCTACGGCCGCAAGCCCGTGCTGCTGGCCGGCATCTTCACGTATGCGCTGGGCAGCGCGCTGTGCGCCGTGTCGGGCAGCATCGGCATGCTCATTGCCATGCGCGTGCTGCAAGCCCTGGGCGCCGGCGCGGTGAGCGCCGTGTCAACCGCGGTGGTGAAGGACGCCGTGGTGCCCGAGCGGCGCGAGGCGCTGCTGTCGGTGGTGCAGGTGATGTTCGTGGTGGGGCCCGTGCTGGCGCCGGTGGTGGGCGCGCTCATCCTGCAGGTGGCCGACTGGCGCATGACGTTCTGGGTGCTGGCCGGCATCGGGCTGTTCTGCGCCGTGCTGGCGCTGCTGTTCGACGAGACGTTGCCTGCGGACGAACGCTACGAGGGCACCGTGCTGGGCAGCGTGAAGCAGCTGGGCGTGGTGGCGCGCAACAAGGGGTTCTCAGCGTTTCTCGGCATCGTCGGGCTGTACAACCTGCCGTTCATGGCGTACATCGCGGTGGGATCGTACGTGTACATCACGTTCTTCGGCCTCAGCGAGCTGGAATACAGCATGTACTTCGCGTTCGCGGCGCTGCTCACGGCGGCGGGCCCGTTCATCTGGCTCATGGCCTCGCGGTTCGTGTCGGCGCGCCGCTTCACCAGCATCCTGCTGGGCGTGGCCATCGCGTCCGGCGTGGCCATGCTGGCGGTGGGCGAAGCATCGCCCGCGCTGTTCTGCCTCACGTTTCTCGCGTTCGCCCTGACCGAAGCCGCCGTCCGCCCCTACAGCACGAACATCCTGCTGTCGCAGCAAGACGGCGACACGGGCGCGGCGGCGTCGCTCATCAACTTCGCCCATACGGCCATCGGCTGCGTGGGCATGCTGGTGGCGGTGCTGCCGTGGCCGAACTTCGTGGTGGGCGTCGGCGTCATCATCGTGGCGTCGATGGCCGTCGGCCTTGTCGGCTGGGTGGCGCTGCTGCGCTCCCCCATCCCCCTCCCCGGCATCAAGGATGCGGAAGCCGCGAAGGCGTCGAATGCCCCGAACGCCCCCGAGATGCAGGAAGCGCCCGAAACCCCCGAAACCCCGCACGCGCGCTAGCCCCGCAGCACCTCGAGGACGGTGCGGTCGGTGCGGAGTTCGGCGTCCCACACTTCGAACGCCAGCAGCACGTCGTCGGCCGCAAGCTGGGGCTCGAGCTCGTCGAACACCACGCGATAGCACTGCTCGAACGTATCGCGCTCGACGCGCTGCCCGCGATACGTGCGGTCGGGCAGCTCGAGCAGGGGCACGTCGCACCCCTCGCCCGGCAGCGTCTGCGCCTCAAGCGCCACGTGCCAGGAGCGCTCGCCCGTCGCCCCGTCCACAAGCGACACCATACCCTGCAAAAACAGCGGGATCAGGCCGTTGCTCTTCACTTCGCCGTACAGCTCGGTCATCGCCTTCGTGTAGCGCTTCGCGTCGAACGCCCTGCCCGCCCACGGCAGCGCCAGAAACGTGCGCGCGCCCAACGAGCGCTCGTACGGCGCGGGCGCCGTGCGCAGCGCTTCCTGGATGGCGATTTCCGATCGGTACCCGTCCAACTCGATGAGGATGCCCTGCGTTGCGCGCAGCTTCTCCACGGCCAGGCCGTGCGCACGCTCGAGCAGGGCCGACATGTCCATGACGCCGCTGTCGGACACGTAGTCGGTCAGCTCTTTGAGCGGCACGCCCAGCTGCACGCACGAGATGATGGCGTCCAGTTCGTTCATCTGCCGCGGCGCGTAGTAGCGGTAACCGGTCTCCGGATTCACGTACGCAGGGCGCAGGATGCCGATGCGCTCGTAGTAGCGCAGCGCCTTGATGCCGACGCCTTTGAGGTGGGCAACCTCGCCGATGGACAGCAATTCGTTCCGCATGCTTGCTCCTTCACAGAGTCCACAAACGAGACAATTCTGCGATTGACTCGTCCCTTAGGGGATAGTTTAGGATAGCACCCGGCAAGAACGAAGTATAGGAGGAATCATGTCACCATACGTGTTGCTCGGCGTTGCCGTCGTGTTCGAAGTATTCGCTGACTGCATGATGAAACTGTCGCACGGCTTCACGAAGAAAGCGCCCATCATCGGCATCGTTATCGGATACGTCATCGCGTTCTACCTCATGTCGCAGACGCTTGCGCACCTGCCGCTCGGATTCGTATACGCGGTATGGACAGGCCTCGGCATCGCGCTGACCGCCGTGGTTGGTGCGGCGTTTTGGGACGAGGGATTCAACCTGAAAAAGACCATCGGACTGATCGCCATCATTGGCGGCGTCCTCGTATTGAAGTTGGGGGTGTAATCATGGATCGGATTCATCCGTACGCGCTGTTGGCCGTATCCATCGTGGTGGAGGTGTGCGGCGTCACCATGATGAAGCTGTCCGAAGGCTTCACCGTGCCCCTGTTCACGGCGCTCACCCTGGCGTGCTACTGCGTGTCGTTCACGCTGCTCACGCTCACGTTGAAGCACATGCCGCTCGGGTTGGTGTACGGCATTTGGGGCGGCATGGGCACCATCCTCACCGCTGCCATCGGCATCATCGTGTGGGGCGACCCCTTCAACTGGACCACCTGCGCGGGCATCGCCCTCATCGCGGGCGGCGTGGTGCTGCTGAACCGCGGCACGCAGGAGCTCGAAGAGCAGCGCGCATAGCGGGCGGCGAGGGCCCATCAAGAACAACGCCCCGGCTCAAGCGAGCCGGGGCGTTTTTGCGTTCTACACGTAGAACAGCATGTCGTTGTACGTGGGCACGGGCCAATGGTCGCGATCCACCAGCACTTCGAGATCGTCGACCGCTGCACGCAGCTTGTCCATGATGGGAATGATCTCGTGCGCGTAGGTGTTCGCCTTCTCCTGCTCGTTCTTGATCTCGAGCGTCTCGTGGTGCAGCTTGCCCAGCGCACGCAGCTGCGTGTCGATCTCGCGAATGCCCGACAGCAGGCGGCGGAGCAGCTCTTCCTGCTGGGCGACGTCGGCGCCGGCGCAGGCGGCTCTGATGGCGTTGATGCCGTTCGCCACCTCGGTCGCGTATTCGTTGATGGCGGGCAGGAAGATGCGGCGCACCATGCGCTTCATCGTGCGCACCTCGATATTCAGCAGCTTGTTGTACTTCTCGAGCTTCACCTCGTACCGGCTGCGAACCTCGGTCTCGCTCAGCACGCCGAACTCCTCGAACAACGCAATGCTCTTCGGATCGACGAAGCACGGCAGCGCGTCGGCCGTCGTCGGCTTGTTCGACAACCCGCGGCGCGCGGCTTCGGCGGTCCACTCGTCGGCATAGCCGTTGCCGTTGAAGATGATGCGCTGATGCGCGGCCAGCGTCGTGCGGATGTACTCGATGGCCGCGGACTCGAAGTCTTCGCCCGCCTTGCCCTCCATCGCGTCGGCGAAATCCTTGAGGCTCTTCGCCATGGCGGTGTTGAGGATCATGTTCGCGTCGGACAGGTTCACGGCCGAGCCCGGCATGCGGAACTCGAACTTGTTGCCCGTGAACGCGAACGGCGAGGTGCGGTTGCGGTCGGTGTTGTCCTTGAGGAAGTTCGGCAGCACGTCGACGCCCAGGTCCATGGCCACTTTCTCGGCGTTCGTGTACTCGTGCTCGTCCACGAGCGCGTCCACGATCTCGGTGAGCTCGTCGCCCAGGAAGATGGAGATGATGGCCGGCGGCGCTTCGTCGGCGCCGAGGCGATGGTCGTTGCCGGCCGATGCCACGGACATGCGCAGCAGCTCCTGGTAGTTGTCCACCGCTTGGATGACGCCCGTGAGGAACACGAGGAAGCGCAGGTTGTCCATGGGGCTTTCGCCGGGCTCGAGCAGGTTCCTCTTGCCCTTCGACAGCGACCAGTTGTTGTGCTTGCCGGAACCGTTGATGCCCGCGAACGGCTTTTCGTGCTGCAGGCACACGAGGCCGTAATGGCTGGCCAGAAGACGCATCTTCTCCATCGTGAGCAGGTTCTCGTCGATGGCGCGGTTCACGTTCGTGAAAATGGGCGCCAGCTCGTGCTGCGCGGGAGCCACCTCGTTGTGCTTCGTGCGCGCGGACACGCCGAGCGACCACAGCTCGTTGTCGAGCTCCTTCATGAACTCGTTGACCGTGGGGCGGATGGCGCCGAAGTAGTGCTCCTCGAGCTCCTGGCCCTTGCACGGCGCGTAGCCGAACATCGTGCGGCCGGTCATGACGAGGTCCATGCGCTTGGCGTAGTCCTTCTCGGAGATGAGGAAGTACTCCTGCTCGGAGCCCAACGTGGGAACCACGCGCTCGTACTCTTCGCCGAACAGGGCCAACACGCGGTTCGCCTGCTCGTCGATGGCGCTCATGGAGCGCAGCAGCGGGGTTTTCTTATCGAGCGCCTCGCCCGTGTACGAGCAGAAGGCGGTGGGAATGCACAGCACCTCGTCCTTGATGAACGCGTAGGACGTGGGGTCCCAGGCGGTGTAGCCGCGCGCTTCAAACGTGGCGCGCAGACCGCCGGACGGGAAAGAGGACGCGTCCGGCTCGCCCTGGATCAGCTCTTTTCCGGAGAAGCTCATGATGGCGCGGCCGTCGCTCACGGGGTCGAGGAAGCTGTCGTGCTTCTCGGACGTGATACCGCTCAAAGGCTGGAACCAGTGCGTGAAGTGCGTGGCGCCCTTCTCGATGGCCCACTCTTTCATGGCGTGCGCCACGACGTTCGCCACCTCGATTTCGAGCGGTTCGCCTTCCTTGATGGTTTTGAGCAGGCTCTTGTACGTTGCAGAGGGCAGGCGCTCCTGCATCGTGTGTTCGTTGAACACCATTGAGCCGTAAATATCCGAAACCTTCGCCATGAGGATGAGCTCCTTACTCGTTGCGTTCAAGGCGGTGCGGCCCGTTCGCAGCGCACGCGCGGCGCGCGGATGAACCACCCGCATACGATAGCACGGCCGCCGGGCAAACCGCCACGTCAACTTGGCGTAATCAAACGAACGGCGAAAATGTTTCAGACTGGTTTCGCGCAGGCGGTCGTGCCGTTACAGCATGACCTCCACCAGCTCGCCCTCCTCCTGCATGCCGAGGGCGCGCTGCTCGGCCACGACGGCCGACAGCAGGTCCTGCTGCGAGTGGATGCCCATCTTGCGATAGATGTTGCGCACGTGCGTTTTCACCGTCTCCTTCGACAGCGTGAGCTCGTCGCAGATGGCCGAGCGGCTTGCGCCGCGCGCCAACAGGGCGAACACCTCCTGCTCGCGGGCGGTGAGCTCGTTGCGCCGGCACACCAGCTCGCACCCGCGCGCGAAGCTGTCGGGGAGCTCCTCGATGTCGCCGGGGCGCACCATACCCCACCCCGTTTGCAGGTTGCGGCGGTCGCACATCACGAGCGAGCTTGCCAGCAGCACGAACACCATGACCGTGGCCAGGTCGCGCGCCGTGTGCACTGTGACGGGCCCGGCCATCATCACCGCGCTGCCCGCCAGCGCGCCGCCGATTTGCCCCAGCAGCAGAAAGCACGTCGTGATGGCGAACACCCAGTTCGCCGGCAAGCCGCGTTGGCTGATGAGCAGCGCGCACAGCGCCCACATCATGATGTCCACGAAGCGGTAGCCCATCGTATGGACGAGCAGCCCGCCCAACGCATCGGGCCCCGCCACGGCCAGCACGAGGTAGCCCACCGACATGATGAGGAAGCCCACCTGGTAGATGAGCTGGTTGAAGTCCATGCGGAAGCACAGGGCGCACACGAGCAACGCGATGGCCGACAGCGCGAAGCTGACCGCGGTGAGCGCCACGACGGGCTCTTCCCCGCCGCCCAACAGCAGCACCGCCTGCACGATGCCGAACGACAGCCCCTGCGTGAACGCCGTGGCCAGGAACTTGCGCGGCACGTGCAGCGGCGCGTCGAGGCCGTGCGCCAACAGCGCGGGCGTCGCCGGTGCGTCGCGCCCGAGCAGCGCCATGCTGGCGGCGGGCACCACGAACGCTACCGCCCACACCGCCGCTTCGGGCAGCAGCGTGATGCACACGGTGAGCAGCGCGGCCACCACGGTGCCCACCACGCCGTGCAGGATGGTGGTGCGCGGGCCCAAATCGCCCAGCACGCGCCCCCATTCCACATGCAGGCACGCCGTGCCCGCGCCCATGAGCAGCCCGCCCACGCACACCACGGCGGCGTTCATGGGCGCCACCGTGAGCGGCGAGAAAGCCAGCAGCCCGCACGTGGCCACGCCGACGGACATGGAGGCCGGCACGGCGATGCGGTACCACCGGCCCTGCGGCACGAGCCGCTTCATCTTCAGCAGCACGCCCAGCACGAGGAAGGTGCAGGCGTAGGCCGACAGGGGCACGATCCATCCCGGCAGGGGGAAATCGAGCGACGCCAGAAACGGCGGGTTGAAGAACGTCGTTTGGAAGACGAGCCACACCCACGTCCAGAACAGGCCGAAGCCCACCGACAGGCGCGGATGGGCGCGCATCTCGCGGCGAAACGACGCCAGCATGCCGTGACGCTCCTGCCACCCCGTCAGCGTGCGCGGCGGCACGGCCGCCTCGGGCCCGTGCCCCTGTTCGCGCTCGCCCTGCCGCCCCCTCGAACCGGTCTCCATCGCCCCTCCCCGCGCTGCGTATTGCCGTGCGAGCATCGTAGCACAGCGCGCGGGCGCGTCGGACGAGCGAGCGCCTCCTGCGCCTACCCCATCCGGGGGTAGATGTGAGGTTCGGCACATTTACCGCGCAAGGGGGATAGCCCGCTGCGTCGGCGTTTCGTATGGTCAGCGCCATGAGATCGGACGGGGCCGCCGGCCGCCGCCGATCGAGGGAAACGCAAGACATCAGGGAAACGCATCAGGGAGGAAGGGAGTTTCATCATGAAGAAGGAACGCACCATGAACGCCGCATCGGGAGTGTCCCGCCGACAGTTCCTCATCGGGGCGGGCCTTGCGGGCCTCGGCGCCGCGGGCGCCGGGCTTGCCGGCTGCGCGCCGAGCGGGCAAGCCGGTGCCGCCGCAGGCAAGGGAACCGACACGGCATCCGCGGCAAGCGCGGGCGGCGCGGCCGATTCCGCCTCGCTCGCCAACAACCCGCTCGGCGCGAACGCGGCCGTCGAATGGACGTTCATGACGCCGCCGGCCGACATCCCCGCCGATCAGATCACCGGCACCGAGGACGTGGACGTGCTGGTGGTGGGCTGCGGCTTCGCCGGCGCCATCGCATCGGTGGCCGCGGCGCAGGCCGGCGCGAAAACGCTGTGCATCGAGAAGTGCACCACGTACTCGGGCCGCGGCGGCCACATCACGGCCTACGGCTCGAAGATCGTGAAGCAGTACGTCGAAGAGGGCTGGTTCAAAGAGGCCGATTACGCGCACATCGTCCGCCGCCTCACCGAGTGGGCCACGGGCCGCGTGAAGGAACCGCTGCTGTGGCAGTTCGCCAAGAAGTCGGGCGCGTGCATGGACTGGCTCGTCGACCTCGTGGCCGACTCCGGCCTGCAGCCCACGCTGTGGGCGGGCTACTACAAGGGACCCGACTACACCGAGGAGCCCATCACGCACTTCTTCTACGATGACACCACCGACTTCGTGTACCTCGACGGCGTGTCGAAGGGCCTCGGCATGGCCGTGCTCATCCCCGCGGTCATCGAACAGGGCGAGAAGCTGGGCGTGGAGTACCGCTACGAAACGCCGTGCGCCCGCCTGCTGCGCGACGGCGACGGCCCCGTGACGGGCGCCATCGTGGGCGACGAGGGCAGCTACCAGCAGATCAACGCGAAGTCCGTCATCGTGGCCACGGGCGACTACCTGGACGACGACGAGATGCGCACGCGCTACCAGCCGTTCACCTGGCATGCCGACAGCCGCCTGTACATCCCCTTCGGCATCTCCACCGGCGACCTGCACAAGCAGGCCATGTGGATCGGCGGGGCCATGCAGCCCTCCGAGCCCCACTGCGCCACCATCCACCTCGAGTCCGGCGCGCAGAGCTACAACTTCCTGCACGTGAACAAGAACGGCGAGCGCTTCATGAACGAGGACGTGAACACGCAGTCGAAGTCGTGCGTGAAGTCCTACCAGCCCGAGGGCAAGGCGTTCACCATCTACGACGCGAACTCGCTCGAGTCGTTCGCCCAGTCGTGCAACGACGGCATCTCGGGCGGCATCTCGTCCGACCAGCAGTACCGCCGCTTCGGCGTGCCGTTTGACATGGACGTGGAGCTGAAGCTGCGCCAGGCGAAGATCGACCAGGGCCTCCTGTTCCAGGCCGACACGCTTGACGAGCTGGCCGAGAAGGCGGGCATCGACGCGGCCGGCCTCAAGGCCACAGTGGCCCGCTACAACGAGTTGGCCGCGAAGGGCAACGATGACGACTTCGGCAAGCGCCCCGAAATCCTATGGCCCATCGACACGCCGCCGTACTTCGCCGGGCAGCTCGTGTCCACGCTGCTCGCCGCGTCGGGCGGCCTGCGTCAGGACACCGCGTGCCACATCCTCGACGAGGAGAACAACCCCATCGAAGGCCTGTACGTGTGCGGCGCCGCCGGCGGCGAGTACTTCTCGAACGACTACCCCACCATCTGCCCCGGCACGAACCACGGCCGCTGCCTGACGTTCGGCCGCATCGCCGGAATCAACGCCGCCGGCGGCGACGCCGAGAAGGAAATCGCCGACCTCGACATCACAAGCGCCATGATGCCCGAAGCCAACCGCGTCAACACCGTAACCGCCTCAGCATAACGCTCGCGCGACATTTCTCCAGAACGCGCCGGAGCCATCTTCCCTCCCACGGCTCCGGCGCGTTCGCGCATGCTACCAGCACACCTCTTCGTATACGAAGCCCTGCGCTTCGAGCCGGTCGAACAGCTGCTCGGGCGTGACGGCCTCGACGGGCGACGCCTTGAAGTCCTTGACGTTGCGCGTGACGATGTAGTCCGCTTTCACCTTCGCCGCGCACTGGGCTACGAGGCAGTCCTCGAAATCGGCCCATCGCAAGGCGAGCGCGCGCTGCGCGTCTTCCGGCGACACTCCCACGATCTGCAGAAACGACAGGTTCTGCTCGATCATGTCCTGCGCGGCCTCGCTGCCGTAATCCTTGCGCAGCAGATAGTAGATATCGGTCAGCATGTTCACGCTGATATAGGTGGTTGCTTCCTGTACCACCCCCAGCAAGCATACGCGCCGCGACAGTTCGTAAAACGGCTCGCGCCTGCCAATGTGGTCGAGCACGACGTTGGCATCAAGCATCAAGTCCATAGCGATCCTTCAAGCGCGCCTCCCGCAGCTCTTCGTCGGTCATGGCAAGCGGGCGTTTCGTGTGCACGCGATCGAAAGCCTCGATGCGGCGACGCAGCTCATCTTCGTCGGGCTTCTCGTTTTTGACGAACGGGAGCCCATCGTGCTTGACCGTGTACTCGAACAAACGCCTGACGGCCGAAGACGGCGTGTAGCCTTCGCGCTGCATGATCGCGGTCGCCCGATCTTTCATATCGCCATTCAGCCGTACCGTCACCACCGATTCCATGGCGCCTCCTTTCTGTATTACACGTATTACAGTATATGCAGAAAGCACGCACCGGTCAAGCAACGACGGGGCGCTGTCCCCTACTCGAACGCGTCCAACTGGTCGAGGAGCTCTTGGCGGGAGTTCACGGCGAGCTTGCGGTAGATGTGGGTGGTGTGGGTTTTCACCGTGCCGGTGGTGACGAACAGCGCGTCGGCGATGTAGGGCAGCGTGCGGCCGCGCGCGAGGTAGCCGAGCACCTCGGCCTCGCGCTTCGTCAGGCCGTGGCTCTGCGAAAACCGCGCGGCGCGCTCGAGCACGACGGCCTCCGGGTCGGCCAGTGCGGGAGCGTCGGCAACAGCGCGCTCCGGCGCGGGCTCGGCGGCCTCGTGCGGCGCGCCGGCGCGGCCCACCAGCATGAAGAACAGCGCCAGCAGCCCCAGGCCGCACATGACGTCCAGCACGAATTCGCCCGATCCGAACAGGGCGTACACCTGCTTGCCCACCACGTTGCCCGCAAACACCACGCCCGAGATGAGCGCCTGGCCCACGCTGAACGACAGCAGCGGCGAAAGCCCCGACTCCTGCGTGCTCTGCGTGACCACGAGGAACACGAGCACCTGCAGGAAAAACGCGCTGCCCTGCACGAGCGCCCCGCCCACCGGGATGGCCGCCGCCCCGAACACCATGACGCCCACGAGCCCCACCGCCGTGAACGTGACGGTGATGCGGTACACGCCGTCCACGGAAAGCGCCCCGCGGCGTGCGGTGAGCGGCACGAGCGCCATCGTCGCGATGCAGGCGCACACGAGGATGCCGCCGAAGAACAGGCTGTCCACCGACGCGTACGAGCCGCCCATCACCGTCGAGGCCATGAGGTTGCCCACGAAGGTGGCGGCAACGAGCACGCTCATGGCGCGCCACGGCAGCACGCGAGCCTCCCACAGGCCGGCCATCAGCTCGCCGGGCGCTGCGCCCTCGTCGCCGCCCGCGCGCACGGGAAACACCTCGGACGACAGCTCGTGGCGCGCGGCCGCATCGCTGCGCCACAGCGCCCACGAGGCAAGCGGCAGCAGGCAGACGACCGCAACGGACGCCGGCCCCGACACGTGCGCCACCACGAGGTACAGCAAGTACGCCACCAGAAACGACAGCACCACGAGCGAGCGCATGCGGCGCGACCCCAGCGAGTAGCGCGCGCCCCACGCCACGCCCAACAGCATCACCGCGCCGCCGTCGACGACGCCGCACGCCACGATCGCGCCCAGGGCGCTCGCGCGCACTGCCCACGCCAGCACGAGCGTGGTGAGCGCCACCAGCAGCGCCGCGACGAAGAACGCCCCGCGCCGCACGATGAAGCGCCGCCACCGCGACGCCAGCATAACCAGACACGCGCACACCACCACCGAAGCCTGCGAGGCGAAGAACCCGTACTCCAGCCCGATGCTGGCCTCCACGCCGCTGCGCTCCGGAAACAGCGCGGGGCTCAAGAAGCACAAGAACCCCCACGCCCACAAGAGCGCCGAGCCCACCACCACCCGCACGTTGCCCGCTCGCATCCCCGAACCCCTCCCCACCGTCTGCTCGTCACTTCCTTCGCGCTTCATCCTACCGCATCTTCGACGGCAGCGTCCCCGAGCATGAAACCTCCCCACCTGGGAAAACGCAAATATCTACCGTTTCGTCAGATGCGGATGACCCGCCCGTCGGCCATGCTTTCGTCCAGGGAAGCCGCACCGAGGGGTTGAACGCACAACCGTGCGGCGCCACACCGAACAAGGGAGGAACCATGCACGAATCAGAACATGCCACGTCCAACCGCCTCAGCCGCCGCTCGTTTCTGACGGGGGCCGCGGCAACCGCCGGCTTGGCCGCCTTCGCAGGCCTCACGGGCTGCGCGCCGCAAAACGCCGCGAACGGCGAAGCGTCCGCGTCCGCAGCATCCGTATCCGGCAGCTCCGCGTCATCGGCCGCGCCCGCCGGCGCCATGCAAACCACCAACCCGTCGCAGGCCGTCTGGCCCGTCGTCGAGGAAGTGGAAGTGGGCGCCGCCGGCGAGGGCAAGATCGCCTTCGTGGCCGAGCCCATCGCCGCGAGCGACATCGTGGCCACCCACGACGTGGACGTGGTGGTGTGCGGCCTCGGCCCCGCAGGCGACGCCGCCGCCCTCGCCTGCGCCGAGCAGGGACTCACCACCGTCGCCGTGGAAAAGCAGACCACCGGCAACTACAACTCGGCCACCATCGGCGGCACGAACTCCAAGCTGCACGAGCATTGGGGCATGACCTACGACACCGACGCCTGGATCAGCGACGCTATGGTAGACTGCGCGTTCCAGGGCGACATGGAGCTGTACCGCCACTGGCTCGAGAAGAACGGCGAAGCCGTGGACTGGTACATCAGCCACTTCGACAACCAGAACCTCGACGACTACCCGCTCACGTTCGCCGCGGGCGACTTCCCCGACTTCCGCGACGAATGGGACAAGACCGCGCTGTCGCGCTCGTGGAACACCTCGCTCAACCTGCCCTACCCTCCCGGCGAGCTGGCGGGCATCCTGGCCGGCATCCTGGAGGCGGCCGGCGTCGAGATTCGCTACAGCTGCCCGGCCTGCCAACTGGTCACCGACGACGCCGGCAAGGTGACGGGCGTCATCGTGAAGAGCGATGCGGGCTACGAGCAGTACAACTGCGCCAAGGGCGTGGTGCTCGCAACCGGCGGCTACGAGTTCAACCAGCAGATGCTCAAGGAACGCTGCCGGCCGCGCGGCGTGCCGGGCAGCTGGCTCACGGGCGCTTTCGGCAACACGGGCGACGGGCACCAGATGGGGCTTGCCGTGGGAGCCGCCGAGGACGAGTTCCCGCACGCCATCATGCTGGACCCCGAGCAGCTCATGCCGTACCTGCGCGTGAACAAGCTGGGTAAGCGCTTCACGCCGGAATACGAGCCCTACGGGCACCTCGCCCTGGCCATCCAGGCGCAGCCGGGCACGTACGACTTCTACGTGGTGGACAGCGCCATAGGCGAGAAGATCGACAAGATATGGACGCCCAGCTCGTCGTGCTACGGCCCGAAGGAGGTCTGGACCGCTGCGGCCATGAGCGAGAAGGCGCTCAAGGCCGACACCCTCGAAGAGCTGGCGAAGCTCATGGAGGTGCCCGCCGAAGACTTCGCGGCCACCATCGAGCGCTGGAACGAGATGGCGGCGGCGGGCAAGGACGAGGATTTCAACTTCCCCGGCGAGATGATGATGACCATCGACACCCCGCCGTACTACGCCACCAAGGAGTTCGCCGACGGTCTGTGCACGGCGGGCGGCCTGCTCGTGGACACCGAATGCCGCGTGCTCGACAAAGACCGCCAGCCCATCGACGGCCTGTTCGCCGCCGGGCTCACTTCGGGCGGCATGTTCTTCAACACGTACCCGCACAACCTCAACTGCCTGAGCCACACGCGCAACTGCCTCATGGGCTACACCATCGGCACCGTGCTGGGCGGCGCGGCATAGCCCTCCCTCCGCAGCTTCCGCCGGCACCCGGCACCCCGCCGGCGGAAGCTGCTGCACCGGTCGAGCCTACTTCGAGCCGCTCCAACCCGACGAGCCGGAGCTCTCGGCGGACGCGGCCGCCTCCTCCGCCGACTTTGCGGGCTGCGCCAACGTCGCCTCCTTGACGGCCGCGGGCGTGGCGCCGTCGGAAACCGCGGCGCGGGCGGCGGCCAGGGCGTACGACGCCTGGTAGAACGACATCTCGAGCGAGCGCCCCTTGCAGCCCATGAAGCACTGGCCGCAGCTTTGGCAGTTCTCGGGATACGCGATCACCGACTTCATCTCGTTCTCGTCGAAGCGAAACACGTCCATCGGGCACACGGTGACGCAGTTTCGGCACCCGATGCAGTTGTTCAAATCGTAGCGAATCACGCTCATCTCAAATCCCTCCCTATTTCTTCCAGCTGCCGGACGACTCTTCTTCGGGCAGGCCCTTCGCCTTGGCCTCGCCGGGGAACCGCACGCCGTAGCGCGTTGCGTACTCCTCGGAGCGGTCGCCGGTCCACTCGTCCTTCACGGGAATCTTGTCCACGGTCATCGCGCCGTCGTCGTCCTTCGTGATGGCGAGGTAGCACAGGTACTCCTCGTCGTTGCGATACGGGTAATCGGCGCGGTAGTTCGTCCCACGGCTTTCCTTGCGCTCCAAGCTGGCGCGCAGCTTCATCTCGGCCGACAACACCTTGTGCTTCATCTCCAGGCACAGGCGCTGCTGATGCGGGTTCGTGGCCTGCAGCTTCGGAAGCACCTTGTCGCGCATCTGCTGCACCTGCACGAGCGCGGCGCTCAGCGATTCCTCGGACTTCGAGATGAGCACCCACCACGGCGCCATGATGGCGTGCAGCTGGTCGCGCGCCCAGTCGGGGCTGAAGCCCTTCTCCACGGCAAGCGGCGCTTCCACCTCGGCTTTCACAGCGTCAATCGTCTCCTGCGACACCGCGGCCTCGGCGGCCCCGGCGGCATAGGCAGCGGCGGCCTTCCCCGCGACATCGCCCTGGATGGACGTGAAGTTCGACGTGAAGCCCACGCCCACCGGGTACGCGGACCCCGTCACGGCGCAGCCGTTGATGCCGTCGCCCGCCACCCACAAGCCGGGAATGCCCGTGAAGCCCTCGAGATCGTCGAAGCCGCACCACACGCCCGACGAGAAATGCGAGCACATGCCCACGGCGGCGCCGTAGCAATCGCCCTTCGGCTTCGGGCTCATCATCTTCCCGATGCGGATATCGTCGTCCTTGCCGCTCAGGCTGCCGCCTCGCCGCCCGATATCGGCCGCCGCCTGGTCTTCGATGTTGGAGCCGTCGTTGGCGGCGAGGCCGTTGATGGTGTTGGTCACGCGCCCCATCACCATGGTCTTTTCCTTCGTCTGGGCGTAGCTGACCGCCGTGTCGGCCGTGATGTCGCCGCCGCACAGCCAGATGTTCTCAAGCCAGTCCCACGAGTTGGTGACGAAGGAATCGCCCGAGGCGTACGACGCGGTGACGTGAAAGTCGTCGTATTCTTTGCCCACGATGGGAAGGCCCAGGTTGTAGGCGATGTACTCGCCGTCGAACGTATCGCCGCCCACGGGATAGCCGGTGGGCTTGTAGCAGCCGCCGCCCATCGCCATGACCACGGACTTCGCGTTGAAGGTGATCACCGTGCCGCTGGGCACGTGGAAGCCCACGGCGCCCGTTACCCGCTCGTCGTCGCGCGCCACGTCCACCACCATCGTGTAGCTCACCACGTCGATGTCGTGCTGCTTGAGCAGCGGCAGCCACCGCGCATGGCGATCCTTGTCGGCGAACGCCTCGTGATACCCCTGGAAGTCCAGGTCGTCCCAGTACTCGGTATCGACGCAGCGGTCGAAGCGATCCATGAGGCCCCACCCCGCCAGGCGCTCGTACGCCTCCTTGGAATGGTCGATCCACATCTGGTACCAGTCCTGGTTGCTCACGTATTCGGAGCCGATCATGATGCTTTTCTTGAACGCATCGGCATCGTCGCCCATGGCGGGGTCGAACCACCGGTGCGAGCTCGGCCACGGCGACAGACCCGAGTACCCCGGGCAGCCCTTGTCAACCAGCACCACGCTCGCGCCCGCCTCCTTCGCCGCCATCGCCGCGTTGAGCCCTGCGAACCCGCCGCCGATCACCAGCACGTCGCAGTCGTACGCGGTGGTGTCGGGCGCCGCCGCTTCCGGAATGGGCAGCTCGTCGATGGTGCGCGGCGTTCCTTGCGCGACGCTCGCCTCGTTGTCGCTCGCGCGGGCCGAACCCTGCGGCGCGCAGCCTCCGAGCGCCGCCATCATGCCCAAACCGCCCGCTGCCAAACCTCCCGTGCGCAGGAACGCACGGCGCGACATGCCTTCCGGGGCCATCCCCATCCTCTTCTCGCTCATACACCTCTCGCTTCCTCCCAAGCCCCGCTCGGGGGCGTGTTTGCCGCCGAGGGATACCGGCGAGTGCCCCGCGGGGAGCACGCTTCGCCTCGGCAGCCCGAGCATCCGGCAAAGCGGGGTGCGCGCGCATCCTCCGAAACGTACAAATGAGGTTGAAATGCGAGGAGCGGAGGTATACGAAACGTACAACTCCCAGGTCAGCGCCGCGAAGCGCGAAAGCGTACCGCCTTATTGCGCGCGGTATCCGTCGATGAGCGCGATGAGGTCTTGCTTGGAATGGATGCCCAGCTTGCGGTACACGTGCGAGAGGTGCGCCTTCACCGTCGACTCGGACACGATCAGCGCCTCGGCGATCTTCTTCGCCGAGTAGCCGCGGTACGTGTACACCACCACGTCCAGTTCGCGCTGCGTGACGTCGAACGCGGCGGTAGCCTGACGACACAGGTTCTCCTGCCAGTTGTCGCCCTGAGCTTCCACCTGCGTTGCCATGCGCCGCGAGAACGACACCAGCACGCCGATGCCCACCGCCGCGGCGACGAACGCGCCCGTCGCCGCCACCGGCGTCACCAGCGGAAGCTCGGCCAGCAAGCCCAGCACGCCGCTGCGATACATCACGTCCAGCGCGATGAACTGAGGCACGGCCAGCACGAACACGCCGAACAGCCCGAACACGAGCGGTGCCGACAGCCTGCGCCGCGCCGCCTCGTATACGAGCGTTGCCGCGAACAGCACTTCCACTCCGTGCTCGGCAGCCACGAGGATGCGCTTGCTCACCAGCACCCCGTCGCCCGCAGGGTCGCCCAGCGTCACCATCAGCAGCGCCCCCATGTACACGAGCGTGAGAGCCGCAATCGCCGTCACCACGTTCGAGAACGTCATGCCTTTGCGCGCGAACAGCACCGCCAGGAAACCCGTTATCGCAAGACCGGCAAACGCCGTCACCAGCTGCGGCATGAGGCCGAGGCTTCCCGCGCTCGACACGCCCGTCCCCATGATGGTGAACGCGCGCACCGCGATGACGCCGAAGTAGATGAACACGGCGCACAGCGCGAGAACGCCCCACGGCAGAACCTTGAGCGACGAGATGCGGAAGGACGCAGGCTCGCGGTAGGCGCGGCGAGGGCTGCGGGCGAGGCAGAGCGCCGACAGCGCCGGGCAGACGCACGAGAACAGGGCGAGCGCGCCGTTCCCGACGATCAGCAGCAGGCTCCAGGCCAAGCTGAACAGGCAATACGACACGCAGACGAACATCACCGAACGCGCGACGCACTGCGCGCTGGCCTGCGCGAGCCAGCTCACCGAGAACACGGCCACGTACAGCGCCACGAGCGAAATCGCAACGCCGCTTGCCCCTTCGGAGAAGGTACCGAACAGCGGCGAGCAGAACAGCATGGCGCTTCCCGCCAACCCCGCCGCGCCCGCAATGCCGCGGATGACGGGCAGATGGCCGTCGAGCCGCTCCATGCGGCCCCGCAAGGCGATGATCACGACCAAGAACAGCACCAGCATGAGCGAGTAGACGAGATGCTGCGCCGAAACGGCGCCCACGTTGGCACCGTCGAACAGGGGCGACAGGGAGAAGGGGTAGTACGGGGACACGTGCACCGAGAACCAGAACAGCGCCATGCCCGTCAACGACACGACGTCGGCTTTGCCGAGCGTATGTTTCCCCTGATTCCCTTCCATAGCCTTGCAGTATACCATCGTTGCCGCCCCGCCCTCCCCGGTCAAAACCAGGGAGAACGGAGCGGGCATACGGGTTGGCCGAAGCTTAGTGGCAGGTATAGCACTCGTAGACGCCGGCGTGGTGGCACGAAGCGCACACCTGCGTCGCCGTGTCTTGCGGGGTGCCCTCCTCGTGCATGGTGTGGCACTTCGCGCAGGTCAACTTCGCGTGCTCGTCGTTGCCGGGCATTTCGTGGGGGTTCACCGTGGTACCGTTGTCGTCGGTGAGCACCGTAAGGTCGGCCGTTGCCGCCGCCGCGTCGCTCAGGTCGTGGCACGACAGGCAGGCCTCCTTCGACACCTCGGTTTTCTTGAGCTTCTTCGGCGCCTTGTAGTCGTTCATATCCACATCGCCGTGCACCGTTTGCAGCCCCGCCTCGTCGGTGTGGCAGGAGACGCAGGCCAGAGTGCCGTGACTCGCGGAAATCTCGCAGGCGGTGTTCGTGAGCGAGTCGCCCTCCACCGTGTGGCAGGTGGAACAGTCGGCGTCGGCCGTCCACGTGAACGCGAGCCCCGCCTGCTCGCTCGCCTCGGCGGTGGGTCCTTCGGATTGCTGCGGAGCGCAGCCCGCCATGCTCAGCGCGCCGACGCCGGCAAGCAGGCTGATTGCCATCGTCACCGCAGCGAAGGTGCAAAGTCGTTTCTTCATGGGTTCCTTCTTCCGTTGTTACGAGGCCGCGATCTCGGTGCCCTCGAACGTGCCGTCGGCCGTCTCGAGGAAGTTCGGGTTCGCGCCGCCCGCGTTGCCCGAGAACGTGGCGCCGTTGTTCGCAATCACGCCGCCCTCGCTCACGATGGCCGCCGCGTCACCCGCGGCGATGCACTGCGAAACCTCGCTGCCCGCCTCAAGCGTGAGATACGCGCTCGCGCCCACCACGTACACGGCGCTCGCGCCGCTTGCGGCGTTGCCGCCGGTCAGCACCGCGCCCTCATCGAGCGTCAGGCGTCCCAGGTCGGACACGAGCACAAGCGGGCTCTCGAGGGCCGCCGCGCTCGTGCCGTCCAGCACCACGTTCTTCAACGTCACGAACCCGTCGGTGATCTGCAGCATCGGGCCGGTATCGGCATCGCCGCGCACGATGGAGAACGGCGTGTCGCCGTCGCTCTTCACCGTGATGGTGGTGCGGAAGCCCACCTTCGGAACCGAGCCGTCCGCCGACAGCGGGGCGTCGGACAGCAGCGTGACGGTGCCGCCGCCGTTTTGGTTCGCCTGTTCGAGCGCTTCGCCGAACGTCTTGAAGTACGAGGAGATGTACTTGCAGGTCATCCCCTGCTCGAGCGCGTCCGCATCCTTGTCCTGCTTCGCGGGCTTGTCGGCCTGCGGCTCCTGCTGAGTCGTCTGAGCCGCGTCGCCGCCGACAGCCTCAGCCTGATCGTCGGAAGCCGTCGGGTCGCCCGAGCAGCCCACGAGCGCCACCGCCACGAGCGCGGCGCACGCGAACGCGCACGCCTTCCGCATCGGGGAGAACTTCGTTGCAATCATCGGTCTATCCTTTCTTCATCACTCGCCTTGCCAAGCGGCTCCCGGGGAGGGAGGGAGCGGGAGCCGCTTGCAAGGGAGTTCGGGTAATGCGAGGTGAATGGGCTAGTTCGCGTCCCACGGCTCCAGCGTCATGGCGTGCTGCGCGGCAATCATGCCGGACGAGAGCGCCTCGAAGATGTTGCCCAGGCAGTACACGAAGCCGTTGAAGGAGCCGAACTCGCCGCAGTTGTACAGGCGCGGAATGGGCTCGTACGCCGGCGACATGGTTTGGCAATTCTGGTTGCGCACGGGGCCGCCCTGCGTGTTGATGCTGGAAAAGCCCAGTTCGGTGGCGTAGTACGGACCGTCGCCCAACGGCAGCATGTGCTTGGCGTCGCGGCTGAACTCGGGGTCGTCGCCCGCTGCGGCGTACTCGTTGTACTGCGCCACCGTGGCCGCAAGCGCCGCGCCGTCGATGCCGTCGATGGCCTCGTCAGCCGTGCGGCAGGGGCGCTCGGCCTTGATGTTGGCCGCAAGCTCCTCAAGCGTGTCGCCCTTGAAGATCCAGCCCTTCTCGATGGCCGCCTCGTTGCTGCCCCACTCGAGCCACGGCTCTTCGGGATGGTGGTAGTTGTACACGCCGGCGTACGTGTTGATGATGCCCGCACGGCCCGACCCGTCCCACAGCGGCTTCGCGTCGAAGAATTCCTGGTCGAACACGAGGAAGAACGGCAGGTGACGGTAGTCGCAGGCCTTCGCGTCGAAGTCGAGGCCGAACTGATGCTCCATATCGTGAGCGCCGGTGCGGTCTTCCTTCATGAAGCGCTTGCCGTTGTAGTCCACGATGAGGTAGTTGTACGGCGTGATGCCGTCGGTGGCATCGGTGCTGATGGAGCAGTTGGCCTCTTCGGAGGGCAGCTTGTAGCACAGGGCCGCCCACTCAAGGCCGTGCATGTGCCACAGGTCAGCGCCCACGCTCTGCGCCATCGCGAAGCCGTCGCCCTCGTTGTTCGGCGTGCCCCATCCGAACACGCGCACGCCGGGGTTGTTGTAGTTGTACTGAATCCACGGGTTGTTCTCGTAGCCGCCGCAGCACAGCAGCACGGCCTTGTTCGCCTTGTACGTGAGTTCCTGCCCGTCGGGCCCTTCGGCCACCACGCCGCAGATTTCCTTCGTGTGCGGGTTCTGAATGAGGCGCGTGGCGCGATTGCTCAGGCGCACGTCCACGCCGTAGTCTTCCGCCACCTCGTCGAGTTCCTCGAACAGGTACATGCCCACGATGCCGTCGCGGCCCGAAACGTAACCGCCCTGATACTCCTTCGGACGCTTATGGCCGTCGTTGCTCTCGTCCACCCAGTCGATGTTGATGCCGTACTGTTCGCACCATGCAGGCAGCTGCTGCGTCTTCTGCAAGAACTCCTTCATATCCTCCTCGTTGCGCACGGTGCCGAACGCCCCGTGGTTGAACGTCGTCCACCACTCGTCGACGTCGACTTCCGCGCACGTGTGGATATGGCCGCCCGAGCAGCCTGTCGAGCCGCCGTCGCGCTCGGCCGACTTCTCCAACACGATGGCGCTCACGCCCGCGTCGGCCGCCGCGATGGCCGCCGTGGAACCGCATCCGCCGTAACCCACGATGATGAGGTCGGCTTCGTCGGTCCATGACGACGGCAGCCATTCTTCGCTGGCCGACGCGGTGGAGCACCCCGCCATGCCAACGGTTGCGACGCCTGCCGCGCCCGCCATCGCGAGGCCGGCACCCTTGAGGAAGCTCCTGCGGGAAAGATCGGTATTCATGGTATTGCTCCTATCTCGTACCCTTCCTTGTCGCTCGGAGGCGGCGGCCGCACCCTGCGTCCGTTGCCCCTGAGACGTTCTCGATTCTTGCAGGGAACGAGGGCGAAATCACTCCATGAACAGGGTGGAAGCGCTACCCGAAAGGTGTGGTTCTGCGTTTCACCACGAAATCATGCTGTTGGGCGAAGGACGCTTTGGGTATGATGGCGAAGCAGCACGGGGAAGCTGTTATCGCAGGAGGGGGTCCGACGATATGGGGAGTATCCGCACGGCGTTATTCGGCTCGACGGCGGCGCTGCCGCTGCTGGGACTCAGTCTCATTTTCGCGTGGGTGTATGCGCCGCTGCTCGTGGGCGAGCAGTTCTACTTCTTTCATCATCTCGGGTTCGGCTGCACGCTCGTGGCGCTTGCGCTCATCGTGTCGCTGCGCCCGCGCCTCGCCGGCCCGCGTGCCTTGCGCGTCGCCTCGGTGCTGGCAACGTGCGCCATGGGCCTCGCGCCGCTCGCGCTGTTCGTGCCCGGGTCGGCGAATGCGGCAACCATCGTGATCGGCGGGCTGCTGAGCGGTGCCGGCGCGGCATGGGTGCTGGGACGGTGGTTCTGCCTGTACTGCCGCTTCCGCACCGAGCTTGCCGTGAACTACACGTTGGCAGCGTTCTCGCTGTCGTCGTGCATCCGCTTCGCGCTCGTGCCCTTGTCCGAGCTATCCTCGTTCGCCATGCTGGCCGTGCTGTGCGTGCTGCCGTTCTGCTCGCTCGTGCTGGCGAACCGCAGCGAGCGCATCGCGCCGGGGGCGCTCGCGCTGCGCAAGTCCTACGACGTGACGGGACCCGCATCCGAAAAGCCGCCGTTTTCGGGCACGGCCGGGTTCTTCGTCGAAATCGTCATCTACGGCCTTGTGTTCGGCGTGCTGCGCAACGGGATATCCGATTGGTCGAACGAGTCCGCCTCGCTCTACGTGGGGCACCTGTTCCGCATCTTCATGCCGTTGCTGTTGCTGGCCTGGATCAACGTGCCGCAAAACGACGAGCACAAGGAGCGCGGTCTGCGCGCCGCGCTGCTGGGATGCGCGTTCGTCGTCACCGTGGGCATCTTCTTCGGCGACTCGCCCACCGTGGTCATCTCGTCGCTCACGCTGGCCGCGCGCAACTTCGTCACCATCCTGCTGTACATGATGCTGTACCGCACCGTGCGCGATTGCGAAGGGCATCCCCTCGTGGTGTACGGTATCGGCCGCGGCGTGTACGAGCTGGCGCTCACCGTGGGGTTGCTGCTGTTCAGCGTCACGGACGTGTCCGACCTCATCGCGTCCATGCCCATCACCACGTTCTACTTCGTCATGACGTGCGTGCTGTTGCTGCTGCTCAACAGCTTCTCGCGCATCGCCGCGGTCATCCGCCGCACGCCGCCGCCCGCGGCCGTTACCGCGCTGCACGACAGCTCGCCCGACGAGCGGTTCGCCTCGGTGGCCGCGCGCTTCGCGCTGTCCGAGCGCGAGGTCGAGGTCATGCGCCTGCTGTGCCGCGGCCGCACGAAGCGCTACATCGCCGAGACGCTGTACCTGTCGGAAGACACCGTGCGCTGGCACGCGAAGCAGCTCTACCGCAAGCTCGACGTGCACAGCAAGCAAGAACTCATCGACCTCGTGGGCATCGAGTGACGAAAACGGGAGGCACGCGCAAACGCGCGTGCCTCCCGAACAAGGGGCCCGCTTCCGAGTAGAGGGGCCCGTACGAATTTACCAGCAGTATCCGCCGAGCGCCGACCCGTCCACCACCGGATGGGTTTCAACCAGGTACGTGTCGACGGAACCGATGAACTCCGCCCCGTGAGATGCCAGCCGCCGGAACTCCGGGGCATCGGAGAAGCAGCGGAGCGCATCTTCGTCCTCGAAGAAGAACTCCGCTACGCCATCGCACGGAAGCTGCTCATGAGCGGCGGGTTTCCCGTCAACGAAGCGGTCGATCACGAGGTTTTGGCGATGGCCCACAGGACCGGGGACCGTCTCCGAGAGCCTGGCATGCGCGTAGCACCATGCCCGCTGAAACTCCGCAGCGCTCACGCCGCTCGCCCTGCCGAGGAACCACACGCCATGGATGAGGTTCCTGCCGCGCAGGTACGGGGGAACCTCGCGCACCACCGTGCGCGAGCACACGAGGATGTCGCACAGGCGTTTCTGCAGCAGAACCTCCGCGTCATCGAGCAAGGCATTTCCCGTTTCGGCATCGAGCGACCGAACGCCCTCGAGCATGGCCGCATACGTCTCGAAGTGAAGCTCGGAGAACCCGTCAAGGTCGATGCCACCGCCCCCGATGGGATGGCGGTGCGCGCGGTCAACCACGAGGTTCTGGTTGTAGACCTCCAGGTTCTTCATACCCGCGGCAAGGGGCCCATGGACATGCAGCCAATGATGCGCGAATGATTCCTGGGTTAAGCCGTCGTTCTTCTTGAGCAATCCGTACCGTACCAGCAAAGTGCTCTCCTTTCCAAACCCGCTCAGCGCGAAACTGCCGCTACATCATGAACACCTGGTACGCGCTGGCGCAGTCCTCGGAGCATTTCTTGATGTCAGCCTCGCCGCGAAGGTATGTCAGCGACATTTCGGTGAAGTACCACCGCCCGTCAATCTTCACGTACGCGTTGTCGTAATGGGCGCGTCCCACGAACTCGCCGCCGCGGCGCGCATCGTACAGGTCGTCCTCCAAGGACCAATGGGAGACGGCGGTTCCCTCGCCCGTCAGTTCGATCCAATGGTGATGGCCCTGATGGCTCGACGTGACGCCCTCGGCGAACTTGGCCCGCATCGTGGACAGCATCCCCTCGCGCCCCTCGTGGCGCCCGCCCGTCGTGTTGTTGACGAAGACGAAGTCCTCAACCAGGCAAGCGCGCAAGCCCTCCCAGTCCTTCGCGTCGAGCGTGTCCCAATACGTCGCCTGCAAGCGCTCGATGGCCCGCAGGTCTTCCTGAGCTTCGATGCGCCTCTCCAACTCTTCGAGTGTTGCCATGGTTTCCCTCCCCCGGTGCTAGGTCAGGCTGAATCCGCCTTCGTTGTAGATGGTCTCGCCGGTGATGAACGATGCGTCTTCCGAGGCCAGGAACAGGGCGACGTCAACCGTCTCGCGGATCTCGCCGTAGCGGCCGAACGGCATCTTCGCCAAGAACGCGGCGCTGCGCTCCGGATCGTTGATGGTGCCGGCGGCAATGCGCGTCTTCGACGTTCCGGGGCCGATGGCGTTCACATGGATGCCGTATTTCGCAAGCTCGAGAGCCATCACCTGCGTGAGCATTTTGACGGCGGCCTTCGAAGGACAGTACGGGGTGATGCCGCCGATGGTTTTGCGCGAGCTGTTCGAGCTCGTGTTGACGATGGCGCCCTGCACCCCCAGCTCCACCATCGTGCGCGCAACGGCTTGCCCGACGTAGAACTCGCCGTTCAAGTTCGTGGCCATCACGTCGAGCCACCCTTCCTTGCTGCACTCCAGGAACGGCTCGCGATGGCAGATGCCGGCGTTGTTCATGAGCACGTCGATGCGCCCGTAGCGGTCGATGACCTTTCGCACGCCCTCTTGCACCTGGTCGTAGTCGCGAACGTCGCAGTGCAGGCAGTACACGCGGTCGTTGTCCCCGAACACCTCTTCCATGGTATCGTCCTCGATGTCGAAGATGGCAACCTGCGCGCCCTCTTCCACCAGCTGCTCCACCATGCCGCGCCCCAAGCCGTTGGCACCGCCGGTAACGAGCGCTATCTTGTCGATGAATCGCTGCTTCTCCATGATCTCCTCCTTGATCATCGCTTGGTATTCGTACGTTTAAAGACTCTGCCCGCCGTCTTCGAAGATGATCTCTCCCAGCATGAACGACGACTCCTCCGAAGCAAGGAACAGCGCCGCGTCCACGGCCTCACGCACTTCGCCGTAGCGATGCAGGGGAATGTCGTTCAGGAATTGCTCGTTCATCTCCGGATTCATGCGCGTCGGCTCGCTCATGCGGGTCTTCGTCGTGCCCGGCCCGAACGCGTTGACGCGAATGCCGTACTCGGCAAGCTCTTTGGCGAATTGTTTGGTGAATATGGCGATGGCGGCCTTCGTGGCAGGATAGGCCCCCAGGTACTTCGGAATGAAGCGGAAGGTGTTCGAAGACGTGTTGACGATCACGCCCTTCGTCTTCTTCTCAACCATGCGTTGAGCGACGGCCTGCGCCACGTAGAACGACCCGTTCAGGTTGGTGGTGACCACGCGATCCCACGCCTCTTTGGGACACGTGAGCATGCCGTACTTCTCGCCGTCCTTGATGCTGATACCGGCGTTGTTCATGAGGATATCGATGCGGCCGTACCGCTCCACCGCCTCATCGACCATGCGATGAACGGCATCGTAGTCGGTGATGTCGCACGCGATGGTGTGCACGCGGGCCTCGTCGCCGAATGCCCGCTCAAGCGTGTCCACCTCGATATCCACCGCCACCAGCTCTTCGACGCCCTCCGAAAGAAACCGCTCTACCATGCATCGTCCGATGCCGTTCGCGGCACCGGTCACCAGCACGATCTTGTTATCAAATCGAGCCATGGTACATCTCTTCTCTCTGATGGGATGCCGCGCGATGCCTGCGAGGCACGCACCGCGCGGCGCACGAACCGCTATTTTTTGTCGGCCGTTGCCAGGTGCAGATACGTTGTGGCACCGCCGTCGGCAGCAATGAACTCGCCGTTGATGAAACTGGAATCGTCGGACGCGAGGAACAGCACCACCGATGCGATTTCCTCGGGAAGCGCATAGCGCTTCATGGAGGACGCGTCCACAAGGCCGGCACGGTTCTGACCGCGCGGCATGGTCATGCCGGAAAGCACGAGGCCCGGGCTCACGGCGTTGACGCGAATGCCGTAGGTGCCGAGATCGGTGGCGGCGGCGCGCGTCATGCCCATGACGGCGGCCTTCGCCATGGCGTAGCCGATGAAGCTTCCCGGGCCGAAATGCGTGCCCTGGTAGGAACAGGTGTTCACGATGGTGCCACCGCCGGCTTCGATGATGGCGGGCGCACAGTAGTGCATGCCGTTGTATACGCCCCAGCAATCGACGTCCATGATGCGGGTGAGCGATTCGCGCGTCTCGGTGAGCACGGTGCCGTTTTGGCACATGCCGGCGTTGTTCACCAGCACGTCAAGGCGGCCGCTCTCGTCGAGCACTTTCTTGACCAACGCCTGCCACGCGTCTTCGTCGGCAACGTCCATCGGAAACGCCACGGCCTCCCCACCGTCGGCACCGATGGCGGCTTCGACACGCTTCAGCCCCTCTTCTTCGATATCGGCCATGTACACCTTGGCACCCTGTTGTGCGATCATCTTGGCTTCCATCTCGCCCTGACCGCCTGCGGCACCGGTGACGATAGCAACCTGGCCTTCAAACTTGCCCGTGCCCTCGGCAACGCGCGGCCAACGCTTGGCCTGCGCCTCGGCGTACACCTTCTCCTCGAACGCCTTTTGATCGGGGCCGGAAACAACGGCGTTATCGAAAAACGCCCCTCGCTCTGACTTCATGTCCACCTCTCCTTCCGAACACAGCAGCCGCGCCGCCCTCCCGGCACGGCGCGGCCGACGTTGCGTTTACTTCTTCAACTCCACGGGCACGGCCTGGACGAAGTACGTGGTCACGGTGCCGATGAACTCGGCCGCATGCACGCTCGCGCGAAGCTTGAAGCCCGTCGTGCTGTAGCACTCATCGAAGGCGTCCATGTCCTCGAACCAGAACTCCACCATGCCCTCGACGGGCAGGTCGGCGTAGTGGACGGGCTTGCCCTGCACCAAGCGGTCGATGACGAGGTTCTGGTTGTACCCGCAGTACCCGCTCATCAACTTCACGAGCAGGGAATGGGTGTACCACCACTCGTCATGGAACGTCGCTGCGTCGACACCCTCCTTGCGATCGCAGAACGACACGCGCTTGATGGCCTTGCCGTCGAGGTAGGCCGGGACAAGCGTGTCCCGCTTCTTCACGGCAACCAGCGTGGAAAGAGGCTCCTCAACAAGCGGCTCCAAAGCGGCCAGCAGGGCATCGCCCGACTGACGATACGCCTCCTCCATGTCGCCGTAGCTGTCGAAGAACATCTCGATGAACCCGTCGATATCGATGGCGCCGCGACCCAAATGGGAGCGCTGCTGACGGTCGGTGACGAAGTTGATCTCACCTGCACGCAGTTCAGGCATGGCGGCAATCACGTCGTGCACCGCGCCCATCATCCCATCGCGAAACGCTTCTTCGGAAACCCCTTCGCGACACTTCAGCAAGCTAATCCTGGAAATCATGTCTTACCCTTTCCTTAGAACGTTCGGGAATTTTAGTATCCGGTAGCGGTTGGGCACCTTCAATAACGTACTTGAAAGTACCCAACTAACCTTGTGGTAAGTAGCCTTCGACCAGGCACTACGCGTGGTTACACTTCCGCGGCGTCCTTGGCTTTCATCTTCTTGAAGAACATCCACGCCAGCGACAGCAGCACAAGGCCGAGGATGCAGAGCGCGCCGAGGAACGGGAAGGCAGAGCTGTAGCTGCCCGTGGTGGCAAGCGCGTTGGCGGAAACCACCGGGCCGATGAACGAGGCAAGCGTGTAGCCGATGAACATGAAGCCGTAGTTCTGGCCTGCGTTGCCGGGACCGTAGGCATCGGCGCACACCGACGGCATGATGGCCATGATGCCGCCGAAGCAGATTCCCAGCAGACACGCCTCGACGATGAAGATCATGGTGCTGGTTGCATTGGCGAACAGGAACAGGTGGATGACCGCCGTCACCGCAACGGCAACGAACATGGTCTGGAAACGTCCGAACTTGTCGGAGATGGCACCGAGCCCCAAGCGGCCCGTGCCGTTGGCGATGGCGAAGATGCCCACCATCAGCGCGCCCATCGCGGCATCCATGCCGGCTTGAACCTGCCCCACCAGCGATACCGTGGACAGCATCACGCAGCCGGTGCAGGCAACGGTGCCGAAGAACAGCAGCAGCGTCCAGAAGAACGGGGTCTTCAACATCTCGCCGGACGTGTAGTTCTTCACGCGCTTCACGTCGCTGTCAGCCGGCGGAGTCCAGCCTTCGGGCTGGAAATCGGCCGCAGGCATCTTGAGGAAGCGGGAGAGGACGATGAAGCCGACGATGCAGAACACGCCCACGATGTTGAAGGCGATGCTCACGTTGAAGTTCTCGATGATCATGTTGCCCATCGGAGCCGTGAACAGCGGATAGATGGCCATGATAGCCAGGGCCACGCCATTGGCGAAGCCGCGCTTGTCGGGATACCACCGCGTTGCGATGGCGAGGGCGAGGTTGTAGCAAATGCCGTCGCACACGCCCACCAATATGCCAAACGTCACGTAGAGCACCGGGATGCTGCTGGCGAAGCCCGTCAAGAACCAGCCCAGGCCGAAACCGATGCCGGCAACGGTCATGATGATATGCGCAGGCGCCTTGCGCTGCAGCCATCCGCCGATGGGACCGCTCAGGCCGATCATGGCGATGACGATGGTGTAGGCGAACGACACCGACTGAGGTGAAAAGCCGTAAGCTTCCATCAGGGGCTTCTGGAAGATACTCCAGATATTCAATGACGCTGTCAGCGCGCCGCACAGGGCCGCGCAGATCAGAATGACCCCGCGGCGATACGTTTTAACTGACATACTCTACCTCCTTGTTGACCTTCGAAATATGATCCTGCTTATTCATGCACTCCGTGCCCCATCGCGTCGCGTACGTCAACGCGCCGGGACACGGGATGATGCCCCTACAGAAGACAGCCCACGCGCCGGCCGTCGGCGAACGCATGCTTGAGAAACGCGTTCTCGCCGCCAAGCGTCGAACCGATCTCGTACACCTCGGGAACAAGCGACGATGCCATCTCAAAGAACGTCGCATCGCGGCACTCGGGCAGCATGACCATCATGGAATCGCACGCCACCAGCTCCTCGTCACCGTTCGCAAACCTCAGAAGCGCCCCCTGCTTGCCGAATTCGGCCACCGTCGCGTTGCGCACCACGCAAACGCCCTTGCGATCGAACCACGGCGAAATTCGCTCCTTGTACTTGACGGGAATCAGACCCCCCACGTCCTCGTCTTCGGCCACGAGCACGATGTCTTTGCCGCGCTTGCGCATGAACTCGGCGCACTGCGCGCCTTCGGCCCCGGCGCCCCAAATGACAATCTTCTTTCCCACGGGGAAGAACTTCTCGCTCATGGATGCCAGCTTGTCGGGTCCGAACATCTTGAGGGGCACCTGCGCAAGCTTCGACATCATCGGAATGGTGAAGACGTTCTTCCGGTTGATGCCGGGGATGTCGGGAATGTAATACGGCGAGGACGTGGCCACCACCACCGCGTCGGGAGCCTCCTGGCGGATGAGCCGCTCGTCCACCTCGCACTTGAGCCTCACCTTGACGGAGGATGCGTCAACCGCGGCGGTAAGGTGGTCGAATATGTGCATGACCTCCTCGCATCCGCCGCTCTTGATCATGGCCGCCAGCTTGACACGGCCTCCCAGCGCGCCGGACTTCTCGTACAGCGTCACATCATGCCCCCGCTCGGCAAGCGTGCAGGCGCACTCCATGCCCGCAGGACCGCCTCCCACCACCATGATGCGCTTCGCGCGCTCAGTTGGCTTCGCCGCAAGCTGCCGCTCCTGACCCAAGGTGGGGTTCACGCGGCAGATGCGCGGCTGCGTCACTGGATCCTCGCAGCTTGCACAGCGCGTGCAACGCACGATTTCGTCGATGCGACCCTCTTCCACCTTCCGCGCGAACCAGGGATCGGCCCACAGCGTGCGGCCCAACGCGACGATGTCGGCATCGCCGGCCTCGAGCACGTGCTCCGCCAGCTCCTCGTCCATGCGGCCCGCCGTGATAACCGGCACGTCCACCGCATCTTTGATCTGACGGGCGACAGCCGTCCACAAACCCACTCCGCGGTACTCGTCCATATAGGGATCCATGAACGGGTCGGGGTCCGGATAGGGGAAGTAGTCGGGGCAGTAGCGAAACGGCGTCGGACCGTATCCGTATCCCGCGATGCTGATGTACTGCGCGCCGGCCTCGACGAAGGCGCGAGCGTTCTCGGCGGCTTGCTCGGCCGTGATGCCCTGCTTCGTCGGGTGGAACTCGCGCCCGTTGAGACGGCAGCCGATGACGAAGTCGGGGCCGCACGCCTCGCGGATGCCCTCGATGATCTCGCGTACGATACGCGTGCGGTTCTCGACGTTCTGACAGCCGTACTCGTCGTCGCGCTTGTTCCACAGGGGGCTCACGAAGCTGTTGAGGAAGTATCCGTGCGCCACGTGCACCTCCACGGCATCGAACCCTCCCTTCTGCAACCGCACAGCCGCTTCGATTTGCAGGCGCTGCTTCTCGTGTATCTCGTCGATGGTCAGGCCGCGCGGCGCATGGCACCACGGCTCCGGAACCGGCATCTCGTCGGCGGTCAGCGTCGACGACGAGATAGGAGGGAGCCCGTCCGGCGTCTCGCCGGCAGAAGGACCAATGTGGTGCAGCTGCCCGATGGTGAGGCACCCGTGCTTGTGAACGGCCTCGTTGAGCTCGAGCATGCCCGGTATGAACTTGTCATCGTAGGCACCCAGATAGATGCCGCCCGCGGGTTCCCACAGCAGAGCCGCAACGTCGATGGCCGCCACGCCCCCTTCGGCCATGTTCTCGTACATGGCAATGGCGTCGCTGCCGTCGGCGGTGCAATCGGCATTCCACCGCCACGACGACTGCGGAGCTTTGATCATGCGGTTCTTCAACACGAACTTCGGCGTTATCTCAATCGGAGACAAAAGCGTTTCGTAGTGCGTCATCCGACCCTCCTCTCCCTTGTCTCGCGATTACAGCTGCACCGCTACGGCCCTGCCCTGCCCCACCGCGTCCACCATGAGCGTCGAGCCCGGCCCCTGGCAGGCACCGATGGCGTACACCTCAGGAGCAAGGTCTTTGAGCTGGTCGTACAGGCTCAAACCCGATCCGGGCGACTTGAACACGAGGATGCTGTCAGCCTTGAGGTAGCGCTCCTCGCCGTCCTTGACGTAGGTGATGCCGCGTTTGTCGATGCTGCGGTACTCCACGCCCGTGATCATCTCCACGTCGTGGTTGCGCAACCACGCGAGCGACCTGCTTTTGTACCGTGGCGGCATTCCCTCGCCCATCGTGGGTAGGTCTTCCAGCACGGTGACGTTCTTGCCGCGCTTGCGCAGGAAGATGGCCCCCTGCACGCCCTCGATTTGCGCGCCCAGCACGACGCAGTTCTTGCCGATGCCCGGCAGGGCGATTTGCGAAAGCTTGTTGATGGCGTTCGCGCCGAACAGCTTGAGCGGCTTCTCGGCCAGACGCGTCAGCTGCGGAACCGTGGAAACAATGCCTAGGTCGATGCCGGGCACCTCAGGCACGCCGTACACGCCGCCGGTTGCAACGATGACGGCATCGGGCTTCATGGCACGCACGAAGTCGGGCGTCACGGTGGTCTTCGTCTTGATGGTGAGGCCCGGCGTCTTCTTAGCCTGGGACGTCAGCCAGTCGATGAGCGCGGGCACGTTCTCGCACACGGTGCCCTTCACCATGGTTGCCAGGTTGAGCTCAAGGGCCAGTACCGATTCTTTCTCGCACAGCGTTACCTCATGACCGCGCTCCGCCGCCACGCGCGCCGCTTCGAGCCCTGCCGCGCCGGCACCCACCACCAGCACCTTCTTCTTGGTCTCAGCGGGCACGACGGCCATGTCCTTCTCCTGCAAAAACGCGGGGTTCACGCGGCAACGGCGATGGGGCGTCGCGTTCATGTGCAGCTCGTCGCACGTCGCGCAATGGTTGCAGCGGCGGATATCCTGCGGGCGCCCTTCGGCAAGCTTGTTGGGCATGTCGGGGTCGGCCCACAAACCACGAGCGAACATGGCCAGGTCGATAGCGCCCTTCTCAAGCGCGGCTTCGGCCTTCTCGGGCGTGGCGAACCCGACGCCGAACACGGGAGCCGATACCGCCTGCTTGATGGCGGCGGCGGGCGGAACCACCAGGCCCTCGCCGTCGAGGCGATCGAGGTACTGCTTCATATCCTCGTCGGGCGAGGGATACATCCAGTAATCAACCGCGAACTGCATGGGAACGGGACCGTAGCCGTACCCTGTCACGCTAATGTAGTCGGCACCGGCGGCATCGTAGCTCTGCGCAATTTCGACGCCCTCCTCGATGGTGATGGCGTCCGGATGGCCGAATTCCTGGCCGTTCGTGCGCACGCCCACGATGAAGTCCTCGCCGCAGCGCTCCTTCACGCCACGGATGATCTCGCATGCAAGGCGCGTGCGGTTCTCGATGGACTGGCAGCCGTACTGATCGTCGCGATGGTTCCACACGCGAGACGCGAAGCTCAGCAGGAAGTAACCGTTTGCCGCGTGCACCTCGATACCGTCGAGCCCGGCCTTCTTGGCGCGCTCCGCGGCGGCGAAATAGCGCTCTTTGAACGCCGCGATCTCCTCGAGCGACAGGCCGCGCGTAGGGTTGCAGTACGGCTCGGGGCTCGGCAGCTCCTCGGCGCTCAGCGTCGACGAGCACCATGCCCCGCCCTTGGTTTTGATGGCGGCACCGTTCTGGAAAATCTGCGCGATGAGCTCGCACCCGTTGTCATGCACGGCATCGGCCAACCGGGAAAGACCAGGGATGAACTTGTCGTCGTACAGGCCGCCGAGCGGGTAGGTTTCCACGGTGTAGACGCCGCCGTCGGCATCGTCGATCAGGGTGGCGGGATCGTCGCAGATCATGCCTCCCAAGATGATGGCCGACGCACCGCCCTTGGAAATCGCGTCGTACAGGCCGATGATGCGGTCATTGCAGAACTGGCCCGGGTCCCACGACATCGCGGACGACGGCGCCTTGACCATGCGGTTTCGCCATTGATGCGTGCCGACGGTAATCGGCTCGAGCAACTTCTCATACGCTCTCATATCTTCAATCCTTTTCCTCTTGCTTCGGTACTAAACGTTGTGTCGTGCGCGAACAGATGCTCGACCCTTAAGCGGAAGGCAGGGCAACCGGGTAGGTTTCGGTCAGGTAGGTATTGATCGCCCCAACGAACTCCGCGCGGTGCACGGACGCGCGTGCGAACTCCGGCGACGCATAGAACTCGTCGAGCGCCTCGGGCGTTTCAAACCACAGCTCCACCATGCCCTCAACCGGCAGTTCGTCGTATGAAACGGAGACGCCGCCGTCGATGCGGTCGATGACGAGGTTCTGGTTGCAGCCCACGCATCCGGGAATGGTGTGCACGAGGTGGTCGTGGATGTTCCACCACTCCTTGGCGAAGCGCTCGGAGCTCACGCCGTCAGCGCGACCCAGAAACGACACGCACTGTATGAGCTTCTTCCCCTGCAAGTACGCGGGAATCTTCATGACGGTGCGCTTGGTCAACACGAGAATCGGGCAGTGAGGGTTGGCGAACATCGGAACGTCGTTCGCTCCCTCACCATGCAGCGACGCCACGCCCTCGACCATGTCGCCGTAGCTGTCGAATTGCAGCTCGGAGTATCCGTCGATCATCACCGGGCCCTGAGCACAAGCAGAGCGATGCTCGTTTTCAACCACGACATGCTGATCGTACTGGCGCAAATTCGCCATCGTGCTTGCGATGAGCCCATGGACGTTCAGCCAGTAATCCTTGAACTCCTCCATGTCCATGCCTTCTTTTTTCTGCATCAATCCGCATCTGCTGATCATGACGACCATCCTCCCTGAATCGAGCGTTCGAACGAGCAACGCGCTTCGACGATCCCCTGCGGTTCGCGAACCTTTCAAACCGCATACTATGGGTATTCCAAACCGGCCTCAATAACGCACTTTAAAGTCACCAGGGCACTAAAAAGTAAGCGATACCCCCTGGCCAACGCACCTAAAACAGTCCAGCCATGCGCGCGAAGGTGAGCCCCGCAACCAACACGGTTGTCGCCACCAGCACGTAGGGCCCGTTCCACCGCAAGCCAACCTTGACGGGCGATTGCCCCACCATGTCGGCAACGGCTATGACGTTCGCGGACGCAGGGCACAGCGCGTTGCCCATCGCCCAGCTGATCGAGAACACAAGCGCCAAGTAGATGGGCGTCACGCCGCACTCCGCGGCGCTCAACGCCCCGCCCACCACGGCAATCACCACTATGGGGTGCACGCCAACGGCCGAAGTGGCAAGCGTGATGCCAACGATGACAACGGTGAGCACCACCACGTTTTGCCCGGCGAGCTGCAAGAGAACCCCGGCCAGGGCATCGCCCCCATGGGAATACCCGATGCTCTGCGCAAACAGCCCCGCCCCGGCGAACAGCACGATTTGGTTCTTCACCTGAGGAAGCTTCTTCTTGACGTACTCGTCCCTGAACTCCCGCACGTAGGTGGGAAATCGCCCGATGAGCGTCATCCATACGACGGGGCACACGAGCGACGCCATGGCAACAACCAGCATGATCGAGAGCCCGCCGAACCGAGAAACAACCATGACCAAAGCGATCAGCAGAAAGCCGAACACGCAGAGCTCCATGCCCTTTCGCAGATCGAACTCCCCCACTGGCTCGTCCACCACCTGCGAAGGACGCTTGTCGGCCATGAGGACTCCCACCGCTTCGGCAACAACCGCACACGCGAGGGCGAAGGGAAAGAAGGCCACCCAGTCGACGCCCGTCACCTGAACCACCAATGCAATGGTCGCCGATGTCGGCGCCCATATCATGCAGGTTGTGAACCCCCTGCTGAGAGCCGTACTCAAAAGCTTCTTGTTCTCACTGCGGCCGCTCGCTCGAGACACCTCGTACGTCAGCGGAACCGCCGCAATGCTCAACAGCACGCCGATCAAGGCCGCCATGCCGCTCACCACCGCATAGTAGCGCGTGTTGGTGTGCGCGTACCGGACGAACACCTCGCGCAACGAGTCGCTGTATCCCCCGTGCTGAACCGGAATCCCCAGCAGCGGAATCATGATGAACATGACGATGAGATACGCATTCTCCTGCAATGCCTGCTTCCACACGTCGAGGGGCGCGTGCGCATACACCAGCACGGTGATGCCGAGCGAAAGCAGCACGGCCCCGATCATCCGCGACGAACCCGTCGATGCCACCAGGCTCAGCACGACAACCGCCGCCATCAGCACCACGTTTAGATCGTCGATGAGCGGCACCTTCAGAAACGCGTTCGCGATATAGCTGACGCCCAACCAGAAGGTGGCCACGCATCTCATCATGCGAAAGAGACTCCCCATGCCGCCCCTCTCGTCCCCACTCCCACCTGACCGACATCTCGAAGGACGGGGAGCTCGGAAGGTGACGCCCTCCCGCGCTCCCCGCACCGGATAGCTCCCTTACTTGCCCTTGGCGTAGAATCCCTTCAAAAGGAACACCGTGGTCAAGAACGTGATGAGGATAGAGCCCAAAATCAAGTACGTGATGGACAGCTGATTCCCCGTGGCTGCGATGAGCGCCGTTGCAGCAAGCGGCGCCAAACCGCCGAAGATCGCCGCGGCAAGGTTGTAGGAAAAGCCGATGCCGCTGTTGCGAAGCTTGGTGGGAAAGACCTCAGCCGAAACAACCGCGATGGCAACCGCGAGAATCGTCTGGAACACGATGAGCACTCCCAGCAAAGCAATCATCACCACGGCATCGGTTTGCTGGATCAGCAGCGCGAACACCGGATAGGACAAGATGAGGAACCCGAGGCAGCCAATGATGAGGCACTTCCGCCTTCCCACCTTGTCGATGAGCTTGCCCACGATGGGACACAAAAGCAGGTTGATCGCGATGACCGACGTGTTCACCACGAAGGCGCTCGATAGCGACGTGTGCATGAACTGCGAAATGTAGGTTGGCATGTACGTTATGAGCAGGTAGTAGGTTGCGCTCGAGCCAACCAGCAGCCCCATCACCGTCAGGATAGGCTTCTTGTAGAGCAGGAACAGATCCTTCACCGGCGTATGCGGCTCTTCCGCCTCGTTCGTCTCCTCTTTCATTTTGAGGAACTCGGGCGAGTCGGGAACGTTCTTGCGCATGTGGACGCCGTAAATCGCAATCAGGATTCCGCAGATAAAGGGTATGCGCCATCCCCAATCGTACAGCGCCGCCTCAGGCAGCACCGTGGTGATGAGCAACCCCGCCGCAGAGCCCACCAGCAGACCGCACCCCACGCTGAAGGGCTGCCAGCTCACCAGGAAGGCGCGGTTGTTCGGCGTTCCATACTCCGCGATGAACGTGAGGGAAGAGCCGAATTCTCCGCCCGTCGCCAAACCTTGCAGCAGACGCAGCACCGTCAACAGGATAGGTGCCGCGATGCCCACCTGCGAGTACGTGGGCAACAATCCCATGCACATGGTGCAAATTCCCATGCACATGATGGTGAGGGTGAGCGCTTTGATTCTTCCGTGCTTGTCGGCATACGCGCCAATCAAAATGCCGCCGATGGGACGGACGAGAAAGCCCGTTCCGAAGACCAGGAAACTCAGCAAGAGTCCCACGATGGGATCGTCGGATACGAAGAAATCCCTGGAAATGATGACGGCGAAGTACCCGTACAATCCGTAGTCGAACCACTCCAGCATATTCCCAAGACTCCCCGAGAACACGGCCCGTGCCAACGAAGTCTTTTTCTTTGCAGTTGTCGCCATGTGATATCCCCTCTCCTGAAAAGCCCGAGACGATCATGTTCGAAACCCCCAGTAGAGTGGCGCGCTCAAGATAAGCGCGCCACTCTGAGGATCGACTAGGCCTGCGTCATCGCGATGGGCTGCGACTCCACGAGATAGGTTGTGATATTGTCGATGAACTCCGCCCCATGCGCGCCCGTGCGCTTGAAGGCCGGCGTGCCGTAGCACTCGTCGAACGCCTTCATGTTCTCGAACCAGAACTCCACCACGCCTTCGATGGGCAGCTCTTCGAACGGCACCGATTCCCCCTGTACGATGCGGTCGATGACCAGGTTCTGATTGTAGCCAGCGTAACCCGTCATAGTTTTAACCAACGCAGAATGCATCTGCCACCACTCGTCCTGGAACGTCGCCGCGCTCACGCCGTCCTTGCGACCAAGGAACGACATGCGCTTGATCAGCTTCACGTCTTCCAGGAAAGCGGGAACCGGCGTGTCCACCTTCTTCACCGCCACGAGCGCCGGAATGTCGGACGAGGCAAACTGCGCGTAATCCGCCGCGAGCGCATCTTCGAGGGCAGCCATACCGCGCACCATATCGCCGTAGCTGTCGAAGTACATCTCGGTGTAGCCGTCGATTTCCGTCGAGCCGCGGTCGAACGGCGAACGCTGCTCGTTGTCCACCACCACGTTGGTATCGCAGCCCTTCAGAAGCGGCATCGTGCCCAGAAGCGCCGCATGCTCGTGCGTCAGATACGCAGCGAATTCTTCCTCGGTCAGACCCTCTTTGCGTTTGAGCAAGTTGATTCTCGAAATCATGCCGATCACCCTTTCCAAAACGTGCCCCAGTCCTTGCACCGCAGGTCACTTCGAGATGCGGTTCCTACCTCGTATTCTCTTGACGAGCGGAGAAGGGTGCAAGAATGCACTTAAAAGTGCCTTTCTTACCTGGAAGTGAGACGGCAACCTGATGAAGGGCGCACGAAACGGATGCGGCGTTTGCTCGCTCGTTATTCGTCCTGCGCGCAATCGCCTTCGCACGTGCTGCCGCGCACGGTGAACGCCGTGGGATCGAATTGCCAGATGATGCGCTCACCGGCCCCTTCATGAGGGTCATCGCTTGCCGTGTCGTACACCAGCACGCCATCGCCCATCGTGCCCTTCGTGCGCAGCAGCGTTTCCGCGGAGAACCCTCCGTACGCGGCGCCCCAGTCGCGTATGAAATAGAGGACGTTCGCGAAGCTGACGCCCTTGCGCGTAAGCAGGTAATCGACGCGCAGCGGCTTGACCTCCACCACGATGCGTTCGATAATGCCCACCTGTTCAAGCTCGCTGAGGTGCTGGCTGAACATCTTGTGCGAGATGTCATACGGAATGCTTTTTCTCAGCTCGCTATAGCGCGCTCTCTTGCCGGAAGCCATGCTCAGGTACCACACGATAAAGGGCTTCCATTTACCTCCCAATATCGAAGCGACATACGATAACGAGCATGAGGTTAAATCATCCATTTTCTCGAGCATACGACCTACTTCCCTAAACGAGCGATCCGACGGACAGCGTGCTTGATTATAGAGAAGGCGGAGGATCACCGAGCTGGCAAATCCAATAGCATCGCTTCCTTTTGAAGCGCTCCTTTAGTCCTAGTATCCACAGGAAAAACGGGTGATGCAATAACGCACTTCAAAGTAACTACCGGAAGCAACCCCCTCGCCAGGGCGCAAAAAAGCCCGCCTCCGAGGAGACGGGCTTTGCAGAAAACGTGCTGTTCGCGAATGCGATCCTAGCGCTTCGAGAACTGCGGACGCTTGCGGGCCTTCTTCAGACCGTACTTCTTGCGCTCCACCATACGGGAGTCACGCGTGAGGTAGCCGGCCTTCTTGAGCTCGCCGCGATAGTCGCCGGCAGCCAGCAGCGCGCGGGAGATGCCGTGACGCAGAGCGCCGGCCTGACCCGAGATGCCGCCGCCGTTGAGCGTGGCGATGACGTCGAAGTGATCCGTCGTGTCCGTGACCTTGAACGGGGTCAGCGCGTAGTTCACGAGCGCTTCGCGGCCGAAGTAGGCCAGCGCTTCGCGACCGTTGATCGTAACCTTGCCGGTGCCGGGAACGAGGCGCACGCGAGCGACAGCGTTCTTGCGACGGCCGGTGCCATAGTACAAAGCTTCACCTGCCATGGGTTAACCCTCCATCTTGATCTCGCGCGGCTGCTGAGCCATGTGCGGATGCTCCGCACCGGTGTACACCTTGAGCTTCTTGCCCATGGCGCGACCGAGCGTGTTCTTCGGCAGCATGCCCTTGACGGCATGCTCGATGACGCGCTCCGGATGCTTCGCCATGGCCTCTTCGAAGGTCTCGGACTTCAGCCCGCCGGGGAAACCGCTGTGGCGGTAGTAGCTCTTCGCCTGAGCCTTGTTGCCCGTCACGCGGATTTTGTCCGCGTTGATGATGACAACGAAGTCACCGGTGTCGACATGCGGCGTGTACGTCGGCTTGTGCTTGCCCTTGAGAATCTGAGCGGCCTTGGCAGCGACGCGACCGAGAACCTGGTCCTCAGCGTCGATCAAGACCCATTCGCGCTCAACTTCGTTGGGCTTCGCGTAATACGTCTTCACTTATCTTCCTCCAAAAATCTTGTCCTACCCCGCCGTGCGGGGCGGGTCTCCGTCGCCTGTTGGCGGCTCGAACGATGCCGGGCCGACCGCGATGCGGCGAATGATCGGTTTCAAAAGTGCAGGTCAATCGGATGCCGGGTTCCTACGCCGACGCGCAACTTCAGGTCTGGACTCCCTTGTTTGCGCTTCCGCCTCTCACTGCATGCACGGGGCTTTCGAAAGCGAACCTTTGCATTGTATACGGGCACTTCCCCAGAAGTCAACGGGAAACCTCGACGTTGCGCGCGATCTGCATAAAGAGGGCGAAGCGTGGCGCGCGGCAAGAACAAATGTTTCACGTGAAACATTCCGCAGGATCGCTGGGTGCTGGATCCCTGGTGGCAAGATCGCTGGGTGGCCCTCGAATGGCAAGTTTTTTCGCGATTGCGGGGAATTGCGGGGGAATACCGCCCGGCGAAATATCGCGACCTGGTGTTTTGCGCGGCGCTCAGTGCCGCTGCGTCGAAATCGGGAAGAAAATGCTGCCGAAACCCCGCAATCGCGAAAAAACTTGCCACATACGGGGAAAGCCCTGCGCCGGGAGGGAGGGGGCGCAGGGCTCGGGATGGGTACTCGGTTGCGGCACTCGGCACGGCGCGCGATGTCGCGCGCCGTGCCGCGGCGGCCCTACGCTTCGGCCAGCTCGTGGCCCAGCAGGTAGCCGTAGGTGATGCAGCGGCCGTGGCAGTTGCCGGCAACGTTGATGGGATAGTCCACCGCGGTGATGTCGCCCTGCACGTTGCCCAGCGCGTACAGGCCGTCGATGGGCGCGCCCTCGGCGTCGAGGCACTGGAAGTCGACGTTCGTGCGCAGACCGCCCACCACGGTGAGCAGGGCGGGTCCCACCTTGAGCGCGTAGAACGGGCCTTCCTTCACCGGCGTCAGGAACACGGGCTTCTTGTAGTAATCGGTGTCCTCGCCCGCCTCGCACATGCCGTTGTAGCGCTCGACGGTTGCCTTGAACGTGGCGGCGTCGCAGCCGATCTGCTTCGCGAGGTCTTCGAGCGTGTCGGCCTCGTAGGCGATGCCCTGCTTGATGTACTCGGGAATCTGCGTCTCGAAGTACGCGGGCGCAAGCGAGACGTCGCTGCCGTAGGGGCGGAACGAATCCCAGAACATGCCGCCGCCGTAGGGCAGGCCGTTCACGAGATCGGTCTGCCAGTTCGCGTCGAAGATGGACCACGCCTCGCCGTTCGGCTGGCGGTTGATGGCCAGCGACTTGCCCTGCACCCACGTGTCCTCGCACATGAAGCGCTCGCCGTTGTCGTTGACGAACAGGAACGGCCCGTGGAACCAGCAGAACGCTTGCGGGTGCATCATCGTGGGCAGCGGCAGGTCCTGCAGCTGCGCGCCGGCCCACATGCCCATCTTATGGCCGTCGCCCGTGTTCGCGCCGACGGGCGTGTACTGGCTGCGCGGCTGACCGTACTCGGCGCACACGGGAGCGTACGCCTTGCACATGTCGGCGTCGCCGCCGATGTCGCCCGTGCACAGCACCACGCCTTTCGCGGCGTTGTACTGCACGTAGCCGTCCTTGCCCTCGCAGATGCACCCGGTCACCTTGCTGCCGTCCTTCACCAGCTGCACGGCGGGAGAATCGAACACGAATTCGGCACCGTCCTTCACGGCGTCGTTGTAGCACAGCTCGGCGCCCGCGAAACCCGTCGAGGTGAGGCCCGCATCCTCGGGCAGGATGAGCATGTGGTAGCCCGGCTGCTCGGCGTACACGTCGTCGTGGCTGTAGAACGCGCCCACCATAGCCGAGCCGCCGATGGCCTCGGCCTTCGCCAGCAGCCAGTTCGAGGCTTCTTCAGAGTTGTTGAAGAACTTGACGATCATGTCCTCGTTCGCGCGGCTGGCGCACTGGGCAATCCAGTGCTGCTTGGCGTTCACCTTGTCCACCTTGATGCCCAGCTCGTCCATGTAGTGCGAGTTGATGGCGCCGAAGCCGCCGCCGCGGCCGTTCCAACTGGACGTTTTCTCGACGACGGTCACCTTGCCGCCCTTCTCGGCCGCCGCCGCGGCGCACGCGCACCCGGCCAAGCCCGCGCCGATGACGAGGATGTCGGTGTCCACCGTCTGCTTGATGTCGGTGATGGGCTCGGGCGCCACCTCCCAGGCGTACTGCGCGTCGCCCGAGGCAGCGGCGCTGCCGACGTCGGCCTTCGCGTCGCCGCTTGCGCTTGCGGCCGGCGAGCATCCCGCCAGGCCCGCGCCCGCCGCCACCGCAGCCGTCGCACCCAAGCCGAGGAATGCGCGGCGGGACAACCCGCTCTTCGTGAATTCGTTCATAACCCCTCCGTTCGTCGTGATGAACCTGATACCGTTCATGCGAAACCCTCATGCGAAGTCCCTCGCTTCGCTCTGCCCGCATCGTGCCCGATCAAGCGCGGCGGCGCATCCAACGAAGTGGCCCATGTTCGCCGGAAACCCCAACATGGGCCACTGTGGCCCATACCGGTTACCCGGCTTCCCGCTTGCGCTCGCTGACCGGGTTTGTTAGGTTTGAAGACACGCAACGAGGGATGCGGAATGGGGAGGACCACCGATGCACACGAAGCGAGGCGACGAGCGCGCAAGCTTTTCCGGCTGGCGCTTACTGGGGCTGGGATTCTGGCAAGCCTGGTGGATGATCAGCATGTGCACCGACGTGCTGCTGCCCACCACCGACCGCTACCCCTTCGCGGGCAACACCACGCTGTGGGTGCTCGTGCTGACCACCGTGGGCTACCTCGTGGTGGTGGCGCTGTCGCGGCGGCTGTCGCCCTTCCTCGCGCACCCGGCCTGCTTCGTCGCCGCGGGCGGCCTCACCGCCGTCGGCACGGTGGCCCTGCCCGTCACCCTCGTCTTCGGCTCGGGCGCGCTCGGGTTCGCATGGTTTCTCGCCGGCACCGTGTCGCTGTCGCTGGGCAACGCGCTGTTGCTCATCATGTGGGGCGAACTGTGGAGCGCGCTGGCCACCGGCCGCGTGGGACGTCACCTGTACGTGTCGTACACGTTCGCGTTCGTGCTGTTCTTCATCGCCTACGCGCTGCCCGGCCCGGCGGCCGTGGCTTTCACCGCGGCGCTGCCCATCGTGTCGGCCGTCGTGCTCGTGGCGTGCAAGCGCGAGCCGCGTCGCGAGCCCTCGGTGCTGCCGCTCGACGTGCGCAGCATCCCCGTCGGGCGCATCTTCGCGTGCATTCTCGTGATCAGCGTGGTGTACGGCGCGTCGCAGGGCATGGTGAACACGTTCGGCGCGGGCGACGACAGCTTCATGGCGAAGACGTTGCTGCTGGCCGGCGGCGCGCTTGCCGCCATCACGCTGTCCATGGTGGTGGCGCCCTCATCGGCGGAGCCCATCGCGCTGTACCGCCCCGTCATCCCGGCCATGGTGGCCGGGCTCATCCTGCTTCTGCTGCTGCCCTCGTCGATCAAATTCCTGGGCGCGGGACTCGTCATCATGGGCGTGTACTGCCTCGATATGTTCATGATGCTCGTGTCCACCGACGTGGCGTTTCGCGGGCGCATCCCCGTGGCGCTGTCGTTCGGCCTGGTCATCCTCTGCGCGCGCACGGGCACGCTCATCGGGTCGTTCGCGGCCGACAACCTGCTGCAGTCCGCAGCCTGGTCCGAGGCCGTGCGCTCGGAGGTGTTCCTTGTCGGGGTGCTGGCGCTCGTGCTGGTGGGCATGCTGTTCTTCACGCAAACCGACGTGCAGAAGCTGTACGCCACATCGCGCGCCGAGGCCGTGGACGCGAGCCTCGAGCAGAAGTGCGCCGCCATCGCGCAGATGTGCCGCCTGACGAACCGCGAGGCCGAGGTGCTCGTGCTGCTGGCCCGCGGGCGCACGGTGCGCTACATCTGCGACGAGCTGTCCATCGCGCAGGGCACGGCGAAGCACCACGTGAGCAATATCTACCGCAAGGTGGGCGTGTTCGACCGGCAGGGGCTGCTCGACACCATCGAGCAGGGCGGCGTGGGGAAGCCGGGCTGGGAGTAGCGAGCGCGAAAAGCAGGGTATCCGGGGTTGGCGCATAGCCGCAGGGAGTGCAGCTATGCGCCAACCCCGCTCCCGCGCGCGCTCGAGGACGCGGCCGCGTCCTCGGAGAAGAACGCGTACGAACCGCCGCCGAGGCGCTTGGCGCGATACATGGCCTTGTCGGCGTTGCGGTACAGCTCCTCGTACGTGGCGCCGTCGTCGGGATACATCGCAATGCCCAGGCTGATGGACACGGGCCCGTGCTGATCGGCGTCGGCGTCGGTGGCCTCGCGCACGGCAACGCACATGCGCTGCGCGATAGCCTCCACCACCGCACGCGACGAGATGCCGCGCAAACACACCATGAACTCGTCGCCGCCCACGCGGCCGATGAGGTCGTCGTCGCGCACGGCGCTTGTCATGCCCGCTACCGATTCCATGATGACGCGGTCGCCCATGACGTGGCCGTACTGGTCGTTCGTCATCTTGAAGCGGTCGAGGTCGGCCATGATGAGCGCGTGATGATGGTCGGATTCCGCATGCTCGATAAGCCGCTCGCAGGCACCCTCGAACGTGGCGCGATTCAACACGCCGGTGAGCGCATCGCGCTCGGCGCGCACCTTCTGCTCGAGTTCGCGCTCGTGCTGCTCGGTGGTGTCCCCGAACGCGACGACGGCGTACACCGGCCGGTTCTCGCTGTCGAACACGAGCGAGTAGTCCACCTGAAACCAGCGGAGGCACCGCGTGTCGTAGTCCCTCATGCGCAGCATCGTCGACCCGCGCGGCACGCCCGCCTGCATATCGCGATACAGCTGCATCATGCTGTCCATATGCTCGGGCGCCACCATGCCGTCGGCCAGAAGGCTGTCGGGCACGTTGAGTATGCACGCCGGCGCCGTCAGGCACCCCTGCACAGCGCCCTGCATGGTGAGGCTGCGGGTGGCCAGGTCGTACGTGGCGATGTTCTTGCCGCTCATCTGGGCGGCAATGCGAAACGCGTCCTCGCTCATGCGCAGGCGCTCGGACGTGGCAACCCACGAACTCACGTCGAGCACGAGGCACGTCACCGTTGCGCGTTCGGCATCGTAGCGGCAGCGCGCCAGCGTCCACAGCAAAGCGCCCGTGGCCGTCTCCTGGTTCACTTCGATCTCGAAATCGCGCTCGCCGGCGCCGACGTGTTCGTGCAGGCCGTCGCAGAACGCGCGCCACCCGCGCGATTGCACAATGTCGAGGGGATAGAACCGGTCCGCGCCGTCGCGACGGTATCCGAGCAAGGCGAAGAATTCGTCGTTCGCGTACAGCGGCTCGATGGCGTCCGCCGCGTATCGCACCCGGGCAAGCCCTGCCGGGATCTCGGATTCGGTCACCATATCAAAAAGCAGCTCGCTCATAAATACAGTATACCCCCCCCCCGTAGCAGCGCAGCAAGGATTTATGGTAAATGAGGGGTTAACCCATGGTTTAAGGTCAAAAGCAGACGGCCCGGGAACACGCCCCGGGCCGTCTTCAAAACGCTAGGCAGCCGTGAATTCGGCCACGTCGGCGAGGGGGCTTGCCGCACCCTCGCCGTTCACCGAACGCACGAGCAGGCGATAGAACCCCGGCTCGTGCGGCGTGTACGAGAACGTCCAGTGCACCCACAGCTCGGACGCCGAATCGGACACGTCGTACGTGGTCCAATGCGCCCCGCTGTCCAGCGAGAACTGCACCGACACGATCTGCTTGCCGTAGTCTTCGGCGTAGCCGCTGAACGTCACGGGCTTGCCCACGTCAACCTGCATGCGCGAGATCATGGCGCGCCTCCTAGTCCTGCGTCCCCGCAAGCACGCCCGCATTCGGGCTGTTGGGGTGCTCGTCGGCAACGCCGGGCGCCTCGGGCGCCTCCGCCTCGGTGGACACCACGATCTCCACGACGTCGCGCACGAAGTAGTTGGCCGGCGTCTTCGTCATCCACAGCTGGTTGTTGCCGCCGACCGAGGCCGACAGGTCCTCGTCGTTGATCTCGTAGCTGAGCACCGCATGGCGCCCCACCACGTATCCCAGTGGAAACGTCTGCTGCGTCCCGTCGGACGACACGAACGTCACGGCGTTCGCTTCCGCCGACACGCCGGCGCGCGACAGCAGGTGCTCCACGGGAATGCCCTTCACATCCGCGGTGATGATGGCGCGCCCGCCCGCAGGGTTGCCGCCGCAGGTGCAGGTCATCACCTTGTTGACCGATTCCTCGTTCGCAAGGTCGCCCACCGAAGCCGTGAACGCCGACTCCACGTCGCCCGTCACGGACAGCTGCCATCCCAGCGGATTGTCGGCCACGAGGGGCACCGTCGCGCCGCAGATGGCCTGCGACACGCGCTGGAAGAACGTCTTGATCACGTCGTTGGACGTGAGCGTGGTCTGGTCGTACGCGAACGTGCCCTCCACGTTGGCCGGCATGACCTGCGAGCTTTCCACCGCAGTGCCCTGCGAGGACGCCTCGGTACCGCCGGCAGCCGCCGCGCCATCGGCGGCAGGCTCGCCCGCCAACGCCACCACCGGCGTGGCGGCCATGGACGCCACCATAGTGAATCCGGCGAGGGCAGAGAGCGTGGCACGACCGTACTGCGTCGTTGTTTTCATCATCGTACCCCCTACTCTACCGTGAACATGAACTGGGTGTCGTACTGGCACACCCGGTCGGCGCCCTCGGGCGTCACGCTCGTAGTGCGGATGTCCAGCAGATACGCGCCGGGCGCGGGCGGCGTGAAGTCCATCCGCCAATACGTCCAGAAATCCGCGTTATTGTCAGGCGTATCGACAACCGTCCAGGTCGCGCCGTGGTCGAAGGAGAATTCCATCTTCTTGATGGGCTCGTCCCACGCGTCGGCATAGCCCTCGAGGTGCACGGTCTTCGCCTCTTCGTCCGACAGCACGATGCCGGTGGGATAGTTCAGGATGCCGCTGTTGGGCTTGGAGTAGATCTCGCCCGTGCGGTCGTCAGTGAACTGGCCCACGTACAGCTGCGCGTCGATCTTGTCCTCGGGCAGCGTCATGAACGTGAGGTTGGAAATGCGCTTCGTGAAGTTGCCGCCGGACGTCTTGTACACCCAGATCATGCAGGGGTAGCCCTGCGAGGGAGCCAGCAGCTCGCCGTCCATCTTCGTCACGATGAGGGCGTCGTTCTCCAGCAGCCAGTCGATGCCCATCTGCGCGTAGTCGTACCCGTCGCTGCCGATGGGGCTCACCACGTTGGCGCCCGCCTTCGGCTTCGCGTAGTCGATGATGGCCTTGAACGGGATGCCTTCCACCTCGTTCTGCATGATGGTGGCCTGGCCCACGCCGTTGATGGTGCAGTCCATCTTCATGATTTGCTTCACGGTGCCGAACTGCTGCTCAAGCTCGGGCAGCGTCATCTCGACGGGGTTCTCGCAGTCGCCGTCGATGGAGATGACCCAGTTCTCGTAGATGGACGTGTCCACCTTGGTGTCGTCGGTGAGCCATTCGCTCGGCTCGTCCTTGACGGTTTTGAAGATGCGGTTCTCGGCCGGCGTGAGCGTGGTCTGGTCGTACGTGATCGAGGCCTTCAGCTCGTCGGACGGCACGTCGGTGATGCCCTTGTACAGGTTGTACTTCACCTCGTCCCAGCGGTCGAACACGCCGGTATCGGGGTTGATGTAGTGGCACGACTGGCAGGTGCCCTCGTCGTCGTTCACGAACATGGTGCTGTTCATGTGCAGCGTGTGGATGGCGTCGGCCAGCTTGTGACCCGAGTACGAGTCGGAGTGACACGCGATGCAGTTCTGATAGCTCTGCTCGGTGGGATATCCGAAGAAGATCAGGCGATGGTACGTGGGCAGGCTCATCAGCGCGTTCTCCAGCGTGTGGCACGAGGTGCACCCGCGGTTGTCGGCGTCGAGGTACGTGTTGTTCCACCCCAGCTCATCCGTGGGAACCGGCTGCACGAGGTTGCCGTTGCGGTCGGTGTAGCGACGCGGCGTTTCGGCCTTCGCGTTCGCTTCGTTCTTCTCGGCGTTCTTGTAGAAGCCGGGCAGCGCGGCCACGTTGTCGACGAAGCGGCCCTCCGTCGGGAAGCCGCTGAACGCGGACAGCTCGTCGGTGCCGTCGCCGGCCTTCGCGCCGGTCGCTTTGTCGGCGCTCTCGGTTTTCGTGCTCGTGTCGGCGGATGTGGCCCCGTCGCTTGCCTTCGGGCTGCATCCCCAGGCTGCAAACGCCATGACCACAGCAACCGTGACCAGCACCACCAGCGCTTTCACTCGATGTGGAGCGTGCACGGACGTGCGCTCCCCTGCGTTGTCTTTCATTGACCCTCCTTTGCAATGAATGTGACGCGAACTCCCCCTGACTCCCCTCCTTTCTCCCGGTGATTCACTCGTCTTCCGCACTGCCGCGCCGCTGAGGACCGTCCCAGTCGGCGATGGGCGTGCGGCGGTAGTCGTAATGCTCAATGTACGTTTTGTCCAACAGCGACTTCTCGTAGAAGCCCACGTCCCTGTTGTATTCCGAGGCGATGTCGTCTGGGCTCTTGAACGCGTCGCGCAGCGAGCCGTCCTCGTCGTAGTAGCGGGAGAACGCCTCGGCGCAATGCTCCTTGAGGTAGGCGAGGAACACGTCGGGGAAGTTGTCGGACGCCACGAAGAAGTGACGGATGCCGTCGTCGTGCTGCCGGAGAAACCCCTGATCGAGCAGGCGGGCGAAGTCGCTGCGTGCGCAGGGGTACGACACGTCGTAGCGATGCGCGTGAATGCCGTACGTGAATTCGGCGTTGCTGTGGAGGATGGCCTCGAGCAGCACCTCCTTCTGCCGGAAGTTCATGCTCTCGTCCGCGTCGATGATGGCGCGGAAGCGCTCGCGGCGGCGCCCCATGCCGTCGAGCTTCGTCATGGTCCATCGCTGCTCGTCGACGACGAGCTTCACCGCCTGTTCGAAGAACCGCGTCCAGTCGAAGTAGCCGTCGCAGGCCACCACGAGGTCCTCGGGCGCGCACGGCAGGCAATGGCGGCGCTCGGCATCGTCGCCGCGCGGGTACAGCAGCTTGACCACGGGCACGTGCGCCGAGAAGTGGTAGCCCTCGCGGTGCAGCATGATGAAGTACAGCAGGTACGCCAGCACATTGTTCCCGGCGGGGAACAGGCGAAACGTCTTGAAGAAGTACAGCGCGATGAGCGCGTTCACCAGGGTATGGTTGCTGCAGCCGCCGCAGGCGCCGCGCACGGCATCGGCCGCGCAGGCGCCCAGGGCGCCGTTGCCGGGCGCCCACAGGTGCGCGCAGAACGATTCGAGCGTCTTCGCGCGCAGCTCGCCAACCGCGTTCGCCTCGTATTGCTCGATTTCGCGCACCTCTTTGATGGAGATGCCCTCCACGAGGTCGGCGTACAGCCGCTCGATGAAGGCCGCCGAAAGGGGCTCGTCGCGGTAGCCCTCCACGGTGAGCAGGATTTTGCCCGCGTTCGACACGAGCAGCTCGATGCCGTTGACCGGCTCGCACGCCTGCACGCACACGCGCTTGAGCTGCGGCGCGTCGAGCTCGGCGTTTTCCAGCTGCACGGCGCGCACCACTTCGCCCGCGGCCAGGTTGAGCTCGAAATGCCCGCCCTCGGGATCGGTGAGGATGCGCTCGTAGTGCACGGCCAACCCCTCGTTGATCTGGAATTCCTCGAGCAGCTTGTCGAGGCGCCACGTGGGTGCGTACCAGTTGTTCGAAGTGTGCGGCGCGCCGGTGCCGTCGTCGGGCGTCGCGGTGTCGAAGGGCACCGGCAAGGCGTGGCCTTGCAGGCGGCGCAGGTTGTTGACGGTGAACCAGTACAGGGTGAGGTCCTCGGCGGACACGTCGAGCTCGGCCGCCAGCGACTCGAGCGTCTGCGCCTTGCGCGCGGCCAAGGCCAGGGCACCGCCCAGCAACGAATGATCGTCCGTCATGAGCCGATTCGCCATGGCCCCTTCAACCCCTTCCCCGTCCTCACGTGCATATTCGCAGATGTAACTCTCGCACTTCAAGAGCCTGGGGAATGACTAGAAACTATTTACTACCCGAGGAAAAAGGGGATTGCTTTTCGCCGCGGCACGAAAAAAGGGGCCCGCACGCTTCCGCGTACGGACCCCATCGTGCACACCGGGAAGGTGTTACTCTTTGCCGCCGAAGATGTTGCCCAGCAGGCCGCTGAGCTGGTCGACGATGTCGCCGCCCTTTTCCTGCACCTGCGCCAGCACGCCCTCGGCCACCGCGGCGATGTCGGTCTCGCCCAGCGAGTGGCCCGTGACCTTCTCGATGGCTGCGCCCGGATCGGCCATAAGCTCCTGCACGATCTCAGGGGCGTTCTGAGCCTCGCTCACAACCTTGTCGATGATGGCTTGGATGTCCATGGTGGTCCTTTCGCGTCGATGCATTCCGTGCGACCAGTATACCCAGCGCGCCGCCCGCTCACCCACCCCAACCCCCAGCTGCAATCAAGAGTTGAGGGAAGCCGGGACATGCCGCCGAGTCGCGGGCGCTCAATCGCCCAGACGGTAGCCGAACCGCCACACGGTTTGCAGATACACGGGGTTCGACGGGTCGCGCTCGATCTTTTCGCGAATGCGGCGCACGTACACCGGAATGCTGATGGAACCCGTTTCGTACTCCTCGCCCCAGATGTTCTCGATCAGATCTTCCCGCGTGAACACCTTGCCGGGGTTGTCGGCCATGAGCGCCAAAATCTGAAACTCCTTCGGCGTCAAGCTGATCACGCGATCCCCAACCAACACCTCGCAGCGGCGCGGGTCAATCGTCAAATCGCCGATCTGCACCCGCCGCATGAGGACGGGGGCTTCCGTGCCGTCGCTGCGCGAGCGCCGCCGCAACAACGCCTCGACGCGCAGGAGCAGCTCTTCGTCGTTGAACGGCTTGACCACGTAATCGTCGGCACCCGCCCGAAAACCGCTCTTTTTGTCCACGATGTCGCCCTTCGCCGACAGCATAAGGACAGGCGTGTCAGGAAGCACGTCGCGAATCTCGGCGCATACCTCGAATCCGTCGAGGCGCGGCATCATCACATCGAGGATGGCCACGTCGGGCCGCTCGCGGCGAAACACCTCGACAGCCTCTTTGCCATCGTGGGCAATGCATACCTCGTAGCCGGCATCCCGCAGGATGATCTCGAGAGCATCGCACAAACTTTGCTCGTCGTCCGCCAACATCACCTTCGCCATCGAGCTCCCCTTTCCTTCATCACGACAGCTCGTCCGTCTCGGACGTTTCCACCGACACCACCGGAACCACGACGGAAAACACGCTGCCCTCACCCACCACGCTTGCGATGCGCACCGAGCCGCCCAGCTTCTCCGCAAGGCTCCGCACGAGGAACAGCCCCAATCCGCTGCCACCTGACGAAGCGGCTCCCTGCGTCGTCGCCTGGCTGAACTTGTCGAACACGCTCTCGAAGTCCTGCGGTGCAATGCCGATGCCCGTATCGGCCACATCGATGGCAACGGCACTTCCCCCGTCGATCAACCGGGCGCTCACCGAAACCGATCCGCCCGGCTCGGTGAACTTGAGCGCGTTACTGACAAGGTTCAGAATAATCTTGCGCAGCGCCTCCCAGTCCGACCGCATGACGGGAATATCGGGGTCCACCGCTTTCGCAAGCTCGATGCCCTGCTTGATGGCCAGCGGTTCGGCCACCGCGAACACCGCATTCAGCACGTCCACCAGGTCGACGTCCTCGGTTTGCACCTCGAAGCGACCCGCCTCCAGGCGCGCCACGTCAATGGTGTTGTTCACCATGCCCAACAGCACCACGCTGTTCTCCTTGATCTCGCGAACGAGTTTCGCCTCGTCAGGGTCCTTCGTGTCCGCCGAACGCTCCCAGATGTCGGTGAACGCGATGATGGATGAAAGCGGCGTACGCAGTTCGTGACTCATGATGGCCAAGAAGTTGGACTTCTCCTCGTTTTCGTTTTGCAGCTGCACGTTCGCGCGCTCGAGCGGCACCGCCACCCACCGGCGCAATGCAAACGCCACCACGATCACAATGGCTGCGGCCAGGCAGAAGAAGAACGCGAGCGAGCCCATCAGCTCCGAGCGGGCCTCGGTCTCGTACACGCTAAGCGGGATGATCATGCTCACCGCACCCGCCACATCGCCCTGCGCCATACCCTCTTTCAGGAAGCCCGTCACATCCTGTTCGCCGGCGGGCTCGCCGTGGCATTGCAGGCAATTGCGTTTGATGACCAGCGCGGAAGAGTAGCGAAACGAGGGTTCTCCGTCCACGATTGCGGTTTCGTAGTGCTCAGTCGCTTCGCCGGACTCGAACCGCTCGAGCGCTTCGGCTTCGAAATCGTCGGGCTCATCGGTGCTCGACCGCGGGTCCTCGCGCACGTAGCGAATGACGTAGCCTTCGGAATCGCGCGTGAACCGCTTCGCGATGGCCTTTCCGGCGACGGAGCAGTACACGCCCTTGAAGCTGTACGAGCCGTCGTCGTTCACGTTGATGAGCGTCTGCGCATCGTCGACGTAGTCCCACACGGCCTGCATTTCCACGTTGAGCGTTCGCGCCTCGGCCAGCACCTTGCTGCGAACAGCATCTTCTTGGGACGATTGAGACCAAGCTAGGTACAAGCCGGCAGCGACGGCCACCACGGCCACCGCCAAACAGGCCACCCGCATCGACAGACCTCGCATGCTGTATCCTCGGGTTCGTCCCATCCTACCCCCTCGCGAAGAGGCCCGACGTCGCGGGCGCGCTTCCAATCCCCTGCGGAGATTCTATCGGCGAATCCCGCATCACGCAAATGCCCCCTCACCCGAAAACGGAACGGCGCCTTGCAGGAGCGCCGTTCCGCGAGGGAGGGTATCGTGTGTCCGAACTTACCCGAGACTCGTCGCAATGCCGTCGAGCAGGTTTCCGGCCTGAGCGTAGTAGTTCTGCGTGGCCATCGGGTTGTGCACAACCTTCGATCCGTCGGCGCGCCCGCCCTTGGTGGCATGGTAGTAGGCTTCAGCCAGGGAGTAGTCGTCGCGCGCCTGCTGCAGCACGGCCTCATCGGTGCCGCCATTTTGGTTGGCGTCCTTGATAAGCGCGTAGGCAGCCTCGAACTTGACGTCAAGCTCGGCAATGGTGGCAGCAGCCTCGGCCTGCTTAGCCTGCACCATGTCCACCATGTCTGCGGTGGACGAGATGCCCTGCTTCTCGTGGCAAGTCAGGCAGTACTCCAACGCGGTCTCGTTTTCGAGGGGAGACGCAGAGGCGTTGTGGTAGGTGTACGTGGCCCCCGATGCGTCGTCGGTTGTTTCGGGCATGTGGCAGTCGATGCAGGTGAGGCCGAGCTCGCCCATGACGCTGCCCTGCAAAAATTCCACGTCGGGATGGTCGAGACAGCTCAGCTCGATGCCGGTATCCTCGTCAACGGTGTAAATGCCGTCTTCCATAGCCGCATGGTACAGCGACTCCACGTCGAACCCGTACTGATAGGGGCTGAACGAATCCATCGCGTCCTGATCGGTGATGCGCGAACGGTAATCGAGCGAGTTGTGGCACTGACCGCACACGCGCTCGCCCGGGTCGAGCAGGTCGAACGATTCGCGAGCAAGCTGCGTCCAGTACGTCAGCTGCGCATCAGGAGCGTTCGTCGCCGGGTCCCCGTCGTGGCACGTGCCGCAGTTCCACACTTGGCCGTTGAGGGAGTCGATGAATTCCGGCGTCATCTTCTCGGTGAACACGCCCGCGCCGTTCTCGTTGTACACGGTGTTGAACTCGGATGACTTGCAGGCGAAGCAACCTTGGCGCTCGCGCGTGCCCGACAAATCGTCAAGTTGGCTGTCTTCGACCACCCATTGCTTGCTTGCGGAATCGTACTTCAAGCCGCTGACGATCACCTCGCCGTCGTCGTACGTGCCGTATGGATTGACCAGCTTGGTATCGGTCTGTCCATCGGCGCGCTCGACGCGCACGGCAGGCGCCAACAACTTCTGCTTGAGGGCGTAGTGGCCTTCGTACTTGCCGCTCTTGATGGTTTCTTCCGCGTACGAGCCGTATTGGAGCGGGTAGCGGGAACCCCATTCCTCCATAGTTGCGGCATCCGCTTCCTGCGTTGCCGCCTCCGCTGCGCCGCTTTCGGCCTTTGACTGGCTGGGCGCACACCCCACGAGCGCGCCCACCACCCCGATGGCCGTGCACAGCGACACGATGGACACCCCGGTGAACAGCTTTTTTCTATCCATATCTCCTCCTATCGGATCCCTCTCGCATCCTCGAGGACCATACTACGCACCGCGCCCGTCCTATCCAATTGACCTACCATAGCGTTCCGATTGCGATTTATTCATGGTTGGCACTCGAACGGGCTGACGTGCGATACTCTTTTGGTAACGCATTTGGCTCACGTTTTCGATTGCGAGGAATCACATGACCAAGTTTATCGCAGAGGAATCCTTCTGGCAGCTGTTCCCCGATGCCGCCATCGGCATCATCGTCGCCCGCTCGCTCAAGGGCGCCGCAGACGTGTCCGAGGAAGACGCGGCGGCCATCGCCTCCCTGCTTGCCGAGGCGAATCGCGCGGCCGACCGGCACCTGACCAGCAACACCACCTCGCAGAACGAGGTGGTGCGCGTGTGGCGCGAGGCGTATCAGCAGTTCAAGACGAAGAAGGGCGCGCGCTGCTCCATCGAGAACCTGCTCAAACGCGTGCTGAAGGGCAACCCCGTGGGGTCCATCACGCCGTCGGTGGACATCTACAACGCGATTTCGCTCAAATACGCGTTGCCGGTGGGCGGCGAGGATATCGACTCGTTCGTCGGCGATTTCCGCCTGGGCATCACCGAGGGCGGCGACGCGTTCCTGCCCATCGGCGAGGATGCGGAAGACCCCACGCTGCCTGGCGAGCTGTGCTATCGCGACGACGAAGGGGCCGTGTGCCGCTGCTGGAACTGGCGCGACGGCCAGCGCTCGGCGCTCACCGACGACTCGGAGAACGCCATTTTGGTTATGGAATGCGTCGACCCGGCGCGGCGCGCCGACCTCGATGCGGCCCTCGACGAGTTCGCTGCGCTCATGGAACGCTACCTGGGAGCGCACATCGTCGAGCGCACGATCGTCGACCGCGCGCATCCCGAGGTGGTGATCGCCTAGCACACCGGGAGCCAGCGGCCGGGAGCCGGCGGCTGCGCGTCGGCTCCCAGCGCTCGCTAGACCGCGGCCAGGGCCTGATCGACGTCGGCGATGAGGTCTTCGGTGGCCTCGATGCCGCACGACAGGCGGATGAGGTCGAGCGTGATGCCGGCAGCGGCCAGCTCTTCGTCGTTCATCTGGCGATGCGTCGCGTTGGCCGGATGCAGCACGCAGGTGCGCGCGTCGGCCACGTGTGTGGCAATTTGCGCCAGCTTGAGGTTCGCCATGAACGTTTCGGCCGCCGCGCGGCCGCCGGCCACGCCGAAGCTCACCACGCCGCTCGCGCCGCCGGGCAGGTACTTCTGCGCCAGCTCGTAGTACGCGTCGCCCGGCAGGCCCGGGTAGCGCACCCATGCCACCTGCGGATGAGCCGCCAGATGCTCGGCCAGCGCCAGGCCGTTCTTGCTGTGCTGCGCCATGCGCAGGTGCAGGCTTTCCAGTCCCAGGTTGATAAGGTAGGCGTTCTGCGGCGACTGGATGGCACCGAAGTCGCGCATGAGCTGGGCCGTCGCCTTCGTGATGAACGCGCCTCCCAGCCCGAAGCGCTCGGTGTACGTCACGCCGTGGTAGCTCTCGTCGGGCGTTGTGAGGCCGGGGAACCTGTCCGCATGCGCGTTCCAATCGAAGCGCCCCGCATCCACGATAGCCCCGCCCACGCTCGCGCCGTGGCCGTCCATGTACTTCGTTGTGGAGTGCGTCACGATGTCGGCGCCCCACTCGATGGGACGGCAGTTCACCGGAGTGGGAAACGTGTTGTCCACGATAAGCGGCACGCCGTGCGCGTGCGCAGCCGCGGCGAAGCGCTCGATATCGAGCACCGACAGCGCCGGGTTCGCGATGGTCTCGCCGAACACGGCCTTCGTGTTCGGCTGGAACGCGGCCTCCAATTCCTCATCGGTGCAGTCGGGCGCGACGAACGTGCATTCCAGCCCCATGCGCTTCATGGTGACGGCGAGCAGGTTGAACGTGCCGCCGTAGATGGCGGAGCTTGCCACCACGTGATCGCCCGCCCCGGCGATGTTGAACACGGCGAAGAAGTTGGCCGCCTGCCCCGACGACGTGAGCATAGCCGCCGTGCCGCCCTCGAGTTCGGCGATTTTCGCAGCCACGAAGTCGTTCGTGGGATTCGCGAGGCGCGTGTAGAAGTAGCCGGCCTCCTCGAGGTCGAACAGGCGCCCCATGTGCTCGCTCGTATCGTACTTCCAGGTGGTGGACTGGTAGATGGGAATCTGACGCGGCTCGCCGTCACCGGGGCGGTAGCCGCCCTGTACGCACGTGGTTGCTATGGACTCGCTCATGGGTTGCTCCTTGGGGATGGGGTTCGTGATCGATTCGTTTTTGGCTCGGCCCATTATAAGGGCGTTCCCCTCCCCACCGGTAGCGTCGAGTTTCCGATAACGTGTTATCGGTTGTTGCTATGACTAAGTTATCTCCCAAGACGCTATCGCCACAAACTCGGATGCTGCGCGAAATAGTCCTGGATGTCGCCTGCGTACGCGCGTGCCACCTCGCTCGGCTCGGGCGGCATCACCATGCCCAGCCGAATGCCCGCATCCCACGCAAGCGTCACGGCATACGCGGCCGCGCGCTCAGGCAGTTGCAAGCTGGGAATAAGCAGCGCAACGGAGCCCTTGTCGATGGCGCGCCCGAAATCTTCGGGCTCAAGTTGACAGGTCGTCGGGTAGGCCGCAGCAAGATGGTGCCGAAGCGCATCCTCGTACAGGCAGTGCCCGCGCTTGTTGTGGAACGCCACCGCGTACTGCGAAAGCTCCTCCACCGTACACGTCCGCTCCCCGTCAACAGCAGGCTGCCCCACGAACAGGGCGGTTTCATGGATAGTGGTGAACGGCACGAACAGCAGGCCCGCCCGCTCGTATTCGCGGCTTTCCATCTGGATGGACAGCTGGCACGCGCCGCTCAGCAGGGCGCGAATCAGCTCGTCGCGGCTGTCGTAGCGTACCGACAGCGACTCGTATTCCGCATGCGCCGCATTCATGATGCTGTGCAGGTCCATCCAAATATTGAGGAACTGCTCGTCAAGGCAGCCCACCACGAGCGGGCGCCGCTGCTCCTGCGTCGAGCGTTGCAGAAACACGCCCTCGTCGATGGCGCGCCCGTACAGGGCCAGGAGCTGCTGCGCGCGCGGCACAAAGGCGCGGCCCGCCACGGTGAGCGTTGCCTTATGAGTTCGATGGTCGAAGAGGGCGAATCCGAGGTCCTTCTCAAGCAGCTTGATTTGCTGCGACAAGGCCGATTGGGTGATATACAGCTCGTCAGCTGCGGAGGTGAAGCTTCCCGATTCAACTATTCTGACAAAACCCCGAAGTTGTTTGTCGTTCATATCCCCAGCTCCCATATGGCATTATTAGTTTCCCCTAATCAGAGTATAAGAACTTTGATTTGTGTTCGCAAGAACGTCCTTGTTACTCTGCGCCCAGGGATCAACAAAACAAGGAAGGGAGCTGCAATGACAACCATTTCACGCAGGTCGTTTTTGGGAGGAGCCGCCGGAGGGCTCGGGCTGGCTGCGCTCGGCATGCTGGGAGGATGCGCGCCGGCGAACGCCAAGGCGAATGCGGAGGCGGGCGGCAGCTACACGTTCGCCGACACTGTGGCATGGGACGCGGAATACGACGTCGTCGTGCTGGGCATGGGCATATCCGGCATGGTGAGCGCGAAGACCGCGGCCGACAGCAACGCGTCGGTGGTCATCATCGAGAAGTGCCCCGAGGGCGAAGCGGGCGGCAATTCGAAGGTATGCGGGCAGATGTTCGCCTGGGGCCATCAGGACCCTCAGACCACGAAGGCGTACTACCAGGGCCTCAGCGGCGGTCGCACGATTCCGGAGCCCGTGCTTGACGCCATCGTGGACGGCGTGACCAACATGGCCGAAATCCTCGAGACCGAATTCGACATGGACAGCAAGGAATTCTGGGTGCTCAACGATGCGGGAGCGCTCGCGAAGATGAGTCCCGAGTACCCGGAAATGCCCGGTAGCGAGCACATGTCGCTCGTGGCGACGCACCAGGGCGTGAGCGACAGCTACCTGTTCAAGCACATGAAGCAGGTGGTGGCCGACCGCAGCGACACCATCGACGTGTGGTACAACTCGCCCGCCGTCGAACTCGTGCAAGACCCCGACACGAACACCATCGTCGGCGTGACGGTGCAGCGCGATGGCAAGATCATGCACGTGCGCGCGCTCAACGGCGTGTGCCTGTGCACGGGCGGCTTCGAGGCCAACCGCGACATGGTGCAGCACTACCTGAACGTGATCAACTACGCGCCTGCGGGCGGCCTGTTCAACACCGGCGACGGCATTCGCATGGCACAGAAGGCGAGCGCCGATCTTTGGCACATGGACGTGTACGAAGGCCTGTTCGGCCTCGGCGGCGCCACGTGGAACGTCGCCGACGACGAGCACGCCGTGATGATTTCCACCCTGCAGCGCAACGCCAATAATACGGGCGCGGCCATCCTCGTCGGCGCCGACGGCGAGCGCTTCCTCAACGAAAGCGAGATCGTGCGTCACGGCCACATGTACCACAACGGCATCTGGGAGAACCCCACCTACCCCGAGCGCATGTGGTACGTCTTCGACGAAACGCAGAAAGCGCAGATGGAAGCCGACGAGCTGCTGCCCGCGAAGTACGTCGACCAGATGATGGGGTTCGATACCGTCGAGGCCATGGCCGAGAAAACGGGCTGTGACCCCACGAGGCTCGCCGCAACCATTGAGGCCTTCAACAGCTTCGCGCAGAACGGCACGGACTACACCGCGGGGCGCGATGCCGAATACATGCGCGCGTTCGACGGGCAACAGTACTATGCCATGCCCATGAAGAGCGCCATCCTGAACACGCAGGGCGGCCCCCGGCGCAACGAGAACGCCGAAGTGGTCGACCTCGACGGCAACGCCATCCCGCACCTATACAGCGCCGGCGAGTGCGGCGGCGTGACCGTGTGCATGTACCAGGGCGGCACGAACATCGCCGAGTGCATCACGTTCGGACGCATCGCCGGCAAAAACGCCGCGGCCGAGAAGGACCCGCTGCCCACGTACGAGGCGCTGATCTCGGTGAAGTCATCGCCGGCGGTGCCGGGCGAGATCACCGACGGCGGCTCCGTGGATCTTTCCTCGTTCGAGAAGGGCGCGAACCAGTACGTGGCAGCCGGCTCCGGCATGGGCGGCGACGTGGTGGTGCGCGTGACCATGGACGGCTCGAAGATCGGTTCCGTGGAAGTGATGGCGCAGGACGAGACCGAGGGCATCGGTTCGAAGGCCATCGAGCAGCTGCCCGCGAAGTTCGTGGGATTGAGCAGCGCCGACGAGGTTGCCGCGCTTGACGCCATCACCGGTGCCACCGTCACGTCCGGCGCGCTCAAGCAGGCCGTGGAGGATTGCCTGGCGCAGGTGGGCTAGAGCTCTCCCCTCTTCGCACTCCCCCTCCCCTCGAAGCTCCCGGCTGGCGCATGCGCGGCAACCGGGAGCTTCGATAACGCGTTCCCGCTTTTCGCGATAACCAGGCCATCGCATTATTAGGTATCATGGTACGAGTCGCACGCGAACCGAAGGAGCGTCCCATGCCCATCAGAATTCCCGACTCCCTGCCCGCAACCGAGGTGCTCGAAGGCGAGAACATCTTCGTGATGACCGAATATCGAGCCATGCATCAGGACATCCGCCCCCTGAAGGTGCTGCTGCTCAACCTCATGCCCACCAAAATCGTCACCGAGACGCAAATCATGCGCAAGCTGTCGAACACCCCGTTGCAGATCGAGATCAGCCTGCTGCAGACGGCCAGCCACGCGGCGAAAAACGTGTCCGAACAGCACCTCGACACGTTCTACACCACGTTCGACGAAATCAAGGACCAGCGCTTCGACGGCATGATCATCACGGGCGCGCCCGTCGAGCTGCTCGACTTCGAAGACGTGGATTACTGGGACGAGCTCGCGCGCATCATGGCGTGGTCCGCGACGAACGTGCACTCCACGCTGCACATCTGCTGGGGCGCGCAGGCCGGCATCTACTACCACTACGGCATTCCGAAGTACGAGCTGCCGGAGAAGATTTTCGGCGTGTTCGACCACGAGGTGGTGAAGCCGTCGTCGCCGCTCGTGCGCGGGTTCAACGACTCCTTCAACGCGCCGCATTCGCGCTACACCGAGGTGCACGCGGCCGACATCGAGGCGAACCCTGACCTCGAGCTGATTGCCGTGTCCGACGAAGCGGGCGTCTACCTAGCGAAGAGCACCGACAGCCGCCACTTCTTCGTGTTCGGACATCCCGAATACGACGCCGACACGCTCATGGCCGAGTACGAGCGCGATGTGGCGAAGGGCCTCGACATGCCCCTGCCGCGCCACTACTTCCCGAACGACGACCCGTCGCAGGCACCCCGAGCCACCTGGCGCGCCCACGCGCAGTTGTTGTACACGAACTGGTTGAACTATTATGTGTACCAGACCACGCCGTACGACTTGGCCAAAGTTGGTACCGAAGAGGATAGTGCCCATGAGTGAACAACCGCGCTACACCGTGCGCCCCGTCACGACCCCCGTGCCCGCACGGGAGGCCGAGGCGGGCGCGCACGAGCCCGACGCCGAGAGGCCCCGCGCCGCCGATCCGTTCCTGCGCCCCGCCACCGAGGACGACGACGGCTACGACCCCTTCTCCGATCGTCCCCCAACC
>NZ_PPTT01000010.1 GCF_003339815.1 Eggerthella sinensis
TACCCGTTCGGCGGCGGCCTGCACTGCTCCACCGCGGACGTCTTCCGCGAGGGCGAGTGCCTCGACTACTTCCCGAACCGCGTCGCCGACCCGACCCTCATCCATCCCGAGATGTGGAACGACTAGTTCTTGCAGCTTGACCGCTTGTCACTGACAGGATCTGGCACCATTTAGAAGAAAGGGGATTCGGTTTGCAAGAGCATTCCGGATCCCCTTTTTCATTCCTCAAATCGACAATCACGTACAACTGAGTTCGGTCATGTAGGATCAAAGGTAAGACAAGTACCGTCTTCGATTACACGATCTGTTTCGCATTCGATCTTGCATGACAAGGGCCCCTCACCAGGGGGCTTAGGTGGGGCATATCTTTTTTGCTACTGGTTTAAGGAGGACCAATGGCAGACAACAACAAAGACCTGAAGGTCGGCAAGGACGTGGACGGCTCCGGCGGCTATGAAATGAAGCTGAACCTGGGCACCATCGCCATGCTTGTCTCGGCAACCGGCATGGGCCTGGTGCCGCTGTTCAGCCGCTGGGCTACGCGCACCGACATGTTCGACGGTGCCGCGGGCTTCAACGCCGGTGACAGCATCGGCGCCCTGATGGCCGTCGGCCGCATGGGCATGGGCGTGCTGTTCTTCGTCATCTTGATGGTGGCCACGCACAAGGTGCACGTGTTCAAGAAGCTCAAGCTGACCCCGGCCATCGCGCTCGGCGGCTTGATGATCGGCATGTCGCTGGCGTGCTACGTCACGTCCACGCTGCTGACCACGATCTCGAACGCGGTTCTGTTCATCTACATCGGCCCCGTCATCTGCGTGTTGATGGCTCGCATCTTCCGCAAGGAGCCGATGTCTAAACTGCAATGGATCTGCTTGGCTGCGGTGTTCATCGGCATGCTGTTCGGCGAGGGCCTGCTCGGCTTCGGTGTAGGCGGTGCGGCGTTCGGCATGGACTTCAACCTGGCACCCTCCACGGCCGAGTTCCCGATGAAGGGTATCGGCGACGCGTTCGGCTTGGCTTCCGGTGTGTTCTACGGCGCTTCGATGTTCTTCAACGGCTATCGCAAGGACGCCGACACCACGGCTCGTGGCGTGTGGAACTTCATCTTCGCCGTCATCGGCGCTGGCGTTATCACCATCATCCTGAACTCGCTCGGTGCCAACCCTGGCATGGAGAACTGGGCTCTCAACGTGCACTTCACCACGTTCAACTGGATCGGCGCGGTGCTGCTGTGGATCATCTGCGGCCCCATCGCTCTGGGCTTCCTGTTGGTGGCTGGCCGCAACCTGCCGGCTGCTGACTACGGCACCATCGCCTACTGGGAAGTTCCCGTGGCCCTGTTCATCGGCCTGGTCATCTTCGGCGAGCCGTTCACCATCAACACGGCTTTGGGCGCCGTCCTCATCATCGGCGGCGGTGCTATCCCGTCCGTCAAGGGCATGGTAGCCGGTCGCAAGCACAAGCAAGAGGTTGAGATTCGCGAGAACCTCTCTGCCAAGCTGCAAGAGGAAGCAGAGAAGGAAGATCTCGATCTCCCCTAGGGCTTTCGCTCGACATCTCGGACTCGCTTCCACAGGTGAGGCGGGGGACGTGAAAAACGGGTGGCCGGCCGGGCTGAAAACCGCGGCCACCCCGCACTGAGAGGAAGGTGTGGCACATGAAGATCACGACCAATCTCACGCACATCGCTACCACGATTGATTTCGAAGCCGCCAAGAACGAAGAAGAGCTGCAGGCCGCGTTTGCCGCGCAGGGGATTCAGGGCTTCGAGGCCGAGCTCGACATCATGGAGCGCACGGAAGAGCATGTGCAGATGGTATCGCTGGAGAAGCTGCTCCAGTTCGCGAAGGCGTCGGGATTGAACGCCGTCACCTACGACGTGACGTACTTCCCGCATGCCGATCAGGACGAGGTCAACTACCAGCTCAACCAGCTGGCGCGCGACCTCGAGATCAGCGCCGAAGTCATCCGCGATCTGTGCGCGACCGAGATCCAGGAGTACCTGGACCTCGACGCCAAGCGCGACGCGAGCGTGCCGGTGCACAGCATCGTGGAGGCGTACACGGGCGGCACGGCGTTCGCCTGGTACGGCATGAACGACTACCCGCGCTTGAAGCATGTCATCCTGCGCAAGCTTGCGCAGGGCGGCCAGAAGGCCAAGCACAACTTCATCATGCGCGCGAGCAAGGCGCAGGTGGATCTGCTCGAAGATTACTGATCGCGCGGTTTGCGACCGGAGACTTCGGGTTGCCTGCCAGCCTGTCGATGAGAACGCAGTTTGTCATTAATCTATGCGTTTCATAAGGCATTTTAGGTGGAGCCCGTTTGCTGCAAAACGGGCTCCACGCCTTTTTCGGAGCCTCCGTTCGCCCGTTCAATCCTTAGGGAAATGTAACAGCTTCGCTAAGAGAAGCTGATAGTGCGGTATGATAACCTCAGGTAAAGGCGTTACCCGATCAAAAAGGGGGCTTCTTTGGAGCACCAAATACGCCGGCAGTTTGCTTGCATTCCAAACGAAGCTGCCAAGTTCTTAGGGGACTACCATGGAATCTAATCAGACTATTGACCAACGTTCCACCATCAAGAAAGTAGCCGTTTCATCGTTCCTTGGAAACTTCATCGAATGGTTCGACTACGCAACGTACTCGTACTTCGCGGTGGTCATCGCCAACGTGTTCTTCCCTGGCGACGACCCCTCCCTGGCGCTCATGCAGACGTTCGCGGTGTTCGCGCTTTCGTTCCTGCTGCGCCCCATCGGCGCCATCTTCTGGGGCAGCATGGGCGACAAAAAGGGCCGCAAGTGGGCGCTTTCCACGTCCATCTTCCTCATGACGGGCGCCACGTTCTGCATCGGCTTGCTGCCGGGCTACCTGGCCATCGGCTTGGCCGCCCCCATCTTGCTGCTGTTGCTCCGCATGATTCAGGGCTTTTCGGCTTCCGGCGAGTACGCCGGCGCCGCAACGTTCCTGGCCGAGTACGCTCCCGCGAACAAGCGCGGCGTGTACTGCTCGCTCGTGCCGGCTTCGACGGCCGTCGGCCTGCTGGTGGGCTCGACGTTCGCCACCATCATGTACACGATCCTGCCTGACGCAGCCGTGAACGAGTGGGGCTGGCGCATCCCGTTCTTGCTGGCCGGACCGCTGGGCCTTATCGCTCACTACATCCGTACCAAGCTCGAGGATTCGCCGACGTACCAGGAAATGCAGAAGGCCATGACCAAGGCCGACGACTCGAACCATCCCATTCGCGACCTGTTCAGGAATCACCTGCGCGAGCTCATCATCTCGTTCGGCGCTGCCATGCTGAACGCGGTGGGCTTCTATGTGGTGCTCACGTACCTGCCGGTGTACTTGGAGACGGTGGTTATGATGCCGGCGAACGAATCGTCGTTGATCACCACCATCTGTTTGATCGCATATGTGGCGTTCATCTTCGGCAGCGGGCATCTGTCCGATAAGTTCGGGCGCAAGAAGATGCTCATCATCGCATGCGTGTCGTTCATCGTGCTCACGGTGCCGGCGTTCATGCTGCTGAACACGGCGCAGTTCTGGACCGTGCTGGCCGTCGAGCTGGTTATGTGCCTGGCGCTCACCATCAACGACGGTACGCTGTCGAGCTACCTGACCGAGACGTTCCCGACGGCTGTGCGCTACACCGGTTTCGCGCTGTCGTTCAACCTGGCGAACGCCCTGTTCGGCGGCTCTGCTTCGTTCATCTCGACCGCGCTCATTGCCGCTACCGGTTCCAACCTCGCGCCCGCCTGGTACATGGTCGGTGTGTCTTGTATCGCGCTGGTGGCGATGATACTATCTCATGAGCACACAGGTAAGGAGCTGTCCGACGTTTAAGGCCTGATGGCCTGCACTGATGACCGCTCGCCGTTTCACTGAGCGAGCGGACTGTGGATACAACGGGCGCCGTCCGAGACCTGAAGGTCCGGGCGGCGCTCGCTCATGAGAGGGCGTTTTCGCGCCATCCGTTTGAGGGAGGACCGTATGGCCGAAACATCGCAGACGCCGAAGTCTTTGAAGGCGCAAATCACGCGCACCTCGCTTGTGCTTGCTGCCGCCGCGCTGCTGCGCGAGCAGGGGCCGAAAGCCGTCACCTACCGTAAGGTTGCGAAGTGGGCCGGCGCGGCTTCGTCGTCGGTGGGGTACTACTTCGACTCCGTGACGCAGTTGCTGCACGAAGCGGGTCGCTACAACATCCAACTGTGGGCCGAACGTGCCGAGAAGGCAGCGTCTGCCGCGGAAGGGCTCGATCGCGACGAGTGCCGCGAGCGCGTGACCGACCTGCTCATTCGCGCGTGCCTACCGGACGAGTCGGTGGTGCCCTCGGCGCACTACGCGCAGCTCATTGCCGCTGCCGAGTCCGATGTGGTCACCGAGGCCTATCAGAAGGGGCGCGTGTCGCTCGACGCCGCCATCGAGCGCATTCTGTCGCATGCCGGCATCGAGATGCCGCCGCGCATGGTGGGCACCGTCGTAGACGGTGCGGCCGTGGCCGCCATCTCGGAGGGTTACGATGTGCGCAAGTTCTCAACCGACATTCTGCAAGGGGCCATCGACACGTACGTGAAGGCTGCCAACGCCTAAGCGATGACGGCACGCTGGGCCGCGTGACGGTCGAGCGCTGCGCCCAGTACTCTAGCAACTCACATTTCGGCGACGGGAGGGTGAACGCCCTGCCGTCGCCGATTTTCTTTTCCTGCCATCTGTTAGAACGTGAGGAAGAAACGTTCGTATGCGATGTCGCGCCGCTGCAGTTGTGAGCGGCGCGACATCGCGTCAGAGGTGAGGAAAGGAGTTGAGGCGGCATGAGCGATCCTCGTCAAGCAGAAGCGGGCCCCGTCGGCCAAGTGAGCCGCCCGACGTTCAAGCGCACGCTGACGTTCTTCGGGTTCTTCGCCATCACGGCTTCCATGGTGATGACGGTGTACGAGTACCCGTCGTTCGCCACATCGGGATTCCAGCTGGTGTTCTTCCTGATCGTGGGCGGCATCCTGTGGTTCTTGCCCGTCGCGCTGTGCGCGGCTGAGATGGCCACGGTGAAGGGGTGGGAGTCGGGCGGCATTTTCGCCTGGGTTGGCAACACGCTGGGAAGGCGGTGGGGCTTCGCCGCGCTGTTCTTCCAGTGGTTCCAGATCACCGTCGGCTTCGTCACCATGGCGTTCTTCATTCTGGCGGCGCTCGCGTACGTGTTCAAGTGGGACGCGCTGTACAACAACCCGCTGGTGATGTTCTTCGGCGTGGCGGCCATCGTATGGCTGCTCACGCTGACGCAGCTGGGCGGCACGAAGTACACGGCGCGCATCTCGAAGGTGGGCTTCGTGGGCGGCATCATCGTGCCGGTGCTCGTGCTGCTGGCAGGGTTGATCTACTACTTCGCCACGGGCGGGGCTTCGCAGATCACCTTCGACGTGGGCACGTTCGTGCCCGACTTCAGCAAGGTGGACACGCTGGTCATCTTCGCGTCGTTCATCCTGGCGTACATGGGCGTCGAGGCGTCGGCGTCGCACGTGAACGAGCTGAAGAACCCGAACCGCAACTATCCGTTGGCCATGATCGTTCTGGCCATCCTCACCATCGCGCTCGATGCGTTGGGCGGCTTGGCCGTGGCCACGACGCTGCCGGCGTCGGTGCTGGACGGCAACCTGTCGTTCGGCGTGATCGAGGCGTTCCGCGCCATCTTCGTGCAGCACATCGGGCCCTCCTTGGGCTGGGTGGTGTTCGTAGTGGCGCTGCTGCTGGCGCTCGGCGTGCTGGCCGAGATCTCGGCCTGGATCGTGGGTCCGTCGCGCGCGCTGCTCGATACGGCGCATGACGGCATCCTGCCGCCGTCGTTCAAGAAGGTGAACAAGCACGGCGTGTCGGTGAAGACCGTCGTGGTGCAGGCCATCATCGTCACCGTGTGGGACGCGGTGCTGTGCGGGTCCATCGCGCTGTCGGGCGGGTCGAGCTCGTCGGTGGGCTACCTCACGGCAATCGGCCTGACGGTGGTCATCTACCTGGTGGGATACGTGCTGTTCTTCCTGGGATACTTCGTCCTCATCTTCAAGAAGAAGAACCTGCAGCGTTCGTTCCAGCTGCCGGGCGGCACGCCGTTCAAGGCCATCGTGGCGGGCGCGGGCCTGATCATGACCGTGGCGACGCTGATCATCTCGTTCTTCCCGTCGTCGAACCTGAGCGCGCAGGCGAACCAGGTATACCAAGCCACGTTGGGCGTTGCGTTCGTTATCTCGGTGGCCATCCCGTTCGTCATCTACGGGCTGCGGCATCGGTGGGCGCCGAAGGGCGGCACGCTGGCGGCCGTTGGAGCGACGGGCGCGGCGGGTGCGGCGGCGATGAACGCTGCTGCGACCTCGGGGTCTGCCGGTGTGGCCGCGCGTCCTGCGAGCCCGGCGCAGGGCACGCACGCGCCAACCGGCGCCCCCGCTGCACCCGGTGCGCACGCGGCGACGGGCCCGGGTAGCTCGGGGCCCATCAACAAGCGCACGAAGGCGCGCGACGCCATGGGCGGGCAGCGGCCGGCCGGTGCGAGCGCCGGGAGCAGCGGCGTCGTTGCCGGCAGCGGGTTGGGCGAACGCGTGGCGCACGGCATTTCGGCCGTGGTGGTCAGCGTGACCAGTCGCCCGCCGGGCCCGATTCCCGTCGACGCGAAAGAGCCGCAGATCGCTGCCGACCCGCTGCGCACGCCCGGCGTGGAGGACACGCCCGAGGCGCAGCAGGCAGAGGACGCGGCACGGGATGTGCCGCAGGACAAGGAGCAGGACGCGCCGCAGGACGCGGTCGAAAACGCGCCGCAGGACAAGAAATAGCAAGCATCGAAGCCAGAGGAGGCATCTATGAAGGAGCAAACGAGCACAAGCAAGATTCTGGACGGCATGGACGAGGGCACGAAGTACTCCACCCCCATCTTCGGTTCCGAGGCATCCGACGTGGCCATGCCGCGCACAGAGATGAACGACAATCCCGTGGAGCCGCGCATCGCCTACGAGATGATCAAGGAGTACCTGTCCATCGAGGGTAACGCCACGCAGAACCTCACCACGTTCTGCCAGACGTACATGGAGCCCATGGCCACGAAGATCATGGCCGAGACGATGGAGAAGAATGCCATCGACAAGGACGAGTACCCCATGACGGCCGACCTCGAGAACCGCTGCGTGGCCATGATTGGCAACCTGTGGCATGCCGACCCGGCCGAGCAGCCCATGGGCACGTCCACCGTCGGCTCGTCCGAGGCGTGCATGCTGGGCGGTTTGGGCATGCTGTTCCGCTGGAAGAAGCTGGCGAAGGACGCGGGCATCGATATCTACACGTCGCAGCGTCCGAACCTGGTCATTTCCTCAGGCTATCAGGTATGTTGGGAGAAGTTCTGCCGCTATTGGGACGTCGAAATGCGCCTCGTGCCGCTTGAGAAGGACCACCTGTCGCTGAACATGGACACGGTCATGGACTACGTGGACGACCATACCATCGGCATTGCGGCCATCCTGGGCATCACGTACACCGGCAAGTTCGACGACGTGCAGAAGCTCAACGAACTGGTGGAGGCCTACAACCAGCAGCATCCGAAGCTGCCCATCCGCATTCATGTGGACGGCGCGTCGGGCGGCATGTTCGCCCCGTTCGTCGAACCTGACCTGGTGTGGGACTTCCAGCTGAAGAACGTGTGGTCCATCAACTGCTCCGGCCACAAGTACGGTCTCGTGTACCCCGGCATCGGCTGGGTGGTGTGGCGCAGCAAGGAGGCGCTGCCCGAGGACCTCATCTTCTGGGTGAGCTATCTCGGCGGCGAAGAGGCCACCATGGCCATCAACTTCTCGCGCAGCGCGTCGCAGATCGTGGGCCAGTACTACGTGCTCATGCGCAACGGCTTCGAGGGCTTCAAGGAGATTCAGGAGCGCACGCTCGACGTGGCGCGCTACCTGGCTGCCGAGCTCAAGGAGATGGACTTGTTCGAAATCTACGAGGACGCGTCGCATATTCCCATCGTGTGCTGGGGCCTCAAGGACGATGCGGGCGTGGAGTGGTCGCTGTACGACCTGTCCGACCGCCTGCGCATGAGCGGTTGGCTGGTGCCCGCGTACCCGATGCCCGCCGACATGCAGGACACCACGGTCCAGCGCGTCGTGGCGCGCGCCGACTTTTCCATGCAGCTGTGCATCCGCCTCGTGAAGGACATGAAGAAGGAAATCGACACGCTGAACAAGGCGAAGTTCGTCACCGGCAACACGCAGGGCGTCATCCGCACCGGCTTCAACCACGGCGGCCGCTCCGCCGTCGACCACGGCGACGACGTGCAGACGAAGGCTCCCACGCCGCAGAAGTAGCCCCAACCCCAAGCGCCCCGACCACACGGCCGGGGCGCTTGTTTTGTGGTGCGTGGCGTCCTAGAAGAGGTACATGTAGCTGAAGTAGCCGAGGACGCCGCCCGCTAGGGCGCCGATGATCATGCCCACGACTATCTTGAGCGGATGATGCTCGCGGGCGCGCCGGCTTTTGGGGTTGTCGCGGTCGACGTGCTCGCCTTTCGCATACGCGAGCACTTCCCGGTAGGTGTACAGGTCGTTCTTCTTCTGAAGATGGATGCTCAGGAAGATCATCGCCATGCCAGCGCCCCATAGCAGCAGAAAGATGATGCCGGAAGGTACAATTCCCCAGTCCCAAATCAAGATTCCGCTGAAGAACACCATCATGCCCACCAGGGCCAACCCGAGGCCTCCCCATGAGAGGGCGGCTATCTTCGTAAAATCGTTCGAAAGTGCTTTCTGCATAGTTTCCACGTCTCCTTTGATCAATTCGTCGATAGTGACATCGAAGAGGACGCTCAGGAGCAGCAGGCTTTCCACATCGGGGTAGGTCTTGTCGGTCTCCCAGTTCGACACCGTCTGCCGCGAGACGTATATCTTCGCGGCGAGGTCTTCCTGCGAGAGCTCGTGTTCCGTCCGATACCGCTTGATGTGCTTGCCCAGCTCCACGTTCGTCCCTTCGTTGATCAAAGCCTGCCATGACGCCGACAACCTTACCATCAAAAGCCTTCGACATGCCCCGCAGAACGCCAAAAGGGAGCTGTCAAAATGCTTTGACAGCTCCCTGACCAGCGACGATTCTAAGGCAAAACAAAAAGCGCTCCTGCGCTGAACCCGGTTCTCGTTCGCCATTTGGGACCGGATTCAGCGCAGGAGCGCCTGGGGAAGGCGGCTGTCGCGTGGAGCACGTCGCGCGCGACAGCCGGTAAAGCGGGGAAGACGTTGCAGATTAGTCTTCGCGGTAGATGGGCATGCTCATGCAGCGCGGGCCGCCACGGCCGCGGGACAGCTCGGCGGACGGGACGATGATGAGGTCGAGGCCCTTGTCGCGAAGCACCTTGTTCGTGACGTCGTTGCGCTCGTACACCACGATCTTGCCCGGAGCGATGCACAGCGTGTTCGAGCCGTCGTTCCACTGCTCGCGCTCGGCCGCGATGCGGTCGCCGCCGCCGCAGGGGATGAGCTCCACGGGGTAGCCCATGTAGGTCTCGAGGATGCTCTCCAGCGTGCCGTTCACTTCCTTGACCTTGATGCCGTCGCCCTCGGCGGTGATCTCGAAGACGGTCAGCGGGCCCATGATGCCCGGGTGGATGGTGAACTTGTCGGTGTCGATCTGCGTGAACACCGTGTCGAGGTGCATGAAGGCACGGCTGTTCGGGATGTTGAACGCAAGGATGGTCTCGATGGGGCTCGTCGGATCGCTGAAGATATTCTTCGCGATGGCGTCGATGGCATCGGGCTCGGTGCGCTGGGAAATGCCGATGGCCAGCACCTTGTCGTTGATGTTGAGGATGTCGCCGCCTTCGATGTGGAAGGTGTTGTAGCGGCTGTAGTACTGCGGGGTGCCCTTGAGCATGGGGTGGTTCTCGAAGATGTACTCGCCGTAGATGGTCTCACGGTTGCGGGTTTCAGAGTACATGCGGTTGATGGACACGCCGTTGCCGATCATCGCGAACGGGTCGCGGGTGAAGTACAGGTTCGGCATGGGGGCGATGACCATCTTCGAGGACTCGGACACGAGGTCGACCAGGGAGTTCGACTTGTCGGTGTGCAGCTCGGTGAGGTTGATGCCCTCCATCGTCTTCATGACGAAGTCCTTGGCGTCAGGGTAGTTCTCCTGCATGTAGTCGAAGATGATCTTCTGGTAGCGATCCGTGCGGATGCCGGCCTCTTCGATCCACTGCTTGAGGAACTTCTCGCGCAGCTCGGGGTTGGCCTCCAGAACCTCGGCCATGAGGTCCTCCAGGTAGAACACCTCCACGCCGTTGTCACGCAGAGCCTGCGCAAACGCATCGTGCTCTTCCTGAGCTACCTTCAAGAACGGGATGTCGTCGAACAGGAGCTCTTCGAGCGTGTTCGGCGTCAGGTTCAGGAGCTCTTTACCCGGTCGGTGCAGCAGGACTTGCTTCAACGGCTTGATTTCGCTAGGAACATTCACGCCAGCCATAGCAACCCTCCCTTTCGTGTTGCGGCTCGCGTTGCGAGCCTCTTCGCCAAGTGTCGTCGAGCGTTTCCTTTTCCGCTCGACGCATTGCAACCACCATGCACCCGCCGCGAGGCGAAAGAAAGATGTAAACAAGATTTAGCGAGGGAATGATTGCGGGTGTAGCGGAACGGTTTAGACGGTACTCCTCACGTAAACCGCAGGTGGGCGATTAGTTTGCATGGGGCGGTCGCGGGGGAGCGTTGAGAGTTTGGCAGCAGGTGTTTCCGAAATCATGATTTCGTGTATCATGGGATGGGTTGCAAGCGACGAGGTTCATGATAGCGAGGTGCTCTTCCGTGGGGTTCGTGCTGTTCTATTACACGCTGTTCGTGATGCTTGCTTCCATCCTCGCTTCGGCAACCTGCCTGTCGGCCTATCTCGTATCGCATAAGCGCGAGATGCTGTTCGCCATGATTGGCTTCCTCTTCTATTTCTTCGACGTCGCCTGGGTGTTGCAAGACGACTTCGCGCTGTTGGGCGATTTGCAGGTGGTGGGCGTGTTCGCCATCGTCCGCTCGCTCGTGTCGGTGGTGACAGGTGGCGGCTGCCTCATGGCATTCTGGCTGCTGATCTGCGACTACCTGGGCGGTACGAGCCGCGCTCTGCGCTGGGTTCCCGGCATCGTGTACGTGGTGGGCAGCATTGCGGCCCTCGAGCTGCTACCGGCGGGAGACGTGCAGCGCTTCGTGTTCTACACCACGCGCGCCATGTTGCTGTTCTGGATGCTCATCTACTGCGGGTTCCGCTACTTCACCAGCAAGGAAGAGGTGGAGCGCAACCGTTTGCGCCGTCATCGATGGCTCTACGTGGCGGTGTGGGCGTTGGGCCTGCTCATGGTTGCGGAAGACGCCAGCTTCTTCCTGATCTTCGATCCGCAGCACATTCTCATGTGGCCGCGGTCGTACGCGCCCGAGCGCAACTTCATGGAGAACATCCTGATGCTGAGCTTGTCGTTCTTCGCGTGCCGCGACGCGTTTCAGGTGCTGTCGATGCGCTTCGAGCGCCCGCCCATGCACGGCGGCGAGGTGCAGGATGCGCGCATCACCGAGAACCTCATGGTGTACGGCAAGCGCCATCAGCTGTCGGAGCGCGAGCAGGAGGTTCTGCACCTCGTGCTCATGGGCAACGACAACCAGAACATCGCATCCACCATGCATTTGGCCCTGAGCACCGTGAAGGTGCACGTGCACAATATCCTGCAGAAAACGGGCCAGCCCAACCGCCAAGCCCTCACCCAAGACTTCTGGAAGACGTCATAGAGCGGGGGCGAGGGATGCTGGGAGGCCCGGGAACTGACGATCGTCTTCCTTCGGCTGCGCTGCGCGCTCCGCTCAGGGCGACGGCAAAGCGCGTCTTCGCCCGCCGAGACGCTGGGTCGCGAGCTGCATGGGTTTCCGCGCCCCTGCCTTGGCAGAAATTTCGAATTATGAACGATATTTGATCGCATTTTCCTTCCCGATTTCGAGAAACCCCAGGTCGCTATTTTTTGTCTGATGCGCAAATCGTTCATATCATGCGATCCTTGCCAAAAGGGCGGCAGACGGGGTGCCGAGCCTGCCATCTCGACCCTATTTTTATAGGATGACACAGGATTTATGCGCCAAAGGGGAGTCGGAACGGTGATTTTGTAGCAGTTTGGAAGGACTCGGTGCGATGGGGTTGCGAAGAAAGCGCCCGCCATCGAGCGCACGTCGAAGAGCCTTTTCGATGCGGGATCGATCCAAAAAAATAGGAGCCGGACGCGCTTCCGCCTATGCGAGGCGTAGAGAGTGAGATGACCCCGCCCGGCTTGTCAGTTTTCTACGATGAGGTTTTCGGCGATGCTTTTGAGCTTCTTGAAGTCGGTGATGACGAGGGCCCCGCGCTGGCGCTCGGCGCAATCGGCGTTGCGCAGCGCCACGACGGAGTTCGTGATGGAGTTCACGTGCACGCCGAGCATCTCGGCAAGCTCCTCGTTGCTGAACGGGATGATGGCGGGCGCCTGTGCCGAGTTGAACTCGCGCGCCAACGTGAGCAGCAGGGCAGAGAAGCGCTGCAGCACCGGGTAGATCGAAGCGTTCACGGCCTCGCGCGTTTGCAGCGACATCATCTCGAACAGGTACTGCGCCATGGCGTAGCACACCTCGCCGTGCGCCTTGAGGTAGGCCCCGAAGCTCTCGGCGTCGATGGCGAACGCTTCGACTTTCGTGGTCGCTTTTGCGTTGAGGATGGACGGTTTGCGGTCGACTTCGGGACGAAATCCTTGGAATCCGATGAGCGTGCCCGCCTTGTGGAAGAACACCGTTTTGGTGTAGCCGTCGGGCGTGCCGCTGTAGAGCCGCACCAATCCGCGCGTCAGATAAAACGTATTGCGCATGTCGTCGCCCTCGCGAAACAGGTAGTCTCCCGGACTGAGCTTGAGCGCTCGGGCTTTCAAGACGCCTTCGGCCACCAGGCTTTCAATGGCCTCGCTCAGCAGCGGTTTCGGTTGCACGAACAAGCTGATTGCTTCCATACGTCCCCCTTAGCGATTCCCCTTCTGATGCGGATACATCATACCCCACGCGAAAAGCGCCGCCCCTGCGGCGCATGCGGTTGCCAGGAAGGCAGCGGAAACGGGCAGGCCGCTCTGCAGCATGGCGCCCGCCAACAAGCCGCCCGCTATCATGCCGGCGTCGAGGGCGCTCTGCTGCCGAGCCAGGAGCGCGTCCGCCCCGTCGCCCGCTGCCAGGCCTGCGGCGGCGACCAGGGTCGCGGTTGCGCCGAAATAGCCGGCGCCGCATAGGAACGCTCCTGCGAGCACGACCTCCGCCTGCTGCGCGAGCCCCATAAGCAGCAACCCCGCGGCGGTTGAGGCGATGGTGCAGGCCACGGAGCGTTTCGCGCCGAACCGGTCGGTGGCCCACCCGGCGACAAGGCTTCCCGCCAGACCTCCGATGCTCAGGCAGGCGAACAGGATGCCGTCGCCGTACCCCGCGAGCGTTTCCTCGGACAGCGTTTGCCCGAAGTTCATGACGACGCTGTATCCGCAGGCGAGCAGCAGAGGGCTTGCGAGTAGGGGCAGGCTTCGTTGAAGTGGCAGGCGAGGGGCAGGGCGCAGAGGCGGACGCACGCCCCCGTTCGATGCGATGTGGGCTCGGTGGGGGACGACGCTCGGGCGGAGGTCGTGCGGCAGCGCGAAAGCGATGATGGTGCCGCAGGCACCCGCCAGGGTAAGCGCTCCGAAGAACAGGGGATAACCGTGCGATCCGATGAGCGGGAAGATGGTCACCGGCCCCACCATGAGCGAAGCGGTGGTGGCGAACCGGACGATGCCCAGTCGTCTTCCCAGCGAGGAGGCGGGAGAGGTGGCGGTGAGGTACTGCGCGACGCTTGGTTGGAAAAGCGCCAGGCCGAGCGCCTGCGCGAGGCGCAGCGCGACAATCTGCCAAAGCTCGGTGCAACCCACGAGCAGCAAGCACGGCACCGTGTACCCCGCGGCCCCCGCCATCATGGCGAAACGGCTTCCCCGCCGCGCGACGAGACCTTCCAGAGGCAGGCGGAGCAGAATGGCGATGAACACGAACAGGCTGTTCTGCAAGCTGGCGATGAACGGGCCCGCGCCAAGCGACACGACGTAGGACGGCAGCGCCGCCGTCTCGGTGTTGTTGAGCCCAAACACCAGAAACGCGGCTCCGGCGACGAGCGCCGTGACGGCGCGTGACGACCTTGCTGGGTTGACTCCCATGCGACCCCTCCCCCCTGCGCGCATGGTACGACGCGGCGCACGCGTTCGTCCAACCAGCCCTGTGCCAACCCCACAGCATTGTGGGGACCGCCTCTGTTTGGGGGCCCGACCCAACCGTGTGGCGTTGCCACCGCCGTGTGTGGAGCGGGTTCCGGGAGGGGCCTATCGTGATGGTCGCCCGCACGATTGAGGGCGAAAGACGAGGAAGAGGAGGGCACGATGGAGACGAACGAGACGCATGCCGCCGCATGCGAACCCGCGTACTTCATGCGCGACGGCAAGCTGACCCGTCGCACGTTCATCAAGGGCGTCGGCGCTATAACCGTTGCGTCTGCGCTGGGCTTCGGCGTGCAGGGCGTCGGAGCATCCCCGGCGTTGGCCGACGAAGCGCCAGCGGCCACCGGTGAGAAGGCCGTGCACGCGGTGTGCACGGTGAACTGCACGTCGCGCTGCCATCTGCGCGGCACCGTGCGCGATGGCAAGCTCGTGCGCGTCGAGCCGGGCGACATGCCGGGGCGTCCGGGATACGCGAACGCCTGCCTGCGTTCGATGAGCTACATCCAACGCTTGCAGGACGAGCAGGTGCGCGTCATGTATCCCATGCGCCGCACCGGCGAGCGCGGATCGGGCGAATTCGAGCGCATCACCTGGGACGAGGCTATCGACGAGATCGCCGAGAAGCTGAACGCCGTGCTGGCGAAGAACCCGCAGGCGGCTTCGTTCTACTCGTTCACCGGCGACTTGGGCAAGCTGTCGTGGGAGGCGCCCACGCGCTACGCCGCAACGGTGGGGGCTACCACCTGGGACATCGAGGGCATCATGGGCGATCATGGCGCGTCCATGGGCATGACCATGGTGTTCGGCACGCATCGCGGGGCGCACGACTCGCGCGACTACCTGAACTCCAAGCTGCTCATCGTGTGGGGGCGCAACGTGGCCGACACCCACACCTCCGAGCTGCGCGACTACGTGGCCGCGCGCAAGAACGGGGCGAAGGTTATCGTCATCGATCCGCGCCAGTGCTCCACGGCCGCCATGGCCGACGAGTGGATTCCCATCAACCCTCAGACCGACCCGGCGTTGGCGCTGGGCATGATGAACTGGATCATCGGCCACGACCTGCATGCCAAGGACAAGCTGGTGGAAGAGTCGGTGGCGCCCTACCTCATCCGCGAAGACGACGGCGCGTACCTGCGCATGGTCGACGGTGCGGTGGTGGCAACGGCAAGCGGCGCGGCAAAGGCCGACGAAGGCTCCATCGGCACTGCGCCGGCGGCGCAGGGCGAGGCAGGGGCCGACGCGGGCACCTTCGTGATATGGGACGAGCTGACGGGAGCTGCCGTTGCGGCGCCCGACGCGGCTGCCATCAAGAGCGGCGTTGCGAAGCCTGCGCTGTCGGGCTCCTTCACGGTGGACGGCGTGGCGTGTCGCACGGCCTTCGACCATCTGGTGGACGCCTGCGCTCCGTACACGCCCGAGCGCACCGGGGAGATCTGCGGCATCGATCCGGCCGTGGTGGAGCGTTTGGCCAAGGAATACATCGAAGCGCAGCCTGCGGGCATTCGCATGGGGCAGGGCATGCAGCGCGTCTACCACTCCTACGCGCCCTTCCGCACCGTGGCCACGCTGGCTATGGTTGCCGGGTACATCGGGGTGCCGGGCGGCGGGGCCTCGCATGCTGGCGGCACGGCCACCAACAAGCCGGTTGCCGGCTACACCGGTCCCGTGTACAACTTCAACGACTGGTCGGACACGGGCAAGAAGGCGAACCTCGTTCCGTCTTCGAAGGTGTACGCGGCGGCCGTCAAGCACGATCCGGTGCCCATCGAGTTTTTGTGGATCGCCAACTCGAACTTCATCAACATGAGCCCCGATTCCAACCGTATCATCAACGAGGTTATTCCGGCTATCGACTTCATCGTGACCGTCGACCCGTGGTGGACGTGGACGGCGAAATACTCTGACGTGGTGCTGCCCGCCTGCACGTACTGGGAGCATTGGGACCTGGTGGACCGCAGTCCGTGGGCCATGTTCAACCAGCCCGCCATCGAGCCCATGGGCGAGAGCAAGTCCGACGTGGAAATCATGTCGTTGCTGGCGAAGAAGACGGGTGTGGAAGCGTATTGGAGCAAGACCGACGAGGAATGGGTCCGGCAGTTCGTGAGCACCGACCACCCCGCGTGGGATGATCTCGATTGGGAGCGCGACGTGGTTGAGCAGGGAATCTACGGCCGCTCCGACGCGCTGTACGACCCAGCCATCGTGTACGCCGATGGCGCGGGGTACAAGACCGATACGGGCAAGTTCGAGTTCTACACCGAGTCCATGACGGCATTCGGCGAAGAGGTGCCCACGTGGCAGCCGCCGTGCGAGGATCCGCGCGAGGGCGAGCTGGCTGCGAAGTATCCGCTCGTGTACATCCAGTACCACGATCGCTTGAACGTGCACACGCAGCACATTTTGAATCCCGCGCTCGAGGTGGTGCAGGATGAGCCCTTGCTGCAGATGAACCCCGCCGACGCGCAAGCGCGCGGCATCGCTCACGGCGACGTGGTGCGGGTGCTGAACGACCGCGGCGACATGAAGATTCGCGTGTTCCTCACCGAGGGAATCATTCCGGGCACCGTGGCAACTCAAAGCGGGTGGACGCCCGACTACTTCATCGAGGGGTGCTACCAGAACCTCACCCATCACACCATCTGCGACGCCGAAGAGGCGTACAGCATGACGAACAGCGCCTTCTACGACGTGCTCGTCGAAGTTGAGAAGGCGTAAAGGAGGAGATCATGACCGAAAAACACTACGGCATGGTGATCGACACCCAGCATTGCGTGGGCTGCCAAACCTGCACCGTCAGCTGCAAGATATCCAACGAGGTTCCCGGCAATGCCCACTGGAACCATCTGGAAAGCCTCGACGGCGAGGAGCTATACCGGTCGACGGGCACGTTCCCGCGCACGACGCTGGCGTTTCGCCCGCTGCTGTGCAACCACTGCGAAGACCCGGCATGCGTGAACAACTGCCCCTCGGGCGCCATGCACAAGGATACCGCGACGGGCATCGTGTCGGTGAGCCAGGACGTGTGCATCGCGTGCGGCTACTGCGCCTGGGTGTGCCCGTACGGCGCGCCATCGATGGACGACGTCGATCACGTGATGAGCAAGTGCACGTTCTGCGCCGAGCGCGTGGCCGCGGGGGCCGAGCCGTACTGCGTGGCCGCTTGTCCGGCGAACGCGCGCGTGTTCGGCGATCTGAACGATCCGGAGAGCGCGCCGAGCAAGCTCATGCAAGAACGTCATGCCGAACCGTACCTCGCGGAAGCCGGTACGCATCCGTCCGTCTACTACATTTAGAAAGAAGGGATGAACGATGTTTGCTGAAATGCTTCCCTTGCTCGTGTTCACCACGTTCGCCGGGCTGGCGGCCGGCGCGTACGCCGTCGATGCGCTCTGCGGCAACGGCCGGGCGGGTGTCGTCGAGTCCGGCGCGGCCTCCGCTCCTGCTTCTGCGCCTGCGCGTCCGTGGCTGTTTCCGCTCGTGTGTCTCGTGCTGCTGGGGGTCGGCCTGTGCGGCACGCTGCTGCACCTCGGTCAGCCGTTGCGGTTCGTGAACGGCATGGCGAACCCGGGTTCTATGATCGCCCAGGAGGCGTACTGGTCCATCGCGTTCGGTGCGGTCGTGCTCGTCGACCTCGTGGTGGCGAAGGTGAAAGGCGCCGCGGTGCGGCCCGTTCGCTGGGTGGGCGCGCTTGTGGCCGTGGGCTTGATGGTGGTGACGGGGCTCGCGTACTACCAGAGTCTCGGCCTTCCCGTGTGGAGCGGCGCTGCAACCGTGCCCCTGTTCCTCGTGGGCGACCTTGCGCTCGGTGCGGGCCTGTGCGCCCTGCTCGATCGTGCGGCGCTGGCGAACGGGAACCTGGCATGCGCGAACGTGGCCTGCGGCATCGCGTTCGGCATCGTGTTGTGCGCGTTCGGGCTGCATCTTGCGCGCATTGGCGCGGACGCGACGGGACTGCTCGTGGCCTCCGGCATCGTGGGGCCGCTGGGGGCGAGCCTTGCGGCTGCCGCGACGCGTGCGGGTACCTTGTCTGCCCCGGTTGGCGGCATTGCGGTGTGCGCCCTCGCCGCGGTAGGCGTGGTGCTGGCGCGCTTCGCGTTCTTCGCTTTGGGTATGGCGTAGGAAAACGTGGCCCCTCGCGCTTGTGGGGCGGGGGGCCACGGGTTCGTTAGTCGAACTGACGCAGGGCGATGCTGAGGCGCTTCAACCCCTCGCGCAGGGTGTCTTCGGCGGCGCAGTAGCCCAGGCGGGCGCCGCGGGGTAGCTCGAAGCGGCTGCCGGGCACGAGCAGCACGCCCTGGTCGCGCAACAGGTTGATGCAGAACTGCTCGTCGTCGATGGGGATGTCGAGTTCGATGAACGACGTGGACACGGCCTTCGGCGGCACCCACGACACGCGTGGCTCGCTGTCCACCCATTCCTGGGCGATGGCCAGGTTGTTCGTGACGATGGCGCGGTTGCGCTCGAGCACCTTGTCGCGGTTGCGCAGCACGTGCACGGCAAGCGCATCGTTGAACACGCCGTCGCAGATCATCGTGTAGTCGCGGTAGACGCGGAAGCGGTCGGCAAGCTCCTTGTTCGACACGGTCCAGCCGATGCGCACGCCCGGCACCGAGTACGTCTTTGACAGGCTGTTCGTGACGATGGCCTTGTCGTAGAGATCAGCCATGGACACGTACGCCTCCGTGTCCTGCAGCGGCAGGTACACCTCGTCGGACAGCACGTAGGCGCCCACCGATGCGGCGATGTCGGCGATGCGCTGCAGCGTCTCGGCGTCGAGCACGGTTCCCAGCGGGTTGCTGGCGTTGTTGATGCAGATGAGCTTCGTGTCGGGGCGCACGAGCTGCTCGAGCTCGTCCACCGACGGGTTCCAGCCGTGCTCGCGGCGGATGTGCCAGTACTCCACGTCGGCGCCCAGCGTGCGCGGAATCTCGTAGAGCGGCTGGTAGGTGGGGTATTCGGCAATCACGTGATCGCCGGGCTCCACGAGGGCCATGAGGGCCAGCAGGTTGGCGCCGGTTGCGCCGTTCGTCTGCAGCACGTTGTCGGGGTCCACCGAGCGGTACAGCTTCGCCACCTCGGTTTTGAACGCGGGCGAGCCTTCGATCCAGCCGTAGTTCATCTTCTCGTGGTTCAGACGGTCGTAGAACGTGGCGCCTTCCTCGTCGTCGAGCGCGAGGATCTCGTCCATCGTCATCGACGAGATGGTGGATTGCGCGATGTCGTACGTGGCGCTCTTCTCCCACACGTTGAGCCAGTCTTCCACGCCGATTGTTGCGATATGCATGAGGGTTCCTTTCGATGGGCGCGGCGGGGGCGCATGGCGTTGCGCATGCCGCCGCGCGAAGCGTTGCTAGAAGCTGATGAATCCCGTGAACAGCAGCACGAGCGACAGCACGCCGAGCGCCGAGATGATGCCCATGCCAATCTTCTCGGCCTTCTTCAAGCCGACGCCCTGATTCTTGCGGGCCTTGGCGTACACGAAGAAGCCGGGGATGTAGCCCACGCACGTGAGCAGTAGGAACGTCCATCCGTTCAGCAGCACGCCGATGACCTGGAACGCCACGGCGATGATGCCGATAACCAGCTGTCCCATCTGCCGATGCTGCGCGGAATACTTCGCCTGGTAGGCGGCTGCCATGGTCCAGGTGATGACGATGGCTACGGTGCACATGGAGAAGGCGAAGTTGTACGCGTCCTCGGAGAAGATGAGCGTGATCATGAACACCTGCGTGCACGCGCCTACGATGAGCAGGCTGAGCTGCGGGGCGTTCTTGGCGTTCATCTTGCCCCAGGAAGCGGGCAGCAGCTGGCGTTTCGCCATGTCGGACGTGGTTTCGGCCGGCAGGATGGTGAACGACAGCCACGAGCCCAGCACGGAGATGATGATGGCGATGGAGATGAACGCGCCGCCCCAACCCGGAGCCATCGAGTCGAACACGTACAGCATGGCCGGGTAGTTCATGGCCGCGATCTCGGTGTAGGGCAGGTAGCCGTACGGCAGCACCGACGCGCTGATGTAGATGAGCAGCAGGCAGATGAGGCCGATGACGGTGGCCTTGCCCACGTCGCTCTTCTTGCGGGCGCGCGAGGACATGACGGTGGCGCCCTCGATGCCCACGAACGTCCACATGAGGATGATCAGGCAGTTCTTCACCTGGTCGCCGATGCCTCCGATGGCCACGGCGTCGGCTCCCAGCTCGCCCATGGCGGCCATGTTGTTCTGCAGCGTGCCCCAGAAGTCGGCCGTGAACACGCCTGCGTTGAACAGGAACAGCGTGAACAGGATGAACACGGCGATGGCGGCCACCTTGCACAGCATGACGATGGCGTTGAGGAACGACGCGCTCTCCACGCCGCGGATGACGAGCAACGTGAGCAGCCACATGATGACCGACGCGATGAGGATGCAGGGGATGGTGTTGCCCGGCAGGAACGCGGGGAAGAAATAGCCCAGCGTGGACATCATCATGGTGGCGAAGGCCACGTTGCCCAGCCAGGCGCTCAGCCAGTAGCCCCAGCCCGAGATGAAGCCGGCGAAGGGGCCGAAGCCCTCCTCGGCGTACTGGAAGATGCCGTGGAGGTCGGGCCGCTTGTCGCCCAGGTTCGCCAGCGACAGCGCCAGCATCATGAAGCCCACGCCCACGATGCCCCAGGCGATGAGCGCGCTGCCGGGGGCGGCGACCTGTGCGAGCTGACCCGTGATGGCGAACACGCCCGAGCCGATGCACGAGCTGATAACCATGCCGATCAGCCCGAACAGACCGATTCCTTTTCTTTTCTCCATTGAGGAACTCCTTTGCGAAGAGGTGCTGCATGACGACGCGTCGATCACACCTTGCCGGGAGGCGCCGGCGAAGGAAAGGTCTAAACAGGGTCTATAAAGCGGCCTGCACGCGTCCGAAATGCGGCGACGGGGAACTACAACCTAGTTAAACCGCAGGTGACCGGACGCATGCACCGCAGCGGCTTTCCGTTTCGTATATGATGGGAAACGATTGATTTCCTGCATCGTCGGACGAAGGAGTGTCTGTTGGTGGGGTTCGTGCTCTTCCATTTCACGCTGATCGTGCTGCTGGCTTCCGTCCTCACCTCGGCCGCCTGCATGTCGGCGTACCTCGTGTCGCGCAAGCGCGTGCTGCTGTTCGCTTTCCTCGCATTTCTGTTCTACTTCTTCGACGTGGCCTGGGTGCTGCAGGACGAGCTCATGTATCCGGGGCTCGACGCGCAGATGACCAGCGCGTACCTGATGGTGCGCTCGTATGCGTCCATTCTGGCGGGCGCCGGGTTCCTCGTGTCGTTCTGGCTGGTGGTGTGCACGGTGCTCGGCGAGAAGAGCCGCGCGCTCATGGCGGTGCCCGGCGTGGTGTTCGTGGTGGCAAGCGCGGTGGTGCTCGTCGCCTTCCCCGAAGGAAACGTGCAGCGCTTCACGTTCTACACCCTGCGCGCGCTGCTGCTGTTTTGGATGCTGGGGTTCGCCGCGTATCGCTACCGCGCGATGGACGATGACGTGGAGCGCGGTCGGCTGCGTCGCTACCTGCGTCTGTACGTGGCGCTGTGGGTGCTCGGCGCGTTGGTGGTGGCCGAAGACGTGCTCTTCTTCCTCGTGGTGGACCCGGCAACGCTCGGCCTCGGGCCGTGGGCGTTCACGTCAGAGCGCAACTATGCCGAGAACGCGCTGATGCTCATCTGCATGTTCGTGGCGTGCCGCGACGCGTTCCGCACGCTTGCGCTGCGCTTCGAGCACCCGCCGGCGCCAGGCGGGGAGCGCCGCGAAGCCGTGCTCAACGACAACCTCATGCGCTACGGCAAGGAGCATCAGCTGTCCGAGCGCGAGCGCGAGGTGCTCTACCTTATTATGGAAGGGAACGACAACCAGAACATCGCCTCCACGTTGCAGCTGTCGCCCAGCACGGTGAAGGTGCACGTGCACAACATCCTGCAAAAGGCAGGGCAGGCGAATCGCCAGGAGCTCATCCGCGATTTCTGGAAGACGATGTAGGAAAGCGCCCCTTCCGCCAGCGGGCAGGAGGGGCGCTTCGCATCGAGACGGCCGCGAGGGGGAGGGAGGGCGGCCGCCTCTCGAAGGGGTTGTGCTTACACCGACGCGGCGGCGTTCTTGCCGGCAAGGCGGCCGAAGCTCAGCGCGGTGGCCAGGCTGATGCCGGCCACGACTACGGGGTAGTCCACCTGGAGGCGGCGACCCATGGTGTTGCCCGCCACGTACAGGCCGGGGATGGGGTCGTTCGTGCCGTCGGCCGTGACCTGCAGGTCGTGGGTGCACTCGAGGCCGCCGAACATGACCAGCATGCCCGCGTTGCCGAACTTGCACGCGTAGTACGGCGGGTTCTCAACGGGGAACATGCGCTTCGACATCTTGCCGAAGTCCTCGTCCAGGCCGTTGTGGCACAGCTCGTTGTAGCGCTCGATTTCGGCCTTCATCGTCTCGAAGGGCAGGCCCGTCTTCTCGGCCAGCTCTTCGAGCGTGTCGCACTTGACGTCGGCGCGCTCGTCCACCATGGCCTGCGTCGTGTAGCCCAGACCGAAGCCCGACAGCACGGTCTCGTAGTCGGCGATCTTGTCGTCGGGCACGAAGTACGTGGTGTAGCCGTGGCCGTCCGGCATGTTGATGATCTGCTCGGGCCACTTGCTGTCGAAGATCTGCCAGGACTTCACGCCCGCCTTGGCAAGCTCGGGGTCCTTCGCGACGGGCTGGCGCGTGTGCTCGTCGGCGATGTTCTGGCCGGGCACGTCCTCGTTCATGAAGCGCTTGCCCTCCATGTTGAGCTGCAGGAAGCTGTCAACGCCCAGGGCGCCGCCCATGTGGTGCGTCATCGGCGCGTGGGGGCCCAGCTCCATCCAACCGCCGGCCCAGATGCCCATGAGCTGGCCGCGACCGTCGTCGACGCCGCCCATGAACTCCTCGGTCCACGGCGCGTAGTAGTGGCGCATCTCGGGGTTCGCGCCGTAGTCGCCGCAGCACAGCACGGTGGCCTTGGCGTTCACCTTGAGGTAGCCGTCCTTCGTCTTGGCGTAGGCGCCCACCACCTTGTCGCCTTCCTTGATGAGCTGCTCGCCCTCGGCTTCGTAGATGAGTTCGGCGCCGGCGGCCATGGCGGCGTTGAAGGCCGCTTCGCACGCCCACTGCATGTTGGGGTTGGTGGTGATGGTGCCGTGGAAGTAGGGATACACCTCTTCCTTGTAGTCGTACGACTCCAGCTTGGGGAAGCACTTCGGGCGGATGAAGTTCGGCTTGTCCGTCTCGCGGTTCGCGGCGGTGGACTTGAGCACCTCGTAGTCGGCGCCCTCGATGAACCAGTCGAAGTCCTCGCCGGAGTGGTCGTACCAGTAGCTCATCATCCACGTGTCGCAGCGACCGCCGGTCTCCTTGACGTACTCGTTCATGATGTCGGCCTTCGGCGCCCACTCGATGCCGAGGTCCTTCTGGATCTTGGAGCCCACCACGCCGAAGTCGCCGGCCATGGAGATGACGGAGTAGCTGTCCTTGGGCTGCTTCTCCAGCACGATGACCTTCTTGCCGGCCTCGGCGGCTTCCTTGGCGGCGGCGGTGCCGGCAAGGCCCATGCCGATGACGAGGACGTCGCAGTCTTTCTCTTCCTTGATGTCGGTGGGAACGGCCGGCGGCGTGAGGAAGTCGGGCTTGTAGTTGGTGGGGGAGACGCTTGAGGACGCTGCGCCCGTGCTGCCCGCGTCGGCGCCCTTGTCGGCGCTTGCGCTCTGCTGAGGCGCGCAGCCGGCCAGGCCCGCTCCGGCGGCGACGGCCGCGGTTGCTCCGAGACCCAGGAATGCACGACGACTCAAACCGTGTTCTTTCATAATCCCTCTCTCCTTTCGTTGCGGTGCGCGGCGGACGGCGGTTCGCGCTCATCGCGCTCCTGCACCCGCTTCGCACCATCACGAGGATTTCCTTCGTGGAATCCTCCCCTGCGACGTCAACTTTACGAGCGCCCCGTCCCGCCTGCCACACCTGCCTGCGGGTAGTTTTTGACGTTTTCCCCGGTGAGAAGCCTACCTGATACGGGTGGGTAGACTGAAAACGCCCGATGGGCAAGTGACGAAACGAAACGGATGGGATACACTGACAGGGAAAACAGACGGAGGGTAGGGCCGATGGGCTGTTTGAAGGAACTGTTCACGGGAATGCGAACGCGCGACATCGTGTTCATGAGCGGCTATGCGCTGTATCTGGTGTTCGGCTACATGTCGTTCGAGTCGCCCACCGTGCTCACGTCGCTCGGCGAATCGGGCGCGCTCGTGCAATCGCTGTTCCTCGTGGCGGTGATCGCCGCGCGCATGGTGGTGTACGCGGCTATGATCGGGCTCGCGCGCCGTGCGGGGCGCGGGTCGTCGTCGGCGTTCATCCTCGTGTGCGCCGGTGTGGCGGCTACGGGGTTCATCGTCACGCGCATGGCGTTTCAGTTCGCGGGGTTCGTGCCGCTTGACGAGCTGGTGCCGTGGCTCGTGGCGGGCGGCCTGTTCTTCGGTGCGGGCGACGCGCTGATCAACCTGCTGTGGGCGCGCTTCTCGGGCACGTTCGACTTGCGGCGCGTGTACCTGTTCGTGCTCATGAGCAGCGGGCTGAGCCTCGTGGTGTACTTCCTCGTCACGTTGCTGCCCTCCGTTGCCATGCTGCCGGTGGGGGCCGTGCTGTTCTTCGCCTCGGTGGTGTTCTGCCGGCAGTGCTTGGCGGCGCGGGCGCCCATCGCCGAAGAGTATTCGGCTCCGGTGTTCAAGGGTGCGCTGTCGGCGCTGTGGCGCCCGGTGCTGGGCACGGCCATCCTCTCGTTCATGAGCGGCCTCATGTTGCAACTGTCGCTGTCGCAGGCCATTCCCCTCGGCACGTTCCAATCCACCGCGCTCATCACGCAGGCAGTGGTCATCGCGGTGCTGTTGCTGCCCGCGCTGTTCGTGAAGAACCAGCCCAGCCTGGGATCGGTGTACCGCATGGCGTTGCCGCTTTCGGCGGCGGGCTTCCTGTTGCTGCCGCTCATCTGGAACGGCGTGGGCGGCCTGGCGAACGCGTGCGCGCAGTTGGGAACGCTCGTGGCGGGCATCATCCTGTGGTGCATGGTGGCGCACACCGTGCACGACACCAAGCTGCCGGCGGCGCTGCTGTTCTCGTGCTCGCTCGTGTGCACGAACGGCGCGCAGATGGCGGGCACCCTCGTGGGCATGTTGAACGCGCACACGCTGGGGCAGGGCGACATCGCCGTGACGGCGGTGGCGCTCGTGGCGGTGTACCTGCTGGCCATGGTGTCGATGTTCCTGTTCAAGGACAAGAACCTGCGCGGCATCGACGCGGTTCCCGAAGGCGGCGCGCCCACGGCCGAGCAGCAGGGCGACGCGCTTGAGGCGCGCTGCGCGCACGTGGCCGAAGAGTACGGCTTCACGCCGCGCGAGTCCGAGATTCTCGTGCACCTCGGGCAGGGGCGCACGGCGCGCGCCATCTCCGAGAAGCTCGTGGTGTCGGAGAACACGGTGAAGTACCACATCAAGTCCATCTACCAGAAGCTCGACGTGCATTCGCGCGACGAAGTGATCGACCTCATCGAGCGCGCCGACTGAGGTATCATACGCCACCCGGCTGCGCTATACTTCTGGTTGAGGGTAGTTTGCCAGGGAGGCTGCGATCGCGGGAGATGAGCGTGCATGGCGGGGTCGGAGTCGATCGCGGAGTGCATACGAAGGGGGCTGCAACGTGCCGCGAGCGGTGCGCTGCTGCTTCTCGGCTCCCTGGTATTGGCGTGCTGTTTCGCATCCCCCGCTCACGCCGACGACGGCGGCGAGCCGCGCATCGTGCGCGTGGCCTTTTCCCAGCAAGCTCAGGTGATGTGGACCGATACCCAAGGTAAGCGATCGGGCTACACTTACGAGTACCTTGAGCGCATCGCGCAGTACGCCAACTGGGACTACGAATTCGTACCCGTCGACGCCGAAGGTCCGGATGCGTACTTCGAAGCGGCCGCCATGCTTGAGGCTGACGAGGTGGATCTCATTTCGGGCGCGTTCGCCACGGGCGACAACGCCGGTCGATTCTCCCTATCCGACGAGAGCTACGCCACGCTTGAGGCAGTGCTGCTGAGCCCCGCCGAGCGAAGCGATCCTTGGGAGGACAAGGCTGGCGAGAAGCTGCGCGTAGCGGTGGCGAACGCGCCCGCGCTTGTAGAAGACCTGCAAGCCTACGCGAAGGCGAAGGGCGTCGAGCTCGAGCTTATCGAATGCGCCGACCGATCCGAGCAGAACGCCGCCGTGCGCATCGGTAGCGCCGACGTGCTGCTCACCTCGAACATGAGCGCGCTCGACGGCATGCGCGTCGAGGCGCATTGCGGCGCGCGCCCTGAATACTTCGCCATGCAGCGCGGTAGCGAGCTCGCTTCGGAATTGAGTCGGGCGATGGAGCGCATCAACGCGGTTGATGCGACGTTCGGTTCCAAACTGTTCGACAAGTACTTTTCCAAAACGGCATCGGCGTTCGTGATGACGGAGGCCGAGCAGGCGTTCGTGAAGACGGCGGGCACGGTGCGGGTGGGCGTGCAGGCGAATCAGCAACCGTATCAGTACGAAGAGGATGGCAAGCTGCGCGGCATTGCGGTGGACTTGCTGAATGCGATAGCCAAGAAATCGGGGCTGCGGTTCGAATACGTGTCCGCAGCGTCGCGCGACGAGCTTGAAGCTATGCTGCGCGAGGGGCGCATCGACATGATGGCCGGCGCGGAATACGACTTCGACGCGGCGCGCACCGAGGGCGTCGACCTTTCGCAGCCGTATGCGACGGCTTCGTATCTGCTCGTGGCAAACGATTCCGTATTGGAAGGCGACATCGAAGGGAAGCGCCTGGCGCTCTCTTCCGCGAGTCGCTACAGCGGCGACTTCGTGGGCAGCCCGGAGAGCTACGACGGCGCGCCCGCCTGCGTGCAGGCGGTGATCGACGGCGAGGCCGATTACACGTACGCCGACGAATACGTGGTGCAATACTACATGAACACCCCTACCTTCCAGGGTATTCGCGTGTCGCCTCAAACCTATGAACCCCATCGCCTGTGCTTCGGCGTGTCCCGGACGTTCGACGGCGCGCTGCTGGGCATCCTGGACAAGGCCGTGGGGTCGCTGTCCGAGACGGAAATGCAGGCGGTGGTCAATGCCAACGTGTTGCGCGACACCCGCTTCAACACCTTGGACTACCTGATGGCGAACCCCTTGCAGGCGGCCGTTATGGTTGCGGCGGCGGTGCTCGTCGTGGTGGTGCTCGTGCTGATCATCCTGTATCAGCGCACGCGCGCGAAGGCGAAAACGGCCATGGACATGAAGAAGCGCCTGCGCATGTACACGCTGTGCGACGATCACTTCTTCGAGTACGATTGGGCCAAGGGCGAGCTCATGGTGATCGTGCCGGGGGCCGACGAAGGCGGGGCTCCGCAGCAGCGTGTCGTGTCGTTTCCCTCGTCGCCGAAGGCTCCGCGCGATGAGCGGCTGCGCGCGTTCGCCGACATGGTGCTTTCGGACACGCGTCGAACCGAGGAGTTGCAATCGCCCGGCGACGACGGCGAGATGCATTGGGTGCGCGTCACCGTGGAGCCGGTGCGCGACGAGACGGGGCACCTCGTGATGACCATGGGCAAGGTGGAGGGCATCGACGAAGAGCGCAACGAGAAAGACGAGCTCATCGCCCGCGCCGAACACGACAGCCTCACGCGCGTGCTGAACGCCGAGACCATGCGGCAGCGCATCAAGCATCGCATGAGCGCGTTGCAGGGCGACCACGAGGCCGCGCTGCTTGTCATCGACATCGACAACTTCAAAGACGTGAACGACCGCTACGGTCATTTGGCCGGCGACCATGTGCTCAAAGCCGTGGCGCGTCTGCTGCGCGAGAGCTTTCGCACGAGCGACGTGGTGGGCCGATTGGGCGGCGACGAGTTCATGGTGTATTTGGACTACCGCGATTCCGCCGAGGCGTTGCAGGAGAAGTGCGATGCCGTTCGGCTTGCCGTCGAGCACCATGCGTACGAGACGGCGTCGCTGCATCCCACCGTCAGCATCGGCGGCGTGTTTGTGCGCGCCGGCGAGACGTTCAACGAAGCGTACCGGCGTGCGGACGACACGCTGTACGAGGCGAAGAACGAGGGACGCAACCGGTGCACCATCGCGCCCGAGGACTGAGCCTGCGCGCGCTGCTCGCCGCCGAGCGGGCGTTCCCTCCGGCGCATTCCTTTGCTCACCTTGGTATACGCTGGGGCTCTGTTCTGATAAAGTAGGGGATAATCGCACGTCGCGCTGCATATTGTACTTCGGGGAAGGCGGCGTGCGGCATCAGGAATTCAGTGAGAGAAGTTTGGAAAGGAGAGGGCATGAGCAGTTCTATCGTGCAGAAATTCAAGAACGTCGGCCCCGGCGCCCTCGTGGCTGCAGGCTTTATCGGCCCTGGCACCGTCACCACGTGCACGGTTTCCGGTGCGAGCTACGGCTACACCATGCTGTGGGCGCTGCTGTTCGCCACCGTTGCCACCATCATCTTCCAGGAGATGGCGTCGCGCGTCGGCATCGTGTCGGGCAAGGGTTTGGGTGAAAACATCCGCGATCGTATTCCCAACAAAACGCTTATGTGGATTGCAATCGTGATTGTTATCATCGCTATCTTCGTGGGCAACATCGCGTACGAGACGGGCAACATCACGGGCGGTATCCTGGGCATCCAGGCTGTCACGCCCGACATCCCGATGATTCCCATCGTCATCGTGCTGGGAATCCTGGCGTTCATCGCCATGTGGATTGGCTCGTACAAGGTGGTCGAGGTCATCCTCACCGTCATCGTCGTGTTCATGGGCGTGGTGTTCTTCGTGACGGCTCTCGCGTCGTCGCCCGACTGGGGCGCCATCGCCACGGGTCTTTTCGTGCCGACGCTGCCCGAAGAGGGGTCGAAGGGCATTTTGACGGCCGTCGGCCTCATCGGCACCACCATCGTGCCGTACAACCTGTTCCTCCATGCGTCCGGCGCCTCCGAGCGCTTCAAGGACCCGGAGCAGGTGTCCGACGCCCGCTTCGACACCGTCCTGAGCATCGGCCTGGGCGGCATCATCTCCATGGCCATCCTCATCTGCGCCGCCGCCAACATCTACGGCACCGACGCCGTGGTGACGAACGGCAAGGACATGGCGCTGGCGCTGCAGCCGCTGCTGGGCTCGTGGGCCACGTGGATGATCGGCCTCGGCCTGCTGTGCGCGGGCTTCTCGAGCGCCATCACGGCGTCGTTCTCCGCCGCGTACGCCGTGAATGGCGTGCTGGGCTGGAAGAAGACGACGAAGGACCTGCGCTTCAAGATCATCTGGATCATCGTGCTGGTGGCCGGCTGCGTGATGGCCGTGGCGCTGGGCAAGAGCCCCACCGAGCTCATCCTTGTGGCGCAGGCGGCGAACGCCATCCTGCTGCCCATCATGGCGTTCTTCGTGCTGTACTGCGCGAACGGCAAGGATCTGGGCAAGTGGAAGAACCACGCGTTCGCGAACTGCGCGGGTGTGGTGATCATCGTCATCACGCTGTTCATGTGCTACCGCAACATGTCCAGCTTCCTGACGTCGCTGCAGGCGCTCATTGGCGCGTAGGCGCGCGAGCAGGCAATATGTTGGTGCGCCCGCCGCTTTGGCGGGCGCCTTTGTTTTGGGAGTATGGAGGACGGTATGGACGAGATCGACGCGTACGAGGCGCTGGGACGCCTGGTGGCGTTTCTTGCCGAGGAGCGAGCCGAATACGAGGGGCTTGTCGTGCCGGACGACCCCGACGAACGGTGGACGCTGGCGCGCTCGCTCATGAACATGCGCCTGCCGCGACCGGTGCCCGCCGACGTGGTGGAGCAGCAGGACGCCGTGCTGCGTTCGCGTATCGCGCTTGCCGGCGTGACCGTTGCGGACACGCTGCCCGCCTCGCCCCTCGACGAGCGCCTCGTGCTGTGGCGCGGCGACATCACGACGCTTGCGGTGGACGCCATCGTGAACGCGGCGAACAGCAAGCTGCTGGGGTGCTTCATCCCCGGGCACCACTGCATCGACAACGCCATCCACACGTACGCGGGCATGCAGCTGCGCCTGGCCTGCGCCGAGCTCATGCGCGCGCAGGGTCACGACGAGCCGGTGGGCGCTGCGCAGGTGACGCCCGCGTTCAACCTGCCGTCGCGCTTCGTGGTGCACACGGTGGGCCCCATGGTGCCCTCGGGCGTTCCCACGGCGGCGCAGGATGAGCAGCTGGCGTCATGCTACCGCGCGAGCCTCGATGCGGCTGCGGCGGCGGGCTGCGCGTCTCTCGCGTTCTGCTGCATCTCCACGGGCGAGTTCCGCTTCCCGCGCGACCGCGCAGCCCGCATCGCGGTGGAGGCCGTGCGCGCCTGGCTCGAGGCGGACGCGGCGGGATGCGGGGGCGGACGCGGCCGCCTCAAGCGCGTGGTGTTCAACGTCTTCGGCCCCGAAGACGAAGCGCTCTACCGCGAATTGCTGGGGTGAAGCTCCCAAGGGGCCGGGAGGGAAGGAACCCCTTGGGAGCGTCGTGAAGAGCCCGAATCCTTAGCAGGCGACGCAGGCTTCGAGCGCGTAGGTGCGGGCGAAGCCGTCCAGCATGGGCGGCACTACCAAGGCGAGGCCGCGATACCACGGGGTGGCTGCAGTTGCCGCCGCCTTCTCTGCCCAGGTGGAAGCCCACCGCTGCGGATGCTCTTCAACGAAGCGCACGGCCGCCGCACGGTGGCTCGCGCCCTGCTCAGTGTCGATTCCAGCGTTGAACGCCAGGCTAAGCACGTGGGAAACGAAATCGAGTTCGAGGCCGATGTGGTCTTCCGGCTCGTGGTTGAACTGGGCTATCTGCATGCCGTAGTCGCGATACCAGGTGCGCACTTCAAGCGTCTGTTCCTGGAAGATCATGCGCTCCTTGTTGAAGTACACCGACTCCCACGGCGGAACCGCCATGGTTTGCAGGCCGGCGAACAAGCGGGTTGCATCAGTGCGCAACGCGCCCGCCGCCTCGTCGTCCAGCCCGGCGCGGTACCGCTCGTTCCAGTCGCGCAGCAGGCTGACGCCCTCTGCGAACGTCGGATCATCCTCAACGAGCGGCCAGTCGAGAAACGCCTCGTCGCGCAGCAGCCCGTCGATGAAGTCCTGCTGCGGATACAGGTACAACAGCTTCCCCACGAGGCCGAACAGCAGCCGGTATCCGTCAAGCTGCTCGTCGTTCGCCGGGCCTGCGCCGGTGTTCGTTGCGTTCATCCCGCTCACCCTTCAGGATACAGCGTGACCGAGTAGCCGTCAGCTAGGTCGTACTTCGCGTCGCGGTGTGGCTTGATGACGATGGAGGGCTGCGTTTCGCTCGACGAGGGAAGGGGCGCCACATCGCGCACGTCGCCGTACTTCGCCACAAGGTCGTTGTAGTCGCCGAAGTCGAGCGCTCGCATGGGGCATGTCTCGACGCAGGCCGGAGCCTTGCCTTCGGCCAACAGATCCTTGCAGAAGTTGCATTTGCGGATGCTGTCGGCTCCCTGCTCCACCTGCGGAGCGCCGTACGGGCAGGCCAGCGCGCATATACCGCAGCCGATGCACTTCTCGGGGTCGCTCCACACGATGCCCGTGTCCGGGTCCTTCTGCATGGCGCCCTGCGGGCACGCGGGGACGCAGGCGGGGTTGGCGCAGTGGTTGCACCCCATGGACACGTTGTAGGAGAAGACGCCCTCCTGACGCTTCACCGTGGGGTCCTGCTCGTCGGCCACCCAGGTGCCCCCGTGGAATTCGCGCACGTAGCGCGGGCGTGGGCCGACGGACAGGTCGTTTTGATCTTTGCAGGCGATCTCGCAGGTTTTGCACCCCACGCACACGCTCGAATCGATGAAGAATGCCATTTGAGATGACATGGTTTACGCCTCCTTGAATACTTCGCGCGGTTGCCACTGGGCATCGGGCAGCAGGCCGCCGTCCCACGGCTCCACGTTGACGATGCAGCTGTTCCAGGCCTGATGCCCGAACCCGACGCGGTTGGGGCCGTTCAGCACATTGACGCAGCCGGCCATGTCCACGCCGGTCTTCTCGTCGACGTCCACCCAGGCACCCTGCCCGAGCGCCAGCACGCCGGGCGTCATGATGTCGGTGAGTAGCAGCGGGCGCGCAACCTTGCCCCATTTCGACGAGACCAGCACGGGGCCGCCCGTTTTCAGGCCGAGCGCTTCACCGTCCATCGGATTCATGTACAGCGGGTGGTCGAAGGCCTCGCGCAGGATGGGCACGTTGCCGAACGTCGAGTGGGCGAAGCGGGGTGTGTGGATGCTGACCAGCTGGAACGGGTACTCGCCCTTCGTTTTGGTTTCCCAGTCGGCGAACGTTTCCTCATAGCCTTCGATGGCGGGCGTGTAGCGCGGCAGCGGATCGACGGTGGACCAACCGCATGCATTGAGGTCTTCGGCCAGCGTGGGCGAATAGATTTCCAGTTTGCCGCTGACGGTGCCCAGCGGATTTGCTTCGGGGTCGTCGCGGAATTCCTTGAGGCACACATGTCCGAAGTTGTCGTTCTCGCTGCGGGGAACCTGGTAGATGCCGTTTTCCTTGAGTTGACGGTACGTGATCTTGCCCTCCTGCGGTGCGCCTTCCACGCCCATCTCGTCGAGATCCTCCTGCGTGATGGTGAGCAGCGGTTCGTACGTTTTACCATCCTCTTTGATGACGGTGGCGGCGGCAAGCTGGTTGTATAGCTCCTGTTCGGGCGTCATAACTACGAACTTGTCCATGTCGATGCCCAGGCGTTGCCCCAGCTGTTCGGCCACCCATAGGTCGTCCTTGGCTTCGAACAAAGGCTCGGTCACGCGGCTCGACAGCATAATCTGCTCCCGGTAGCCCTGCGTGAGGTCGCCTACGCGTTCCCACTGTGAGGTGATGGGCAGCACGATGTCGGAATACTTCGCCGTGGTGGTCATCACGATATTCTGCGTTACCACGAACTCGACCGCGCGATGCGCCTCGATGGCCAGCATCGTGCCCGGCGTTTGGTTCATAAGGTTCGAGTGCGTGTGGTAGAACATCTGCGTCTTGCAGGGACGGACGTCGTCCTTACCCGCCGTGTATGTGCCCTCAAGCACCGACGTCCATAGCTCGTTGACGTTGATGCGAGTGTAAGGAGCCTGCGGACGCGTGTACATGCCGTTCGGCGCGCCGGTGAAACGGGAGGGTGAAACGCCGCCGATGGGGTTTTCCAGCATCTCCTTCGCGCCTGGCGTGAACCATGTGGGGTCGCCTTGGATGTTGCCGCCCACCACGAGGTCGATGCCCTCCATGAGCCAGGTGTGCCCGGCATCGCTGCCGGTCATGCAACCGGGCTTGCCAATGCAGCCGCACATCGCACCCAGCGCAAGGATCGTTTGCGGCAACGCACAGCCGTTCGTCGTGCGCGACGGAGCCGGGGACATGCAGATGGCCACCTTCTCGGTGCGCGCGATTTCGAGCGCCACCTCTTCGATGACGTCGGCCGGCACGCCGCAGATTTCCGCAGCCCACGCAGGTGTTTTCGGCTGATCATCGTAGGTGCCCAGCACGTAGTCCTTGAAGTTGTCCTGCTCGGCTGCGCCGTCGGGCAGATGCGCCGCATCGAAGCCGATGGTACAGCGATCAAGGAAGTCCCAGTCGATGAGCGCGCCGCCTTCGGCTTCGTCGGCCTGCAGCACGGTGTAGGCCATAGCGAGCGCCAGCGCCACGTCGGTGCCGGGGCGCACGGGCACCCATTCGTCCGCCAGTGCCTGCGCGGTGGCGTTGCGGAAGATGTCGATGGAAATGAAGCGTGTGCCCGCTTTCTTCGATTGCAGGTAGTTGTAGGTGGGAAGGCCGGCGCGGCTCCATGCGGGGTTCGAGCCCCACAGCACGATGAGATCGCAGCTGCGCATGTCGATGCGGTCGTTGAAGTCTTCGGCCAGACCGATGTACGGTGCGATGGAGCCCCAGGCACCCGACGAGCAGGCGCCCCAGTTATCCATGTAGCCGCCGTACAGCGACAGCATGCGACCGATATCCCACTGCCCGAACAGCGACGCGACGAACCCGGGCACCACGATGGCCTCGTTGCCGTACGTGTCCACGATGCGCTTGATCTCGTCGGCGACGTAGTCGAGCGCTTCGTCCCAGCTGATGCGCTCCCATTCGTCGATGCCGCGCAGCTGGCCGTTCGTGTTCGAACCGCCGCCGGGCTGCCAGCTCTTGCGCTTCATGGGGTACTTCAGGCGGTCGGCGCCGAAGATGTGCGCGCGTTGGGCGCGGCCGCGAGCGCAGGAACGGACGCGCGGGCAGTTCGGCGTATCCTCGTGCGTTTCATCGGTGCCCATCTTCACCGCTTTGCCGTCCTTGACGTACACCTTGTTGAAGCCGCGCGATCCGCAGTCGGCCCAACACTGAGCCGAAACCCAGCGCCCCTCGGCAGCCGCCTCCTGTTGCGCTTCGTTTGCTTCGGTCAGCCCGCATCCCGAGCTTGTTGCCAGGGCCGCGCCTGCGGCTATCGCGCCGCTCCACTTCAGAAACGAGCGGCGGGTGAAACCGGCGCTCGTCGTTGTTGGCTCGCGGTATGTGTCAGCCATGTGATGTTCCTCCTTGTTGCCATGCGAACACGAACAGCAATCTGCAGCTTGCTTGCGGCGGATTATAGGAACCGCCGGATGCGGTGCGAGGGCGCGTTGCCCGAAAACGGGCAACAAAATGCGCCATGATTTCCTTTTTGCGCCAAACCCTCAATAAGCCACGACGGTTTTCGCCGTCTGCCGGGTGCGCGCTGCACGGTGGGGCCCGGTCGATATAATGGGGCAATCGAAGCAGGTGATTGGGGGGGTCACTATGGATGCTGATGAGAATCGCCAGATAGGCCAGGACCGAGCGCCCGTTGCGCCGGGTTCAGTCTCGGGCACGAGCACGTATGTGCCGCACGCCATTGCGAACCGTGCGTTTTCGTTTCGAGGGGAGACGCTGGCCACCGAGTCGAATACCGAAATCGCGCTCGTCCGCATGGACGAGATGGCGCGCACGTACCCGTACGGCGCGTCGCTCGTCCGGATTCTGAATCGGGTGGAGGCTATGGCCACAGTGCGCAGTGACGGGGTAGAGCCCGACCTCATGCAGCTGCTGCACCTGGAATTCGCCCGTGAAGTGGGGAAGGCGTCCCCGCGCGAGCAGAAGATGTACCTGCGCAAAGTGTTTCACGGAAGCCCGCTCGTCACCATCGAGGCTTCGTACGAGGCGTTCTGCTGCATCGAGACGCTCGAGTGGATCGAACGCTACGAGCCCAAGCCGGAGGGTATTACGAGCGATGACGTGTGGAAGTTGTACGAGCTGTGCATGCGCGGCACGCGCAAGGAGCGCGATGCCGGGCGCCGTGGGTCGAACACGCGTTCCGAGGCGAAAAGCCCCAACAGCGGTGTGCGCTATATGCCGCCCGATTATCGGCAGATCGACATGTTCATCGACGACCTGGTTGAATTCTGCAACCGCCCCTCGCTCACGCCGCTTACCCGGTCTGCCATCGCGCACTTCCAATTGGAGGCCATCAAGCCCGTTTCGGAGGGGCTCGACCGATGGGGTCGGATGCTGGCGTTTCTCATCTGGCGGCAATGCGGGCTCATGGAAAACATGCTGCCGCCCTTCTCGCTTACGCCCGCCGTGCAGACGCGGAAGCATACCGAGCTGCTCATCCCGTACCAGACGGGGCAGGATTTCGCGAAGCGCTCGGCATCGGCGTCGCTCGACAGCTGGGTGGCGCACTGCGCCCGCGCAACGGGGCGCAGCGTGCCGTTGGCCTACCTGTACCGCGACTGCGTGACGGATATCGAAGCCGACTGGCACGACCGATGCACCGACATGCACAAGGGCTCGGCGCTCGATGCATTGCTGTCGCATCTCGTGGCCATACCCATCGTGTCGGTGCCGTCCGCAAGCGCCATCACGGGCAAGAGCTATCAGACGGCAGCCGAGGCTGTGGCGCGCCTCGTCGACCTGGACGTGTTGACGCCGCTCACGGAGGGCAAGCGCAACCGCATGTTCGTGGCGCATGAGGCTGTCGAGCGCCTGAGTCACCTCCAAACCCAGTTTATCCCCGCCAAAGCCACCACTCGCGAGTCCTTCTTCCGCTAGGATCGCCGCCGTCGCAACCATCAAACGGCGCAGCCAAACGTTGAGTGGGGCTGTGTTGTTTTGGAGACGCGGGGTTGCGGCGTTTTCTGTGGGCGCGGCGAAGTTTTATCATGGTGTCAGCAACAATCGAACTACCAAGGAGGATCCATGGACGCACGTGTGTACGAACTGCTCAACGACCAGATCAACAAGGAACTGTATTCGTCCTACCTGTACCTGTCCTTCGCCGACTACTACGAGGAAGAAGGCCTTGAGGGCTTCGCCAACTGGTACGAGATTCAGGCCAAGGAAGAGCGCGATCACGCTCTCATTTTCCGCAACTACCTGCATGAGAACGGCTGCAAGGTGAAGCTGCTGGCCATCGATCAGCCCGACAAGGAGTTCTCGGACTTCCTCGCCCCGCTCGAGGCTGCGCTCACGCACGAGAAGTACGTCACGAGCCTCATCAACGACATCTACGCTGCTGCGGCCGAGGTCAAGGACTACCGCACCATGAAGTTCCTCGACTGGTTCATCGAAGAGCAGCAGGAGGAAGAGGACAACGCCGACAAGATGATCACGCGCATGAAGCTGTTCGGCTCCGACGCGAAGGCCCTCTACGACCTCGACCAGGAGAACGCTGCCCGCGTCTACTCCGTCCCGAGCCCCCTGGCCACCGCCTAGCGCACTCGCGCCTCCGCGGCACGGCATACGCACGACCCAAAGCGCCCCCATTCCGGGGGCGCTTTCCATAACCTTACACCCGTCCCAGATGCTCCCAGAAGGCGCGGGCGGAGGTGGAGGGGGCGGTGGCTTTGCGCCTGATGGCGTAGGTGCCGAAGGCGCTCTCGCGCTGCAGGTCGAGGCGCATGAGCACGCGACCCTCCTTGGGGTCGTTCAGCACGTTGGGCGGGAAGCCGAAGAACAGCGCCTGCTGCTGCACGGCGCTGCGCACGAGCAGCTCGCTGTCCGACGTGGTCATGACGATGTTGGGATGGACGCCCGCAGCGTCGCACGCCTCCATGAAGTAGCGGTGCAGGTGGTTGCGCTTGCCGAACGTCATGAACGGCTGCCCCTCCAGGTCGCTCAGCGCGAGTGCAGCCTGTGCGGCCAGGGGATTCTCCACGGGGACGTACAGAAACACGCCCGTTTCCACCACGAGCATGAGATCGAACTCGGCCAGGTACTGCGGCGCCGACCCCACGAGGCTGATGTCCGATTCGCCGGCGCGCACCATGTCGATGGCGGTTTCGGTGGTGACCTCTTCCACCGACAGCACGATGTCGGGATGCTCCGCGCGAAACGTGTCGATAGCCCGAGGCGGCATGGACAGGGCCGTGCCGTGCGCCATGGCAACCGATAATGTCTGTCGCAATGGCGGCGCGTCGAGGGTGCCGAGGTAGCGTTGCTCCAGCTGCTTGAACGCGTCAACCACGGGTAGCGCATCGTCGCGCAGGGCGCGCCCTTCGTCGGTGAGCTCCAGGTGGTTGTCGCGGTTGATGAGCAGGGGATGGCCCAGCTCGTGCTCGAGATTGCGGACGGCTTTGCTCAGCGCCTGGCGTGAAAGGAACAGCTCGTCGGCCGCTTTGGTGAAGTTCCCCCGCTGCGCGACGGCGATGAAGTAATCCAATTGACGAATATCCACGGTCCCCTCCCCAGAAGCCGTTTCCTGCCTACGACCAGCATAGCGCATACACCTGCCATTGTACTGCCTCCGAGCAAGGCGATGCTTCCCTGCGGGCGCGACGCAAGCAGAAAACGGTTGCGGTCGGGCAACCGGAAACTGCTTTTCCGCAGGTGGTGCGCGCATCTACCATAGAGGTGCTTGCAAGGGGCAAGCGCTTCGACAGGAGGGATGCACCATGGGAAAGAACCAGGGATTTTCACGTCGCGATTTTCTGAAGTTCGGCGCGGTCGGCGCAGCCGGTGCTGCTGCCGCCGGGTTCGTGGGATGCACGCCGGCGGCAAGCGGCTCCACCGACGCCGCGGCGGGCAACGCGGGCGCGGCGTCGTCGGCTGACGGCGTGGTCAACTCGTCCGATGCGGTGCTCAAGCTCACCGACGGCATGCCGAAGTGGTCGTTCATGATTCCGCCCGAGCCCATCGCCGACGATCAGATCACCGAAACCATCGAGAACGACATCATTGTGGTGGGCGGCGGCATGTCCGGCTTCACCACGGCGGTTTCCGCTGCTGAACAGGGCGCGAAGGTCACGCTGTTCTCCGCGGCGAGTGCGCCCATCTCACGCGGCGGCTCGAACTACGCGAAGAACTCGAAGGTGATGGAGGAGCTGGGCATCGAGCCGTTCGACCCGGTGCCGTTCTACTACCACGAGATGCGTGCGGCCTCGTTCGCCATCGATCAGCAGAAGTGGATGCGCGGCTACAACGAGTCCGAAGAGGCCATGAACTGGATGATCGACATTGCCCAGGCGAGCGGCCTGCAGGTGATCATGGAGCGCGACAACACGTTCGACCTGGGACCGAACTACGCGCATGCGTTCTCCACCGAGGGCAATAGCGCCATGGTGTCCACCGGCCAGCAGGGCGCCGTGGAGGCGCTCGAGGCGAAGGCGAAGGAATACGGCGTCGAGATCATCTACGACACGAAGGCTGAGCAGCTTCTGCGCGAGGATGACGGCAAGGGTCGCGTGAGCGGCGTGGTGGCGTCGAAGATGGACGGCAGCGGCTACGTGAAGTTCGTGGCGAAGCAGGCGGTGGTGCTGGCCACCGGCGACTTCTCCAACGACAAGGAGATGCTGGCGGCGTACTGCCCCATGGTGCTGCCACTCGTGGGCTACGAGCAGAACGAGATCGACTACAACACCAGCTTCAATCTCACCGGCATCTACGGCGGCGACGGTCAGAAAATGGGCCTGTGGGCTGGGGCGGCGTGGCAGCGCGCGTACCCGAACGCCCCCATGATGCAGGGCGCGTGGGGCGGCAGCCATGAGCCGTGCGGCTTCCACATGGGCCTCAACGTGAACATGAACACCGAGCGCTATCAGCGCGAAGACATCTCGGCGCCGTACAGCTCGAACCACCTGCTGTCGCAGCCCGGCAACATCGCCTTCGGTATCTGGACCGCGAACTACCCGGCCGCCATCCTTGAGGCGGGCCACGAGTGGTACACGTTCGGCATGGACTACACCCTGCCGCCGCTCACCACCGACGAGTTGGTTGCCCTGTGGGACGCCGGGGTGGAGACGAAGGCGTACTACAAGGCTGACACCCTCGACGACCTGGCGAAGCAGCTGGGGCTCGACGCGGAGAAGCTCAAGGCCGTGGTGAAGCGTTACAACGAGCTGTGCGACAAGGGCGTGGACGAGGATTTCTACAAGAACCCCGACTTCCTCGTGAAAATCGACGAAGCCGGCCCCTTCTACGCGGCGCAGAACTACGCCATGTTCATGACGGTGATGGGTGGCCTGCGCACGAGCAAGGATATGCAGGTGTGCGACGAGAACGACGAGCCCATCCCCGGTCTGTTCAACGTGGGCGCCATGGTGGGCGACATGTACGCGAACACGTACAACTTTGCGATTCCCGGCAACAGCTACGGCATCAATTGCCTCACGTTCGGCTACCTCCTCGGCCGCGATTTGGCCGCTGGGAAGTTCGCGTAGCGCGGGTATCGGCGCGCAGACGGCCCCTCCCACCCTGGCCGTCTGCGCCCGTGCCAAGCGCTCAACAGAGGGTTGACGGCACGGCTACGAAAAGCAACGATTTGGTTGTTCACCTGCACAAAAACCCTGCCGGGGGTTCGCAAGCAGGGTAAAAGAGCGTACAATCTGCGATGTCCGACAGTTGATTGAAAAATCGCAATACGAACGAATAAGACTATCTTCGCCAAGTAACAGTCTCGTGAGGTATTGCTACGAACATCGCGCAAGCGATGGGCTAGTAGGCTTACAAGCCAAGCGGTACTGTCGGTATTCCTTTCGATGCGGCCGGGGTTGCTACCCCGGCCGCATTGCGTTTCGGGAGGGGGTGCGCCTGCGGCAATCTTCGCTCCGAAAACACGCCACATGTGCTGAGGCGTGTTTTCGGAGCGAAGATTGGCCCCCGTGCGCCCGCAGCCTCAAGGTAACGCTGGGAAAAAGCATCGCGTGCATCATCGATTATTGGCGTACACTGTGAGCCGATACAAGGATGCGGCCCCGCGCGATGCCTTCGGTTTCTCCGATGCCGCGCGACGCGCCGATGAACGAATACGATAGGAGCAGGTATGCAAACTGCTTTGTTATGGGCCGCCGGCGGAACCGGCTTCACCTTCCTCATGACCACGCTGGGCGCCGCGTCGGTGTTTTTGTTCCGCAAGCGCAACAGCATGACGTTCCAGCAGGTGTTTTTGGGATTTGCCGCAGGCGTGATGATTGCGGCGTCGGTGTGGTCGCTGCTCATTCCGGCCATCGAGCGCGCCGAGGAAGCGGGTCAAATCGGATGGATTCCGGCTGCGGGCGGCTTCGCCATCGGCGTGGTGTTCCTCATGGTGCTCCATCAGCTGCTGCCGCATATGCACCCCGGCGAAAGCAAGGCCGAAGGGCTGCCGAGCAAGTGGGACCGGCCGACGCTGCTGTTCACGGCGGTCACGCTGCACAACATCCCCGAGGGCATGAGCGTAGGCTTGCTGTTCGCCATGGCGGCGCAAAACGGCGGCGATCCCGGTATGTTCGGCATGGCGGTGGCGCTGGCCATCGGCATCGGCATTCAGAACGTGCCCGAGGGTGCGGCGGTGGCGCTGCCCATGCTGCAGGAGGGCATGAGCGCGCCGAAGGCGTTCGCGCTTGGCACGCTGTCGGGTTTGGCCGAGCCGGTGTTCGGCATCCTCGTGGTGCTGTTCGCGGGACTCATCTCGCCGTACATGCCGTGGATGCTGGCGTTCTCGGCAGGCGCTATGATGTACGTGGTGGTGGAAGAGCTCATCCCCGAAGCGCACCTCGGCGAGCATTCGAATGCCGGCACGCTCGGCGTGATGGCGGGCTTTTTGGTGATGATGATTTTGGACGTGGCGTTGGGGTAGCGCGCGTCCATGACGGAGGGGGACATGTTCAACAACCTGATCGTCGCATACCTGTTCTTGGGGGGCATGGGTGCGGGGGCGTGCGCGGTGCTCAGCGTGCTGAGCATCGTTCTGCTGCGCTCGAAGAGCCGCACGTTCGGCACGCGGGCTCTGGCGAGCATCCCGTGCAGGAGGTTGTTCGGCTTCGGCTTTCTTTTGGCGGCCGCCGTGTGCGCGGTGGGAGCGTTTTGCCTGTTGGCCGACATGCGACGCCCCGACGAAGTGCTCGTGCTGCTGGTGTCGCCCACGTTCACCGTGGTGTCGGTGGGCGCCTACGTGTTGGCGGCCACCATCCTGTGCGCGGTGGTCTCGGGGCTTGCCTGGCTGGGCGTGTTCAAGATACGGCGCACGACCTTGCGTCTGATCGCGACGGTGCAGGTGGTGCTGGCGCTCGCCGTCATGACGTACACGGCGCTGCTGCTCATGACGTTCTGGAGCGTGCCGTTCTTCTCGACGCCGCTCATCATTGCGCTGTTTCTGGCCTCGTCGCTCTCGTGCGGCACGGCAGCCGTGGTGCTGTTCGCCATCGTCACGCGGGTGTGGGAGAGCTTCGCGGTGTCGATGCGCCGCCTGGCGCTTGCCGATGCGGTGATCATCGCGGTGGAAGCGCTCGTGTTGACGGCGTTCGTGCTGGTGAGCTGCCAGGTTGCACCTGAGTCAGCGGCGCGGTTGATCGGCGGCGAGCTTGCCGTGGTGTTTTGGGCGGGCCTCGTGGCAGCCGGCCTCGCGGTGCCGTTCGTGCTGTACGTGGCGGAATGCGCCGTGCCTGCGGCGCGGGTGAACCCCCTGCTGCCGGCCGTGTTGGTGCTGGTTGGCGGGTTCGTGCTGCGCTGGTGCGTCGTGACGGCGGCGTGAATTACCGGCGCCGCGGGCTATCGTTGCTATAATCGGGGAGATATCGGTACGCCGTTCGAGCTGCAAACGAGGAATGAGGACAAGCACGCGTGTTTCCCTTCGAGAAAAACGAGGAAAGCGGCATCCCCTTGTGGGTGCAACTTCGCAATCGCTTGGTGTACCTGATCAACTCCGGACACTATCGGCCGGGCGATCAGCTGCCCACCATTCACGAGATGGCTACCGACCTTTCGATCAACTACAACACGGTGAGCAAGGTGTACACGAGCTTGGCGAACGACGGCTACATCACGTCGAAGCGCGGCGTGGGCGCGTTCGTCAACGGGTTCGACGCGGGGGAGAGCAAGGAACAGTCCGACGCCATCGAGCAGGCGCTTGACGAATGCATCGCGGCCCTCACCGATTTGGGGTTGTCGCATCGCGACGTGGAAGCCGCCATGCGCACGCGCGTGCGCAAGCTGGAGCAGGAAACCGGTGCGTATCTGACGCACGAGTGAAAAGGGGAGCAGCATGGGGAGCAAGCGAAACGAACGCAGGGAAAGCGAGAAGCTGCGACGCGTGACGGTGGCGCCGCAGGGCGACGGCGACCCCATGCAGCGCGCTTCGCGCAACGGCGTGTACTTCTTGCAGGGCATCATCATCGCGGCCGTGTTCCTGGCGGTGTGCCTGGTGTTTTTCCTGGTGGCAGGCCGCATCGGGTTCTTCGCTGTGGCAACGGCCGCGTTCGCCTCCATCGTGGTGGCGTCGTCGGTGCACATCGCGCAGCAGTGGGAGCGCATGGTGGTCATGCGGCTGGGCAAGTTCAAGTGCGTGAAGGGCCCCGGCTTCTTCCTGACCATGCCGTTTGTGGAGTACAGCACCATGCGCATCGACGTGCGCATCCGCACGACGGCGTTCGGCGCGGAAGAGACGCTGTCGAACGACCTCGTGCCGCTCGACGTGGACGCCGTGGTGTTCTGGATGGTGCACGATGCCGAGAAGGCGTGCGTGGCCGTGGACGACTACGCGCATCAGCTGCTGCTGTCCGCGCAGACCATCCTGCGCGATGCCATCGGCCGGGCGACCGCCGCCGAGGTGACGGCGCGCCGCGATCAGCTCGATCGCGAACTCAAGCGCCTGCTTGAGGAGAAGGTGTCGGCGTGGGGCATCACGGTGCTGTCGGTGGAGGTGCGTAACATCCTGCTGCCTGAAGAGTTGCAGGAGGTCATGTCGCTTGAAGCGCAGGCCGAGCAGAAGAAGAAAGCGCGCCTGATCCTCATGGAGGCCGAGTCTGAAATCTCGGCGATGATCGAGGGCTACGCGCACACCTACGATGACAATACTGCCCTTGAGTTGCGGAAAATGTACCTGCTGTACGAAGGCGTCAAGGAGGGGAAGGGCACCGTGGTGGTGCCGAGCTCCTGGAACGAAGGCTTCGCCGACAAGGTTGCGGAGGACGCGGGAAAGTAGGGCAGGAGGGGGCTTCCTCCTTCCCATCCATCCTCAAACAAGATAGCTCTCCCCGGTTCCGGCTCTTGACTTTTCATATGAAAAGTATTTTCATATGAAAAGTAGGGGTTGGCCAATCCTGTACGGGCAAGAGGGTTTCCTTGAAGTGCGTGCGCGTCCGGTGTTCCCGTGCGTGCGCGTCCTGAAGTTCGAAGGGGGAGAAATGTCTTGGACGAATGAACCATCAGGTCTCACGCGGCGAAGCTTCCTGAAGTCGACCGCGGTGGTGGCAGGAGGGCTGTGGGCGGGCACTGCGCTTGGCTGCGCTCCCAGCAAGCAGGCTGAAGACGGTTCCGATGCTGCAACGCAGCAGGTCAACGAAGAGCACTACAACGTATGCTGCCGCCCGAACTGCTTCAACACGTGCATGATGACGGCGACGGTGCGCGACGGCAAGCTGGTGAAGACGGCTCCGGCCGACTTCCCGAACAAGGAGTTCAACCGCATCTGCCTGCGCGGCCTGGTCAGCAACGAGAACATCTACCATCCCGATCGCGTGCTCTATCCCATGAAGCAGACGGGCGAGCGCGGAAGCGACAAGTGGGAGCGCGTGAGCTGGGACGACGCGATCAACGACATCGCTACGAAGATCAAGGGCTATCGCAAGGATTTCGGCGATTCGTCCATCTTCAAGACGTCCGGTTCAAGCGTGTACCACGCCACGAGCGGCACGCCGGGCAAGCTGTTCGGCACCATCAACGCCTGCACGATGAGCGGCCCGCTCGATGCCGGCAACATGTACGGCATCATGCGCGTGTTCGGGTACGGCGGCGCGCCGTGGCCGGGCAACGATCAGCGTGACTACGTGAACGCGAAGAACCTGTTCCTGTGGTGCAACAACCTCACCGACGCGCAAATCCAGGACTGGCACTTCGTCGCCGATGCCATCGAGGCGGGCACGAACGTCATCTGCATCGATCCCATTTACACGCAGATGGCCGCCAAGTCGCACAAGTGGGTGCCCATCCGTCCCGGCGCCGACCTGCAGCTCATCATGTCCATGATGTACGTCATGCTTGACGAAGACCTCGTGGACTGGGACTTCGTGAAGGAGCACACGGTGGCCCCCTTCCTCGTGAAGGACGCCGACGGCCTGTTCCTGCGCATGAGCGATCTGGGCGTCGAGCCCACCGAAGGCCCCGTCGATCCCACGACGGGCAAGCCGACCGTGGTTGACCCGTACGCGGTGTGGGACGAGGCGGCGGGTGCGGCAGCCGAGCTTTCAACCGTGGCGGCTCCGGCCCTCGAAGGTGCGTTCGACGTTGAGGGCACGCCGGTTCACACGGCGTTCTCCCTGTTGAAAGATGAGATCATGAAGTACGCGCCGGCGCAGGCGTCGCAGATGTGCGACGTGCCGGAAGACGTCATCGTGGAGTTGGCGCACCTCGCGTGCGACGGCCCCGTCACCCATCGCGTGGGGTGGGGCACGCAGGCCTACGACAACGGCCTCGCTCCGCACGTGGCCGGTGCCACGATGGCCGCACTCGCAGGTCAGCTGGGCAAGCCGGGCGCGAACTACAGCTCCGCCGTGTGGATGTCGTGGGCCGGCGGCAACAAGGCCGCCACGACGCCCGAGCAGCCGGCGACGTCGCCCACCATTGCGTACATGAACATGCCCGAAGTCTTCGAGAGCGGTCAGTACCTCGGCGAGGACATCAAGCCGAAGGCGCTGTGGGTGTACTCCGGCAACCCGCTATGCACGTGGTGCGACACGAACACGCTGCGCGACGACATCTTCGCCAAATTCGAGCTGGTGGTCACCGTGGACTACATGATGACCGACACGGCGCGCTACTCCGACTACGTGCTGCCCTGCGCGCACTGGTTCGAGTACGAAGACGCCATCACCAGCGGAAACACGTTCCACATCATCCACTCCGAGAAGGCCATCGAGCCTTTGGGCGAGGCGCTGTGCGACCTCGACATCATGCGCAAGCTGGCTGCCGCGCTCGAGCTGCCGGACGATCTGTTCCCCGAGAGCAACGAGGCGTTCCTGCGCGAATACTTCGACAGCGAGCTGGCCGAGAAGCAGGGCATCACGTACGACGCCCTGTGCGAGAAGAACGCCATCCACGCCTGGGGCGACCACTTCATGCAGTGGCAGGACCTCAAGTTCGCCACCCCGTCCGGGCGCGCGGAGTTCTACGTGGAGAAGCCGACGGCGTACGGCGTGGTCTCCGGGAAAACGCCCGACCTGTCGCGCGAGCACCTTCCCATCTGGTTCGAGCCGCGCGAGGCGTGGCCGACGAACCCGCTGCACGAGCAGTACCCGTTCGTGCTCATGTCCGAGCGCCCGCGCTTCCGCGTGCACGGGCAGTGGGCGTACAACCGCATCCTGCGCGAACTCGATCCCGAGCCCACGGTGAAGATGAACCCGGCGGACGCCGCCGAGGCCGGTCTGGCCGACGGCACGCTGGTGGAGTGCTATAACGACCACGGCCACGCGGTGGCGAAGCTCGTGCTCAACGAGGCCATCCGTCCGGGTACCCTCGTGTATCCGAAGAGCTGGCAGTCCGATCAGCATGTGGCGGGCGGGTGGTCCGAGCCGCTGTCGCGCGAGACCGATGCCGTGTTGGTGAACCAGAGCTTCATGGACTGCTTGGTGGGCATTCGCGCCTGGAAGGGAGCTGAATAACGATGACGCAGTATGGAATGGTTATCGACGTCAACCGTTGCGTTGCGTGCAACACGTGCGTCGTGGGGTGCAAGGTTGAGAACAACCTGCCCAAGGATATGTGGTGGAACAAGGTGGTCAACGAGGGCGGCGAGAACCCCGATTCGCCGGCGGGCACGTACGGCGGCGAGATGAGCATGCATTCGTACACGCTGGCTTGCCAGCATTGCGACGACCCGGCGTGCGTGGCGGTGTGCCCGGCCGGGGCGACGTACAAGGATACGGAAACGGGCATCGTGCTGCAGGAGGCCGACAAGTGCATCGGCTGCGGCCTGTGCCTGGAAGCATGCCCCTACGACGTGCGCAAGCTGCAGGAGGGCGATCCGGTGCAGTACGCCGACTTCGGCTTCGGCGCGGCGGCCGCCCCGCAGCACGTGGCCGGCACGGCCGAGAAGTGCACGTTCTGCTACCACCGCGTGAAGGACGGCGACGTGCCGTTCTGCGTGGAAGTGTGTCCTGGTCGCGCGCGGTTCTTCGGCGACCTCGACGACCCGAATTCGGACGTGGCCAAGCTGGCCGCCCAGGCGAATGCCGAGCAGATGCTGTCCGAAGCCGGTACCGGTCCGAACGTCTATTTGCTGCGCTAACCCTCGAACGCGCGGCGCCTTGCCCGATTTCCCTCCCTCCCGGGCAAGGCGCCGTCGCGATGGTGTGCGCGACGTGAGGAGGTGGTACTCGTGAGTCAAGTGGTAACGTTGGCGTTGGCGGCGGCGTTCGTCGCCCTGTTTCGCAAGCCCATCAAGGCGCATCCGTCGGTATGGTACGTGGCGGCGGCTGCGGTGGCATGCGTCGGCGTGTACTTCACGTACAGCCCCGCCGCAAGTGGGGCGCTGCGTGCGCTCGCGTACGCAATTCAGAAGGGGCATCTGGGGTTCGCGTTTCTCGTTGTGGTGATGTTCGTGGGCGTGTTTCGCGACGGGTCGGCGGTGCGCAAGGCGCTGCAGCCTATTCGCGGCGAGCTGTCCATCATCGCCACCATCCTGATGACGGCCCACGTGGTGCCGTACGTGGCCAGCTACGCGGGCATGGCGGGTTCGCTCGGGTCGCTCAAGCCCAGCGTGTTGGCGTCGCTCGGCATTGCCGCGGTGATCATCGTGCTGCTGGCGGTGTTGGCCATCACGTCGCTGCGGGCGGTCAAGCAGGCCATGCAGGCGAACTCGTGGAAGCGGGTGCAGTGGCTGGCGTACGTGTTCTTCGGCCTCATCTTCTTCCACATGCTGGGGTACATGCTGGTGCCCGTGCGCGCGGGTTCGCCGGAGCCTACGATAACGCTCGCGTTTTACGTGGTAGTCTATGCAACGTATGCAGGAGCGCGCGTGCGGAAGCTGGTGATGGACCGCGGCGCGATGAGAAAGGGGATGGAAGATGGGTGCTGACATGCCGATAGGCGGCGGCGAAGATACGGCCGAGATGGCCGGAACGGCCGAGATGGCCGAGGCGAACGAGGCGCGCGCGGCGGCGTGGGAGCTGGCTGCGTTCAGCTTCCGCTACCCCACGGCCGAGCTGGTTGAGGCCGTTGACGCGGGGGAGTGGGCGGCGGCCGCGCGCGAGATTGCGGCGGCGCTCGAGGTTGAGCTGCCGGAAGGGTTCGGCGATGAGGGAATCGAAGGCGACGATGCCGCGACGCGCCTCACCACGCTGCGCGTGGAGGCGACGCGCCTGTTCGTGGGTTCGCCGCTGCCGGCGGTCAGCCCGTACGAGGGCGTGTGGCGTGCGGAAGCCGAGGGCGTGCAGCCGCTGCTCTACGTGAACCCGCACGCGATGGCGGTGGAGCGCTTCATGAAGTCGTGCGGTCTTGATCGGCCTGCGGGCACGAACGAGCCGCTCGATCACGTTGCCACGGAGTGCGAACTCTTGGAGCACCTCTCGCTCCGTGCGCTCAATCCGGCGTTGGACGAGGATTCGCCGCTGCCTGCGGCAACCGACCTGCCGGGCGGCTCGCCCGAAGCGGCGTACGAGGCGTTCGTCGCCGAGCATGTGGCAGCGTGGATGCCCGGGTTCGTCGAAGCCGTGCGGACCGAGGCGCGCGTGCCCTTCTACCGCGATGCGGCCGCGTTCTTGGGCGCGCTCGTCTAGGAACGTTGGGGCGCGCCGGCGAGAGCGTCGGCGCGCCCGATGGTTGCTAGGGCTGCATCGGCTGTGCAGGCGGCATGGGCGGCTGGTAGGGCGGCATGGGCTGCTGCGGGGCGCGCAGCTTGTTGAGGTACACGGCCGAGCCGATGAGCAGGCCCATCGTGATGAGGTTGCCGCACAGCAGCGAGAGGATGGCACCGGCGATGCTCCAGCCGAACGCCGTGGTGCGCGTCTGCGGGCGCGTGCAGCTGCGCAGGCCGATGATGCCGGCCACCAGCACCACGATGTGGCCGATGGCCAGCCACGCCACCCCGAGGGCGGCAAGCCCGAGTCCCAGCATGGTGACCACGAGGGCGGCTTCCGTATCGCCGTGATACGTCAGCGCTTCCATGAATTCCGGATCGTTGTGGGCGACGATGAACGACGCATTCGGGTCGGCCAGCATCGCGCCGCCCACCCCCAACACGAAGAACAGCAGCAGGCATCCCGCCAACGCCACCGCTGACAGCACGATAACGGCAATACTCAGACCGCGAACCATCCGTTCGTCGGGGTTCAGCATGAGGTATCCTTTCCTGAGGCAATCGCTGGTAGTAGTATACGGTACATTGCAAACGAAACGACAAAACGTGATCGCATCGTGGAAAGGATCGCTCATGGAGAACTTCGAGTTCGTGTCGCCAACTCACTTCGTGTTTGGCAAAGGCGCGGAGGAGCAAGTGGGCACGAAACTGGCCGAACGCGGCGCGCGCAAGGCGCTGCTGCACTTCGGCGGGCAGAGCGCGGTCAAGAGCGGTCTCATCGATCGCGTGAAGGCATCGCTCGACGCGCAGGGCATCGAGCACGTGGAGCTGGGCGGCGTGCGCCCGAACCCCGAGATCGCGCTCGTGCGCGAGGGCGTGGCGCTGTGCAAGGAGCACGACATCGACTGGGTGCTTGCCGTGGGCGGCGGCTCGGTCATCGACTCGGCGAAGGCCATCGCCGTGGGCGCGCACTACGACGGCGATGTGTGGGACTTCTTCGAGACGAAGCAGCAGACCAACGACGTGCTGCCCATTGCCGTGGTGCTCACCATCCCGGCCGCCGGCAGCGAGGCGTCGAAGAACACCGTCGTGTCGAACGACGAGTTGCAGCTGAAGTCGGGCTACCCGAACAACGCGCAGCGTCCGAAGCTCGCGTTCATGAATCCCGAGCTCACGTTCACCCTGCCGCCGTTCCAAACGGCTGCCGGTCTCACCGACATGTTCTGCCACCTGCTCGAGCGCTTCTTCGACGACGTGGGCGCCGTGCCCGTAACGGACAACCTGTGCCTGTCGCTCATGAAGACCGTGCGCGCCGAAGCGCCGCGCGTCATGGTGGACCCGGATAACTACGACGCCCGCGCGAACGTCATGTGGGCCGGCATGCTGTGCCATCAGGGCCTCGCCGGCGTCGGTCGTCACGAAGACTGGGCCACGCACGGTCTTGAGCACGAAGTGTCCGCGCTCTACCCCGAGATCACGCACGGCGCGGGCCTCGCCGCTCTGTTCCCGGCCTGGATGGAGTTCGTCTATTCCGAGAACCCGGGCCGCTTCGCCCACTACGGCCGCGAGGTGTTCGGCCTCGCTCCCACCGGCGACGTCGATGCCGACGCGCTGTCGGCCATCGACGAGACGCGCGCGTTCTTCGCCTCGCTCGGCATGCCCACGACGCTCGCCGAGCTCGACGTGGAAGAGGATGACATCGAGAAGCTCATCCCCACGCTCAAGGAGAATAAGGGCGAACCCTTCGGCAGCTTCAAAAAGCTCACCATGGACGACGCCCGGGAAATCTACCGCCTCGCGCTGTAGCGGCTTGCTTTCGCCTCGCGCATTCGTATAATAGAGGCGAGCCGCAGGGAGCTGGTTACTCCCCACGGCTCTCGAATCGCTTCGGCGGTTTGGCGCTTTTTGTTACGGCTCCTTGTCCTCGCGGATCGGGAGCCGCTCCAGTATTACGGTCAAAAACTCCAGCAAACTGGATACAAACTCAAGGATAGCCGCTATCAAGGCCAAAACGGTCATGGCTTCCACCTCCCTCCTTTGAGGTCCCTCACTCGGGAACATCGGGTGAAAAGGGGTGTGGTGCCGTGCCGCCTCTACGGTTCGTACCTTCTATGATAACGACGCCATCCAGCACATCGATGGCGTGCGTCCAGCGCGGATTCCTCTCGTTCTTTCTCGGGGCCTACGCGTTTCGAACGTGCATCGATCGTCGGTCTCGCGCGTATCTAGCGTGCTTTCTGCGTACGTGTCGGCAGAATCTAGCGCAATTCCAGCCCACCTACATAAAGCAGCTTGCTGCGATGACGATGGCGGTGGTCAGCAGGCCGGACACGGCTATCGATACGCCGCTCATGGCGCCCTCGAGCTCGCCCATCTCGAGCGCCTTCGTCGTGCCCACGGCATGGCTGCACGTGCCGATAGCCACGCCTTTGGCAATGCCGTCGCGTACGCGGAACAGGCGCGCCATGAGCGGGGCGGTGATGGCGCCCAGAATGCCGGTGACGATGACGGCCGCCACGGTGATGGACGTGATACCGCCCAGCTGTTGCGATACGGCGATGGCGATGGGCGTGGTCACCGACTTCGGGATGAACGACAGCGCCAGCGCATCATCGAGGCCCAGCAGCTTGCATAGCGCATACGCGCTGGTCATCGACACGAGCGATCCTACGAGGCAGCCGGCGAAGATGGGGACGAAGTGGTCTTTGAGCGTCTGACGCTGCCGGTACACCGAGTACGCCAGCGCCACGGTTGCCGGCCCCAGCAGGAACGAGATGAGCTGCACGCTCTGCTCGTACGATTCCAGCGGGATATGCAGTGCCACGAGCAGCCCGATGATGCAGGCGACGGTGACCAGCAGGGGGTTGAGCAGCGGCGACTTCACGCGCTCGTACAGCAGCACCGACAGCTTGAACACCGCGAACGACGCCACCGTGCCCAGCAGCAGCGTGAGAACAATCTGCGCCATGCGACTACGCCTCCTCGTCCGTTGCCGTTGCCGTTGCGCCCGCGGCGGAGGCGCCCGCGGAGGAGCCGCGGCGCGCCATCAGCCGCGACACGAGCATGACGGTGTACGAGGTGGCCAGAAACACGAGCACCGTCGTCACCACGCACACGAGCGCGAACTTCGCCGCATTGCCCTCGAGCAGCGAGAAGCACCCCATGATGGCCACGCCGGCGGGAATGAAGAACAGCGACATGTTGTCCAGCAGGCAGTCGCACGCGTCGCCCACGTGCCGCGCTTTCACGAGGCCCGTGCCCAGCAGCACGAGCAGCAGCACCATGCCCACGATGTTTCCCGGCAGATGGACGGGCAGCACCGAGGCGAGCGCGCATCCCGCCGCGTACACGGCAACCACCACGGCCAGCTGCGCGATGAGCCGGGCGCCCCGCTTTCCTCCCCGCACTGCTTTCGAGCGCCACGAGGCGCGATGGGTGGAGGGTGCGACGGCGCACCCGGAGACGCCCGAAGCGGCGTCGGTCTGCTGTTCCATGGTAAAAGAATCCTCACAAGTATGCGGAGGCGCGCCGATGCGCGATGCCCCGCCCGTTTTTTGCCGGGCCCATTGTACGGCTGCGCAAGCGATTCGCCGCGCTTTGTTACCAGAATTCACGCAAGCGGCACCGCCGGATTCCGGCGGTGCCGCAGAGGTCGTGCGCGATGGACGCGTGCTAGTCTTTGTTGCCCACCAGGGCGTTGACCAGCGCCGAGACGATGCTGATAACGATGGAAGCCACAAACGCGCTGCCGAACGAGTCGATGATGAGCCCCACCTGGAAAATCCCGTTCGCAAGCCACGCCGCGATGTAGAGCATGAGCGTGTTCACCACGAGGTAGAAGATGCCCAGCGTGATCACGCTGATGGGAAGGCTGAGCAGCTGCATGATAGGTTTGATGCTGATGTTGATCAGCGACAGGATGAGGCCGAAGATGGCGATGCCCACCCACGCGTCCGTGCCGCCCAGAAGCTCGATGCCCGGCACGATCCACACGGCCACGCCCACGGCGACGGCCGTCACGAGCCAGCGAATGATAAAGTTCATGACATGCTCCTTGACGTTGTGCGATATATGCACCGGACTATACCACTCCCGCGCATACGCCAAGGTCTTCGGTCATAGAGCCGTCAACTAGCGCCGTGCGGGGACCCGTGCGCACGGGTCCCCGCGTATGACCGGGCGCCGACGCTACAGCACCTGAATGGTTCCGGTGGCCATGAGCGCAATCGACACCACCATGAGCACGACGATGACCGCTGCGATGACCTTGTCCGCGCGGTTCGGCAGCATCGCCTCGCCCCGTTCATGCTGCCCGATGGCGTACACGATGATGCCGGGCGCGAACAGAATGGTGGTGATCATGATGCCCACGAATCCCGCTGCCCACACGAGGAACACCGTGTACACGAAGCCCACCGTGCCGAACACGCGTGCCTTCTTCACCTGATCAGGGGTCAGATGCTCCTTCTTCCAGGCGATTTTCATGTAGTACGCCGCCGAGCACACGTAGGGGATGAGGATGGTGGACACGGCGCATGCGTAGAAGAACTGGTACGTGGATTCCGAGAACACCGACACGATGAGGAACAGCTGCGTGATGCCGGCCGAGATGAGCACGGTCACGATGGGCGCGCCGTTCTTGTTCGTTTTGGCGAACGACTTCGGGAACACGCCCTGACGCGCCGCCTCGAACGGCGTCTCCGCCGCGATGATCACGTACCCCAGCATGGCGCCGAGCAGCGACAACACCACGCCCAGGTTCACGATGCCCGCACCGACGGGACCGATGGCGTGCTCGAGGATGCCGGCCATCGACGGCGTGGCAAGCTCGGCCATCTGCGCGCGCGGCATGACGCCCATGCTCTCAAGCGAGATGATGAGGTACAGCACGAACACCGAGATGAAGCCGATCACCGTGGCGCGGCCGACGTCGCGGGCGTACTTCGCGCGCCCCGAGATGACCACGGCGCCTTCGATGCCGGTGAACACCCACACGAGCGCGATCATGGTGGAGATGATCTGCGTGCCAAGGTCGGGTCCGCCCGCTTCACCCCAGAAGTTCTCCATGAAGATGGCGGGATCGAACTTGCCCAGCAGCGCGATGGAGAGCACGAACAGCGCAAGCGGCACGAGCTTCGCGATGGTTACGATGACGTTGATGCCGGCGGCTTCCTTCACGCCGCGCGCCACGAGCCACACGAGCAGCCACAGAAACGCCGAGGCGCACAGGCACGACAGGAGGTTGTTGCCGCTTTCGAACGGGTGGAAGAAGTATCCGAGCGCCGAGAACAGCAGGATGGCGAACGACACGTTCGACAGGCATGCCGATACCCAGTAGCCCCAGGCCGAGTTGAACCCGACGTAGTCGCCGAAGCCGGCCGCGGCGTACGCGTAGATGCCGCCGGTGAGGTCGGGGCGGGCCTGCGACAGCCCGTTGAAGCACATCATGAGCGAGAACACGCCCACGAAGCAGATGGCCCAGCTGATGAGCACGGCGCCGGTGCTCGCTCCGCCGGCGGCCATGTCGCCGGCAAGGGCGAAAATGCCTCCGCAGATGCTAGCCGTGATCACCATCATGGTGAGACGGAACAGGTCGAGGCCGTTCGGGTCGATGATCAGGCCTTTGTCGGAAGACTTCAAGGCAGCACGAGACATGGCCCCTCCTTTCAAGGGGGTAGCAGGGAATGCTGACGCCAGGCGCAAAGGTGCGTGCGTCAGAAAAAGGAAGGCGCGCCGGGCAAGAGCCGCAGCGCGCCGTATGCGGCGATAGAATAGAGTGAGAGACAGGCTGTTTGTGGCGAGTCGGATAGCCGTGAAGGTTCCGGGGGCTTGAGCTAAGCGGCCTTGTGGGCCGTGTGCGAAGGCCCCCGGGTTCTGAACGGCTAGGCGGCCGCCACAAACAGCCGTCAGGTTAGAAGCGAAGCGAGAGGCAGCTCAGACCGCCATCGAGCTTGCGATACTCGGACGTGTCGACGGTGATCGTCTCGTAGCCGGCGTCCTGCACGGCCTTGAGCACGGTGGGGTAGCCCTCGGGCACGATGACGGTGCCGTTGACCCAGATGCAGTTGGCGGCGTAGGCCTCGTCCTCGGGAATCTCGATGCGGTTGTACTGCTCGAAGTCGGGCTTCGTCACGAATTCGCCGGACACCAGCATATTGCCGTCTTCCAGGTAGTTCACGCCCGTCTTCAGGTGCAGCACGTACTCGAGCGGCACCTCGGAGCCCTCGAGGCCCCAGCCTTCGAGGATCTCGAAGAACTGGCGGATGCCCTCTTCGTTCGTGCGGGCGGAGCGGCCGACGTAGAAATGATCGCCCACCATCATGACGTCGCCGCCGTCGAGCGTGCCCGGATTCTCGATGTGCTTCACATGCTCGTCGTCGAAGAATTTGCGCACGGCCGGCTCGATCTCGTCCTTCTCGCCGTTGCGGCTGTCGGCGCCCGGGTTCGTGATAATGGCGCCCTTGCGGGTGATGACCGCGGGGTCCTCCACGAAGCAGGAGTCGGGGAACTGCTCGAGGGCCGGCAGGACGGTCACTTCAACGCCGCACTCCTTGAGGGCTGCGATGTAGTCGTCGTGCTGCTTGAGCGCCAGCTCGTAGTCGGGCTGACCCAGCTCGGGGGCAGAGGTGATGCCCTCAACCATGGACTTGGCCGGACGGCGGACGATGACGTTGGAGAACTTGGTCATAACGGAATCCTTTCGTGAGCGATTATTTCCGTTCGTTCCTATGCCGCACATTGTATTCTGTATATTGTATACAATCAAGAGGATGGGGAAAGTTTTTTCGACTTGTTGAAAAGAGAGAGAAGAGCCTGTCCCCCCTGCCCCCTTTCTTGCACGTTCGCCTCACCTCATTGCGCCCGCGGAATTACGTGTGGTTCGCACAACAATACGCGGGCGCAACGCAAGTCCTCCGCTTGCTCTCGCGCTGGCATATGCGTTCCGTCGGTATCCCCGCAATCGCAAGGTGGCTGCCCCCCCGCTCGCCACTTTCACTCCACCAATCGCTTCCCCCGCATGTGGTATATTGGTATACACCGTAGCCGTACGACAGGCGGAAGATATGACGAACGAGTACCGATCGCTCAAGGACCATGTGTACAACCACATCGTCGATCTCATCGACGGCGGAACCCTCGCCGACGACCATAAAATCAGCGAGCAGCAGATATGCGACGCCCTCGGCGTGAGCCGCACGCCGGTGCGCGAGGCCCTCATTCAGCTTGCCGCCGACGGCTACCTGGAAAACGTGCCGCGCAAGGGCTTCTACGTCAAGCGCGTCACCGAGGACAGCGCCCGCGAAATCGTGGAGATCATCGGACCGCTCGACGGCCGCGCCGCGCTGCTCGCCGTCGACGAGATGACCGACGACGACATCGCGCAGCTTCAGTTTCTGCACGGTTCCATGCAGCTTGCCATCGACAAGGGCCTCTACAAGAAGTACGACGACCTTCAGCACGATTTCCACGATTGCTACGTGAGCAAGTGCGGAAACTCGCGCCTGATCAGTCTCATTCATCAGATGAACCGCTACTTCATGAAGCGCGAATACGCCAACGTGATGGAAGACGAGCTTGACGGCCTGCTGCGCATGGCCAACGAGGAGCACGCCGAAATCGTCAGGCTTTTCGAGCAGCGCGACGGCGACGAGCTGCAACGGTTTATTCGCGACGTCCATTGGAGCATCGACAATGCCAAGTTCCTCGTCTGGTAGCGGCGCGCGTCCCGCGTCGGCGCCCGCCTGCCCCGTCGAGCGCGCGTGCGGGGCGTGCCAGCACATCAGCGTTCCATACGAAACGCAACTCGCACGCAAGGACAAGCAGGTGGCGCAGCTCTTCTCCCATGTCGTTGACGCGTCGGTGCTGCGCCCCATCATCGGTATGGACGACCCGTTCCACTACCGCAACAAGGTGGTGTCGCCGTACGCGCCTGGGCGCAAGCTGCAAGACGCCGGCGGCGCGAAGGGCGGCAAGCGCGGGCAGAAGCCGCGCCACGAGATTCTGTGCGGCATGTACGCGGCGGGCTCGCACCGCATCGTGCCCACTGATGGCTGCCTCATTGAAAACGAGGAGGCGAAGCGCATCATCCGCGCTGTTCGCGGGCTCATGCCGCGCTTCGGCATCGAGCCGTACCGCGAGGACACCGGCACGGGCTTCATGCGCCATGCCGTCGTGCGCGTGGGCCACACAAGCGGCGAGATTCTCGTGACGCTCGTGACGAACGGCCGCGAGTTCCCCGGCTCGAAGGCGTTTTGCCGCGAGCTCGCGCGCCGCTGCCCCCGCATCACGTCCGTCGTGCAGAACGTGAACGAGCGCCAAACGAACGTCATCCTGGGTAACCGCGAGCAGACGCTGTACGGGCCGGGCTTTATCCTGGACAAGCTGTGCGGTTTGAGCTTCCGCATCTCGTCGCAATCGTTTTACCAGGTGAACGCCGTGCAAACCGAGGTGCTGTACGAGCGCGCCATCGAATTGGCGGGATTCACGGGCACCGAGACGGCCATCGATGCGTATTGCGGCACGGGTACCATCGGTCTCGTGGCTGCGAAGCGCGGCGCCGCGCAGGTGATTGGCGTGGACACCGTGGCGTCGGCCGTGCGCGACGCGCGCGAGAACGCCAAGCACAACGGCGTGGAGAACGCTCGGTTCGTGGTGGGCGATGCGGGCGCTTTCATGCGCGAGCGCGCCGCCGAGGGGCAGCCCGTCGACGTGCTGCTCATGGACCCGCCGCGCGCGGGCGCGAGCGAGGAATTCCTCGCCGCCGCCGTGACGCTTGCGCCTCGACGCATCGTCTACATCTCCTGCAATCCCGAGACGCAGGTGCGCGACGTGGGCTACCTGCGCACGCACGGCTTCGCAGTGCGCGCGGTGCAACCGGTGGACATGTTCCCCCATACGGATCATATTGAGACAATCGCGCTGATGGAGCGCGTGGAGGACGCCCCTGAAAGGAGCGTACGATGAGCGAGCACGACCAGGAGCAGGCCTCCGCTTCCGACGACAAGCCCTCGGAAAAAGCCGCGCCTCTGCTTCGGCACGATGCGCCGACGGCCGCCGATGACCATCATGGCGGCATGGCCGACCTGCACAGCTTCGTGTTCGACAGCGTGCTGGAAGGCATGCGCACGAGCATTTACGTGACCGATCCCGCTACGGATCGCATTCTGTATATGAACGGGTTCATGAAGCACGACTACGGCGTGGAAGACCCCGAAGGCAAGGTGTGCTGGCAGGTGCTACAGCGCGGCCTGACGGAACGCTGCGCGTTTTGCCCGGTGGGCGAGCTGCTGAGCTGCGGCGAAGAAGCGCCGCTGGTGGAATGGGACGAGGAGAGCCCCGTCACCGGTCGCACGTATCGCAACTACGACAGCCTGGTGACCTGGATTGACGGCTCGCGCGTGCATCTGCAGCAGTCCGTGGACATCACGGCGCTCGTGTCGGCGAACACCGACGAGCTGACGGGCATGCTGTCGCGCCGGGCGGGCAAGGAACGCCTGGCCATCACGTTGGGCCGCGCGGCGGTCGAAGGCGAGGACGTGTCCGTTGCGCTTTACGACATCAACCGCCTCAAAGAGGTGAACGATCTCTGCGGGCATGCCGAAGGCGACTACCTCATCCGCTCGGCTGCGAACGCCGTGCGCCGCGAGTTCGGCCCGAACGATTACGGCTTTCGCCTGAGCGGCGACGAGTTCGTCTGCGTGTTTTTGGGCGATGCGGTGTCCGCGCGCCTGAAGATGGAACGCGCCCGTGCCGCGCTCGCCTCCCTGCCGCATCGCACCGATCCGGTGTACGACATGGGCTTTTGCTACGGCATCGCGGAGGTGGACCCCGATGCCCCGCTCGAGCTGTACGAGGTGCTGGCGCAGGCCGATCAGCGCATGTACGAGGAGAAGCGCCGCTACCATATCGACCGCAACATCAACGCGCTCATCTGCGCCGAGGAGTCCGGCGCCGGCGTGTCCGTCGATCCGGATACGTTCACCTACGACGAAGACCGGCTCTACGATGCCCTCGTGGAGAGCACGGACGACTACCTTTATGTATGCAACATGAAGACGGGCGTGTTCCATTACCCGCGCGCGATGGTGGAGGAGTTCGACCTGCCGGGCGAGGTCATTGAGAACGCCGCCGCCGTGTGGGGCGCAAAGGTGCATCCCGACGACCGCCAGGCGTTCCTCGAGTCGAACCAGGAAATCACCGATGCGCGCACGACGCGCCATTGGGCCGAGTACCGCGCCATCAACCGCAAGGGCGAGTGGGTGCGCCTGCGCTGTCGCGGCCGACTCATCCTCGATGCGAAGGGCAAGCCGTTGCTGTTCGCCGGGTTCATCGCGAACCTGGGGAAGAAGAGCAAGGTGGACCCGCTCACGGGCCTGTTCAACAAGTTCGAGTTCGAAGACGACGTGCGTCGCCGCATCGAGACGGAGCCCGATGGGGCCATCAGCCTCATGATGCTGGGCATCGACGACCTGCGCCACATCAACGACCGCTACGACCGCGCGTTCGGCGACGAGGTCATCCGCTTCGTCGCGCAGCGCATTCAGAGCTCGCTGCCCGAAGACGCGCGCGTGTACCGCTTGGACGGCGACGAATTCGCCGTGCTCGTGAACGACGACATCGACGTGCTGCGCGGGGCGTATGCCCAGTTGGGCGGAATGTTCCAGCGTCAACACGACCACAAGGGCCGCAAATTCTACTGCACGTTGTCGGGTGGCATCGCGCAGTATCCCGGCGACGCGCAAACCTATGAGAGCCTCGTGAAGTACGCGAACTACGCGTTGGAGCACGCCAAGGGGCACGGCAAAAAGCGCTGCGTGAACTTCTCGCAGCCCATCCTGTCCGAGCGCACGCGCGAGCTCGAGCTCATGGAGCTGCTGCGCGACAGCGTCGAGAACAACTTCAAGGGCTTCAGCCTGTGCTATCAGCCGCAGGTGGAGGCGGCTACGGGACGCGTGGTGGGCGCCGAGGCGCTCGCGCGATGGCGCTGCGACGAGTACGGCGATCTGCCGCCGCTCGAGTTCATCCCGCTGCTCGAAGAGAGCGGCCTCATCGTGCCGATGGGCGCGTGGGTGCTGCGGCGCGCCGTGGATACCTGCAAGAAATGGCGCAAGGTGGTGCCGAACTTCACCATGAGCGTGAACCTGTCGTACCGTCAGCTCGACGAAGACGGCCTGGTCCCGCTTATCGTGGACACGCTGGAAGAGGCCGGTTTGCCGCCGGGAAGCCTCGTCGTGGAGATGACGGAAAGCCGGTTTGCCGACGATGCGAAGGTGACGCACGAGCTGTTCGACGAGCTGCGCATGCAGGGCGTGCGGGTGGCCATGGACGATTTCGGCACGGGCTACTCGTCGTTGGGCGTGTTGAAAACGTCGCCCGCCGACATCGTGAAGATCGACCGCGCCTTCATCCGCGATATCCGCACGAGCACGTTCGACGCGACGTTCATCCGGTTCGTGGTGGAGCTGTGCCACGCGGTGGGCATCAGCGTGTGCCTGGAAGGCGTCGAAACCGACGAGGAATACGAAGTGGTGGGCGGCATGGGGCTCGACTACATTCAGGGCTTCCTGTTCGGTCGCCCGCTGCCCGAAGACGAATTCGAGCGGAGGTTCTTGGAGGGGAGCGTGTGATGACGGACGCGAACGATCTTGTCGCGCGCGTGGAGGCAGCGCTTGCCGCGCGCGCTTTGGCCGGGGCGGATACGCCTGCTCTGCTGATGGTGTCGGGGGGCTCGGATTCCACGGCGCTTGCCTACCTGGCGCACGAGCTGCGCGAACGCGGTGCGCTCGGGCAGCTGGCCATGCTGCATGTCAACCATCAGCTGCGGGGTCAGGACGCCGACGACGATGCGCGCTTCGTGGCGCAGTTGGCCGAGCTGCTGGGCATCCCGCTGTTCTCGTGCGACATCGACATCGCGGGCGAGGCGCAGCGCACGGGCGAGAACGTGGAAGCCGTCGCCCGCCGCGAGCGCTACCTGGCGGCGAACGAGGCGCTTGAAAGCCTGTGCCTCCATGCGGCGGCGCCGTTGGCGGACGGCCGCATCCTCACGGCGCACACGTCCGACGACCGCGTGGAGAGCTTCTACATGCGCTCCATCGTGGGCACCGGCCCGGGCGGCTTCCGCGCGATGAAGTACCGCAACGGCCCCGTGGTGCGCCCGCTGCTCGACGTGAGCCGCGACGACCTGCGCGCCTACGTGTCGCAGCGCGAGCAGGCGGGCGAAGCCGTCGCGTGCGACGGCGAGGGCAACCTGTGGCGCGAGGACGCGACGAACGCGCATACCGACCGCTTCCGCGCCTTTGTGCGCCACGAGATCGTGCCGCGCGCGAAGGAGCGCAACCCGCAGCTGCTCGAGGTGCTGAGCCGCACGATGAACCTCATCGCCGACGAGGACGACATGCTGGAAAGCATGGTGGACGAGCTCATGGAGCGCCACGTGACCTGGACCGAGCAGGTGCCGGGCCGCGCGCCGGACTTCGACGCCGGCTGCGTGCTGGCCCCCGCCTTCGGCGCGGAGCCGCTGCCGTTGCGCCGCCGCTCCGTGATGCGCACGCTGCAACTCATGCTCGGCCGCGAGGCGCGCGTGGAAACCGCCTCGGTGCAGGCCGTGCTCGACGCTTACGACACGGCGGACGGCGCCCCTCGTGGCGGCTACGTGACCAACATCCAGGGCGACCTCGCCGTGAGCGCGAACAAGCACGGCGTGCGCCTCGAGCCCATGCCCGCCTACCGAGCCCGCCGCAAACGCGCCTGACGGGTTGTCGCCGGCGCGAGTTGCGTTACAATGCGGGGCATGGAAAACGAAGAGAACACTCAAACTGACGCGATGCCCGCCCTTGATGTGGTGCTGGCAAGCGCGTCTCCGCGTCGCAAGCAGCTGCTTGCGGACGCCGGCGTGCGCTTCGTCGTGCACGCATCCGACGTGGACGAAACCCTTGAGCCCGACCTGTTGGCCGACCCGCCCGAGGCGTGCAAGAAGCTGGCCGAACGCAAGGCCGGTGCCGTGGTGCAGGAAGTGCTGGCCGAGGACTACATCGGCATGGCCGCCGTCATCGGCGCGGACACCATGGTGGTGTGCGAGGGCGAAATCTTCGGCAAACCCGTGAGCCTTTCCGACGCGAAGCGCATGCTGCGTCGCCTGTCGGGGCGCACGCACGAGGTGCTCACCGCCGTGTCGGTGTGGATGGTGGCTGCTCCCGAGCCCGAGAAGATCTCGCTCGGTTTCCGCACGTTCGTCGATCGGTCGGCTGTGACGTTCCACGAGCTCACCGACGAGCAGATTGCCGATTACCTGCGCAAAGGCGAATCGTTCGACAAGGCGGGCGCCTACGCCGTGCAGGGCGCCGGCGCCGATCTCGTCGCGCGCGTGGATGGCGCGCTGGACACCGTCATCGGCCTGCCCGTCACCCGTCTGCTCAAGGAGTTCCCCGACCTTGTCGGTCCGGTGGCCTAACGGTTTCGGTAGCCTATTGTCCCAGTTCCCACGGTGAAATGTAAAAATCGTGGCATGTGGGCTGGCGTTACCGTATCGTCTCCTTTTCCCGTGACGGCAATGGTACACTAACCGAACTCAAGGTAAGCGTGACGCTTTCGCCCTCTGATCACGTACTTCGATCAGGGACGATGGCAGATGCAAACGCGATGAAGAGGTTAGGAACGTGCACAACGACATTTCGGAGATTCTGTTCACCGAAGAGCAGATCGCAGATCGTGTGAGCGAAATCGGTGCAGCAATCACCCGTGATTACGCCGACGCAGCAGACGAGGGCATCGTCCTCATATCGGTACTGCGCGGCGCCGCCATCTTCATGGCGGACCTCGCGCGTCAAATCGAGCTTCCCTGCGAGATGGACTACATGGCCATCTCGTCGTACGGCAACGGGGCCAAAAGCTCCGGCGTCGTGCGCATCCTGAAGGACTTGTCCTCCGAGATCGAGGGTCGTCACGTTGTCATCGCCGAGGACATCCTCGACTCTGGGCTTACCCTGACGTACTTGCTGAAAAACCTGGCGTCGCGTCGTCCGGCCTCGCTCGAAGTGGCCACGCTTCTGAGGAAGAAGACGCTCGCACAGGCGAAGATCGACTGCAAATATATAGGTTTCGAGTGCCCCGACGAATTCATCGTGGGATACGGGCTGGATTTTGCGGAGCGGTACCGCAATCTGCCCTACATCGGCATCTTGAAGCCGGAAGTCTACTAAAGAGGAACTATGCCACAGCCAAACAAACAATCGCAGTTCCAGCAACCCAGTCCGCGGACGACCATCATCTCGGTCATTCTGTTCATGCTGGTGGCCTTCTTCGTGGGCCAGCAGTTCATGAACATGTCCTCCACGAGCGCCACGCCCACCGACCGCCTCATCACCTCGGAGTTCGTGCAGGCGGTTGAGCAGGATCGCGCCACGAAGGTGGTGTACAACGCCGGCGACTACACGGTGTCGGGTTCGTACTATCCCGCCATCACGGCCGGGTCCACCGGCGCCGACGCCTTCAACGAGGCCTTCCAGGCGCTCAACGCGCGCATGGCCACGCTGAAGAGCCCCGAGACGGGCAAGGCGCTTGGCGGCGTGGGCACCACCGACATCAAGCCGGCCACGCTGGGTGAGCCTCACAACTTCACGTCCACCTACTACGGCGGTTCGCTGGGCGACCTCATGGCTGCCCATCCCAACATTCCCTACGAGGTGTCGCTGCCGAGCCCCTTCCTTGAGCTGCTTGGCACGCTGCTGCCCATCGGCCTGATTGCGCTCGTGCTGCTGTTCTTCTTCTCGCAGATGCAGAAGGCGAACAACTCGCAGATGAGCTTCGGCAAGGCCAAGACGAAGAAATCCATCGAGGAGCGTCCGGACGTCAAGTTCACCGACGTTGCCGGTGTGGACGAGGCCGTCGAGGAAATGCAGGAGATCAAGGACTTCCTCGCGAACCCTGCGAAGTACCAGTCCATGGGCGCGAAGATTCCGCGCGGCTGCTTGCTGGTAGGCCCTCCGGGCACCGGCAAGACGCTGCTTGCGCGCGCTGTCGCCGGCGAGGCAGGCGTGCCGTTCTTCAGCATCTCTGGCTCCGACTTCGTGGAAATGTTCGTCGGCGTGGGCGCGTCCCGTGTGCGCGACCTGTTCCAGCAGGCGAAGGACGCCAGTCCGGCCATCATCTTCATCGACGAGATCGACGCGGTTGGCCGTCAGCGCGGTACCGGCCTCGGCGGCGGTCACGACGAGCGCGAGCAGACGCTCAACCAGCTGCTCGTTGAGATGGACGGCTTCGAGAGCAACGACTCCGTGGTGCTCATCGCCGCCACGAACCGTGCCGATGTCCTTGACCCGGCGCTGCTGCGTCCCGGCCGTTTCGACCGCCAGATTGTGGTGGACGCCCCCGACGTGAAGGGCCGCGAGAAGATCCTGCAGGTGCACTCGAAGGACAAGCCCATCGGCAGCGACGTCGATCTGACGAAGGTGGCCAAGCTCACGCCGGGCTTCACCGGCGCCGACCTGGCGAACCTCATGAACGAATCGGCGCTGCTCACGGCGCGTCGTGGCAAGAAGATCATCACGCAGCAGGAAGTGTCCGAGTCCATGGAGCGCGTCATTGCCGGACCGGAGCGCAAGGGCCGCGTGCTCGACGAGCAGACGAAGCACACCATCGCGTACCACGAGAGCGGTCACGCCCTGGTGGGTCACTCGCTGCCGCACGCCGATCCCGTGCACAAGATCTCGATCATCTCGCGCGGCCGTGCGCTGGGCTACACGCTGTCCATCCCCAAGGAGGACAAGGTGCTCAACTCGCTCGGCGAGATGCGCGACGAGCTGGCCGTGTTCATGGGCGGTCGCGTGGCGGAGGAAATCTTCTGCGACGACATCACCACGGGCGCATCGAACGACCTCGAGCGCGCCACGAAGATGGCCCGCGCCATCGTCACGCAGTACGGCATGAGCGCCGAGCTGGGCACGCAGGTGTTCGGCCAGCCGAACCACGAAGTGTTCCTGGGCCGCGACTACGGCAACACGCAGGACTACTCGGAGGAGACGGCGAAGCGCATCGACGACGAGGTTGCCCGCATCATGAAGGATGCGCACGATCGCGCCTACGAGATCCTCAGCAGCCATCGCGAGCAGATGGATCTTATGGCGAACGTGCTGCTCGAGCGCGAGACGGTGGAAGGCGAGGCCTGCCAGGCCCTGCTGGACAACACGTGGGACGAGTACCTGAACCACGAGAGCGACATCATTGCCGCCAAGGAAGCCGAAGAGCGTGCGGCGCGCGAGCGCGATGCGAAGCTGGCCGATCCGAACTGGAAGGAAGAGCCGGTGGAGCCGGGCGATCAGGACCCGAATCCGCCCTTCCGCGAGCCGTCCGACGAGGCTGAGGGAACCGACCCGCAGGAAGCCCCCAAACAGGAAGGCGACGAGACCGCACGATGATCTGGCGCTGCTCAACCTATGAATTCGACACGAGGATGCCCATCGTTATGGGCATCCTCAACGTTACCCCCGATTCCTTCTCCGACGGCGGACAGCATAACGCGCTCGATGCCGCGCTCGCGCATGCCGACCGCATGCTGGAGGAAGGTGCCCGCATCATCGACGTGGGCGGGGAGTCCACCCGTCCCGGCGCCGCCCCGGTGAGCGTTGACGAAGAACTCGCGCGCGTGCTGCCCGTGGTGGAAGCGCTGGCCGCGCGCGACGTGTGCGTGAGCATCGACACGCGGCACGCCGATGTGGCGCGCGCGTGCGTGGATGCGGGCGCGTCCGTCGTGAACGACGTGTCCGGGTTCCGCGATCCGGCTATGGTGGACGCCGTACGTGAAAGCGACTGCGGCCTGGTAATCATGCACATGCAGGGCGACCCCTCGACGATGCAGAACGCGCCGGCGTACGACGATGTGGTTGTTGACGTGCGGGAATGGCTGCGCACGCGCGCAGCCGAGCTTGAGGCTGCGGGCGTTGCGCACGACCGCATCTGCATCGACCCGGGCCCTGGCTTCGGCAAGACGCCGTCGCAGACGCTCGAGCTGGTGCGCAACTTCCAGGAGTTCGTGCGCCTCGGCTATCCCGTCATGGTGGCTGTGTCGCGCAAGAGTTTCCTGGGATGGGCCTATCACATCGATGAGCCTGCCGCGCGCGACGAAGTGTCGGCTACCGAAGCGCTCATGGCCTGCGAGCTGGGAGCGAGCGTGGTGCGCACGCACAACGTGGCAGCGACGGTTGCGGCGCTCGAGGGGCTGCGCCCGTACGCGCTCATCGGCATGGGATGCAACGTGCCGCTGGTTGCATCGCCCGGCGAGGAACGCGAGGGCAAGCTGGCCATGCTCAACCAGGCCATCACCGAGCTGTGCTCGCTGCCCGACTCGCAGATCGTCGACATTTCCAGCTTCTACGAGAGCGAACCTGCCTACTTTCTCGATCAGGACCCGTTCGTCAACGCCGTGGTGCTGCTGCGCACGGGCATCCCGCCGAAGGAGCTGCTGGGTTACCTCCACGCCGTCGAGAACAGCCTGGGCCGCGTGCGCACCGTGGAGAACGGCCCGCGCACCTGCGACCTGGACATTCTGGACTACCAGCTGTACGTCGTGGACACCGACGTGCTCACCCTGCCGCACCCCCGTGTGCTCGAGCGCGACTTCGTGGTGAAGCCGCTGCTGGAAATCATGCCGGGACACGTGCTCGCCGATGGCGCGCCCGTGACGGAAGAGCACGTGACCGTAGGGAAGAGCGTTCGGTTGTGAGGGATGCGCCGGTCGCATCCCCCTATTGCGCCGGGGAGGGCTCTTCGGGACCTGCACCGCGCACGCCCGGCGCAATAAGGGGATGCGGGGGCGCTTCTTCCTTCCGCATCCTTTCTCTTGATGAAACTCCCTCTACCAACTCCGAGGTCAAGCGGGCGCTCGATGCGGGCGAAGCCGAAGGGCTTGTCGTGTGCGCGCGACGACAGGTGGCGGGATACGGGCGGCAGGGGCGCGCGTGGACGAGTCCCGAGGGCGGTCTCTATTGCTCGCTCTTGCTGCGGCCGGACGTGAACGCGGTCATCCTGCCCACGTTGAGTCTCGTCGTGGGCATGGCCGTGCGGCGGGCCGTTGCTTCCCTCGTTGATGCGGGCGCCGCGGAACGCGTCAAAATCAAGTGGCCGAACGACGTGGTGGTCGCGCAGAATGTTTCACGTGAAACATCTGTACGTGATGAAGCGTACTCGAAGCTCTGCGGCATCTCGCTCGAGGCGCACGGCGGCGGCGTGTGCGTGGGGGTGGGCGTGAACGTGGTGCCGCCCGCCGAGCGCCCCGACGTGGGTGGCAAGAACCGCGCCGCGTACGTGAGCGACCTGATGAGCTCCCCGGTTTCCATCGAGGATGTGCTCGAAGCCTTCCTCACCGCGTTCGCTCCCTTGTACGATGCGTGGACAAGCGACGGCTTCGCCCCCTTGGTGGACGAGTTCAACGCGCATGCGAGCCTGCTCGGCCGCTCCGTGAGCGTGGTGGACCGATCCGGTGCGACGCTGTCGGCGGGCACGGTGGAACGCGTCGATGCCTGGGGACGCCTCCTGCTGCACGACGAAACCGGGGCCGAGATTCCCGTGTGCTCGGGGGAGGCCCACCTCGTATAAACGCACGCTTGTTTGTGTATGAATTATGTATATGAAGCCCATGATTACGTGCTGTTTTCGTACAGGTTACAATATGCCGTTCCTCAGAATCAGAGAAGCGGAAAGGCAGCGACGAACGCATGGCAGCAGAAGCAACGAACCCCATCCTTGACCTGGCAGAAGAAAGCACGGGAGCCCCCGTGGGCATGGACCCGAAACGTCCCGCTCGCGACGATAAAGTAAGCCGCATGGGCACGGCGTCCATCCCGCGCCTCATCGTGGAATTCGCCATCCCGTCCATCTTGGGCATGTTGGTCAACGGCGCGTACAACGTTATCGACTCCGTATTTCTCGGGCAGGCCATGGGCGAAATCGGTCTCGCAACCGCCACGGTTGCCATGCCCATCATGACCGTGTTCATGGCTATCGCCATGCTGGTGGGCAACGGCGGCAACGCGCTTGCCGCGCTGCGCATGGGTGAGGGCAACCGCGTGGAAGCCGAGCGCAGCCTGGGCAACACCGTGTGCCTGTCCATCGTGTTCGCGGTGATCGTGGCGGTGGCCATGTTCATTCCCGCGTGCGTGAACGGCCTGCTCAGCGTGTCGGGCGCCACCCCCGAAGACTGGGAGTACGCGCGCTCGTTCATCCAGATCATCGCGTTGGGCTTCGTGTTCCAGTGCATCGGCATGGGCGTGAACAACTTCATCCGTACGGCCGGCGCGCCGAACCGCGCGCTGGGCACCATGATCATCGGCGCCGTGTCGTGCACCATCTTCAACTTCCTGTTCGTCATGGTGCTGGGCTGGGGCGTGCAGGGTAGCGCGCTGGCCACCGTGTGCGGCCAGGCCATCTCGTGTGCCACCGTGCTGTGGTACTTCACCATCACGAAGAACGTGCCCATGAAGCTGCACCTGCGTTTCATGCCGCTGCATACGCGCACCGTGCGCCTCATCCTCTCGCTCGGCCTGGCAAGCTTCGCCGTGCAGGCGGGCATGGCCGTGGTGAACTTCGTGCTGAACAACCTGCTGAACATGTACGGTGCCATGAGCCCGCTCGGGGCCGAAGGCGCGCTCGCGTCCATCGGCGTGGTGCAGCGCGTGGCCATGTTCTCGGTGCTGCCGCTCATCGGCATGTCCATCGCCATTCAGCCGCTGCTCGGCTTCAACTTCGGCGCGCACCTGTTCGAGCGCGTGAAGAAGACGCTGTGGTACGGCATCTTCGGCGCGACGGCCATCGGCGTGGTGCTGTGGTCGCTCGTGCATCTGTTCCCGGAGCAGATCGTCGGGTTCTTCGGCATTACGAACGAAACGCTGCGCGACTTCACCGTGTTCGCCTTGAAGGTGCAGCTGCTCATGCTGCCGTTCATCGGCTTTCAGATTGTGGGCTCGAACTACTTCCAGGCAACGGGTCAGCCGCTCAAGTCCATCTTCCTGTCGCTGACGCGCCAGATTTTGTTCCTCGTGCCGCTGCTCATCGTGCTGCCGATGGTGCTCCCGGAGTGGTTCCCGCAGTTCACCAGCCTCGATGCGCTGTACTTCGCCGCGCCCATCTCCGACTTCCTGGCCATCTTCACCACCGTGGTATTCATCATTTTGGAAATGGGACGCCTGAAGAAGCTCAAGAGCGGCGAGCTGCAGGCGAAGTTCTAGCCCGCTCCGCCGCGCCCTGCGGCGCTCATTGTCACCCTTATGCAAACCCCGTAGTTCACAATGCTGCGGGGTTTGCTTATAGTGCGGTGCGACCGAACGGAAAGGAAGCATCGTATGGAGGCAAGCAAGGTGAAGCAAGGTTCGATGGGCGCGTCGCGCACGCGCTCGATCGCGTTCGTGGGGTTGACGATTGCCATTATGGGCGTGTCGGCGTGGGTGGCCATTCCGTTTGGCCCCGTGCTGCTGACGCTGCAGATGTTCGCGCTCATGTTCGCCATCATGGTGCTCACGCCGAAGCAGTGCATGGCGGCCATCCTCGGGTATCTGGTGCTGGGGGCTATCGGGCTGCCGATGTTCTCGGGCATGCGCGGCGGCATCGGCATGCTGGCGGGTCCGACGGGCGGCTATTTGTGGGGGTATGTCCTGGGCGCGCTTGCGGCGTTGGCGGTGCGCGCGGCCCTGCGGCGCGTGACGGGCGGCGAGACGCAGAAGACGGTCGGACCGAAGGCGTTCGCCATCGACATGGCGGCGTGCCTCGCGTTCATCGTGATCACGTACGTGTGCGGCTGCTTCCAGTATGCGCTGGTGACGGGTGTCGACATGGCGGCCGCCTTCGCGGTGACCATCGCGCCCTTCGCGATTCCCGACGTGCTGAAAGCGGTTGCGGCGGTGCTGTGCGCGCAGGCGGTGAAGCGCGCGTTGCCGAAGCGCTAGGACATGAAAACGGGCACCCGCAGGTGCCCGTTTTGCGTGATGCAACACGAACGAATGTTTCACGTGAAACATTCGATGGGGAAGAGGCGTTATGCCTCGATGAGCACCGCGCCGGAGGTGAAGCCGCCGCCGAAGGCGACGAGCACCACTTTGTCGCCGCGCTTGATGCGGCCGTCAGCGTAGGCGTCGCTCAGGGCCATGGGCAGGCTTGCGGCCGACGTGTTGCCGGTGTGGTCGATGGACAGCTGGAAGAAGTCGAGGGGACGGCCGAGCTTCTTGGCGGCGTACTTGATGATGCGCTCGTTCGCCTGATGAGGCACGATGCACGCCACGTCGTCGAGCGATACGCCCGCACGGTCGAGCGCCACGTGCACGGCGGTGGTCATGGCCTCGGCGGCGAACTTGAACACCTTGGGGCCGTCCATGCGCAGCACTTGACGCGGCTCACCGGCTTCCACGAGTTCGGCGATGTTCAGCTCCTGGTCGACGTGCGCGAGCGCCGCGTCTTCGATGCGCTCGGGGGTCACGCCGTCGGCGCTGAACGGGATGGGTGCGTCGATGGCGAAGGCGCAGGTGAGGGCATTGGTGTCGTCGTCGGCGTTCGTGATGAAGCTGCTCATGATGCCGGGGCGGCTCTCGTCCCATTCCAGCACGGCCGCGCCGGCGCCGTCGCCGAACAGCACGCAGGTGTTGCGATCGCTCCAGTTCGTCACGCGGGTGAGGCGCTCGGCGCCCACGACCAGCGCGCGGCGAATGGGGTTGCGACCCGCGGCGCCCGGTGCGCCGGCGGCCGAGCCGGCCATCATGCACTCGGCCACGGTGAGGCCGTACACGAAGCCCGTGCAGGCGGCGTTCAGGTCGAAGGCGATGGCGTGCTCGAGGCCGAGACGGCGACGCAGCAGACCGGCGGCGGAGGGCACGGTCACGTCGGGCGTGATGGTGGCGAAGATGACGAGGTCGATGGTGGACGGATCGACGGCCGACCCCTCGCACCAACCGCCCGCGTCGAGGCCGAGCGCTTGACGCGCGGCGGCTTCGGCCAGGTCGGTTGCGGTTTCCTCAACGGCCACGTGACGGGTTCGGATACCCGTGCGCGAGCTGATCCACTCGTCGTTCGTGTCCACCAGTGCTTTCAGGTCGTCGTTGGCCACCTCGAGCTTCGGGAGTGACTTTCCGCATCCGATGATCGTGCTGCCCATGCTGCTCCTTAATGCTTTGATAATCAAACTAAATGGATTATAGCACCGCGAGCGGGCCCTGCGCGAAACCCAAGCGACCTTCACAAAGGAGGGAAGGAGGGCGGGAGGAGGCGGACGCGTGCGAAGGGAACGAATGTTTCACGTCAAACATTCGGCGGGTCTTACCCGGCGGCCTCGGCCAGGGCTTCGAAGAGGGCCGTGTCGCTGTCAAGGTATTCCGGGTGCCACTGCACGCCGAGGAAGAAGCGGCGCGAGGGGTCTTCCACGCCTTCCACGAGGCCGTCGCCGCTCACGGCGCTCACCAGCAGGGCGGGAGCCACCACGGCAAGCGCCTGATGGTGCATCGAGTTCACCGAGCGCGAGCACGACACGGGGAATCCCTCGCCCGCGCCCGTCTCGAGCGCCACGGGCCACCCGATTTTGCATCCCGGCACCATGCCGTCGCCTGCGCCGCCGCACAAAACCTGCTCGAGGCGGCTGCCCGGCGCGATGTCCACGCGCTGCGGCATCCTGTCGTGGGGCGGCTTCTGCTGATGCTTGAAATCGGTGATGCCGCAGGCGTGCACGTCCTGGTAGAGCGTGCCGCCCAACGCCACGTTCATCACCTGCATGCCGCGGCAGATGCCCAGCGTGGGCAGGTCGTGCTCGTGCGCGAGCCGCGCAAGCTCCAGCTCAAGGGCGTCGCGCTCGTCGAAGACGTAGGTGGTTTCCGCCATGCGCGTCTCGTCGCCGTACGCGGCGGGGTTGATGTCCCCGCCTCCGGCCAGCACGAGGCCGTCCAGGCGCTCCACCAGCTCGCGCGCGGCGCGCCGGTTCTCGTCCGCGCCGCCCGCCACCGGCGGCAACAGCACCGGCACGGCTCCGGTTGCCGCCACGCGTCGGACGTACTCCACCGTCACCCGTTCGACGGGCACCACTTCGCCCTCGCGCTCCTCTTCCACGAACGTCGTCGTAATCCCGATGATCATGCGTCCCCATCCTTCGCTTGCCGTTTTGACAGCAGCATACGAAACCTGTCACCTCAAAACGGAGCACAGCGCGGCAATTCCATAAAAGGAAAACTGGCACGGTAGTTGCTACTGAAGGGCCAGAGATGGTTGTCGCTTGGCGCGCATGCGAGCGAGCGACGCACGATGAGAACCTGAAACCAAGGAGGTAGGCATATGAAGTCATCGGATCGCCCCAAGTTCGGCAACTTGCAGAACTTGAAGGTGCTCAATGCCGGCGCGGTTATCGCGGCGCCGTTCGTCTGCGAGCTGTTCGCCGAGCAGGGCGCGGACGTTATCGAGCTGGAAAGCACGGTTGCTCCCGATATGTACCGCATGTACGGCGACGCGTGGTCGGTGGACCGTCGCAATCAGCGCATGATGACGCTCAACATCCCCTCGCCCGAGGGCAAGGAGATTCTGCTGCAGATGGTGAAGTGGGCCGACGTGCTGGTGGAGTCGTCGAAGGGCGGCACGTGGGAAAAGTGGGGGCTCACCGACGAGGTGCTGTGGGAGTCCAATCCGGCGCTCGTCATCCTGCACATTTCGGGCTTCGGCAACTGGGGCGACCCCGACTACGTGCGCAAGGCGTCGTTCGACCCCATCGGCCAGGCGTTTTCGGGATACTCGAACCTCAACGGCTTCCCCGATAGCCCGCCGAGCGTGACGAAGCCCTTCACGGGCGACTTCATGACGGGCCTCATGGGCGCATGGGCCACCTTGGCCGCGGTCATCCGCGCGCGCGAGACGGGCGAGGGCGAGTCCATCGACTGCTGCCAGTTCGAGGCGCTCGTGCGCCTGCAGGGCGCCACGCTGTCGGACGGCATCAACCACGGCATTCAGCCCACGCGCATCGGCAACGAAGATCTCGTGGGCGCCTGCGCCGGCGCGCAGAAGTGCAAGGACGGCTACTGCCAGGTGGCGGTGGGCGGTGCCGGTCCGGTGAAGAAGCTCGTCGAGTTCTTCGGATTCGCCGACGATCCCGACTTCCAGCCGCTCGGCACCTACCCCTCCATCACGCGCAAGCCGGGCTGCAAGAGCCTCGACGAGCCGCTGCCCGATCGCGCGGCCAAGTTCCGCGCTGCGCTCGACAGCTGGTGCGAGGAGCACACGGTTGAAGAGGTCAACCAGATATTCGGCCAGATGGGCGTGGCGGTGAGCCCCCACATGACGTACGAGATGATGCTGAACGACCCGCACTACCAGGCGCGCGAGGTGTTCGTCGACTGCTACGACGAGATCACGCAGAAAACCATCAAGCAGGTGAACATGATTCCGCGCTTCAAGAAGCATCCCGGCAAGATCGTGCGCGGCGGCGCGAAGTACGACGCCGACACGAGGGACGTGCTCGAAGAGTTCGGTTACTCGGAGGAAGAAGTCGAGCTGCTGTACGGGAAGGGGGTGCTGCGCAAAGGCGAGTAGCGAGACCGCGCGCGAAAAGGAAAGGGGAACCCCCGAGCGCCCTAACGATGGCATGCTTTTTGCTCATCGTTATGGCGTTGGGGATTCAAAGTTCAACTAAGGAGGCACTATGGGAACTGAAACAATGAAGGGCAGCAACTACGCTTGGGCGATCGCTATCGCCTGCGTAGCCTTCTACGCTATCCCGCTTGGCGTCGTCGCCAACCAGGCCGGCTTGTTCGCGACGCCGGTTATGGAAGAATTCGGCTGGTCGCGCACCGATGCGACGCTGTACATGACCATCCAGCCGTGGGTGGCTGCCATCTGCACGCCGTTCGCCGGCAAGCTCATCTCGCGCTTCAACCCGCGTTGGGTGATGACTGCGGCCGCCGCCGTGTTCGGCCTGGCCTCGCTGGCCTGCGCCTGGTTCACCGAGCCGTGGCAGTGGAACGTCTACGGCGTGCTGTACGGCGCGTCCGCCGCGTTCTGGATGTACATCGCCACGCCGACGTTCATCAACCGGTGGTTCGCGAAGAGCAACGGCACCGTCATCGGCACCATCGGCGTGTGCGCATCGCTTATCGGCGCGTTCATGAGCCCCGTCATCCAGGGCTGGATCAGCGGATACGGCTGGCACACTGCCCGTATCATCATCAGCGTCATCGCGCTGGTGGCTTCGGTGGTGCTCACGGCGGCGCTGCTGCGCGAGTCGCCTGAAAAGATGGGCGTGCTGCCCTGGGGATACGGCTCCGCTGAGGTTGCGGCTGCGAAGTCCGATGCGAAATCCGTTATCGAAGTGTCCGCCGACGAGGGCGTTACCGCCGCTCAGGCGCGCAAGAACCCGGCGCTGTGGCTGCTCATCATCATGGCCGGCTTCTTCGTGGTGGCCGCTGGCATGATGCAGCAGTTCTCGTCCTACGCTTCCACCGGCGCCCTCGGCGCTGCGGTTGGCGCGCTGGGCGTGACCGTGTGCATGATCGGCCAGCTGTTCGGCAAGTTCGGTCTGGGCTGGCTGTGCGACCACACCGGCGCCCGCATCTCCGGCGTCGTGGCCAGCATCTTCGGCGCGCTCGGCATTGCCATCGTGCTGTTCAGCGTTGACAGCGCCATGATGTTCTACGTGGGCGTGTTCCTGTTCGGCATCGGCTTCGCCGCACTCAACATCGTGCCGCCTATGGCATGCCGTCAGGCATTCGGCCAGAAAGACTACGCCAACATCTTCTCGATGGTGGCGACGGGCCTCAACGTGTTCTCCGGCTTCTCGGCCATCATCTACGCTCAGATCTTCGACATCACCGGATCGTTCGCCGGCTGCTTCTGGCTGATCATCGGCTTCTACGTGGTCACGCTCATCTGCTCGCTGGTTATCGTCCCGATGGGCCGTCGCTCCTGGGCCAAGAAGTAAGGCACGTACGTACAACCCCAGCACGCAAGCGGGCCGCCCTCGGGCGGCCCGTTCGTGTGGTGCGGGCCCGGCGCAACGCCGGGGGGGGGGGGTGCTACGCGTACCAGCTCATCACTTGCTTGTATATCGGCAGGATGGACTGCCGTTGCTCGCGGAACGCTTCGAGCGCGGCGTTGAGCTCTGCGACGGAGGCCTCGTCGGCGGCGCTCGGTTCCACGCTGAGCGCTTTCTCAAGGCGCTTGCGCGCCTGCTTGTAGGCGCTCTTCCCGGCGTAGGTCATCTTCTTCTTCGCCGCGCTGTAGTAGTCGTTCGTGGCGCCGATGAGCGCGAAGCTGTCGAGCATCTGCTGAATGAGCGCCCGCGTGGCCTTGTCGGCCGCCTCGTGCTCCTGCGCATCGGCGAGGGCCTGCTGTATGTCGTTCTGGGTGACTTCGTCGCCGGCGGTGAACACGACGATTTCGGCGTTGCTGCGATCGAGGTTGGCGGCCGAAACGGTTAAGAGGCCCGCTGCGTCGAGCTCGAACCGCAGCTCGATTTGCGGCACGCCGGCCCCGCTCCACTTGATGTTGCGCACGCGGATGCGGCACAGCTCGATGCCGTCGCGCGCGAGCGGGCGGTTGCCCATGAGGACGTGGAACTCGGCCGCCATCTGGAACGAGTCGGCCGTGGAGAACATCGTGGTGGTGGCGTAGGGCAGGCGCACGCCACAGGGTACCACCTCGGACACGTAGCCTCCGGGAAGCTCCACGTTGAGCGCGAGCGGCAACAGGCCGTCGGGAAGGTCGAGGTGCACGCGCGCCTCGGGTTCGTCAACGCGCACCATATTCTGATAGAGGTCGGAAGCTTTGTTCGCCATGGTCGCTCCTCCTGCATTGTTCGGATTCCTTGGTGCGTTCGCCTGCAAATATCATGCCAGGTTGGCATCATTTTTGCAGGTGGCCTTCGTAGCCGCTCTCAGGTGGCATCGCCAAGAAGGAGGAAGCATATGAAAGCACAGGAATGCCCGAAATTCGGCCCGCTGCAAGGGGTGAAGGTGGTCAACCTCACGATGGCCATTGCCGGTCCGTTCGCCTGCAGCCTGCTGGCCGACTTGGGTGCCGAGGTCATCGGCGTGGAAAGCCCGCGCGGTCGCGACACGTCGCGTCCCACGAACGAGGCGTTGCAGGGATGGGGCACGCAGATGGAGCGGCGCAACACGCGCTCGCTGTGCATGAACGTGAAGGACGGCGCCGGTCGCGCGTGGTTCTTCGAGCTGCTCAAGCAGGCCGACATCCTCGTGGACGGTTTTCGCGGCGGGCAGATGGCGAAGTGGGGCATGACCGACGAGGCTCTGTGGGACATCAACCCGAAGCTCACCATCGCGCACATTTCCGGCTTCGGGCAAACGGGCGACCCGGCCTACGTGTCGCGCGCCTCGTTCGACGGCATCGGGCAGGCCTACGGGTGCTTCATGGAGATGAACGGCTACCCCGACAGGCTTCCCGTGCTGGCATTTCCGCAGGTGTCGGACTACTACGCGGGGTTCATGGCCAGCATTGGCGCGCTGGCAGGCTACATCAACGCGCAACGCACGGGCAAGGGCGATAGCGTGGACGTGGCGCAGTACGAGGCCATGCTGCGCTGCGAGGGCTTCTACGCACTGAACTATTTGAACACGGGCGCGCTTCCCGTGCGCGAAGGCTCGCACAGCACGTCGAGCGCGGGGTACGGCACCTACATCTGCAAGGACGGCGTGCCCATCTACACGCTCATCCTGGGTCCCGGCGTGGTGCGCGCGGCGTTGCCGCTGTTCGGGCTTGAGTACGGCAGCGAGCTGTTCCCCGAGGGCACGCCGGTTATCTCGTTCGGCAGCGAGGCGGGCGTCGTGTTGGAAGAGGCGATGGAGGCGTTCTTCAAGCAGCACACCGCCGAGGAGGCCGAGCAGCTCATGCTCGATGCCGGCGTGCCGTGCAGCCGCATTTATACGTTCGAGATGGCGGAGCGCGACCCGCACTATCAGGCGCGCGAGAGCTTCACGCAGTGGAAGAACTCGTTCGACGACGAAACCGTGCGCGGCGTCAACGTCGTGCCGCGTTTGAAGAACAACCCGGGTCAGATATGGCGCGGCATGCCGCTGGTGGGCGCCGACAACGAGGATATCCTCGAAGAGCTGGGGGCTTCGCCCGAGGAAGTGGCCGCCCTCTACGACGAAAAGCTGCTCAAGAAGGAGAACGGGCCCTTCGGGTAGAAGGCGCCGCCCCTTCGGAGGGCATCGCCGGGCCGATGGGGGAACGGGCGCGCGCCTCTTCCCCCATCGGCCAACTTGGCACGGTATTTGCTTCGTGTTCTTCATCGGAAGTTTCAGGGGGTTTTGAGACAAGGAGATGAGGATATGGGCACTGCGCGTACCAAAGGAGCCGTGTGGGCTTGGCTCGTCGTAATCGGTTGTATCGGCTTCTACTCCATTCCCACCGGCATCATCGGCAACACGTCGGGCATCTTCGTCGCGCCCGTCATGGACCAGTTCGGATGGACGCAAACCGACACCACCATGTACCGCACCATCCAGCCGCTCGTCGCGGCCGTGTGCGCACCCATCGCCGGCAAGCTGATGGGGAAGTACAACCCGCGGTGGATTCTGGCCGCGGTGTCGGCGGCGTTCGGCCTGGCGTCGTTCGCGAGCGCGTACGCCACCGAGCTGTGGCAGTGGAACCTGTACGGCGTGGTGTTCGGCGTGACGTCGGCCTTCTTCATGTACCTGGCGGCCCCCGTGCTCATCAACGCATGGTTCAAGAAGAGCGCGGGTCTGGCCATCAGCATCACGGCGGCGGTGCTGTCCATCTTGGCGGCGGTCGCAAGCCCGGTTGGCCAGGAGCTTATCAACCAGTTCGGATGGCAGACGGCGCGCGCGGCGCTGTCGCTCGTGACCACCGTGCTGTCGGTGGCGCTCACGGTGGCGTTCGTGCGCAAGGACCCGTCCGTGATGGGCTTGCTGCCGTTCGGCGCCGACGAGCGCGATTCGTCCGCGGGCGCGGTGGCCGCGGTCGATGAGGGCGCCACGGTTGCCCAGGCCATCAAGTCGCCCGGCCTCTACCTGCTCATTCTCGTAGCTTGCATCTTCGTCATGTGCGCGGCCTTCTTCCAGCAGATTCCCGCGTTCTGCGCGCACGGAGCGTTGGGAGCCGGCGCCGGCGCCATGGCCGTGTCCATCATCATGGTGGGCGGCGTGGTGTTCAAGCTGCTGCTCGGCGCGCTCAACGACAAGATCGGCGTCAAGTTCACGGGCATCATCGCCGCGGCGTGCGGCGCCATCGGCATCCTGTTGGCTTACATCGCCGGCGAGAACATCGCGCTGTTCTACGCGGGCATGGTCATCTTCGGCGGCGGCTACGCAGGTCTCACGGTCATCGCGCCCATGCTGGCGCGCGCGGCCTTCGGTTCGCTCAACTACTCGCAAATCTACTCCTGGGTGTCCACGGGCATCTTCATCGCAACGGCTATCTCGTTCTTGGTGTACGGCATGATCTACGACACCACCGGCTCGTTCGACCTGTGCTTCATCCTGGTCATCGCCCTGTACCTGCTGGCCGTCGTCCTGGTTCCCATTACCCTGTCGCTCTCTCAGAAGGCGTGGAAGCGCAGCGGAAAGTAATCGCACTCGAAAGGAAGAGGAAGTTTCACTATGAGCACGTTGTACCCCTTACTCGGATCGCCCTTGCAGGTGAACGGCATTACGCTGCAGAACCGTCTGATCACCACGTCCATGTCGCCGGGCGCCGGATACGTGACGAAGGACAACCGTCCCACGCAACGCCTGGCGAACTACCTGGAAGAGCGCGCCGAAGGCAAGACGGCGCTCATCATCCAAACCATCTGCTCCTGGAAGCGCAACGAGATCGACCCCGCGCACATCCACGAGCTGCCCAGCTGCTACGACGATAGCTGCATCCCCGACCTGCGCACCTATATGGTGGAGCCGGTGCACAAGCACGGCGGCCTCATCTGCGCGCAGCCCTATTGCGTGCACGATTGGAAGCCCGATGCCGAGACGCCGGAAGGTCCCTACGGCCCCTCCGACATCGCCATCCTCAAGTTCATGGGCGGCTTCCGCGCCATGTCGCTCGAGCAGATCGAGGCGTTCAAGCAGCAGTTCTTCAACGCGGCGCGCGTGTGCAAGGAGGCCGGGTTCGACGCCATCGAGGTCATGGCCGGCGTCGGCGGCATCCTGTCGCGCTTCATGGCGTTGGCCACGAACAACCGCACCGACGAGTACGGCGGCAGCCTCGAGAACCGCGTGCGGCTCACGCTTGAAGTCATTCGCGGCACGCGCGCCGTGGTGGGACCCGATTTCCCCATCGTGGTGCGGTGGTCGCCCATCGACTTCATCAAGAGCCCGGCGGGTGCGGGCCTTTCCATGGAGGAATCCCTGCTCATCGCCCCGATGTTGGAAGAAGCCGGGTGCGATCTGCACGACCTCGCGGTGGGGTGGCACGAAACCAGCGAGCCGCTTACCACGAAGGCGATCGAGGACGGCCACTGGACGTTCGTGTCGCAGCAGATCAAGACCGTGGCGAAGAAGCCGGTGGCACAGGGGTACCGCAACACCGACCCGCGCGTGATGGAGCAGAACCTGCAAGACGGCAAGCTCGACGTGGTGGCCGGACTGCGCTACAGCATTGCCGACCCGGCGCTGCCGCGCAAGGTGATGGAAGATCGTACCGACGACATGCGCCTGTGCATCGTGTGCTGCCGCTGCCTGGACGACGTGGTGAGCTCCGGCAAACCGTTGAACTACTGCGGCGTGAACGCGCGTTTGGGCGAAGAGCTCGACCACGAAGCCTTCCCGAAAGCGGCGCAGCGCAAGAAGGTCATGGTGGTGGGGTCGGGGCCGGCCGGCATCAACGCGGCGCTCACCGCCGCGCAGCGCGGCCACACCGTCGACCTGTACGAGGAGGGGCCGCGCCTCGGCGGCTGCGTGAAGATGAGCTCCATCTTCAGCCCTTACCACGAGCGATACCTGGACTACCTCATCACACAGGTGAAGAAGCACCCCGAGATCACCCTGCATTTCAAGACGAAGGTGACGCCCGCCGTGGTGCGTACGGCGAAGCCCGATGCGGTGATCGTTGCCGTGGGCGGCAGCCCCATCGGGCTTGACGTGCCCGGCGGCGACGGCAAGAACGTGGTCACGTCGCACGACTTCCTCGAGATGATCAACGGCCATAAGCCGGCGGGCAAGCAGGGTGCGTTCAACAACTTCATGTGGGGCGCAGGCTCGCTGTTCCTCAGCATGTACTACACGCCGTCGTTCGCCCGCACCATGACGGAAAAGTCGCCGTGGCCCATCGGGCGCAGCGTCGCCATCATCGGCGGCGGCCTGCCGGGCTGCGAGTTCGGCCACCTGTGCATGGAGACGGGGCGCACCACGGCCATCATCGAAGAGCGCAAGAAGGTGGGCTTCGACGTGGGCGGTTCCGACCGCTTCGGCCTGATCAGCGGATTCAAGAAGGCAGAGAACGTGGAGCTGTACCCGCTCACGCGCGTCGTGGCCATCACCGACGACGGCGTGAAGGCCGTGCAAACCGATGCCGACGGCAACGAGCGCGAGCTGTTCATCCCTGCGAAGACGGTGGCGGTCACGCTCGGCCTCGACGAGAACCATGAGCTGGGAGAGGCGTTGAAGCCGCTCGTGAACGCGGTGTACCTCGTGGGCGACTGCGAAACGCCCGGCCGCATTGCCGATGCCACCAAGATGGGGTATCGCGCCGCCTGCGCGCTGTAGCCCGAAAGGAGCAATCGAACTATGTCTGAAGAGAAGGACGTCGTCTACGCCGAGCGGGCAGACGACGGCATCGAGGTGCTGTACCTCAACCAACCGCGCAAGAAGAACGCGCTGTCCGGCGACATGATGGGCAAGCTGGACGCCCTGCTGCGTGCCGCCGACGACGCCAACGACGTGCGCGTCGTGGTGCTGCGCGGCGCCGGGCAGGACTTCTCGAGCGGCGGCGACCTCAACCAGGGTCCCGCCCTCGAACCCGGCCCGGAGGGCGCGCGGAAAACGTTGCGCCGCTACCTGAGCGTGGTGCGCACGATGCGCACCATCGCCAAGCCCGTCGTGGCCATGGTGGACGGTTACGCCGTGGGAGGCGCGTTCGCGTTGGCGTGCGCGTCCGACCTCGTGTGCGCATCGGACCGCGCGCTGTTCGTGCCGGCGTTTTGCCAGATCGGCATTATCCCCGAGATGGGCATGATGAAGCTGCTGCCCGATCTCGTGGGGCCGCAGCGCGCCAAGGAGCTGCTGTTCTTCGGCGGCAAGATTCCCGCGCAGCAGCTGCAGGCATGGGGGCTCGTGAACCGCGTGTTCCCCGCCGCCACCCTCGAGGAGGAGACGCTTGCGTTCGCGCGCGAGCTGGCGGCCATGCCCGACGCGTCCATCCAGATCACGAAGAACATCATGAACGCGCTTGCCGACAGCTCGCTGGAGGCCTGCCTGGAAGCCGAGTCGACGGCGTCGCCGTTCTGCACCACGACGAAGGCATACGCCGCCACGATGGAGAAGTTTGCCCGCTGAGCCCCGAGCAACGGAGCCGCGACGCACGAATGAGGTGAACGATATGGCGCAGTACAACGTGGTAGAGCCGTTCTTGGAAAGCGTGCGCGCGCATCCCGGAAAAACGGCCGTCGTGTTCAACGGATGCGAGATCACCTACGGCGCGCTCAACGACCGCATCAACCAGATGGTGGGCGTGCTGACGCGCGGCATGGGCGTGCGCCCCGGCGACCGCGTGGCATATCTGCTGCCGAACTGCCCCGAGATTTTGGAGGTGTACTACGCCATCCAGAAGATCGGGGCCGTGGCCGTGCCGCTGAACTTCAAGCTCATCCCGCGCGAGGTGAGCTACCTCGTGAACGCGAGCGGCGCATCCGTGCTCGTGTTCGCCGCGCAGTTCGCCGCGGCGGTGATGGAGGCGGCCGCGTCGTTCACGGACACGGTGGCGTTGGCGAGCACGGGCGGCGCGGTGCCGGGCGCGCTTGCGTTGGAGCCCGCCTGCCTGCTGCACGCCGCCGACGAGCCCCCGCTGTTCCGCGACGAGCACGCGCTGTCGCGCATCCAGTACACGGGCGGCTCGACCGGGCTGCCGAAGGGCGCAGCCCGCACGCACGCTGCCGACCTGGTGGAACTCGATGCCATCATGGATTCCAACGGCATCGGCGACGACCCCGACAACGTGGTGCTCATCCAGTGCCCGCTCGAGCATCACGGTGGGCACAGCTGGTTCACCATCACCTTCGCGGCCGGCGCAACGCTTGTTATATGCGAAGCATTCAACGCGGAGCAGATCCTCCACTTCATCGACTACTACCGCGTCACGTACATGATTCTGCTGCCGCCCACCACCTACCTGCGCCTGCTGCGCTGTCCCACCATCGACCAGTACGATTTGAGCTTGGTGCGCCTCGTGCAGAGCGCGGCTGGCGCCACCACGAAGCCCATCATCGAGGCCATCTACGACAAGTTCCCCAACGCTGTGCTCAACTACGGGTGGGGGCAGTCGGAAAGCGGCGCGGGCAGCAGCCTGCGCATCACGCGCGCGATGCTGGCGGCCGATTCCCCGCTGCTCGAGAGCGTGGGGCGGCCGATGAAGCACGTCGAGATGAAGGTAGTGGACGAGGCGGGCAACGAGCTGCCGGACGGCGAGGTGGGAGAGGCGCTGTTCCGGTCGGATGCGACCATGCAGGGCTACTACGGGCAACCCGACCTGACCGATGCCGTGTTCGCGCCCGACGGCTGGCTGCGTACGGGCGACCTCATGGAGCGGGACGCGCGCGGGTACTTCTACGTGCGCTCGCGCAAGAAGGACATGATCAAGTCGGGCGGCGAAAACGTGTTCGTGGCCGAGGTGGAGAACGTGCTGCGCACGCACCCCGCCATCGACGACTGCCTCGTGTTCGGCACAAGCGACCCGGTGATGGGGGAGGCGGTAGCGGCGGTGATTCAGCCGTTGCCGGGGTCGAATCTCACGGCCGCCGAGGTGCAGTCGCACTGCAAGCGCTCCATCGCCAGCTACAAGAAGCCGCGTTATGTCGTGTTCATGGACGACCTCGGCCGTGACAGCGCGGGCAAGGTGCGCAAACAGCATATCGTCGATTACTTCAACGAGCGCAAGGAGCAGGCCGCGCCGCGCCATCACGAGAAGATCGCGAGCGATCCGGACATCTACCTCATCCAGGTTCCGTACTCGGGCGGCACGCCCATCGGGTACACGAACGCCTACCTCATCGCCACCGACGAGCGCAACCTGCTGGTGGACACGGGCGTGAGCCACGAGGCGTCGTTCGAGGTGCTGCGCTCGGCGCTGCAGGACCTGCGCGTGGACATGGGGCGCACCGACGTGTTCGCCACGCACTTCCATATCGACCATTTGGGTTTGATCGCGGCGCTTGCGCACGAGAACACGCGCGTGTACCTGAGCGCGCGCGACGAGGAGCTGTTCCGCGGCAGGGGCGCCCGTTCGTATCGCGGCACGGTGAAGGATCGGCTGGCATCCGAGGGATTTCCGCTCGACGACCTCGACGAGCTCGAGCAGACCGACGCCAGCCTCATACCGCGCGCGGAGTGGCCGATGCCCGAGCGCTTCGTGAACCTCGCCGACGGCGAGGAAATGCGCTATGGCCCGTACCGCATGCGTGCCGTTTCCACGCCCGGCCATACGCCGGGGCACCAATGCCTGTACCTGCCCGATCAGCGCATCATGTTCTACGGCGATCACGTGCTGATGAACAGTTCTCCCAACATGGCGCCGTTTCCGGGCGAGCCGGACGCCTTGGGCGATTACCTGGAAAGCCTTGAGAAGGTGGCGCGCTTGCCGGTGGAATTCGCCTGCATGGGGCACGGCTTCGTCGACCCGCGCAGGCAGGCCGAGCGCATGGCCGAGCGCGTCGCGTGGCTTCGGCGGCATCATCAGCAGCGTCTCGACGAGATTATCGCGTGCGTGCGCGAGCATCCCGGCATAGATGGCACGGAACTTGCTAAGTCCATCACGTGGAACATTCCGCATGAGCGATGGGAGGACATCCCCATCATTCAACGGTGGATCATCGTGTGCGAGACGCTTGCCCATCTCGATCATCTGATGCGCGCCGGGCGCCTGCGCAGGGTGCGGGAGGACGACGCATACCGGTACTTCGCGAGCTAGCGTAAACAAAGGGAAAGGAACGACACATGGATTTCAGCTTGACCGACGAACAGCAGTTGTTGCTGGAAAGCCTCGATGAATTGATGGAGCGTTCGTGCTCCGAGCAGTACATGAAGGAGTGCGACGCCAACCACGAATGGCCGCACGAGTTCACCGACGCGCTGTTGGAGAACGGGTTTCAGATGCTCGGCGTGGACGAGGAGTTCGGCGGCACGCCCGTCGACGTGACCACGCTCATGCTGGTGGCCGAGCGCGTGTGCAAGAACGGCGCGCCCATCTACGTGTACGGCAACCTGTGCGCGCTCAAGGACATGACCGAGTACGGCACGCCCGAGCAGCAGGAGCAGTGCTTCGCCGAGGTGATGGCGGGCCGCCCCGGGTTCGTGCTGGGCTTCACCGAGCCGGGTGCTGGCAGCGACAGTTCGGCGTTGGCCAGCACGTATCAACGTCGCGATGGGAAGGTGTACCTGAACGGCAGCAAGTCGTTCATGACGAACGCGGTGAACTGCAAGTACATGCTGTGCGTGGCCCGCGACGCCGACGACGACCCTGAGGATCGCGCCAACCGCTCCCGTTTCTCCATGTGGTGGGTGCCCCTGCGCGACGACGAGGGCAACCTGACCCCCGGCATCTCCATCGAGCCGCTCGAGAAGATCGGCTGGAACATGGGCAACACCTGCGAGCTGCACATGCAGGACGTGGAGCTTGAGGAGAAGGACCTCGTGGGCGTCGAGGGCAACGGCTTCATGCAGGCCATGGTGAACTTCGAGGTGGAGCGCCTGCTGGCGTGCGCCCAGTCGCTCGGCGCGGCGGAATGCGCGTTCGAGGACGCCACGCGCTACGCGACGCAGCGCATCCAATTCGGCAAGCCCATCGGCCGCAACCAGCTCATCCAGGAGCATATCACCGATATGTACATGAAGATCGAGAACATGCGCAACTGGGTGTACAAGACCGCGTGGAAAATAGACAACGGCGAATCCGTGCAGATCGACTCCGCCGTGGCGAAGCTGTACTGCGGCCGCGCCGCCTTCGAGGTATGCGATACCGCGCTCCAGGTCATGGGCGGCATCGGCTACACGAAGGACTGCCGCATCTCGCGCCTCTGGCGCGACCAACGCGTCTACCGCATTGGAGCCGGCACCGACGAAATCATGATCCACATAGCCGGAAGAGCCATCCAAAAGCAATACCAGGAGTAAAAAAGAGGGGGGCGGGAGCTGCCCCCCTCCCCTGTGTGTGCGGCGTGCAACCTGCTGTCTCTCTCTTTGCGCGGCGCGGGACCTGCCGTTCCTCTCTTTGTGCGACGCGGGACCTGCTACCCCTCTCTTTGTGCGGCTTTCAACCTGGGGGATGCGGGGGTTGCGCCTGCCGCACGACGCGCCTCTCCCGCAGGTTGACGCGGGCGCAAAAAAAAGAGCACCCCTCAAAAGAACCTCATCCCAGAAAGGACTTTTCCCATGACCCAGATATTCAATCCCATCGACGACCTCATTGCTGAGCAGGCGTTGGTTGATGCGCTGGTGGCGGACTTCACCGAGGACGACTGGAACCGTATGGCGTCGTATTGCACCACGTGGACGTTCAAGGACGTCATCTGCCATATCGCGTTCTTCGACTACTGCGCGGTGGAGCTGCTTGCCGGGCGCGGCGAGAGCGTGAACGCGGTGGCCGACGCCGCGTCGGAGCAGGACGAGCACTATCACGTGATGGCGTTCCGCGATCAGAGCGGCGCCGACATCCTCAACTGGTGGCGCGAGCAGCGCACGCTCATGACGGCGGCCTTCATGGAACTCGGACCGAAGGGGCGCGTGCCGTGGGCGGCGGGCATCCCGCCGATGTCGGTGCGCTCGCTCGCGTCCGCGCGCCTCATGGAGCTGTGGGCGCACAGCGTCGACCTGTACGATGCATTGGGCATCGACCCCGTTGTGAAGGAGCGCATCACGTCCACGCTGTTCCTCTCGTGGCAGGGCCGCCCGAACATGTACAACGTGAACGGGCTGAAGTTCAATCCCGAAACGCCCCTGTACCTGGAGCTCACGCTCCCCTCGGGCGAGCTGTGGATCAAGGGCGAGCCGAACGACCAGAATTACATCAAGGGATCGGCGAAGGAATGGGCGCTCGTGGCCATTCGCCGTCGCAACTGGATGGACACCGATCTCGAGGTGGTGGGCGACGAGGCCTGCGTGTACGCGAGCATCGTGCAGACGTACGCGGGGCCGGCCGATTTGCCGCCGGAGCCGAAGCGTCAGCGATAGATCATAGGGACGGGGCAGCAGGTGGCAACATCGGGACACGTGTCGCAGTCCTCGCCGAGGTCGGGCGAGATACGGTCCCGTGCCACCTCCTCGCATCCGAGCGCTTCGTAGAAAGGAACCGCGTGACCGCGCGCAACGAACAACAGCTCACCGTATCGTGCCCGAGCGTCCTGCATGAGCGCACGTCCGACGCCCAAGCGGCGGGCGCTCGCGTCCACCACGATGGGGTTGACGTACCAATGGCCCTCGGCTTCGACGATGCGGATGAATCCCACGGTGCGCCCTTCGCTTACGGCTACGAACACGGTGCCGCGGGGCGTGAGCGTGCCCATGCCGGCATCGGCCGTCAGCTTCGCCACGATGTTCGCGTCGTCTTCGGTTGCCTCGCGGATGGTGAGCAAAGAGGGATCGCACGTCATGGAAGATTCCTTTCTGAGCGGTATCCATATGTTAGTAAAACAATTAGCAAAAATCGTGCTAAAGTTTATGATATACCAAAATATGTTGAAAATTTCACGCAATCATCTTAAAATGGGTGCACAGATACCGTTTGTCGGTGTACCGGTGCGTTGGCCGAAGGGGAACGGCCCGCAGGCACCGTACCAAGGGGGTTGCATGCCGGAGAGCTCAAGCCAAACCGTGCGCATGGAGGCAAGGTCCACTGTTTCGGTGCGCACCAAGCAACGGTTGGCCCCTGCTGCCATTCAGGGGCTCGAAGTGCTGTCCTTGCCGGTCGCTCGGCTCGACGCCTACGTGTGCGAGGTGGTCGAGCGCAACCCCCTGCTCGAGTTCGATTACGAACGCGCCTCGCTGTCGTTCGAGGAGCTTCCCGAAGAAGAGGACGACGGCGCGGAAGGGCCCGCGGCGGACCCCGACGGCTACGTGCCGCGCACGTCCGCTGCCGTCGCCTGGGACGATCGCGGGTTCGATCTGGCTCGCCTGCGCGACGAATGCTCGGAGACGGAAACCCTTCACAGCCACCTGCGCATGCAGCTGACGGGTACGAATGCAAGCGACGAGGACCGCGCGCTGCTCGACGTGCTCATCGAGAACATCGACGACGACGGCTACTTTTCCGGCAGCATGCCCGCCGTGTGCGCCGAAGTCGGCCGCCCCGTTGCCGACGGCGAGCGGCTGCTCGCGCTCGTGCAGCAGCTCACGCCCCGCGGGGTGGGCGCGCGCGACTTGGCCGAATGCCTCACGTTGCAGCTCGACGACGGCGCCCCCTACGCCGCCGTCATTCGCGACATGCTGCGCAATAACCTGGAAGACCTCGCCGAGAATCGCACCACGAAGCTCACGCGCACGTACCACCTCACCGTGGACGACCTTTCCGCTATCCGGGAGTGCATCTGCGCGCTCGACCCGCGCCCCGGCTCGTCGTTCTCGCAGCGCAAGAGCACGGTGTACGTGGTTCCCGACCTCACCATCGTGCGCGACGGCGCGGGTTTCGCCGTGCGGGTGACCGGCGAGCTATCGGAGACGGTGGTGATCAACCGCACGTACGACCGCATGGCCGAGCAGGGCCGCATGGACGCCGAAGCGCGGGAATGGCTGGAGCAGAAGCGCGCCGAGGCAGACGCGGTGTTGGCCAACATCGATCAGCGCCGTCAAACGCTCCATCGCTTCGGCGTGTACCTGGCCGAAGTGCAGTACGACTTCTTCACCGGGGGCGAGGCGCGCATGCGCCCGCTCACCATGCAGCAGGCGGCCGACGCGCTCGGCGTGCACGTGTCCACCATCAGCCGAACCGTGCAGGACAAGCACGTGCTCACGCCATGGGGCGTCTACCCGCTCAAGCACTTCTTCTCAAGCTCGGTGGCGTGCTCGGCGGAAGAGCGACGCCATGCGCTGTCCTCGCTCGCCATCAAAGATCGCATCAAGGATCTCGTGGCGGGGGAAGATCGTCGCAAGCCGCTCAGCGACGCCACCATCACCACCATCCTGAACGGCGAAGGCGTGGACATCAAGCGCCGCACGGTGGCGAAGTATCGGGAAGCGCTGGGAATCGGAAGGCAATCGCAGCGAAGACGGTAAGGTTTCAGCACAAGACGGAGGGAGCGCACGTGGTGTACCGCAAAGAGCACGCCATAGAGGCCTGGAAAACGTTCGTCAGTACGGGCACGATTCTCGAAGACAAGGTTCGGCCGGAAATAGCTCGCTCATGGATTCGGTGTCGCGCGGCGGGCGTGAATCCATGGTCGAGCGATTTCGTTGATCAGAATGTGCCGCTTCTCGAAGAGAAGCGCGCGCGATTCGCCGCCTCGCTCAAGGCCACCGCGCCCATCATGAAGTTCCTCGAATCCATGCTGGGGTGCAACGTGTCGCTCATGGACGGCGAAAACTTCGTGTTCGAGCTGCTGTCGCCGATGGCCACCTATCCGCGCACGTTCGGCACGTTCACCCGCGAAGAGGAAGTGGGCACCGGCAACGCGTCCCTCGTCGCCTACGAGAAGCGCCCCGTGCGCGTGGACGGCTTCGAGCACTATCGCGCCATCGTGCAAACGTACTCGGGCGTGTCGGTTCCCTACCTCGATCCGGCGGGCAAGTATTACGGCGCGCTCAACATCAACAGCCCGTTCGCCGCGCTGCCGCAGAGCGCGCTCGACCTGTGCCGCATCGGCGTGTCGCTGACGAACGACCTGTACCGGGCGCGCACGAAGGCGGGCGCTCTGCTTTCCACGGTGGACTTCTTCAGGCCGCTCATGTTGGCGTACGAGCATCCCGTGCTGCTTATCGACCGCAGCGGGCGCATCCTGGGAGGCAACGCCGGCATGCGCGCGTACTGCCCCGACTGGGAGCAGTATTCGTACGGGTCGCAGTCGCTCGGCGCGTATCTGGGCAAAGAGATGTCCGTGCAGGACATTCTCGCCTTGCCGAAAAAGCTCGACGCGCCGCTGCCCATCACGTTTCGCAAGGGGCGTTCGCGCGCGGTGCACGAGCTCAACCTCGTGCGTCATGGGGAAGTGGATATCGAGGGACAGGAGCCGTTCGTCATGCTCGTGTTTGAAGACGGCGGCGAAGCCGAGCGCAATGCGAAGACCGCGACGGGGCGGCGCAAAGATGCCGCGGTCATGCCGACGGGCGACAAGGTGGACTACATCGGCGAAACCGAGGAGTGGAAGAAGATCGACCGCCTCGTGCAGAAGGTGGCTCCCATCAAGACGAACGTCCTGCTGCTGGGCGAGACGGGCACGGGCAAGGAAGTGGTGGCGCGCGCCCTGCATCGGCGCAGCGGCCGCACGGGCGAGTTCGTGGCCATCAACTGCGGCGCGATGCCGCGCGATTTGCTGGCGACCGAGCTGTTCGGGTACGAGGGCGGCGCGTTCACGGGCGCGCGCGAGACAGGCGCGGTGGGCAAGTTCGAATACGCCGACGGCGGCACCCTGTTCCTCGACGAGATCGGCGAGATGCCGGTGGACATGCAGGTGAGCCTGCTGCGCGTGCTGCAGGAGCAGAGCGTGACGAAGCTCGGGTCGAACACGGCGAAAACGCTCGACGTGCGTGTGATTGCCGCGACGAACCAGAACATCGAGCGTCTCATCGCCGAGAAGAAGTTCCGCAGCGACCTGTACTACCGGCTCAGCCTCGTGGAGATTCGCCTGCCGCAGCTGCGCCGTCGCGCCGCCGACATCGCCCCGCTCGTGGACTACTTCAACGGGCAGCTGTCGTCGGTGCTCGAGCTGCCCTGCACGCCGTTTCCCGAAGAAACCATCGAGGCGCTGCGCGCGTACAGCTGGCCCGGCAACGTGCGCGAGCTGCGCAACATCGTCGAGCGGTGCCTCATCATGCAGGGGCAGGGTGCGAACGTCTCGGTCGATGCGCTGCCGCCGCATATCGCGAACGCCGTCAACACCATGCCGGACGGCCCGGTTGCGCACGTGACGGCCGCGGTGCAGCATCACGTGGGAGCGTTGCAGGAAGGGGTCGAAGACGACGCGATGTCGGAGGAGCGGCACGTGGTGCAGGCGTTGCTGGCGCAGTACGAAGGCGACCTCGCTGCGGTGGGCCGCCATCTGAACCTTTCGCACGACGAGCTGGCCGACCTGCTCAACCGCCTGCGCCTGCGGGTGCGCGTCGTGCTCGAAAGCGCCGAGGACGCGTTCTAGGGGAGGGCTGCAACCTGCGTTTTCATCATGGCACGCTTTTTGCTTCCTTTCGGGAGGAACCGCATTCCCGATACGCAAAAGGAGTGATTCATGAACATCGTTGTGTGCTACAAGATCGTGCCCGACGAGCAGGACGTGGTCGTGCAGGCCGATCGCACGCTGTCGTTCGAGCGCGCGGCGCGCAAAATTGGCGACTACGATCTGAACGCCGTGGAAGCCGGCGCCGAGCTGGCGGAGGCGCACGGGGCGTCGCTCGTGTGCCTCACCGCCGGCGGCGACGCCGTGGAGGACACGAAGCTCAAGAAAGCCATCCTCGCACGAGGCCCGCAGGAGAACGTGGCCGTGAAGGACGCCTCCCTGCCCGAGGCCGGCTCGACGAAAACGGCGCGCGTGCTCGCGGCCGCCATCAAGCAGCTCGACAGCGCCGACCTCGTCCTGTGCGGCGAGGGCTCGGCCGACCGCTACGCGCAGCAGGTGGGCGTGCAGCTTGGCGAGCTGCTGGGCCTTCCCGTCATCAACGCGGTGAGCTCCATCGAGCTGGCGGACGGCGTTGCGCACGTCGAGCGCACCGTCGGCAACGTGGTGGAGTTGCTCGACGTGCCGCTGCCCGCGGTGCTGTCGGTGGTGGCCGACATGAACACGCCGCGCATCCCGTCCATGAAGGACATCCTGGGCGCCGGCAAGAAGCCTTCGCGCGTGCTTTCCCTCGACGACGTTGCTTTCGAGGACGCTCCCGAACCCGTCGACGTGGTGAGCACCCTGGCCCCCGAGCAGCGCGACCGCGCCTGCGAGGTACTCGAGGGCTCCGACGACGAAACCATCCAGGCGTTTATCACGCGCCTGCGCGAGAAGCTGTAAGGAGGACCTGATGAGCAACAAGATGGTGATATTCGCCGATGCGGTGGAGGCGTACGAGGAACTGTGCAGCGGCGCGCGTGCGCTGGGATGCGAGCCGGTGGCGCTCGTGGTGGGCACCGAGGACGACGCGGCGCGCGTCGCCGCATGGGGTGCTCGCGTGATCTTCGCGGGAGGCATTCCCGAGGGGGCGCTGTACGAGGATTGCGTTCTCGCGTTCGAGCAGGCCATTCGCGCCGAACAGCCGGCGCTCGTGCTTGCGCGCATGTCGAAGCGCACGCAATGCGTTGCGGGTCGGCTTGCCGTGCGTCTCGAGGCGCCCGTGGTAACCGACGCGTCGCGCCTGACCCTCGACGGCGATGGCGTGGAGGCGTCGCATCTCGTGTACGGCGGCGCGGCCGAGCGCGTCGAGCGCGTGCACGGCCTGGCTCTCGTCCTCGTGGGGTCCGGCGTGTTCGACCTCGATGAAGCCCCCGCCGCGGGAACCGTCGAGCGCGCCGCCGTCTCCCTCGAGCCGGGCGCCATCAAGCTGGTCGGGCGTCAGGAGAAGCAGGAAGAAGTGGTCGACCTGGGGGCTGCGAAGCGCGTGGTGTGCGTGGGCCGCGGCATTCAGAGCGAGGCGAACGTGCACCTCGCGCAGGAGTTTGCCGCGCGCATCGGCGGCGAGATGGCCTGCTCGCGTCCCATCGCCGAGGGCGAAGGGTGGATGGCGCACAGCCGCTACCTGGGCGTTTCGGGTGCCACCGTCAAGCCGGAGCTCTACCTTGCCCTGGGCGTGTCGGGCCAGGTGCAGCATACGGTGGGCATGACGGAGTCGCAGTTCGTGGTGTCCATCAATAAGGACAAGAACGCCCCGCTCATGAAGCAGTGCGACCTCGGCCTCGTCGCCGATGTGGAGAAGGTGCTGCCCGCGCTTGCCGCGCTGTAAGCAGCTGCGTTCAAGCTTGCATTGAAGAAGCGGCCCCTCGGGGCCGCTTCTTCGTTAGTACAGCGTGTTCCTCAGCAGGGCGAAGAGGGTTTCGCAGCCGGTGTCTCCGCGTTTGATGGACGAGAGCATGCTGTCCCATACGAAGGAGCACAGCGGCTCGGGTGCGAGGGCGCCCTGCAGGCGGTCGGCCACAACGCGCGGGTCGCGCTCGAGGGCGACGGTCAAACCGCCCCGGATGTGCTTGAAGCAGGCTTCCTCGCGCTTGCGCGCCGAAGCCAGGCCGCGGGCGTCGAGCGCCGCGATTTCGGCCAGCCAGTTGTCGCGGAACTTCGTAAGCGCCTCCGACAGCTGCCGCGCCAATTCCTGGCAGAATCCGATGAAGTCGTCGCCCGCCGCCGCGCGCGGCATACGGTCGGCCAATGCTTCGTTCCAGAAACGGCCAACCACGTCGTTCACCAGGTCGTTCTTGGTAGGGTAGGAGTTGTACACCGTGCCCACGGCCACGTTGCACGCGCTTGCCACGTCGCGAATGCTCAGGCCCGAGAGGCCCGAGGCGCTGGCGATGTCGAACGCCGTGTCCAGAATTTGCTGCTTGTTGATGATGGGTTTGTTGCCCATGAGCGCCTCCTGCGTGAACGTGTTCCCTCATTGTAGAGGATCGCGCCGCGTCGCTCGTGAAGAAACCGTGAGCGATCATGCCGCCGTCTTGCATTCTACCGCACCGCTTCTTATTATGAACCTAGTTCATTAATGAACATAGTTCAGATAAGACGAAAGAAAGGAGCGCTCATGAGTGTGGAATTGATCGTGGCAAGCGTTGCCATCACCTGTGCGCTGGTTCTGTATACCATCGGAGTGTTCGGAGAGCGTCGTTCGGGCACGTTGTCGCTGCGACACGTGCTGCTGTTTTGGGGAGGCCTCGTGTGCGACACGACGGGCACCATGATCATGTCGAACATGGCGCAGCAGTCGGCGGCGGGCGGGTTCGGCATCCACGCGGTGACGGGCGTCATCGCCATCGGGCTCATGCTCGTGCACGCCACCTGGGCAACCGTCACGTACGTGAGGAAAAACGAGCGCGGCATGCAGCGCTTCCACACGTTCAGCACCTTCGTGTGGCTGGCGTGGCTCGTGCCCTACATCATCGGCATGCTCGTGGGCATCCCGATGATCCACCTCAACGCGGTGTGCGCCATCGGCACGAGCGTCATCGTGGTGGCAGCGCTCTCGTTCGTGTTGTTCCGCGGGAAGGGTCACCACGCGCATCGCGCGGCGTAAGCGCGTTTAGCGTTCGGGCTTGCGCTCGGGTTTGCGCGAGATGTCGGCGGGGATGGACGGCAGCGCGATGATGAAGCAGGCTCCGCCGTCGGGCAGGTTGATGGCTTCCACCGTGCCGTCATGCGCTTCCACCACCGACTTCACGATGGCCAGCCCGAGGCCCGTGCCGCCCGTGCCGCGGCTGCGCGAGGCGTCGGTGCGGTAGAAGCGGTCGAACAGCAGCTGCGGGTCGATGTCGCCGAAGCCCGTGCCGTCGTCCTTCACGGCCAGGATGGAATTGCCCTTGAGGCCGAACAGCTCGATGGTGATGTGACCGTCGGGCTCGATGAAACGGCTCGCGTTCTCCACGAGGTTCGTCACGGCCTGCTTGAGGCGGTCGGGGTCGCCCAGCACGTCGGGCGCTTCGCCGATGATCTCGGTGTTCGCGTGACGGTCGCGCAGGATGGGCTCGAGCGCGTCGAGTACGCCCGTTGCCAGCTCGCGCAGGTTGACGCGCGACAGCTCCATGGGCATGGTGTCGTCGGCGATGCGCTGCAGCGTGAGCAGGTCGTGCGTGAGGCGGCTCAGGCGCTCGCTCTCGTTGATGATGATGGAGCAGAACTTCTCGTGCAGCTCGGGCGGCAGGTCGGGGTCTTCCAGCATCTCGGCGTTGCCGCGGATGGCGGTGAGCGGCGTGCGCAGCTCGTGCGCCACGTCGCTGATGAACGCCGCCTGACGACGCTCCTTCAGCACCAGGTCGTGCTGCTGGGATTTCATGGTTTGCGTCATGGCCTTGAAGTCGGTCGAAAGCTCGTCGGCTTCGAACAGGCGGCCGTCGGGTTCGAACGGCACGTCGGCGCCCGCGCGGTACGCGGCCGTCTTCTTCGCCAGCAAACGCAGCGGCTCGGACAGGAAATGCCCGATGATCAAGCTGAACGTGAATACGATGATGCCGACGGGAATAAGCAGCAAAAACGCCTTCGACGGGAGGTCGAAGGCGAGAAAGCACACGAGCAAGAGCACCGCGCCGGCGAGAAGAGAGAGCAGCGTTGCCAGCAGCGAGAAGTATGTTTGCAGTCTTTTTATTGTTTGAACCTGTATCCGTAGCCGCGAACCGTCTCAACCAAGCCGGGATCGTACCCGGCAGACTCAATCTTATCACGGAGACGCTTGATGTGGGTGTCGACGGTCTTGGTTTCCGTCAAGTATTCCCAACCCCAGGCGTCGCGCAGCAAATCTTCACGCGAAACCACCTTGCCGGCGTTCTTCATAAGGCTGGCAAGCAGCTCGAATTCGCGCGGCGTGAGGTCGATTTCGCCGTTCATGCCCGAAGCGGTGTGGGCGTCCTCGTCAAGCGTGATGCCGCTTGCCGTGACGGCGTGGTTCGCGCCGGGGAAGTCGCCGCCGGAACCGCGACGCAGCAGCGCGCGAACGCGGGCGATGAGCTCGCGCACGCCGAAGGGCTTCGCCAGGTAATCGTCGCCACCGATTTCGAGGCCGACCACCTTATCGAGCTCGGTGTCGCGTGCGGACAGGAAAAGGACGGGAACCGTCGTCTTGGAACGCAGGCGGCGGCACAGCTCGTAGCCGTCCATTCCGGGCAGCATGATATCAAGTACGAACAAGTCGTAGGAATTCTTCGTAGCAAGAGCCAAGGCGTCTTCGCCATTGTCCACGACGTCGGTGAAGAACCCCTCCTTTTTCAGAGCGTAGCTGACGAATTCGGTGATGGATGGCTCGTCGTCAACAACGAGGATGCGATGCGGGGTGTCGTTCATGTGTTGCCTTTCTATCAGATGGACTCCCGTTGCCGGTGCCTGACAGATGCGCGTGGGCGGGTTGTTATAATGTCGAGAGCAACTATAAGCATTCGGACCGCTTCCGAAGGAGACTGTCAGAAACATGTTACTTGCCATCGACGTGGGGAATACCCAAACCGTAGTCGGTATTTACCAGGACGGAAGCCTTCAATATCGGTGGCGCGTGGCCACGAACAAAAGCCATACATCCGACGAGCTCCGCGTGAAATTGGTGCCGCTTTTGGCGTCCGAAGGCATCGCGCTCAAGGACATTTGCGGCGTGTCGCTGGCGTCGGTGGTGCCCGCGCTCACGCTGGCATGGCGTGCTGCGGCGCATCGTATGATCGGCGAGGAGGCGGTGGTGTGCTCGGCTGAAACGGCGGGCACCTTGTTCGAGGCCGACTATCCCAACCCGCACGAAATCGGCGCCGACCGCGTGGCCGATGCCGTGGCGGCGAAGGCGCTGTACGGCGCGCCCGTCATCGTGGTGGACTTCGGCACGGCGACGAACATGGAAGTGATCGATGCGGACGGCCGCTTCATCGGCGGCGTCATCGCGCCGGGCGTGGAAACGTCGGCTTCGGCGCTGTTCTCGCACGCCACGAAGCTCGGCGCCATCGACCTGACCGACCCGCACACCGCCATCGGCCATAACACCGAAGAGGCCATCCAGGCGGGCATCGTGTACGGCGAGGCCGACCGTGTGGACGGGCTCATCCGCCGCATCTTCGCCCAGCTGGGCTACGAGGCGCCCGTGGTGGCAACGGGCGGTCTCGCGTCGCGCGTTGCGGCTCAGTCCCAGACCATCACCGCAATCAACCCCGAATTGACCCTTGAGGGATTGCGCCTCGTCCATGAGGCGCAAAACCAGTAGAATGCAGGCCATAAGGCAACGAATCCAACCTGAGGAAAGAGAGGGGCCCGACGTGTTGAGCGACATTGAAATTGCCCAGGCGACGAAACCCGAGCACATCAGCGCAATCGCCGAGAAGGCGGGAGTGCCAGAGTCGTACCTCGAGCTGTACGGTACGAACAAGGCGAAGGTGGACTACAACCTGCTCACGGACGTTGAGCATACCCCGGGCAAGCTCATCCTGGTCACGGCTATCAACCCCACGCCGGCCGGCGAGGGCAAGACCACCACAACCGTGGGTCTGTCCGACGCGCTGGCGCGTCAGGGCAAGAACATCGTCGTCGCGCTGCGCGAGCCCAGCCTGGGCCCCGTGTTCGGCGTGAAGGGCGGCGCTGCGGGCGGCGGATACGCCCAGGTCATCCCCATGGAAGACATCAACCTGCACTTCACGGGCGACTTCCACGCCATCGGCGCGGCCAACAACCTGCTGGCCGCCATGCTGGACAACCACATTCAGCAGGGCAACGAGCTGGGCATCGACGTGCGCAAGATCACGTGGAAGCGCGTCGTGGACATGAACGACCGTCAGCTGCGCAACGTGGTGGACGGCATGGGCGGCAAGGCCCACGGCGTGCCGCGCGAGGACGGTTTCGACATCACGGTGGCCAGCGAAATCATGGCCATCTTCTGCTTGTCCTCCTCCATTACCGACCTCAAGGAGCGCCTCGCGCGCATCGTGGTGGGCTACACGCGCGACGACAAGCCGGTGACGGCGGGCGACCTCAACGCGCAGGGTGCCATGGCCGCGCTGTTGAAGGATGCGCTCAAGCCCAACCTCGTGCAGACGCTCGAGGGCACGCCGGCGTTCGTGCACGGCGGCCCCTTCGCCAACATCGCGCACGGCTGCAACTCCATCATGGCCACGCGCATGGCCATGGCGTTGGGCGACTACTGCGTGACGGAGGCCGGCTTCGGTGCCGACCTGGGCGCGGAGAAGTTCCTCGACATCAAGTGCCGTCTCGCGGACCTCAACCCCGATGCGGTGGTGGTGGTGGCCACGGTGCGCGCGCTGAAGAATCACGGCGGCGTGGCGAAGGCCGACCTCAACAACGAGAACCTTGAGGCCCTCGAAGCGGGTCTCCCGAACCTGCTGCAGCACGTGGAGAACATCACGAAGGTGTACCAGCTGCCGTGCGTGGTGGCCATCAACCGCTTCCCGACCGACACCGAGGCCGAGCTGAAGCTGGTGGAGGACAAGTGCCGCGAGCTGGGCGTGAACGTGGCTCTGTCCGAGGTGTGGGCGAAGGGCGGCGAGGGCGGTCTGGCGCTGGCCGACGAAGTGGTGCGCCTGTGCGAGGAGCCCAACGAGTTCCGCTTCGCTTACGAGGACGACCTGTCGCTGGCCGAGAAGATCGAAGCCATCGCCACGAAGGTGTACCATGCCGACGGCGTGGACTTCGAGCCGAAGGCCGCGGCTGAGCTGGCGAAGCTCGAGGGCCTCGGCTTCGGCGGCATGCCGGTGTGCATGGCGAAGACGCAGTACAGCTTCTCCGACGACGCGAAGAAGCTCGGTGCGCCGCGCGACTTCCGCATCACGGTGCGCAACGTGAAGGTGTCGGCCGGCGCCGGCTTCGTGGTGGCGCTCACCGGCGACATCATGACCATGCCCGGCCTGCCGAAGGTTCCGGCCGCCGAACGCATCGACGTCGACGAAACCGGCAAAATCTCCGGCTTGTTCTAGAACCCCGAAGCGCCCCCGATCTCCCTTGAAATCGGGGGCGCTCCTGTCGTATACTACGAATACCGGCGGTGCCCAGGATGTGAGTCTAGGACGCTACACGATCCAGTTCGGGCGGCGCAGGTATTGTGGGAGGCCGGGATTATTCCCGGCCTTTGCTATTTCAGCTTCCCTCTGGTTCCCTCCCTGCTTCGTCCGTGCTCTTTATACTCCGTCCACAGATCGAAGAGGAAGCTCCCGATCGTGGCCACCGCTGCGTAAGCGTACAGGACTTCAAGAATCTCGTTCATAAGGTATGCTCCTCTCGAAAAGAAGCACCACCCGAACACGGACACCGCCGGCGAGGTCATTGTACTCCCTGAACGGGCGTGGTGGAAGCATAAAAACACCTGATCACATGCATAAAATGTGCGCTTGAACTGCGTTGGACTCGCGTGTGATTTCGGCTGGAAATCCGCTGGATCGGGGCGCATTTTCGCTTGATTCGCGTTGGATTCGCGTCGAAAAGCGGTGAGAAATCCGCTGTCTTTCCGCCGCACGTCGAGGGTTCTTGCAGGTTTCGCGGCTTGTCGGGTGCTCGCCAATCGCATGACGTATCATACGGATAGCATGTCCGAGTGAACCGAGCGTATCGACAAGGAGAACCTTCGTGGACACCACGTTTATCGACGAGCTGGCAAGCGCTGCGCCCACGCCGGGCGGCGGCGGGGCCTCGGCCTATGTGGGCGCGCTGGCCGCGGCCGCAGCGTCCATGGTGGGTAACCTCACGGTGGGCAAGAAAACGTACGCCGACGTGGAAGACGAGGTCAAAGCCTCGCTCGCACGCCTCTCCAGCCTGCGCGAGCGACTTCTTCATCTGGTGGACGAGGACGCGCGCGCGTTCGAACCGCTGTCGGCCACGTATCGCATGCCGAAGAACACGCCCGACGAGTTGGCTGCGCGCAACGAGGCCATGCAAGCCGCACTCGTCGAGGCGAGCGACGTGCCGCTCGCCATCATGCGCACGATCGCCACGGTCATGGACGAGGTCGAGTTCCTGGCGCATCATGGCAGCAAGCTGGCGCGCTCCGACGCGGGCGTCGCCGCAGCGTTCGCCCGTGCGGCCTCCGACGGAGCCAGCCTCAACATCTACATCAACGCGGCCTCGATGGACGACGCTGCACGTTCCGCATACTATCGCGAAGAAGCCGACTCGCTGGCCGCGCGCACGCGTGAGCGTTGCGACGAGGTGTTCGAGTTCGTGAAAACCGCCGTTTCATAAAGGAGTCTCGACGTCCATGGCTGAGCTATTGAAGGGCAAGCCCGTTGTCGAGAGCATGGCCCTCGACCTGACCGCGCGCATCGACGCGCTCGGCCGCGCAGGCATCACGCCCACCCTCGCGCTCGTGCGCGTGGGCGCGCGCCCCGACGATCTGTCGTACGAGCGCACGGCGCGCAAGCGCGCGGAATCGCTCGGCATCGCCATTCGGCCCTACGAGCTGGAGGAATTCGCCCCGCAAGCGGCCATCGAAGCCGCCATCCACGAGGTGAACGCCGATCCGCGCGTGCACGGCTGCCTGCTGTTCCGCCCGCTGCCGTCGTTTGTGGACGAGTCGCACGTGTGCGAGCTGCTCGATCCGAAGAAGGACATCGATGGCATCACGTTGGCGTCGCTGGCTTCGGTGTTCACCGACGGCCATCGCGGGTACCCGCCGGCGACGGCCGCCGCCTGCATCGAGCTGCTCGACTTCTACCAGGTGCCGCTGCAGGGCAAGCACATCGTGGTGGTGGGCCGCAGCCTCGTGGTGGGCAAGCCCGTGTCCATGATGCTGCTGCGCCGCAATGCGAGCGTGACCATCTGTCACAGCAAGACGGAGAACCTCGCGGCCATCTGCCGCTCGGCCGACGTGGTCATCTGCGCCACCGGCCGCGCGCGGGCGTTCGGTGCGGAGTTCTTCAGTCCCGGCCAGACCGTGCTCGACGTGGGCATCAACTTCGACACGCAGGGCAACCTGTGCGGCGACGTGGACTTCGCCGAGGTCGAACCGGTGGTGGGCGCCATCACGCCGGTGCCGGGCGGCATCGGCACGGTCACCACGTCGGTGACCATGGCGCACACGGTGGCAGCGGCCGAAGCCGGGCGGTAAGCGGTGCCCATGAGGTGCGCGCCAAACGAGAAACGCCCGGGCCTGCCGGGCGTTTCTCGTTTTTGAAAGGGCAATGTTTCCCCCTACGCTGCCTTCGGCAGCTCTTCTTGCTTGTCGGCTTCTTCGGTGTTCGCGCCGCCTTCGATCACGCTGACGACGTTGGCCGCGGCATCTTCCACGGCTGCGGGGTCGGCGTCGGTCAGAAGGTCGGTGCCGTCTTCGACGGCGCAGCCCGAGCAGGCGCGGGTGCGGCCGGCCTCAAGCGCGTCGCTCACGGTGCCGGAGTAGATGGTGCCCGAGTTCTTGATGTACTGGCAATCGGGGTTGAAATGGTACACCTCGCCGAAGGGCGTCCAGTACGCCAGCCCGTCGTCGGAGAGCACGGCGGCGCCGGCTTCGGCCTGGTCGAGGTCTTCCTGCGACGTCGGATGGTAGTCGATGCCGCTGCCGATGGCGGCCACGAGCGCGACGCCTGCCACGATGGAGCACACCTGCTTCGTCTTCTTGTCCATGTCCTTGTTCGTCAGCATGAGCAGGAGGATCGGGGCGAACGCGATGACGGCGATGATGACGCCCAGCTCGGTCTGCACCCAGTAGGCCAGCTTGTTCTCTTTCGGCGCGGGGCTGATGTGGTTCGCGCGCTTCCACAGTTGCGAGCCTATCACCACGGCCACGAGGTCCACCACGAGGAAGATAACAACCCAGGTCATAGACGGGAACTTCGGCAGATACAACGTGCTGTTCGCCACGAGGATGGCCACCACCTCGAACACGATGCCCACCACCCACAGCACGATGGCGCCGATGCGGAAGGGCAGTGCGTTCCCCTTGCGCTCCGCGTGCATTTCTTCGCGCACCGCCTGCGTGGCCGCGGCGCCCGAGCCGCCCTGCTTCGGCTTCGCCACGGTCTCCCCGGTTTTCGCGTCGACGAAGTGACGCTCCTTCGGTTCTTTCGGCTGCTCGCTCGGCTGCTTCTTCGTGGTCATAGGCGTGTCGTCCCCTTTGTTCTCATTGAATCGTTGTCGATATGATAAGGTACGCGCGGAGGTAGAGAACGCAATAAGCCCAGTTCAACGTATAGTTGAAGCGGAAAGTCGAGCGATGAGGAGCAGGAATATGGACGTGCAGGAAATTGTGGGGCAGTTCGTCAAGGGGGCGGCCGAAGATCCGGAGCAGCTCAAGAATTTCGGCATCGACCCGGGCGCGGCCATCAAGAACGCCACGGGCCTCGAGCTGAGCGACGAAGAGCTCAAGGACGTCGTGGCCGCGGTGGAGCCGCTCCTCGAGGGCAAGGAACTCAACATGAACAAGGTGATGGAAGTGGTGGGCGACTTCCTGGGAGACGGCGACATTCTGGGGAAGCTGTCGGGCCTCTTCGGCGGCAAGTAGGCAGACGAACGAACGAGGGGCGCTCGCTTTCGCAAGCAGGCGGCCCTCGTTCGTGGACGGAACGCGTTATCCGATGGTGTCGATTTCGCGCGGGTAGCTGTTGAGCACCTCGCAGCCGTCTTCGGTGACCAGCACGAGGTCCTCGATGCGCACGCCGAATTCGCCCGGCAGGTAGATGCCCGGCTCGATGGAGAAGATCATGCCCGCCTCGACCGGGGCGTCGTGCGCGGACGACACGTCGCCCGGCTCGTGCACGTCGAGGCCAATCTGATGCCCCAGACGATGGGTGAAGTACGGTCCGTACCCGGCCTCGTCGATGACGTTGCGCGCCGCCGCGTCGATGTCGCAGAAGCGCACGCCGGGCGCCACCAACGCCCGTGCCGCCTCGTTCGCGCGCCGCACCGTGTCGTGCACTTCGCGCTGCTTGGGCGTAGGCTCGCCGAACACGAACGTGCGCGTCATGTCCGAGCAGTACTCGTCTTGGCGGCAACCCACGTCGAACAGCACCACATCGCCGGGGGCGAGCGGGGTGTCGTCGGGCTCGTGGTGCGGGTCGGCCGCGTTTGCGCCGAAGCTCACGATGGGCGTGAACGAATGGCCCTGCGCACCCAGCTCGCGATAGATGCCTTCCAGCTGCCCGGCCACGTCGGCCTCGGTGACGCCCTCGCGCACGAGCTGGCGGAAACGGCCCATGGCCGCGTCGTTCGTGGCGCTTGCCGCGCGCATGAAGTCCTGTTCAGCGGCATCTTTGTGGGCGCGCGCATCGTCCACGGCATCCGATGCCAGCACGAAGCCGGCGGCTGCGCCGCGCTCCATGAGCGGCAGCAGGAACCGCGCCGGCAGGTTCTTGTCGCATCCGAGCGGCGCGTCGGCGTTGCACAGCTCTTCCACCAACGCCAGCGGGTCGTCGGTATCGGTGAACGCACGCACGGCGCATGCCGCATCGCCCGGTGCGGTGAACAGGGCGTTCAGCACGAGCGTCGGTTCGGCATCGGGCGTGATGACAAGCCCGAGGAAGCGCTCGCCCGGCTCGACGTACGCGCCGGTAAGGTACTGGATGGATCGGGGGTCGCACACGAGCATCTGCTCGAGGTCGCGGCGTGCGAGGTTGCGCCTCACGGTATCGACGCGCTGTTCGTGCATGGCGGACATGGTTGGGCTCCTATCGCGTGATGGGCGGCGGGGTTCCGCGCGCCGTCTTCGGCATTCGCTGTTCGATGTGATCATAGCTCAAAGATGCGCGCCCGCCTACGCGTATCCACGAATGCGGGGGAATGCGGGGATATTCGGGAGGGCTGGCCCGGGTGGGGGCGTTGGCGTATGATACGAGGCATGGCAAATGGACTGACATATACGCGGAAAACCACCTCGTCGGAAGCGACGAAGCAGCTGGCGGCCACCCTTTCGCCGTACTTGCAGGCAGGCGACGTCATCGTGCTGTCGGGCGACCTCGGCGCAGGCAAGACGCAGTTCGTGCAGGGCGTCGCCGCAGGCCTTGGCGTGCGCGACCAGGTGACCAGCCCCACGTTCAACATCCTGCTCACGTACCCGGCGGGCTCGCTGCCGCTGTACCACTTCGACCTCTACCGTCTCGACGACGCGGACGAGCTCGAGGATATCGGCTACTACGAAACCATCGACGGCGATGGCGCGTCGTTCATCGAGTGGGGCGAGAAGTTCCCCGAAGCGCTGCCGTACGGCTACCTTGAGCTATCCATTCGCGTGGATGACGAGGGCAATCGTACCGTGCGCGTGCATGCGTACGGCGACCGCGCGCGCAGGCTGCTGTTCGTGTGGGCGAAGGATTCGAAATCGCGACTCATGAAGTGCGCGGGAGGAAATGCGTGAGCGATGTGAACTCGCGTCCTGAGGACGCGTCTGGGCGAGCGCCGTACGTGCTCGCATTCGATACTGCCAACGAAGTGATCGCCATCGGCGTGGGCGCGCTCGATCGCGCCTCGCGCACGGTTGATGTGGTGGCGTCCGTGGAAATCGAGGCGCGCCGCGCGTCGAACACGCAGCTGCTGCCGCGCATCGACGAGACGCTTGCCTCGTACGGCGTGGCGCGCGAGGACATCGCGTGCGTGGTGGTGGGGCGCGGTCCGGGATCGTTCACGGGCGTGCGCATTGCCATGGCGACGGCGAAGGGCGTGGCGTCCGCGCTCGAGGTGCCGCTCATCGGCGTGTCGTCGCTCGACGCGGTGGCGTGGAACGCGTGGGCGGCCGACGTGCGAGGGCCGCTTGCCGTGGTGGCCGACGCCATGCGCAAGGAAGTGTATCCGGTGCGGTTCGATCTGAGCGACGCCGGTATCGAGCGTCTTGAGGCCGACCGCGTGGTGAAGGCGGAGCTGGCTGCGGAAGAACTGGCCGCCGACGAGGCATCGCTGCAGGTGACGGGCGACGCCCTGCGCAAGTATGCCGAACTGTTCGCCGCGTGCGGGGTGATGCTTGACGAGGGGCTTTGGACGCCGACGGGGCGCGGCCTGCTGCTGGCGTTGCAGGCGGCGTGGCGCGCAGACGAGGCCGACCCGTTCGACGCGCGTCGTCACGACCCGGCGTTCGCGCTGCCCGTGTACACGCGCCTTTCGGACGCGGAGGAAAACGAGCGCATCCGCCTGGCGAAGAACGATCCGAAGAACCTGTCGACCGGCGTGCAGGATGTGGCCCTGCGGCGCGATCAGCGCGCGAGCATGCACGATACCGCCGTTCTGAATGCGCGTCCCGACGAGTTCGGCATCACGTACAAGCCGCTCGACGCGGCGCACGCAGGCGCCGTTGCGGCGCTCGAGACGCGGGTCATGGCCGCCGACGCCTGGACCGAGGCCCTCGTAGCCGACGAGCTTCCCCGCACCGACCGTAGCTGGTGGGCCGCGTTCGAGGGGTCGACGCTCGTGGGCTATGCCGGCGGGTGGATCGTCGATGGGGGCGTGCAGATTCTCAAGGTGGGCGTCGATCCGGCGGCGCGGCGCCGCGGCATCGCGCGTGGGCTGCTGGCGCGCGTGGCGGCTGATGCACGCGACCTGGGCGCGGCACGGTGCTCGCTCGAGGTGCGCGCGTCGAACGCGGGCGCGCAGGCGCTGTACGAGGCCGTGGGACTCCGCTCGCTCGGCGTGCGCCCGCACTACTATGCCGACGGTGAGGACGCCGTCATCATGGAGGGCCCGCTGCCGCTCGCGAAGCACGACGTGGCCGGCATGGAGCTGCAGGTGCACGACGCCGCCGCCGAAGTGTGCGCGGACGCCTTGATGCAAACGGATGTTTCACGTGAAACATCCGCCTCGCTCGACGCGGCGCGCCCGCTCATCCTGGCAATCGAGTCGTCCTGCGACGAAACCGCCGCCGCCATCGTGGACGGCAACGGCACGCTCCTCGCCGACGTGGTGGCTTCGCAGATCGACTTCCACGCGCGCTTCGGCGGCGTGGTGCCCGAGATTGCCAGCCGCAAGCACATCGAGGCCATCTGCGGCGTGTGCGACGAGTGCTTCGACGTGGCGGCCTCCGCGCTGGGGGTGGAGCGTCTCACTTGGTGCGATCTCGATTCCGTTGCGGTCACCTACGCGCCGGGCCTCGTGGGTGCGCTCGTGGTGGGCGTCGCCTTCGCGAAGGGCGCGGCCTGGGCGGCGGGCAAGCCGTTCATCGGCGTGAACCATCTCGAAGGCCACCTGTACGCGAACAAGATCGGCGCGCCCGACTTCGAGCCGCCGGCGGTGGTGTCGCTCGTATCGGGCGGCAATACGCTGCTCGTGCACATGAAGGACTGGAACGACTACGAGACGCTCGGCGCCACCATTGACGACGCAGTGGGCGAGGCGTTCGACAAGGTGGCGAAGGCGCTCGGCCTCGGCTATCCGGGCGGCCCCGTTATCTCGCGCGAGGCGGCGCTCGGCAACCCGAAGGCTATTCCCTTCCCGCGTGCGATGATGCATTCGGGCGACCTGCGGTTCTCGCTCTCGGGTTTGAAAACCGCCGTGGTCAGCTACATCAATGCCGAACGGGTCGCCGGCCGCGAGCTCAACGTGCCCGACATCGCCGCGAGCTTCCAGCAAGCGGTGGTGGACGTGCAGGTGAAGAAGGCGGAGATGGCGCTGCGCCAAACGGGCGCGCGCACGTTCTGCCTCGGCGGCGGCGTGGCGGCGAACCCGGTCTTGCGCGAGGCCTACCAGGCGCTCTGCAAGCGCCTCCACGTGCGTCTCACACTGCCCCCCATGAGCGCCTGCGGCGACAACGCCGGCATGATCGCCCTCGTAGCATTGGATCGCTACCGCCAAAGCAAGTTCTTCCCCCTAGAAGCCGACGCCCAAGCCCACGCCAACCTAGACGAGGCGTATTAAGGGTCGCTTTCCCGGTTTATTCGACTATTCCGGTCCCCCTCCCTTTGCGTCGCGAGCGTGATGCGCGGTTCGCTTGTCTTGCTCGCGACGCAAGGAGGAGGGGCGGAGGACGGATGCGCCGAGTTTTAGCCCTTAATCCCCACCATGTGATTCACGGCGATCACGCCGAACGTGAAGGCGGGGCCAATGGTGCCACCTTCACCGCCGTACGAGGGGCCGGGACCACCTACGCCGGCGCAGTTGCCCATGGCGTACAGGCCTTCGATAGGTTCGCCATTCACGTGCATGACCTGCGCATTCCCGTTGAGTTGGGGCCCGCCGATGGTGCCGCAGCATCCGGCGTTGATGGCCACGGCATAGTACGGCGGCTGCTCCATGACTTGGAGGTCGAAGGCGGGCTGCCCCGCGGTTCCCACTTCCCCGCGGTGGAACAACGGATCTTCTCCATCCTTCGCGTGGAGGTTGTACTCGTCGACGGTGCGCACAAGTTGCTCGGCGTTGACGCCGATGAGCACCCCGAGCTCCTCGAGCGTATCAGCCTTAAACACATAGTCGTCCTCGGGGATCTCGGGTACCGGATATCCCCACGAGGCGCACGTGCCCGTCGGCCCGCCGTTTTGGTCGTAGCACAGCTGATCGCATATCCACCAGGCAGGGTCGGCTGAGTAGCCCTCGTCGCCGAAGTTGTTGTAGCCTCCGAACGTGTTGTTGATTGACATGTACGACGAATCCTCGCGGCAGAAGCGTCGTCCGTTCTGATCGACGATGATCGATCCGGGGTTGCTGCGCGCTGCGTTTCCGGCCATGGACATGATCTGTCCGTTCTCGCGCGCGTATTCGCCGTGCGCCTGGAAGCACGGCATGCCGAACGTATGGGGCATGAGGCAGAGATCGGCTCCCACCGATTGCGCCATAAGCAGGCCGTCGCCGATGTTCTCAGGCCACGAAAGGCCGTACTTAAGCGGTACGCGGACGTACTTCTGCACAAGCTTTTCATTCCACTCGAAACCGCCCGTTGCCAGGATGATGCCCTTGTTCGCCTTGATGCGCAGCTCGCCCTTCTTCCCGTCGGCCACGATGCCCACAACTCGGGGCGTTGCGTCGGAGTCGGAGCGGCTCGTCACGAGGCGTCGTCCTCGCGTCTTCGTGAGCACCTCCACACCCAGCTTGTCGCATGCGGTGGAAAGCGAGCTGTTCAATCGCGCGCCGCCCGCTTCGGAAACGTCGTCGCCATCGTTATCCCCCATCACCTGGCAGCTGCGTCCGATCACGTCCGCGCCCTCCCAGTTCGGCTGGTATTGGCCGTTGCGAGGTAGCGGCTGGATGTTCACGCCGTTTGCGGTAAGCGTTTCGACAACCTTCTGCGTGTTGTTGAGATATGCCGTCACCAGCTCTTCGTTGTCCATGCCCATCTGCATATGGTCGAGGTACGTCTTGGCGAAATCGTAGCTGTCGCCGTTCGCATTCGAGTATTCCGTGTTCGCGAGCCAGGCATTGCCGCCTGAAAACGCCATTGCGCCCCCTACCATATCGCGCGCTTCAAGCAGGATCACGCTCATGCCCGCAGCGGCTCCGGCGATGGCGGCAGCCTGCCCCGTGCCGCCGCCCACCACCACGAGATCGGCTTCCTTGTCCCAGGTGCCGTTGTCCGCCGCGCTCGCTGCTCCGCTCGAGCAGCCCGCAAGCGTTCCGAGTCCCAGCGTGCTGCCGAGCGCGGCGGCACCCATGAGGAAGCTCCTTCGTGTCAGTTCCATGATCATCCCTTTCCTCTGATTGTCTGTACGCCTTTCGGCGTGGTGCGAGTATAGGAAGACCTCGATCAATAGGTGAAATATCGCTTTTCGAAGTGAGAATAGGAAGCAGGAAAGTGGGTATTACGCTTTGTAATACGTGATTGATCAGCATTTTTGGTGGGAATGTAGCGTGCTAAAATGAACGAGCGCTGTACGGCGTGAGGGGAAGGGACGCGTTCGAAGGGGCATGGACATGAGGCTTGAAACGCTGCGGGAATTCGTCGTATTCGCCAAATGCCAGAACTTCAGTGCTGCGGCGTTGGAGCTGCATTTGTCGCAACCCGCCATGAGCGTGCACATTGCCAACCTGGAGAAGGAGCTGGGCTTTCAGCTGGTCGACCGAAAGCGCGGCGCGGAACTCACGCCTGCGGGGCAGCGGTTTCTCGCCGGCGTGCAGGCGGCGCTTGCCAGCTATGACGAAGCGGTGCGCGCCTGCGACGAACTGGTGAAAAGCTACCCGGCGGTGCGCATCAAAACCACCGGGGACATCCCCTTCCTGCCCGACTTGTTGGCACGCGCGGGCGGTATCCCCTTCGAGCTCATCGAGCTGTCCATCGACTCGCTTGCGCCCTTGACCGAGCTCGATAAGGAAATCGTCGACATCAGCACGTGCTACGATTTTTCCTTCTCGCCCCATCTTGCCGCCGATGCCGAGCGCCGGGGTATCGCAACGGCTTTGGTGGGCGAGGATCGCATGCGTATCTGCATGAAAAAGGACCATCCCCTTGCATCGCTCAGCGCGTTGCGAAGAGAGGACCTGCGCGGTGCTACGGTGGCTATCACGAGCAGCAAGTGGTACGACTTCATGGTTGCGCAGGCTCTCCGCCTGTTCGGCGACGATCTCGACCTGACGTTTCGCATGATTCCCGTGGCGAGCCCTCTCTCGCTCCGCTACGTGGATCTCGGCGACGCCATTGCGTCCTGCGGCATCAACACTGAGGCGCTCACCGACCGCGATGATGTCGTGCTGTTCGACGAGCTGGACGGCCGCCCGCTCACGCTCGACCAAATGGTAGCCTACCGCGCCGACGACCCCAACCCGAACGTCCATGCCCTGATAGAGGCATTTAGGGCATAGTCTGCGCCTGCCTCGTCCTCCGCATCTCCCGATCCCCCCCCATTGCGTCGCGGAGGGGCATGCGACCAACGAGCGCCCCTCGCGACGCAAGGGGGGGGGGTGCGGGGACCCCCAATCTTAATCCCATCTTAATGCTCCAGCTTGCTTCTTTATGCCGCGCTCATGCGGCTTTTTCTATGCTGGGTTGGTGGCGGCGCTGTCGATGCGCTACCACGCCAGGCAACTCGTAAGGAAGGATCAAGATGGGAATCGTTACCGGCATCGTAGGGGGTTTGAGCATCATCGTTGCGCTCTACCTCTTTTATGTGCTTCTGCGAGGGGGTGATGAGCGATGATGGGCGAAGTGTTCGAGTACGCGGTGTACCTTGCACTGCTCGTGGCGTTGGCCATTCCCCTGTCGGGCTACCTCAACCGGGTCATGGCGGGCGAGCGCACCGTGTTGTCGCGCGTGTTCACCCCGGTGGAGAACCTCATCTACCGCGGCATTCGCGTGGACCGCACCGAAGACATGGGGTGGAAGCGCTACCTCGTGAGCGCACTCGCATTCTCGGCGATCTCGCTCGTGGGGCTGTTCGCCATCCTCATGCTGCAGGGCGTGCTGCCCGGCAACCCGGAGGGCCTCCCCGGCCTCAGCTGGGACCTCGCGTTCAACACCGCGGTCAGCTTCGTGACGAACACGAACTGGCAGTCGTATAGCGGCGAGTCGGCGCTCAGCTACTTCTCGCAGGCCATCGGCCTGACGGTGCAGAACTTCGTCACGCCGGCCGTGGGCATCGCCGTGCTGTTCGCCCTGTTCCGCGGCATTGTGGCCGAGAACGCGCCGGGCCTCGGCAACTTCTGGAAGGACGCGACGCGCGCGGTGCTGTTCGTGCTGCTGCCGCTGTCCCTCGTGGTGGCTATCGTCGATGTGGCGCAGGGCTCTCCGCAGAACCTCACGCCGTACGAGACGGTGCAGCTTGTGGAGCCGGTGGGCGTCACCGCCGACGGCACCATCGTGGACGCGGACGATCCCGCGGCCGTGCAAACCGTCACGGAAGAGGTCATCCCCCTCGGCCCGCAAGCCAGCCAGGTTGCCATCAAGCAGCTGGGCACGAACGGCGGCGGCTACAACGGCGTGAACTCGGCAAGCCCGCTCGAGAACCCCTCGCCGCTCACGAACCTCATCCAATGCGTGTCGCTGCTGCTGATTCCGGTGTCGCTCGTGTTCAGCTTCGGACGCTTCGTTAACGATCGTCGGCAAGGACGCGCCCTGTTCGCGGCCCTGTTCATCCTGCTGCTGGCAGGCCTCGTGGCCATCGCGTACTTCGAGCAGACGGGCACGCCGCAGCTTGCGCAAGACGGCGCGGTGTACATGGGCATGACCGACCAGTCGGGCGGCAACATGGAAGGCAAGGAAGCGCGCTTCGGCGTGACGGACTCGTCCGTGTGGGCCGCATTCACCACGGCGGCATCGAACGGCGCGGTGAACTCCATGCACGACAGCTACACGCCCCTCGGCGGCATGGTGCCCATGATTCTCATGGCGCTCGGCGAAGTGGTGTTCGGCGGCGTGGGCTGCGGTCTGTACTCGCTCATCGGATTCGTCCTGCTCACCGTGTTTATCGCGGGCCTCATGGTGGGACGCACGCCCGAGTACCTGGGCAAGAAGATCGGGCCGAAGGAAATGCGCATGGCGGTGATCCTGTGCGTGACGACGCCCCTCGTCATCCTCGTGGGCGCGGCCGTCATGTGCCTCGACCCCGCAACGGTGGACAGCCTCACCAACACGGGCGCGCACGGTTTCTCCGAAGTGCTGTACGCGGCCATCTCGGCAGGCGGCAACAACGGCTCGGCATTCGCGGGTCTCGGCGCGAACACGCCCATGATCAACGTGGTGCTGGGGCTTGAAATGCTGGTAAACCGCTTTATCCCGCTGGCGGCGGCGCTCATCCTGGCCGGTGGCCTGGCGAAGCGCTCGAAGGTGGCCACGAGCTCGGGAACGCTGTCAACATGCAACGCCATGTTCGTGTTCCTGCTCATCGTCATCGTCCTCTTGGTGGGCGCACTCACGATGTTCCCCGCGCTCGCGCTGGGTCCCATTGCCGAGCACCTTCAGATGGTTCTCGGGTAAGGCAAGGTGAATGGAGCTATGACTACAACAACCATGGAAGAACGCGGACGCAACCCCCGCGGCAATCGCAACGACGATGCCATGAGCGCGCTCGCGAAGCGTGCGGTGCGTGACGCGTTCACGAAACTCGATCCGCGTGAGCAGGCGAAGAACCCCGTCATGCTCATGGTGTACCTATCGGCCATCCTCACGTTCATCCTGTTCGTGCTGTCGCTGTTCGGCGTGACGGACTCGCATCCCGCGTTCGTGCTGGCCATCTCGGTGGTGCTGTGGCTCACCGTGCTGTTCTCGAACTTCGCCGAAGCGCTTGCCGAAGGTCGCGGCAAGGCGCAGGCCGACTCGCTCCGCGCCGCAAAGCGCGACGTGGACGCCCACAAGCTCAACCAGGGCCAGGTGGCGAAGGCGGCGCACGTGGACGATCCGGCGGAGTTCTTCCGTCTGAACGCCGACGAGGTGAACTCGGCCACGCTCAAGAAGAAGGACCTGTTCTTCGTGGCGGCGGGCGAGCAGATTCCCGCCGACGGCGAAATCGTCATGGGCGCGGCTTCGGTGGACGAGAGCGCCATCACGGGCGAATCGGCCCCGGTCATCCGCGAGTCGGGCGGCGACCGCTCGGCCGTGACCGGCGGCACCACCGTGCTGTCCGATTGGCTGGTTGTCGAGGTGACGGCCGACGCGGGCCACAGCTTCCTCGACCAGATGATTGCCATGGTGGAGTCGGCCGCGCGCAAGAAGACGCCGAACGAGATCGCGCTCGAGATCCTGCTCGTCGCGCTCACCATCGTGTTCCTCATCGTGGCCGTGGCGCTGTTCCCGTTCAGCTTGTTCACGGCGGGGCAGGAGGGCGCGCCGAACCCGACGACGCTCACCTCGCTCATCGCGCTGTTCGTGTGCCTGGCGCCCACCACCATCGGCGCGCTGCTGTCGGCCATCGGCATTGCCGGCATGAGCCGCCTCAACCAGGCGAACGTGCTGGCCATGAGCGGCCGCGCCGTGGAAGCGGCGGGCGACGTGGACGTGCTGCTGCTGGACAAGACCGGCACCATCACGCTGGGCAACCGCCAGGCGGCCGCGTTCCTGCCGGTCGACGGCGCCACCGAGCGCGACGTGGCCGATGCCGCGCAGCTGGCAAGCCTCACCGACGAGACGCCCGAAGGCCGCAGCATCGTGGTGCTGGCGAAGGAGCTGTTCGACATCCGCGCCCGCTCGCTCGAGGGCTCGGGCATGGAGTCCATCCCGTTCACGGCGCAGACGCGCATGAGCGGCGTCGATTTCGGCGGCCATGAGATTCGGAAGGGGGCGGCCGATGCCGTCAAGGCTTATGTGGAGTCGCACGGCGGCACGTACAGCGCTCAGTGCGCCGGCTTCGTTGAAGATGTCTCCCGCGCAGGTGGCACTCCGCTGCTTGTTGCTCGCGATCATCGTATTCTGGGCGTCGTCTATCTGAAGGACATCGTGAAGCAGGGTATCAAGGAGAACTTCGCCGACCTGCGCACCATGGGCATCAAAACCGTCATGATCACGGGCGACAACCCCATGACGGCGGCGGCTATCGCGGCCGAGGCCGGCGTGGACGACTTCATCGCCGAGGCCACGCCCGAGACGAAGCTCGAGGCCATCCGCGGCTACCAGGCCGAAGGGCACATGGTTGCCATGACCGGCGACGGCACGAACGACGCGCCCGCGCTCGCGCAGGCCGACGTGGCCGTGGCCATGAACAGCGGCACGCAGGCGGCGAAGGAAGCCGGCAACATGGTGGACCTCGACTCGTCGCCGACGAAGCTCATCGACATCGTGCGCATCGGCAAGCAGCTCTTGATGACGCGCGGAAGCCTGACCACGTTCTCCATCGCGAACGACGTGGCCAAGTACTTCGCCATCATCCCGGCGCTGTTCGTGCCGCTGTACCCCCAGCTCCAGGCGCTCAACATCATGCAGCTGGGCAGCCCGTCGTCGGCCATCCTCGCCGCCATCATCTACAACGCCCTCATCATCGTGGCGCTTATCCCGCTGGCGCTGCGCGGCGTGAAGTACCGCGAAGGAACGGCGCAGAGCCTGCTCACCCGCAACCTCGTGGTGTACGGCCTGGGCGGCATGGTGCTTCCGTTCGTCGCCATCAAGCTGCTGGACATGGCCCTCGTGGCGGTGGGCGTGGTGTAGGAGGGAGAAGCACCACCTCCCTCCTGTTCCCACCCTCCAAAGAAAGGATCCTCTTATGACTACGAAAGCAAAAACCTGGATCACCGCCGCCCTCTTCTTCCTCGTCGCCACGCTGCTGTGCGGCGTCCTGTACACGCTCGTGTGCACCGGCATCGCGCAGCTGCTGTTCCCCCATCAGGCGAACGGATCCATCATCGAAGTCGACGGCGTGAAGTACGGCAGCACGGTTGTTGGCCAGGAATTCTCCGACGACGATCATATGTGGGGCCGTCCCACGAACGCGAACGTCGAAACGTTCACCGATGACGCGGGCAACCCCCTCATGTGGTACGGTCCGTCGAACCTCAGCCCCGCGAGCGACGAGTTCGATCAGCTCGTGGCCGAGCGCGTGGAGAAGATTCGCGCCGCGCACCCCGAGAAGGGCGACCGGGCCATCCCGAGCGACCTCGTGACGTGCTCGGGCAGCGGCCTCGACCCACACATTTCGCCGGCGGCCGCCGAGTACCAGGTGGATCGCCTGGCGAAGAACACGGGCAAGAGCACGGTTGAGATCCGTGAGATCATCGAACGGTGCACGGAACAGCCTCAGTTCGGCGTGCTCGGCCAGGCGCGTGTCAACGTGCTGAAGGTGAACCTCATGCTTGATGGTATTCTGTAGGCCAACGAGAAAGGGTAGCGATGGCAGAGACGTACGACTGCGACGCGCGCCCCGACCCCGACGCCATCCTCCGGCAAATCGAGGAGGCCGAGGCGGCCGAGGGCGACACGCGCGGCAAGCTCAAGATATTCTTCGGCTACGCGGCGGGCGTCGGCAAAACGTACGCCATGCTCATGGAGGCGCACGAGGTTCTCGCGAACGGCTACGACGTGGTGGTGGGGTATGTGGAACCCCACACCCGCGTCGAAACCATGGCGCTCGTCGAGGGTCTCGAGCAGATTCCTCCACGTGAGATGCACCATCGCAGCATCACGCTCAAGGAATTCGACCTCGACGCCGCCCTCGCGCGCCATCCGCAAATCGTGCTCGTGGACGAGTTGGCCCACACCAACGCGCCCGGCGGGCGCCACAAGAAGCGCTACCAGGATGTGGAAGAGCTGCTGCGCGCGGGCATCAACGTGTTCACCACGGTCAACGTGCAGCACCTCGAGGGCCTCAACGACAAGATCGCGGCCATCACGCACGTCAGCGTGGCCGAGCGCATCCCCGACCGGCTGTTCGACCAGGCGGCGTCCGTCGAGCTCGTCGACATCGAGCCGGACGACCTCATCGACCGCCTCGAGGCCGGCAAAATCTATCTGCCCGAGCGCGCGAGCACGGCGCTGTCCAACTTCTTCTCGCGCAAGAACTTGGCGGCGCTGCGCGAGATATCGCTGCGCCGCATGGCCGACCGCCTTACCCGCAAGGGCGAATGCGTGGAGTCGGGCAAGCGCATCGAGGTGGGCGAGGACGTGCTCGTGTACGTCACCGCCGATGCGGGCAACGTGAAGGCCATCCGCGAGGCCGCGAACATGGCCGAGGCGTACCACGGCACGCTCACGGCGCTCATCGTGGAAACATCGCGCGACAAGAAGCTGGAAAGCGCGCAGCGCACCCGCCTGCACGACAACGCCGACCTCGCCGAGGAGCTGGGCGCGCACGTGGTCACGCTGTACGGCGAGGACATCGCGCAGCAAATCGCCCAATACGCCGAGACGGCGGGCATCGCGCACATCGTGGTGGGCAACACGATGGGCCTGCGCTCGCTCGCGCTCGGCCGCGAAGGGCTGGCGAATCGGCTCATGCGCCAGGTGCACGGTGCCGTGGTGAACGTGGTGCCCGTGCGCGACCTGCCGGCGCAGTACGGGCGCCTGCGCGAAGCCGCCGGCCTGCGTCCCACGATGGGCGACCTGTGGAAGGCGCTCGCGGCCGTGGCCATCGCCACGGCGCTCGGCATGGGCGTGTACGCCATCGGGCTGTCATCGTCGGTCATCCTCATGTTGTACCTGCTCGTGGTGCTGTTCCTCGCCACGAAGGCCGACGGGTTCTTCTACGGGCTCATCGCCTCGCTCGGCTGCATGCTGGCATACAACTTCTTCTTCACCACGCCGCGCTTCACCTTCAACGCCTACGGGCTGAACTACCCGTTCATCTTCGGCTTCCTGCTGCTGGGCACGCTGGCGGCGTCGTCGCTGGCCGTGCGCATGAAGCGCCAGGCCATCAGCACCACGCGCCGCGCGTACCGCACCGAGGTGCTGCTGGAATCCAGCCGCAAGCTGCAGGCGGCCCCCGATGTTGACACGTGCTTTCGCTTGGCGGCGCAGCAAATCATCAAGCTGCTCAACCGTCCCGTGGTGATGTACCGGTTGCAGGGCGCATCGCTCGGCGCGCCCGAAGTGTACGACGTGCCCGGCACGGTGGGCAACGCGGCTTCGGCGGCGCTCGTGTCGCCGGGCGAGGCGGGCGTGGCGGCGTGGGTGGCCACGAACAACGAGCGCGCGGGCGCCACCACCGAGACGCTTGCCGACGCGCGCTGCCTCTACCTTCCCATCAGGGCGAAGGATGCCGTGTACGGCGTGGCGGGCCTCGTGATGGACGGTGCCGACGACGAGGATTTCGGCGGATTCGAGAAGAACCTCCTCCTCATGGTGCTCGACGAGTGCGGACAGGCCGCCGAGCAGATAAGCCTCGAGCGCGAGCGCCGCCACATGGCCGTGCGCGTGGAGAAGGAGACGCTGCGTTCCAACTTGCTGCGCACCATCTCGCACGACCTGCGCACGCCGCTCACCAGCATCTCCGGGGATGCCGACGTGCTGCTGCACGAGGGCGGCGCGCTGACCGAAGAGCAGAAGACGCGCCTGTACCGCGACATCCACGACGATGCCTGCTGGCTGGTCACGCTCGTGGAGAACCTGTTGTCCATCACGCGCATCGACAACGGCACCCTGCACATCGCCCGTCAGCCCGAGCTCGTGGGCGAGGTGGTGCGCGAGGCGTTGCAGCATGTTGATAGGCGGGCCGGACAGCGGCGCATCGACGTCGTGCTCGACGACGAGCTGCTCATGGCCGAGATGGATGCGCGCCTCATCATCCAGGTCATCATCAACCTCGTGAACAACGCGGTGTCGTACACGCCGCCCGACGGACGCATCGTCGTGTCGGCAACCGCCGTGCCCCGATCAGGGTCGGAAGGGCCGCGCGTGCGCATCGGCGTGTCGGACGAAGGCCCCGGTATTTCGCCGGAGGAGCGCACGCACCTGTTCGACCTGTTCTACAATGGTTCCACCGGCGTGCGCGGCGGCAAGAGCGGCGACTTCAAGCGCGGGCTCGGCCTGGGGCTTCCGTTGTGCCACTCCATCGTGGACGTGCACGGCGGCGTGCTCGAGGTGCACAACGTGCAGCCGCACGGCAGCGAGTTCTCGTTCATGCTGCCCGCGGTGGAAGCTGGTGACGTGATTGCCGACCGCCTGAGCGAGACGGAGGAAGCCCATGGCTGATGGCTACAAGATACTGGTAGTGGAAGACGACGCCGCCGTGCGTCGTCTTGTCACGACCACCCTCAACCTTCACGGGTACGCATGCCAGGAGGCCAAGACGGCCAACCAGGCGCTGCTCGAGCTGTCCACGCAGCCGCCCGACCTCGTGGTGCTCGACCTGGGATTGCCCGACCGCGACGGCGTGGAGGTCATTCGCGCTCTGCGCGAATGGTCGGCGCTGCCCGTCATCGTGCTGTCGGCGCGCCTTGAGGACGCCGACAAGGTGGAGGCGCTCGACGCGGGCGCCGACGACTATCTGGTGAAGCCGTTTTCCGTCGAAGAGCTGCTCGCGCGCGTGCGCGTGGCGCTGCGCCGCCTCGAGCGCGAGCGCGCCATGCGCGGCCAGGCTGAGGAATCCGTCTACGAGAACGGCGGGCTGCGCATCGACTACGCCGCCGCCTGCGTGCATCGCGACGGCGAGGAGCTGCACCTCACGCCGCTCGAGTACAAGCTGCTCTGCCTGCTCGCGCGCAACACGGGCAAGGTGCTCACGCACAACTACGTGCTCAAGGAGGTGTGGGGCAGCGCGCTCGCCTCCGACCGCTCGTCCCTGCGCGTGTTCATGGCCACCCTCCGCAAAAAGATCGAGCCCGACCCCGCCCACCCCCTCTACATCCAAACCCACGTAGGAGTAGGCTACCGCATGATGCGCGTAGACTAACGTGGTTCAAGTTGTAGCAGCGAGGCGGCGTCGGATGCGAATGCATTTTGCTCTCCGCTCCCGCGCTTGACAAGGCAAGCGCGCTCGCGCGCCTCTACGGCGTGACCCTGGACGACCTGGTGTCTGATGATGTCGAAGTGGTGTTTGCCGACCCCGAACCCTCAAGCGAAGACGGAGGAGCGCCCAGCTTGCAGGTGCTACGGCGTTTGGAGGGGAAGCGCATGTCGAGCCAGATTTTCGCCGGAGCAGCTAGCCCTCACTCCTTCGCGAAGCCTACGATGCCGAAGGCGCCGGGGCCGCCGTGGGACGAGATCACGTTGCCGGTGGTGATCCAGCTCACCGACTGGAAGCCCTGTTCGCGGGCCTCTTCCTCGGCCACGCGCTCGATGTCGGGGGACAGCCCCTCCGCGCGGATGAACACGATGCGCGAGCGATCGAGGTTCTCCTGCTGCGGGTACTCCGCCATGAGCTTCTTCGCCGCCTGCATGGACGAGCCGCGGTACTTCTTCGTGGCCACCAGCTTGCCGTCGAGAATTTCCACCACCGGCTTGATGCGCAGGATGTGCGCGCCCACGTACGCGGCGTTGCTCAGGCGCCCGCCGGCGCGCAGGAACTCCAGGCTGCCCGGCAGAAACGCCATGCGGATGCGTTCGATGCGATTGCGGATGGCCTCGTCAAGCGCCGCGTCGGAGATGTCGGGCTGCGCTTCCAGCAGTTCGGCGATGCTCAGCACCACCAACGCCTGCCCGGCGGTCACGCTCTTCGTGTCGTAGCTCGTGATGCCGCTGCGCCCCTTCGCCGCCGTGAGCGCCGATTCGTACGAGCACGTGGTGACGGCGGAGTACGCCAGGTGGATGATCTGCGCGTCGGGATGCTCGCGCTCGATGGCGTCGAACACCTTCGCGAAATCCTCGGGCATGCTCCCGCTCGTTTTCGGCAGCTCGCCCGTGGTGCGGTAGTGCTCGAAAATGCGCGAGACGGGAATGGTGCCGTCGTCGAAGGTCTGGTTGCCGAACGACACGTGCATGGGCACGATGGCAATGCCGTGCTGCTGCGCGAGCTCCGGGGGAATGTCAGCGCCGGTTTCCGCAACGAGAATACGAGTGGTCATGAGGCGCTCCTTTTAGTGGGGGTATCCTAGTGCGGCTTGATTGCCACGTGCACGGCAGCGATGCCGCCAGTGTAGTTCTTCCAGGTCACGTCAGTAAATCCGGCCTTTTCCATCATGGTGGCCAGCCCGCGTTGGTCGGGGAACGCCTTGATGGAGCGCGACAGGTACACGAATCCCTCGCGGTCGCCCGTGATGAGGCCGCCCCAGAAAGGGATGAGGTGCTTGAGGTAGAAGCTGTACAGCGCGCGCCACACGCGGTTCGGCGGCGTGGAGAATTCCAGGCACACGAGCGCGCCGCCGGGCTTGAGCACGCGGAACATCTCGGAGAGCGCCTGATCGCGCTCGGGCATGTTGCGGATGCCGTACGCCATGGTGATGGCGTCGTACGACGCGTCGGCGTAGGGGATGTGCTGCGCGTCCACCACTTCGAAATCCACGAGCACGCCTTCGGCCGCGCCGTCGGCGTAGTGAGCGCGCGCCACGTCCAGCATCTCGTCCACGAGGTCGGTGCATTGAATGTGGCGGGGGTGCTTCGCGCGCGCAACGGTGAACGTGACGTCGCCCGTGCCGCCCGCGATGTCGAGCACGTCGGCATCGGCGCCGATGGGGGCCTGGCGCATCATGCCGGCGAGCCACGCCTTGTAGGCGCCGAAACTCGAGACGGCGTTGAAGCGCTCATACTTCTTGGCGATGGACGAGAAGATGTCCTTCACGCGTTCGGACGAAATATCGGCAGGCGCTTCCTTGCCGGTGGCGGTATCGATGCTCAAAAGAGGTGCTCCGTTGATTGGATAAGAGGGTAGGATGCACCTTTATTATACAGGAAAGGAACTTGCCACGAACAGGCTCCTTTTTTGAACAGACGGAGCGTATAATCTCCCGAGCCAACGACGGAGACTGAGGAGCACCTTTGCAAAACGAGCACGACGACCCCGTATTTGAAGAAGAGCAACAGCACCTGAGCGACACCTACGCGAAGCTGCAAACCATGGGCCACGACTTGCTGGCGAAGATGGAGAAGAACAGCAAGAGCGCTGCCGAAGACAAGCTCGCGATGACCGACGAACTCACGGTGAACCTGGCCAGCTATGCCGACGCCATGGAAACCTACGCCGATTTCGCCACGGTGAACCGCGTCATCGACGCGTACAACCTGGCGCAAACCGTCGATGCCGAGAAGCTGACCAGTATCCAGGTGCTGCTCAAGCAGCCCTACTTTGCGAAGGTGACGCTGCAGCTCAAGCCCGGGCAGGAGCCGAAGGACCTCTACATCGGCACCGCCGGCATATCCGACGAGGACTACCGTCGCCTCGTGGTGGACTGGCGCTCGCCGGTTGCCGAGGTGTACTACAACCAGGAAAACGGCCCCACGTCGTACGTGGCGAACGGCCGCACCATCAACGTCGACCTCAAGCTGCGCCGCCAGTTCGACATCGACGCCGACACGCTGAACGCCTACTTCGACACGAGTGTGGCCATCCAGGACACCATGCTGCTGGCCTCGCTGTCGAAGCGCCGCACGGCGCAGATGCAGGCCATCACCGCCACCATCCAGAAGGAGCAGAACCTCGTCATCCGCCACGAGGACGTGCCGTCCCTGCTGGTGAACGGCATCGCGGGCAGCGGCAAAACCTCCGTGCTCATGCAGCGCATCGCGTATCTGTTCTATCAGCAGCGCGACGAACTCGATCCCAGCCAGGTGTTCCTCATCACGCCGAACCCCGTGTTCCAGCGCTACGTGGACAACGTGCTGCCCGACCTGGGCGAGCGCAACCCCCAGCTGCTCACCTGGGACGAGTTCCTGCAAGGCGTCATGCCGCCCGAGCGCACCGGCGGTCAGGCGCCCGCGTCGCTCGACACGCTCGAGCGCATCGACGAAGCCTGCGCCACGTTCACGTTCGACGACCACGACTTCAAGGACATCCACTGCGAAGGCGAGCGCTTCATCGCGGTGGGGCAGATCTTGCAGGTGGCGGCAAAGTTCAGGAACATTCCCGCCGGCCCGCACCTCGTCACGCTCATGCGCGAAGAGCTCGAGCAGCGCGTGATGAGCCGCTTGAAGCAGCTGGCCACGTCGGAGAAGGTGCTCGACGAAATCTCGCTGCTCAGTCCCGACGAGCAGGTGGAGCTGTTTCGCGAGACGTTCAACCCGCACGACGAAGACGAGGTGCGCGCCGTGGCGCAGCAGTTCGTGGACGCGCGTTACGCGGGCGCGCTCGAGGCCGTGCGCCGCGACGACTGGCTGCGCATCGACCGCATCGGCATGCGCCTGCTGGGCGTGGAGAACCTGACTGCCGTGGAATGGCTTTACCTCAAAATGGCGCTCACGGGCCTCGGCAACCCGGACGCGAAGTACGTGATGATCGACGAGGTGCAGGACTACACGGTGGCGCAGCTTGCCGTGCTGGCGCGCTATTTCAAGCGTGCGCACTTCCTGCTGCTGGGCGACGAGAACCAGGCCATTAATCCGGGCACGGCGACGTTCGCCGAGATCCGCGCGCTGTTCGAGCGTGTGCGCGGCCCGCTTGAGGAATGCCGTCTCATGACCAGCTACCGTTCGACGCCCGAAATCACCTCCCTGTTCGCGCGCCTGCTCGACCACGCCGAGCGCGTGCGCATCTCGTCCATCCAGCGCGAGGAAACGGCTCCCGTCATCCTCGCGTGCGCCGACGAGCAGGAGTACGATCGCGAGCTGCGCCGCGTCATCGCCGAAGCGTCCGACGACGACGGCCTGACCGCCGTGGTGGTGCCGCAGAAGCATGCGGCGAAGCAGTTGCAGAAGAAGCTCGAGCAGCTGGGCGACAGCGCCCCGCAGCTCATCGACGCGAATGCGACGCTGCCGCAGTGCGGCGTGGTGCTGGTCCCCCTCAAGCTGGCGAAGGGGCTCGAGTTCGACCACGTCATCGTGCCCGACGCGAGCGAGCGCGTGTTCCCCGACAACGCCCTCACGCGCCGCCGCCTGTACACCACCATCTCCCGCGCCACCCGCAGCATCACCCTGCTCGCCCC
>NZ_PPTT01000011.1 GCF_003339815.1 Eggerthella sinensis
TGGGGAGAGGGAGTGGAAGCGCGGGCGAAGGGGAGGGCTCCGGGTTCCATCCCCCCCGCCCGCGGTGAGCGTCCTTGCTCTAGCTCTTCAAGTATGCGCCTGCGTTTTGGGCTGCTTCTCTTCCGGAGTTTACCTGGTTGCCGAAGGCGGTGCCGCCGATGTTGATGGTGTACACGTGGCGGTACAGCATGTTGCCGTCGTTGCCGATGGCGTAGAGGCCGTCGATGGGCTCGCCGTCCGCCTTGATAACGCGGCGCTGCTTGTCGGTTACGATGCCGCCGGTTTCGAAGAAGAAGCTGTACCCGAGCTGCGCGATGTAGTACGGACCCTGATCGAGCCCCACCATCATTTCGGCCTTCTTGCCGAAATCGTCGTCGTTGCCCTTGGCGCACAGCTCGTTGTAGCGCGCGACCGTAGCTTCGAGCGCTGCTTTGTCGAGTCCGGTTGCCTCGGCCAGGCCGCCAATCGAGTCGGCCTTGAACAGCGTTTCCGTCTTGTCGTTGGCCAGCGCATTCTCGAACGTGGCCCGCGCGTCGTCGGTGGTGCCGAAGAACTCCTCGAAAACCGCCTCGTTGAACACCGCGTAGTTGGCTTTGTTCGCCTTGCTCGGGATGCACTGCAGCACGAGGTTGTCGTCGGTGAGGTTTTCGCGCGTGTAGCGATCGGCGTGCTCGTTGACCCACAGCACGGGGCCGCCGTGCGCGATGCCGAAGTAGCCGTTGATCGGGTTCATCGCATCGTTGTGGAAGTCGATAGGGGGAAGGGCTGGGATGTTGAACAGAATGCTCTGGGCGGTATCGATCATGAAGTCCTGCGCTCCGGCGTCCATCGCCATGCGGTAAGCGTCGCCTGCTGCCTTGTCCGAGCCCACGATGAACAGGTTCGTCGTGTCCCACCCCTGTTGGGCGATGAGCTCGGGATTGCCGCCGAACCCGCCGGTGGCGAACACGACCGCCTTCGCGTTGTACTGGATAACGCCGTCGGGCCCCTTAGCGTAAGCACCTGCCACCTTGCCGTCCTTCATGATGAGCTGATTGACGGCGGTCTCAAGATGCGTTTCGATGCCGAGATCCTGCACGCGCTTGGTCATGGGTTCCACGTAGCCGATGGCGGCCTTGTTGCCCTTGAACCAGTGGAACGTCGGATACAGGCAGGTGCCGTTGTAATCGTCGACGATACCCGAGTACAATACGCCCTGATCGAGGCACCATTCGATGTTCTCCGCCGACTTGGCGCACAAGGCGGCCCACAGGGCGCCGTTCTGACGATGCTGGCCGTCCTCGAGTTCCTTCTCGATGACGTCGGCCGGCACCACGCTCACGCCGTTTTCCTCGGCCAGCTTGGAGCCGATGCCGAACATGCCCTCCACGAAGCTCGCGTTGCCGCCCAGCTGGTTGTTCTTCTCGACGAGGATGAGGCTCGTGTCGTCGAGCGCGGCCTGCACGGCGCATGCCAGCCCGCTTCCGCCGCCGCCCACCACGAGCAGATCGGTATCGTAGGTTGCGTCGACGGTTTCCGGCGGCGTGGTTTCGACCGTGCTTTGCTTGCTCGTGCCGGCGCTGTCCGCCGCTCCGCTTCCCTGCGGGGCGCAGCCGGCCAGTCCCCCGAGCGCGGCTACCGCTCCAACGCCGGCCATTCCCGTCAGAAACGAGCGTCGAGACAGCGCGATGTCGTGGTTCCTCCCCAACATGTTCCCACTTCCTTTCGTATTCGGTGCATGGGCAAGCCGCTCGGTGCGGCTTGCGTTCGATGCCCACTGTGGGGTGTGCCGGGTGTGGTAGTCTTCCCAAGTTGTGGGTGAAGTGCCCTCAAACGTCCACTTCCCCCGATCCGGGGGAGGACGTTTGTTCTGGTTTTCGGTAGGGTATGCAGCGGGGAGGGGAGGCTTTCATGAAAGCGAATCAGGTTATCAACGAGCAATCGGAGCGCATGCGCATCCTGCAAAAACTCGCGCGGAGCATCGTCACGCGGCCGTATCTGCTGACGGCGCTCACGCTGTATTGGACGTGGGTGAACCTGGCGTTTCAGGGTCCGCTGTTCTTTCCGTCGGTCGAGCTGTCGTCCGGATTGCTGTATCCTGCGTGGATCGGCCCCGTGGCGGCGTACGCGCTTGCCTATGCTGTGCTCGGTCGGTGGTTTCGACCGCTCACGTCGGCGTTTCGTCAGCGATGGTACGTGGGGGCCGTTGCCGGGCTCATGATGGCCGGCGCGCTCGTCTGCTTCGTGTGGATGCAGTGGTTCGAGGCGTCGCTGCAAACGCCGATCCACTATGTGCTGTACACGGTGGGGTCGCTCGGCGTCGGTGTGGGAACGGCGTGCTTCCTGGTGGAATGGGCGCGCGTGTTCGGATTTCTGGGGCCGCAGGAAGTGCTGTTCCAGGGCATCGTCGCCATGTTGGGATCGGCGCTCACCATCTGCCTGCTCTCGTTTCTGCCCCTCGTGGTAGGCCAGCTGCTGTTTGTGCTGATCCCGGTGCCGCTGGCCCTGTGCTTTTACCGGGTGATGCGCGACCTTCCGCGTAAGACGGTGTTCGAGCACGGCATGAACACGCCTCTGCGGCTTCCGTACAAGCTGGTCATCACCGCGTTCATCCACGGTCTTGCCCTTGGCGTGCTGCTGGGCAGCCTCGTCATGGAAGGCAGCGATCCGGTTACCATCCTCGTCAACGCCTCGAGCTTCGTGTTAGCGGCGCTGCTGTTGCTGCTGACCGCGGTGTTCGTGAAGATGGACTTCAACCATCTGGTGTATCAGGTGGGGTTCCCGCTCATGGCGTTCGGCGCGTTGCTTGTCGCCTGCGTTCGCGGAGTTCCCGTGGTGGGCGAATCGCTGCAGCTCATCGGATTCTGCTACGTGCATCTCCTCATGTGGGGCGTGTGCTCGTATTTGACGAAGACGTTCGAGCTGCCGGCCGCCTGGGTGGTGGCATGGCCTACCTGTGCGGCAATGGCGGGGCAGATTCTGGGCGGTTCGGCATCGAGCTGGTTGGCGCAGCTGCCCGGTTCGACCGGTTCGCTGCAAGTGGCGGCGATGGTGGTGTCGTTCGTCTTGTTGTTCTCGGCGCTGCTCATGCTGAGCAATCGGAACCTGACCACGGGCTGGGGCATCGCGCGTCCGGCGAACCCCGTCAACACCGACACTACGCTCGACGCCGTGACGCAGATGCTCAGCGTGGAGAATAGCCTGACGCCGCGCGAGTCCGAGATTCTCGGCATGATGGCGCGGGGTCGTAACCGCCGGTTCATCAGCGAAGAGCTGGTGCTGTCCGAGGAAACCGTGAAGAGCCACGTATACGGCATGTACCGCAAACTGGGCATTCACTCCCAACAAGAGCTCCTCGATCTGGTGGAAGTGCGCGCCTCGGGCGTAGAGGAGCAGCCGCAGAAAGCGGTGTTCGAGTAGCGCTCCGCCCGGGAGCGAGCGCGTAGGGCGGGCGGGGGTTGTGGACGTTCGCCGTCGTATCCGGCCCTTTCCCTCCGTCGCTTCCCATTGTTTGACTAATGATATATAATCCTAATTGATCAACAGTATGGTTAGACGCATTGACGACAGGATTATCATGGCAACCGCAACCGCAGAGCGCGCGACGACGCGCAACACCATTCAGCGAGCACTCGTTCTGGAAGCAGTGCAGTCGCTGCACAATCACCCCACGTCGGCCGACGTGTACGAAGTGGTGCGCGAGCGCCACCCGAACATCTCGCGCGCGACGGTGTATCGCAACCTCGGCGTGCTCGCGAATCGCGGGGAGGTGCTGCGCGTGGAGGTTCCTAACGGGGCCGACCGTTACGACTTCCTCAACAAGCCGCACTACCACGCGAAGTGCCGCGTGTGCGGCGGCGTGTTCGACGTTGACATGCCGTACCAGGCCGACATCGTGTCGCACGTGTCCGACGCGCACGGCTTCGCCATCGAGCACCACGAGATCATCTTCGAAGGCGTATGCGCGGAGTGCCAAGCGAAGGCGTAGGCTTGCTGCGGCACCTTCGTGCTACGAGTCGGCTCTCATGCAGAGCTCGAAAATATCGTGGGGGTTCGGCAAAAAGAGCCGGGCTCCTACGGTCTCCTGTGCTATACTACTATGGCTTATAACGCACAAGCTGTAAGCACAACGTAATGTAGGCCCCCGAGACATGTTTGTTACACCGCTGCACGGGCAAGTTTCTTGCACAAGCGAACATGGTGAAGTAGCAAGTAATCATGACGAAGGGTCCCCGATTGGCAGGAATTTGAAAGGGGTCCGTTTTGACCGAAATCAAAAACACGTCCGTCATCGACTTCGAGGACATCTCCGATGAGCAGATGAACGCGATGATCGACGGCACGCTGACCGAGTTCGACGAGGGCGATCTGGTCGACGGCACGGTCGTCAAGATCGAGCACGACGAAGTGCTCGTTGACATCGGCTTCAAGAGCGAGGGTGTTATCCCCTCCCGCGAGCTGTCCATCCGCAAGGATGCCGATCCTTCCGATATCGTGAGCCTGGGCGAGAAGATCGAAGCCCTCGTGCTGCAGAAGGAAGACAAGGACGGTCGTCTGATCCTCTCCAAGAAGCGTGCCGAGTACGAGCGTGCCTGGATTCGCGTCGAAGAGAAGTTCAAGGCTGGCGAAGTGGTCACGGGCGAGGTTATCGAAGTGGTCAAGGGCGGCCTCATCCTCGACATCGGCCTGCGCGGCTTCCTGCCGGCGTCGCTGGTCGACCTCCGTCGCGTCAAGGACCTCGACATGTACCTGGGCACCGAGATCGAAGCCCGCGTCATCGAGATGGACCGCAACCGCAACAACGTCGTGCTGTCCCGTCGCGTGCTGCTTGAGGAAGGCCGCAAGAACGAGCGTGCCGAGATCCTCGCGAAGCTGTCGAAGGGCATGCGCCTCAAGGGCACGGTTTCCTCGATCGTCGACTTCGGCGCCTTCGTCGACCTCGGCGGCATCGACGGCCTCGTGCACATCTCCGAGCTCTCCTGGAACCACGTCAACCATCCGTCCGAGGTCGTCAAGGTGGGCGACGAGGTCGAGGTCGAGGTTCTGGATGTCGATCTGCAGCGCGAGCGCATCTCGCTCGGCCTCAAGCAGACGACGGAAGATCCGTGGGTCAAGCTCGTCGAGAGCTACCCGGTGGGCACCATCGTCGACGGCAAGGTGACGAAGATCGTGCCGTTCGGCGCGTTCATCGAGCTCGGCCAGTCCATCGAGGGTCTCGTGCACATCTCCGAGATGGCCATGCGCCACATCGACACCCCGGCTCAGGTCGTCAAGGCCGGCGACGAGGTGAAGGTGAAGGTCATGGAGATCAACCCCGAGCGTCGTCGTATCTCCCTGTCCATGAAGGCCGCTGCGGCCGACCTGGGCTTCGAGATCGAAGTGGACGAGTCCATCCAGGTTGAGGAGAAGCCGGCCAAGAAGAAGGCCGACAAGCCCGAGGCTGCCGCCGAGGTCGCTGAAGAAGCCGCGACCGAAGAGGCTGCGGAATAACCTCCCGCATCAGGCGATACTGAAAGGGGCCGGTCATGTGACCGGCCCCTTTTTTCGTGCCATGCGCTGCATGCGCTCGATGCGCTACGAGAAGATGAACGACGCGAGGAAGGCGAGGGAGGCCACCCACATGAGCGGCTTCACGTCGCGCGCCTCGCCCTTCACGGCCTTGATGATGCAGTAGGAGATGAAGCCGAGGCCGATGCCGTTCGCGATGGAGTACGTCATGGGAATGCCCGCGATGGTCATGAACGCGGGGAAGGCCGACGTGATGTCGCTCCAGTCGATGGCGCCGATTTCCGTCATCATGAGGTAGCCCACCACGACGAGCGCGCCGCAGGTGGCCGAGCTCGTCACCATGCCGATGACGGGCGCCAGAAACGCGCAGACGATGAACGCGATGCCGATGACGATGTTCGACAGGCCCGTGCGCGCGCCGGCGGCGGCACCCGAAACCGATTCCACGAACGACGTGATGGAGCTTGCGCCCACGAAGCCGCCGAACGCCGCGGCGGCGGAGTCCACGATGAGGATGGGCTGCACGTCTTCGACGTCGCCCTTCTCGTCCACGAAGTCGGCACGGCTGCCCACGGCCACCACGGTGCCCATGGTGTCGAAGAAGTCGCTCATGAGCAGGCTGAACACGAACAGCAGCAGCACGGGCTGCACGAGCACTTCCGCGATGGCCAGCGCGCCGTCGGGCGTCATCTGGAACGGGGCGGCGAAGGCCGAGAAGTCCGGCGCGAAGCTGAAGTCGGTGATGGCGGGCGTCACGCCAAGCGGGATGCCCACGATGGTGGCCGCCACGATGGAGATGAGCAGGCCGCCCTTGAAGTTGAGCGCCGTCAGCACCACCGCGATGACGATGGAGATAGCCGCGACGATGGCGGCGGGGCTCGTCAGGTCGCCGAGCGCGATGAGCGTGGACTCGTCGGCCGCGATGAAGCCGCCGCCCTTGAGGCCGATGAACGCGATGAACAGGCCGATGCCGATGCCGATGGCGCGCCGGAGAGCGACGGGGATGGCATCCATGACCGCCTTGCGCAGGCCGCACAGCACCAGCAGCAGGATGACGATGCCCTCGAGGAAGATGACGCCCATGGCCACGCGCCAATCCACGCCCAAACCGAGGCACAGCGAGTAGGCCACGACGGCGTTGATGCCCATTCCTGATGCGAGCGCGATGGGCCGGTTCGCAAACACGCCCATCGCGATCGTCATGATGGCTGCGCCGACGCAGGTAGCCGTGAGCGCTGCGTTGAACGGCATGCCCGCCGCCTGCATCATCGCCGGGTTCACCGCGATGATGTACGACATGGCCAAGAACGTGGTCAGGCCGCCGATGATCTCAGTGGGCACGGTGCTCCCGCGCGCTGAGATCTTGAAGAATTTGTCCACCCTTGATCAACCCCCTTCTCGTTTGCTGTAGCGCGATACTGCGGAACTGCAATACCACGTTCGCATTGTAACGAGCCAGTTTCGCAGTGGGAAGGTCTGGCGAGGAGGTTTTCGACCAATATGGCCAGGACGAGGAACTTTATGCCGGAGCCGTACGCCCTCGGACGTCCTAGGAGGCGGTCTGCTCGGGCGCGAGCGAGGCGGCGGCCGAGCGCGCGATGGCGCGCACGGCTTGCTCGGTCGCATCCTGCGCCCCGTCGGTGGCCAGCTCGAGCGGCGACTTCACCACGGCCGCTTCGGCGTTCTCCTCGTGCGAGGGCAGCAGCGCTTCCACCGCGCCGTACACGAGGTCGATGTACACCTGCGCGCCCTCTTCGGTGAGGTGCGTGCCGTCGCCGTCGAAGTACTCGTCGTGGCCGGCGCTCGCGCCGTTCCAGTCGATGAGGTGCACGTTGTCGAAGCGCTCGGCTGCGGCGGCAAGCGAGGCGTTCGTGCCTTCGACCCACGACTGCGGGCTGCGCGTATTGACGAAGAACACCTGCCGGTCGGGGCCGGCCGCGGCAACGAGGTCGTCGAGCGTCGCGTCGTCCACGGGACCGTTCGTGCCGAGCGCGTACACCACGATGCCGCCCACGACGTCCTGATCGTTGTAGAAGTCGTACACCTCGCGGCCCATGTAGAGCTGCCGGTTCACCGCGGCGTCGATCATGCCGTACGGGAAGGTCTCCTCGAAGTTCGGGATGGTGCGCACCGATACGGAGTCGCCAATCATGAGCACGTCGAGTTTCGGCTTCTCGGCTTCGGCTCCCGGCGTGTCGTTGATAGGCGGCTCCGTAGGCTGCGACGTTTGCGGCCCCTGCTCTTTGAGGAGGTCGGCACCGCCGATGGCCGCGGTTGCCGGCACGGCGATGAGGCCGCCCACGGCCACGATAACCACGGCGGAACCCGCCACGACGCCCACCGCATGGTGCTTGAGCCAGTCGGGCACGTCGATTTCCTTGTTCTTCACGCCCTTCACGAACGTGCCGAGCGCGCCCTTGCGCAGAGGATTCTCCACGAAGCGGTACGAGAACGCGGCGCAGGCGAACACGACGGCCACCTGCACGAGGTACATCCACCAGGGCGTCTCGCCCGTGAAGTTGCGCGGGTTCATGAGCAGCAGCAGGGGGAAGTGCCACAGGTAGATGCCGTACGAGCGCAGACCCACCCACACGAGCGGCTTCGCCCCTGCGATGCGCCCGAGCAAGCTGGCGGGGTGCACCATGACAGCGATGACGATGGCCGTGAGGATGGAGGCGAGCAGGATGCCGCCGCGGTAGAGGAACGGCGCGAACCCGTCCACGAACACGATGAGGCCGAGCAACGCGAGGAGCGCGACGAGGCCCACGCCGTCGAGGATGGAGCGCACCTGCTTCGTGAGGTGCACGCTCTTTTGGGCGCCCAGCATGTGCGAGGGCCAGACGAACGCCAGCCATGCGCCGATGAGCAGCGAGAACGCGCGCGTGTCGGTGCCGTAGTACACGCGGCTCGGGTCGTCGAGCGGGTTGTAGAGCAGCGCCATCTCGAGCGCCGACAGCAGGGCAACCACGAGGGTGGCGTTGCGCATGGTGGTGCGCTTCACGCCCGCCTTGTGGGCGATGAGCAGCACGACGGGCCAGATGAGGTAGAACTGCTCCTCGATGGCGAGCGACCAGAAGTGCGTGAGCGGCGACGGCGCGCCGAGCGCGTCGAAGTACGACACGTCGTGCAGGATGTACCACCAGTTCGTCACCCATAGCAGTGCGGCCCACATGTCCTCGCGCAGCTTCGTGAGCAGGCTGTGGTCGAGCAGGGTGCACAGCGCGGCCGTGCACACGATAACCAAGATGATGGCGGGCATGAGGCGCCGCACGCGCCGCAGCCAGAATTGGGGCAGGTTGATGGTGCTCGTGTTGTCCCATTCGATGAGCAGCAGACTGGTGATGAGGTAGCCCGACAGCACGAAGAACACGGTGACGCCCAGCAGGCCGCCGGGAGCCCACTGCATGCCCAGGTGATATGCGATGACGGCGAGCACGGCGAACGCGCGCAGTCCGTCAAGCGCGGGAATGTAGCGTGATTTCGTTCCCGACATGTGTGGTGCGACCCCTCCTGCTTTGATGTCCCTCAAGCGCCCCGAAGGCGCAAGTTGCCAGTATAGCAATGTTCGCACACTCTACCCCCTCGACAGCGGTAACAGGTGACGCGAGCCCCTCTTTCCATCAAATGTTGAAACGGATGCCTGCGCGCATATTTCAAGGAAGCCGCCGCGCCTTGCCGTCGCGTCGGCCGCGTTCGCTATACTGGGGGCGAACAGACGAGCGGAAAGGATGGAAGCGTGGCGAACGAAGGAGCGGAAGCGGTTGGGCGCATTGCGCTCGGCATGAGCGGCGGGGTGGACAGCGCGGTGTCGGCGGCGCTGCTGCAACGCGCCGGATACGAGGTGGTGGGCGTCACCTGTCGTTTCCGCGACAACGCCGCCACCGAGCAGGCGGTGGCCGATGCTGCGGCCGTGTGCGCGCAGCTGGGCATTCCGCACGTGGTCGCCGGATGCGAGGAGACGTTCGAGGAGTGCGTGGTGGAGCCGTTCGTTGCCTCGTACGCCGCGGGCTTCACGCCCAGCCCGTGCGTGGGCTGCAACGCGCGCTGCAAGGTTCCCACGCTGCTGGCCGTGGCGGACGAACAGGGCTGTGACCGCGTTGCCACCGGGCATTACGCGCGTATCGCGCGGCTGTCCGACACGGGTCGCTTCGGAGTGTTGACGGCCCTCGACGCGCGCAAAGACCAAAGCTACATGCTGTCGCTGCTGTCGCAGGAGCAGCTGGCGCGCCTCGTGCTGCCGCTTGGCGCCATGACGAAGGCCGAGGTGCGCATCATCGCCGCCGACCTGGGGCTCGCGGTGGCCGAGAAGGCGGAAAGCCAGGACAACTGCTTCATCGACGGCGACTATCGGCCGTTTCTCCACGCGCACGGCGTGCAGGACGAGCCGGGCCCCATCGTGGACGGCGCGGGCGCGGTGCTCGGGCGGCACGAGGGTCTGGCGAACTACACGGTGGGGCAGCGCAAGGGCATCGGCGTGGCGGGGCCCGAACCTTATTATGTGGTGGAGAAGCGCCCTGCGACGGGCGAGCTCGTGGTGGGATTCGCGCAGGACGCGCTCATCGACGCCGTGGTGGTGGGCGTGATGAACTGGCAGGCGTTCGCGTCGCTCGGCGAGCCGTACGGCGCGATGGTGAAACTGCGCTACCGAAGCCGTCCCTGTGCGTGTATCATAGAGCCGGAAGACAACCAGCGTGTTCGCATCGCGCTGAGGAGTCCGCAGCCAACCACGGCGCCGGGCCAATACGCCGTCCTCTACGACGGCGATACCGTATTGGGAGGCGGCATGATTGAGGAGGTAGTGCAAGCATGAAGAAGCTGTTCATCATCGGCGGCATGGGAGCCGGCAAGTCGACTGCCCGCAAGGCGCTCGTCGATCAGGGCTTGCCGAACATCGATCTTGACCAGGTCGGTCACGACGTTCTCAAGTGGGACACGGTGAAGGCCGAACTCGTCGAGACGTTCGGCGAGGACATTTTGGGTGCCGACGGCGAAATCGAGCGTCCGGCCCTGGCGGCAAAGGCGTTCGTGAGTCCCGCGGAGACGCGCAAGCTCAACCGCATCACGCTGCCGCGCATCGAGGAGGCGTTCACCGACCGCGTGGCCGAGCTCGAGCGTGCGGGCAACAAGGCCGTCGTGGTGGAGTACTCGGTGTTCAAGAACCGCCAGACGTCGCTCGCCTACGACGCCGACGTGGTGATTGCCGTGCTCGCGCCCATCGATATGCGCATCGAGCGCGCGGTGAAGAGCGGTTGGGACGAGACGGACGTGCGTCGCCGCATCGCGCAGCAGATCACCGACGCGGACCGCATCGAGGCCGCCGACGTCGTGTTCAACAACGACGGCACCCCCGAAGAGATGCACAACAAAGTGCTCGCCTGGTGGGGCGAGTATTCCAAGGACCTGTAAGTCGCGCTTGCGCAACGAAAAAGCCCCGGCAATGCCGGGGCTTTTTGTTTACCACAGGCCCAGCAGGTGCTGCATGGCGAGGCTGACGGCGGCGATGGCCACCCAGCAGCAGAGGCCCATGAGGATGGGCTTGCCGCCCGACTTCACGAGGTGCACGATGTCGGTGTTGAGGCCGATGGCGGCCATGGCCATGACGATGAAGAACTTCGACAGGGTTTTGAGCGGGTCGAACACGGCGGCATCGGCACCGGCCGCCATGGCGATGGTGGTGACGATGGACGCTGCGATGAACAACAGGATGAACACGGGCAGCGCACGGCGCAGGCTAAAGCCCCCGAGGGGGCCGGCGGGCCTCACCACGCTGCGCTGCTGCGCCTCGAGTGCGGCGGGGTCGTGGCTGTCGCGGCGGGCCACCAGGATGCCCAGCACGAGCGTGATGGGGATGATGGCCAGGGTGCGCGTGAGCTTCACGATGGTGGCCTGGTCGAGCGCGTTCGAGCCGGGGTGCATGCCGTCCCAGGCGGCCGCGGCGGCCGTGACCGACGACGTGTCGTTCACGGCCGTGCCGGCGAACAGGCCGAAGCCCTCGTTGGACAGGCCGAGCGCGCTGCCGAGCGAGGGAAAGATGAGCGCGGCCAGCACGTTGAACAGGAAGATGACCGAGATGGCCTGAGCCACGTCCTTGTCGTGCGCCTTGATGACGGGCGCGGTGGCCGCGATGGCCGAGCCGCCGCAGATGGACGAGCCCACGCCGATGAGCGTGGAGATTTCCGACGGCATGTGCAGCACCTTGTGCAGCACGAACGCCACGATGAGCGCGGTGGCGATGGTGGACAGGATGATGGGCAGCGACATGAGCCCCACCTCGGCGATCTGCGCGAGGTTCAGACCGAATCCCAACAGCACGACGGCGGCCTGCAGCACCTTCTTACCGGTGAACGCGATGCCTGGCTGGGTGCATCCGCGCGTGGGTTGCTTCCAGAACGCCGCAATGGCCATACCTGCCAAGATGGCGAATACCGGGCCTCCCACCAGGGGGAACGCCTGTCCGATGAACCAGCAGGGCAGGGCGATGGCCAGGCAGACGGCCAATCCGGGCAGGTATTTCATCACGGTGCTCACGTTCGATCCTTCGTTTCCATCGGGCGACAACGGCGACAGAGTATACCACTGCGCACCGAACGTGCAGGAAATTGGCGAAGGAGCGTTTCGCGGCCGACCGGCGCGAGCTGGTGGTGGTTTGGAGGGAAATGTGCGCTTCGTTACCGTTTCTTTACGAACATATGTTCATATTGATTGGGCTGTGCTACACTGATTCTCCTACGTTTGCGGGAGGAGCAGTATGGCGCATCTTTCTAATATCGACGGCATCGAAATGGAGGGCAAACTGCCCGAGGTGCGGCTTGCGGACACGCCGTTCAAGCTGGTGTCGCCCTTCGAGCCGTCCGGCGACCAGCCTCAGGCCATCGAGAAGCTGACCCAAGGCATTGAAGAGGGCTTGCGCTATCAGACGCTGTTGGGCGTCACAGGCTCGGGAAAGACGTTCACCATGGCGAAAACCATCGAGGCGGTGCAGAAGCCCACGCTGGTCATGGCGCCGAACAAGACGCTTGCAGCGCAGCTTGCCAGCGAGCTCAAAGAGTTCTTCCCCGACAATTCCGTCGTGTACTTCGTGTCGTACTACGACTACTACCAGCCGGAAGCCTACGTGCCCTCGTCCGACACGTTCATCGAGAAGGACGCGTCCATCAACGAGGAAGTGGAGAAGCTGCGCCATGCGGCCACGTCGGCGTTGCTGTCACGGCGCGACTGCATCGTGGTGGCATCGGTGTCGTGCATTTACGGCATCGGCTCGCCGATGGATTACGCCGGTATGGCCGTGTTCGTGGACAAGCAGAAGGAAATGGATCGCGACCAGGTCATCCACGAGCTCATCGACATCCAGTACGACCGCAACGACTACGAGCAGAAGCGCGGCACGTTCCGCGTGCGCGGCGACGCGCTCGACGTCTTCCCTCCCTATGCCGACAACCCTATTCGGCTTGAGTTCTGGGGCGACGAGATCGAGTCCATCACCGAGATCGACAACGTGACGGGCGAGGTGCTCAACGAGTTCGAGGCGCTGCCTATCTGGCCGGCTTCGCACTACGTGACGGCGCGCCCGAAGATGGACCGCGCACTGGGAACCATCCGCGACGAGCTGCGCGAACGCCTGCAGCAGTTCAAGGAGGAGGGCAAGCTGCTCGAGGCGCAGCGCCTCGAGATGCGCGTAAACTACGATCTGGAAATGATCGAGACGATGAACTTCTGCTCGGGCATCGAGAACTACTCGCGTCACATGGACGGGCGCGAGCCGGGCGAGCCGCCCTACACGCTCATCGACTACTTCCCGAAGGACTTCTTCTGCATCATCGACGAGAGTCATGTGACGGTGCCGCAGATCCGCGGCATGCACGAGGGCGACCGTTCGCGCAAGATCACGCTCGCCGAGCACGGGTTCCGCCTGCCCAGCTGCTTGGACAACCGCCCGCTGCGCTTCGACGAGTTCGAGGACCGCATCCCGCAGTTCGTGTACGTGTCGGCCACGCCGGGCGACTACGAGCAGAAGGTGTCGCAGCAGCAGGTTGAGCAGATCATTCGTCCGACCGGCCTGCTCGACCCCGAGATCATCGTGCGCGGGTCGGCCTCGCAGATCGACGACATCATCGACGAGTCGAAGGAGCGCGCCGCGCGCAACGAGCGCGTGCTCATCACCACGCTCACGAAGAAGATGGCCGAAGACCTCACCGACCACCTGCTCGACCAGGGCGTGAAAGCGCGCTACATGCACTCCGACATCGCCACGCTTGAGCGTGTGGAAATCCTGCGCGACCTGCGCCGCGGCGAGTTCGATGTGCTCGTGGGCATCAACCTGCTGCGGGAGGGCCTCGACCTGCCGGAGGTGTCGCTCGTGGCCATCCTCGATGCCGACAAGGAGGGCTTCCTGCGCAACCACCGCTCGCTCATCCAGACCATCGGCCGTGCGGCCCGTAACGTGTCGGGCCAGGTGATCATGTACGCCGACAAGATCACGGACTCTATGGCGCTCGCCATCGACGAGACGAAGCGCCGCCGCGAGATCCAGATGCAGTACAACAAGGAGCACGGCATCGAGCCGCAGACCATCCGCAAGGCCATCAACGACATCATGAGCTACGTCACCGATGAGATGGGCACCACCACGGCCGAGCAGGTGAACAAGGAGCTGGCCGAGCTGTCGCGCGAAGAGGTGCTGCGCATCATCGCCTCGATGGAGGACGACATGGCGTCCGCGTCGAAGAGCATGGACTTCGAGGAAGCCGCCCGCTTGCGCGACCAGGTGGTCAAGCTGCGCGTGCAGGTGGAAGGCGGCAGCGAGGACGACGTGCTGAAGGATCTCAAGAAGAACGCTCGCAAGGGCAGCGCGTACGGCAACCGCAAGAACGCCGCCTACGGCAGCGCCCGCCGGTCGTAGGGCGCGGGCGCGAAGCGCGCACGGGGTGGAGCGCCGGTCGCGCTTCGCGCCCCTGCGCGGCTACAGGCCGGCGCGCACGACTTCGAGCGCCTTCGCGAAGGCTTCCGGCTGCTCGAACATGGGGCTGTGCGCGGCGTCGGGGATGATGGTCATGCCCTTGCGCAGCGACGCGATCTCGTCGAAGTAGGCGCCGGCCAGCGCGGTGGGCGTGGTGGTGTCGTCCTGACCGAGGATGTAGTGCACGGGGCAGGCGTAGCGGGCGGGATAGGCGCGCAGGTTGAAGTCGACAAGCTCGCGCAGCAGCGGTCGATTGGTCTTCGACGCGCGCACGAGGCTGGGGATGTCGCGCAGGTTGAACATCCCGTCGGCAAGCACGCTCAGCGCGATGGCCAGGCCGCCCGCGCCCTGCTCGTACTTCTCCTGCACCTTGCGTACGGTGGGCAGCGCGCTCATCAGCGCGTCGAAGTCGGCGGGCGGGTAGTCGCCCAACTGCTCGAGTGCCGCGACGCTTTTGGCATCGTGCGCGGCCTGCGCCTGGCGCAGCGCCAGCATGAACCCCTCGCGCTCGTTCGCGCGCATGGATACCGCCTGTCCGCTGCCCACGTATGCGGCCACGTTTTCGGGATGCCGCAACGCGTACAGGCTTCCCAGTATACTGCCCCATGAATGCCCCAGGATGACGATGCGCGGCGTTTCGTAACGGCGCTTGAGGTGTTCGACGATGCTGTGCAGATCGTCCGTCATCTGGTCGATGGACTGGGGCGTTGCGGTGCGGTCGTTGCAGGCCAGCGTCATGCCCGCCCCGCGCTGATCCCAGTGCACTTGCGTGAACAGGCCGTTCCACGCGCGCTCGAGCTGCAGCGCGTGGAAATGCTCGGGGAATCCGGGGCCGCCGTGCAGGTAGAGCAGGATAGGCGCGTCGCGATGCTCGGGGCCGTGCAGCAGGTAGTGCACGATGCCTTGGGCCGGCACGTACTCGGGCGTGAATTCTTTTCGCATGGGGAGGCTCCTTGATCGGGGATGCCTCTATCCTGGGGTTGCGGGGGCGGAGATGCCACCTATTCTGGTTGGCACTTTGCCGCAACGGCTCGTTGCGGTGCGGGGCCCCCGTTCGTCTGCTCCCCGAAATGCGCGCGCCCGTATTCGTCGATGGCGGCCATCGCCTCTCCGGCCACCTCGATCACGGTGGTCAAGTCGTCGCCATAGCGTGGTAGCAGGCTCAGAACTCCGCTCAGCACAAACGTGGTCATCATGGAGCTGCGTTTGTCATCGGGAACGGATCGGAGTTCGTGCAAGCGCGCATGGATGGCATCGGTGAATGCCTCCAAGTAATAGTGCATAAGCCCGTTCTTGCCAAGAAGCATCGCTTCTTGCTTGTTGGCTTCGAAATCCCCTACAAGGTAGGCGGCGAATTGCTTGGGGTCGTCGAAGTAGTGCTCGAGGTAGTCCATGGCGGCCACGCGCTCCTCGGCGATGGCGTGGGCATACGCTTCGGCAAGGTCGTAGATATCCCGATAGTGCAGGTAGAACGTCGCTTTGTTGATGTCGGCCGCCGCAGCGAGCGAGGTGACGGTGATCTTGTCGAGGGCGCGCTTCTCAAGCGCCTCGCCGAACGCTTCGAGGAGGAAGCGCTCGGTGCGGCGGTAGCGCAGGTCGGTGTTCGCCATTTCTCCATCCTTTACTTGACGATTTCTGCGGAGTCGTCGCGTAAGCGACGCTTCGACTTGATCGTCGCTTGTCGTCGGTAGTCAAATAGTAGACGATAGTCGAGTAATAGACAAGCGACGAAAAGAGGAAAAACGTGACCACCACCGTTCGTGAAGGAGCGGGCGCCGCTGCGGCGCCGGAACACCAGGAAGGAATCAACAAGCGTGCGCTCATCGCCGTGTTCGCCGGGCTCATGCTTGCCATGTTTGTAAGTTCGCTCGATCAGACCATCGTGTCCACCGCCCTGCCCACCATCGTGGGCGAACTCGGGGGCGTCGACCATATGCTGTGGGTGACCACGGCCTACGTGCTGGCATCCACCTGCATGATGCCCATCTACGGCAAGCTGGGCGACCTCATCGGCCGCAAGCCGTTGTTCATCGCAGCGTTGGCGCTGTTCACGGTGGGCTCGCTCATCTGCGGCATCGGCGACAGCATGTTCACGCTCATCGCCGGACGCGCCGTGCAGGGCTTGGGCGGCGGCGGGCTGATGATCCTGTCGCAGGCCATCATCGCCGACGTGGTGCCGGTGCGTCAGCGCGGCAAGTACATGGGCGTCATGGGCGCCGTGTTCGCCGTCTCCATGATTGTGGGCCCGCTGCTGGGCGGGTGGTTCACCGAGGTTGCGGGGTGGCGCTACATCTTCTGGTTCAACGTGCCCATCGCCATCGTGGCCATCGCGTTGGCCACCGCGTTCCTGCCGAAGGCGAAGCGTAGCGCACAATCTTTCAAGTTGGACATCCTGGGCACAGCGCTGCTCATCGGCGGCACGGTGTGCCTTGTGCTGTTCACCACCGTAGGCGGCGGCAGCGCGGGCTGGGGTTCGTTCGAGGCGATCGCGCTCGGCGTGGCCTGCGTGGTGTGTTTCGTGCTGTTCGTGGTGGCGGAGCGTCATGCGCAAGAGCCCATCATGCCGCTGTCGCTGTTCAAGAACAGGAACTTCATCGTTGCGTCGCTCGCGGGCCTGCTCATCATGGTGGCTATGATGGGAACCATCTCGTATCTGCCCACGTACATGCAAATCGTGAACGGCGCGTCGGCCACCGAATCGGGCTACATGATGCTGCCCACCATGGTGGGCATGATGATCATGTCGACGGTGTCGGGCTTTTTGGCCTCGAAGACGGGCCGCTACAAGTGGATGCCCGTGGCAAGCTGCCTCGTGGCGGCGGTCGCGCTCGTGCTCATGTCCACCATCGCGGTGGAAACCAGCACCATCATGATGTTCGTGTACCTGTTCATCCTGGGCTTCGGCATGGGCTTGGGCCAGCAAATCCTCGTGCTCATCGTGCAGAACGAATTCCCGCACGCCATGGTGGGCACGGCCACGTCATCGAACAACTACATCCGCGAGGTGGGCGCGACGCTTGGTTCGTCGGTTATCGGCGCCCTGTTCACGTCGCGTCTTGCCGACCAGCTGGCGGGTGCGGGGGAGGCGCTCGCCAGCACCGGTCTCAGCGCGAACTCCATCACGCCGGCCATCGTGGCGCAGCTGCCCACCGATATCCAGCTGCTCGTGCAGAACGCCTACCACGACGCGCTCGTGCCCATCTTCCTGTACCTCGCGCCGTTCTTGCTGGTGGGAGCCGTGCTGCTGCTGTTCCTGAAGGAGAATCCCCTCAAGGACACCATCGAGGACGACGAGGTTGAGCTGACGGCCGAGCCCGCTACCGCATCCCGCACCTCCCGCGCGAGCGGCACGGCGTCGGCCGCCGCGAAAGCCGCAACCGTCCAGCCCGCCAAAACCGCAAGCGCCCCCGAATAGCGCGGCCGCGGCCGGGGCGCAAAAAAGCGGCGCATCCCGCTACGGGGATGCGCCGCTTCGGCACGGTGCAGCGGTTGGAACCGCCGCCCGCATAAGCCCTAGTCCTCCGCGGGCGCTTCGGCGGGGGTGGCGTGGTCGAGGGCGCGGACGCTCTTGACGAGGTAGATGGTGGCGCCCAGCACGATGCACACGAGGCCGTCCACCACGAAGAACGCGGCCACGCCCATGGCTTCGGCGGCCACGCCGCCGATGGCGATGCCGATGGGGGAGGCCAGTCCCATGGCCGCCATGGCCAGGCCGAGCGCGCGGCCCGTCTTCTCTTCGGGCACGTTGCGCTGAATGAGCGTGATGAGCGGCCCGTTGAACCAGGCGCAGGCCACGGCCATGACGGCGCACAGCACCACGAACGCGCCGAACATCTCGGGCGTGAGGAACCCGCAGGCCGAGGTCGTGATGCCCACGATGAGGGACGCCACGGCGATGAGCCCGGCCAGGCGCTTGCCGCCGCCCCACGCCATGAGGATGACCGAACCCACGATCATGCCCGCTCCGAACGCGGCTTCCACGATGGAGGCCATGTATCCGTCGCCGCCGAAATGGTCGAAGGTCATGAGCGGGAAGATGGCGCCGAGCGGGGCGAACGCCATCATGCCGATGGTGATGCCCACGATGAGGATGACGAGCCCGCGGTTCGACGAGAGCGCCTTCCATCCATCGCGCAGGTTCGCCAGCACGTGCTGATTCTCGGTGGTCTCGTCGGCGGTGGAGGGAATTTTCGCCAAAGCGAGGCCCGCCACGGCCACGAGCGCGCCGGCGAAGTCGAGGAACATGACCGAGTGGAACCCGATGGTGGTGTACAGGAAGATGCCGAACGCCGGCGCGCCGATGGACGCCACCGACATGAGCAGCTGGTCGAGCGTGTTGATGCGCAGCAGATGCTTCTCGGGCACGAGCTGCGGCATGGCCGCCATCATGGCGGGGCCGTGGAACGCCTGGCCGATGCTGCGCACGATCACGAGGATCATGAGCAGGGGAAACGAAACCTGCCCGAACAGGATGACCACGCCCAGACCGAGCGAGACGATGCCCACGGACAGGTCGGCGATGATCATGACGGTTTTGCGGTTGTACTTGTCGGCGATGACGCCGCCGAAGGGCGACAGCAACCCCTGCGGCAAGTAGGCGCAGATGGCAGCGGCGGCCAGCATGATGGCGCTGCCGGTTGTTTCGGTGATGTACCACACCACGGCGTATCCCGCGGCATAGCTGGTGATCATGGACACGGCTTGGCCGGCCCAGATGGTGGCGATGATGGCGAGCCAGCGCTTCGGCAGCTCGCGACCGGCTGCGCTCAGAGGCGCGGTCGATGCAGTCATGGAAAACTCCTTGATTCGATGGGTTTGACAGGCTCAGCATAGGGGGAGCGCGTACGGTTGCGCCACCTATTCCAGATGGAATCAAGCCGAGAAAAGGGCAACTGCACGTTGCGACGACGCGCGAGACGTGCGTTGACGAGGAAATCGCAAAGCGATTAGAGGAAGTAGTACCCAGCCATCGAAATCAGAGCTCCTTGCAAACCACGTGAAAATGCGGCGTTCAGTGTACCACGTGTTCAACGCATCGCCAAGCGGGCGCGGGTTGGCGTATACTGACGAAAACGCATCGATCTCGGGGAAGGGTCATCCATGGGAGAGGGTACCGTACAGGTTTTGGATCGGGCGTTCGACGTGCTTGAAGAGCTTGCACGCGCCCGGGGGCCGCTCGGGTTGTCGGAGCTGGCGCAGCGCACGTCCATGAGCAAGTCCACCGTCTTCCGCATCGCGCGCACCATGCTCGGACGCGGCTACGTGGAGCAAACGCTCGAAGGCGCCTACACCATCGGCCCCAAGATGTTCGATACGCTGAGCTACCACATCAATTCCCTCGAGCTGCAAACCGAGGCCAAGCCGTACTTGGCCGTGCTGAAACGCTCGCTGGGGCTCACCGCCCACCTGGGCATTCTGGACGGCGCGTACGTTTCCTACATCGAGAAGGAATCCACCGACTGGGGCGAAGAGGTGTACACGCAGGTGGGCTACCGGTCGCCGGCGTACTGCTCGTCCATGGGGAAGTGCCTGCTGGCCTGCCTTTCCAGCGCTGAGCTTGACGAGGTGCTGTACGGCTACGATTTCAAGGCGTACACGCCGAACACGTTCACGGGCAAGGCCGCGTTCGCGAAGTACCTGCATCAGGTGCGCAAGCAGGGGTGGGCCATGGATCGCGAGGAATACGAGCTGGGACACTGCTGCGTGGCCGCGCCCGTCTTCAACTACCGGGGCGACGCGCTTGCGGCGGTGGGCGTGAGCGGCACGCCCGAGAGCATCGCCGAGGAGCGGCTCGACGACATCGCGCAGCAGGTGATGCTGGCCGCGCGACGCATCTCCGAGCGCATGGGCTACGTCGAGTAGGGTCATCGAGCGGCACTGAAAAGGGCGACCGTCGGGCCGCCCTTTTCAGTGAGGAATGCTTACGCCTTCGCGGCTGACGCGCCGGCGATGCGGCCCCAGTTGAGGGCGCCCTGCAGGCAGGTGCCCGAGCCGGGGTAGTAGGGCCCGATCCAGCCGGCCGTGTTCACGCCCGCGCCGAACAGATGCGGGATGGGGTTGCCCTCGGTGTCGAGAATGGCCGCGTCGGTGTTGATGAGCAGGCCGCCGATGGAGCCGATGTTCGTGTTCTGCGTCTTCCAGGCGAAGAAGGGGGCGGCGTCGAGCGCGGTCAGCTGCACCGTGCGCCCGTAGGCCGCGTCGGCTCCGGCCGCGCAGGCGGCATTCCAGGCGTCCACCGTGGCCGCGAGGTTGCCGGCGTCCATGTCGAGCGCCGCCGCCAGCTCGTCGAGCGTGTCGGCTTGCACCATGCTGCCATCGGCCAGCGCGGCCCCGCGGGCTTTCGCGCCGTCTTCGGCGTTGTCCGACCAGGCGCACTTCGCGTCGGCATTCAGCATCTTGCCGTCCATGAGCATGTACGTGCAGCCCTCGGCCCCGCCCTGCGCCATCGCGGCGTTGAACATGGCGCGGCAGTGGAAGGCGTAGGTGGTATCCTCGCGCACGAAGCGGTTGCCGCGCTGGTCGATGAGGATGTAGGGGATCTCGGGGTTCTGGTTGTTCGTGTAGCTCCAGGTTTGCAGGATGAGGTCGACCGCGCCGTGGAAGGCCGCGTCGGCACCGTGCGCCATGCCGATGCGGATGCCGTCGCCCGTGTCGGTGGCCGCCGTTGCCACCGCCTGGGTTTTGAGGTCCCAATACTGCTGCTGGTCGTATTTGAATGCCAGGTCCTCGTTGTGGTCGATGGAGGCCATGGCCAGCACGACACCCTTGTTCGCCTTGAAGTTCTTCCCGTCGGCGGTGGCCACGCCCACCACGGTGCCGCTGTCATCCTGGTAGATGTCGGCGACCTCGGTCTTCGTCTTGATCTCGCCGCCCTTCGCCTCGACGGCCTTCTGCGCGTTCGTCGTCCACACGGCACCACCGGTTTTCGTCGTATCGGCTGCATCGGTGATGAGGTGGATGCGGTCGCGCATGTACTCGTCCTTCATGTACGGCGTGGGGTAGCAGCCGAACACGTTGGAGAACGTGATGCCGAAGCTGTCGGCCATCCACTGCAGGTTGTCGGCGGCGTTGTCGGCCATGCAGGCGACGAGCTCCTCCTTCACGAGGCCCTCGGCATCGGTCATCCAGAACTGCTTGTGCAGCTGGGGGCTGTCGTCGGTGACGCCGGCGAGGTCCTTCTGCCACGGCGTGCCCGAAGCCTGCACCGCGCCTTCGGCGAGCGCGGTGGTGCCGCCGCACGCGGCGCCCTTTTCCAGCATGAGCACCTTCTGCGCGCCGCTCTCAAGCGCGGAGTACGCTGCGGTCAGGCCGCTGCCGCCTCCGCCGCACACGATGACGTCGTACTCGCCGTCCCAGGAGACGCCCTTCGCGTTGCCGGCCGAGCCGCTCTGCTCCGCCGCGTCCGCGTTGCCCGCGGCCTTCGGCGCGCATCCGGCCAGCCCGCCCATGGCCAGCGCGCCCAGCCCGAGCGCCGCGCCGCCGATGAAGTTCCTGCGTGACAGCCCTCGCTCGTTCGCATCCGTCGTTTTCATGATGGCCCCTTCCCTCGATTGGTGGTACGTTGCGGCGTGTTCGCCGTCCCGTAGCTCTTGGGGAGGATTATAGAAACGGGCGCGCCCGGCCTCAACGGCCCCAGTTCACCATGCGGAACTCCCGTTCCACGATGCGGAACGTGCCTGGTGGGATGGCGGTATGAGGAGTTGGGTGCGGGGCTCGTTACGCGAGTTCGGTCAAGAGCAGGTTGAGGTCGACCGCCGTGGAGATGCCGTTCACCGTGCCGGCGTTCGTGTACTGCCACATGACGAAGTCGAACTGGCCGTGCGGCTCGGCGGCGTCGTACTCGGCGAACCACACGGGGCGCTCGCCCAGGTCGGCGCGGTTGTAGCGGGCCATGTCGCCGCTGTTGCCGTAGATCATCGTGGAGTAGCCGCCCTGCTCCAAGCGCTCGCAGAACGCCCGCGCGCTGGCCGTGAGCGTCTCGCGGTCGAGGTTGTTCGCGCGGCCCGAGGCGTCGGATACGGGCTCGTGGTCGTACACCACGGGAAACGCCAGATGGCGCCCGGCCAAAAGCTCGAGCACGAAGTCGGCTTCCTCGCGGGCCTCTTCCACGCTGACGGCCTGCGAGAAGAAGTACGCGCCCACGTCGAGGCCGGCGCTTGTGGCGTTGTCGATGTTCTCGGCGTAGCGTTCGTCGGCGTACAGCGCGCCTTCGGTGTACCCGCGGTTGCCCACGCGCACCATGGCGAAATCGATGCCGTCGGCGGCAACCGCGTTCCAGTCGATGACGCCCTGATGGTCGGACACGTCCACGCCCAGGCGGGAGCGCAGCGTGCCGTCCTCGTAGTAGGCGAGGCGGTCGTTGTTGGCGCCCGAGCGCTCGAGGCCGTTCCAGTCGTAGGGGCTCACGTAGGCGGGGGCTGCGGTGTCGGTTGAGGGGGAGCTGCAGGCGGTGGCCAGCCCGAGGGTGCCCGCGAGGGCGACGGCGGACAGGACGGCGGCAGCGATGGTTTTCAGTCGTTTCATGGTGCCTATCCTACCAAAGCCCTCGGGGTTCGCCGCGACGAATCGCGCACCGCTACGACGACTACAGAACCGCACGCGGCGGCCCGTCCGCTAGGCGGCAATCGCCTGGACGTTGCTCACGATGTGCTGCGCCGCGTTCTGGTTGAGGTAGTCGTAGCGCACGAGCTTCTTGAGCACTTCCTGCTGACGCTGCCGTGCCAGGTCGGGGTTCTGCGAGAGGGCGTAGATGCTCGGCGCGTTCGGGATGCCGGCCAGCAGGGTGCACTCGTCGGCGTCGAGGGCGCTCGGGTCCTTGCCGAAGTACCCCTCGCTCGCGTTGCCGATGCCCTCGTAGCCGTCGCCGAAGTAGATGGAGTTCACGTACAGCTCGAGGATGGTGCGCTTCGAGAAGTGCTGCTCGATGGTGACGGCCATGAAGATCTCGGCGATCTTGCGGTCGATGGTTTGCTCCTGGGAGAAGTACTGGTTCTTCGCAAGCTGCTGCGTGATGGTGCTGCCGCCCTCGACGATGGCGCCGGCCTTGAGGTCGTTCATGAGCGCGCGGCCCGTGGCGATGATGTCGAAGCCGGGGTGCGCGTAGAAGCGATGATCCTCTACGGCCACGACGGCCTGCAGATACAGGTCGGGCAGCTCGTCGATGGGCGTGAAGTTCTCGCTGTTCTGGATGGCGGCGGCCATGTCGTCGAGGTCGGTGGCCTCGAGCGCTTCGCGATACAGGTTGAAGCCGCGCGCGAGAAAGTACACCTCCACCAACACGATGAGGATGAACACCACGAGTCCCACGCGTCCGAGGAACGCGACGAAGGGATGGGCCTGGGATGTCCGCTGCGCCGTTCGTGCCATGGTTCCGCCTTTCCGGTGGTGCCTGTCGTGCCGCGCGTCCTGCGCGGGTTCTGCTTCATGTGCTGTATCAGTTATACCAAGCCGTCCTTAACGCTGCCTTACCGACCGCTTGCCCCATCCTTACATTCCTGCAAGAAAGGCCCGATCGTTCGGGCAAACGATGGGATATACTGGGAAAACAACACGAAGAGGGGTTCGTGGCCGCCGCCAGTGCGCGTTCGGCTGCGCACGACGACAAGGACGGTGTGACGGACATGATGATATCGACGCGGGGGCGGTATGCTTTGCGGCTCATGATCGACATCGCACGACAAGGCGAAGCCGGCTCGCTCGTCACCATGCGACAGGCCGCCGAACGCGAGGACCTGTCCGTCAAGTACCTTGAACAGCTGGGCGGCGCGCTCGTGAAGGCGAACGTGTTGAAGAGCGTTCGTGGCGTGAGCGGCGGTTATCTGCTTGCGCGCCCCGCCGACGAGATCACGGCGGGAGACGTGCTGCGCGCCACCGAGGGGAGCTGTGCCCCGGTGTCGTGCCTCGAGGACGGGGCCGAGGCGTGCCCGCGTCGCGACGAGTGCGTGGCCATCAACTTCTGGCGCGGCCTCGACCAGGCCATCGAGGACTACGTGGATCACGTGACCCTCGCCGACCTCGTGCACATGAAATAAGGTAACCGGGCTCAGAGGTCCCGTGAGCCGTATGCGCGAACTGCTGCGCGTTCCGAGACGATGTAGAGCGTGCAAGCCGCTGCTAAAACACAGGCCGCGATCAGGAGCGAGCCTCCCAAGGTTTGAGCGGCGGTTACCGCCGTGCCGACAAATGGGAAGAATGCGTCGAAATCGATGCTACGAAGCTGGTAGAGCCACACGAGGATTGCGAGCATGAACGCGACGGGCACGCAGGTGACGACGTTTCGGCAGGTGCCTGCAAGCAAAAAGGGAAGCGTGGCGCTGAACGTGGTGAGCGTGAGGGCGAACGAGACGGCCGTGGCCGTTACGAGCTGAGGTGCGTCGAAGCCAACGGTGAAGTGCGCGATCAGCGGCAGTCCGGGCACCGCGGCGATGATCGCACACGATACGACGTAGGATGCCGCACCGAGCGCGACGCATCCTGCCACGATGACGCCGACACTCGCATAGCGTCCTGCCACCACGTCGGCGCGCGAGAGCGGCAGCGACTGGCGAAAAGCGATCCAGTCGCGCCGTTGGTCGCGTAGCAGCATGGGCATCAGCACCATCTGGGCCATGGGGAGGCCCACGAGCAGGACGATGAGCGGGCTGGCTCCCGCCACCATGAGGGTGCCGACTGAGAGGAGCGCCCAGAGCGCCGCGTTTTTCCCCAGCGACGTTCCCAAGGCGAGAAAGTCCGAGATCATCATGGTCTTCACAGGACGCTCCTTCCCACGGTGGAGAGCCTATAGTTCGCGCTTGGCGTACAGGCGCGTGGAGATGGTGGCCGAGATCGCGTAGACGGCCGCGACGATCACGAGGATGGCGGCGGCCAAGCCGATGGTGCCGAGGGGCGTTTCAAGCAGCAGGTTGATGTTGGCCAGGAAGTCGGCGGGCGGGCCGTTGCCGTCGAGCGAGAACGCGATGAACACGCCGAAGATGATGAGCAGCGGCAGGTAGCGTACGCCCTTCGTCATGCCGAAACGCGAGAACACCGGCATGGTGATGGACAGCATGACCAGCAGCATGGCCAGGCCGGCCACGCAGGTGAACAGGATGGCCTGCCACGAGAAGTTCACCATGAGGTCGGCCAGCTGCGGCACGCTCGGCATGAGCTGCGCGGCGGCGATGACGATGAACGTGGTGAGCAGGCCCACGGCGATGCCGCATAGCGACAGCAGGGCGAAGCTGACGTAGCGGCCCACGATGACGTCCTTGCGCGCGATGGGCAGCGCAAGGCGGAACTGCTGCCAGTTGGCGCGTTCGTCGAGCGACAGGATGGTGATGGTGAGCGAGAAGGGAATCATCACGCCCACGGCGGGTGCCACTACGTACAGGTTGCCGATCATGATGCAGATGAAGATGCCCACGACGATGGCGATGCCCAGTTGCTGCAGCAGGTACTTCTTGGCGATCAGGAGATCGGACATGATCATAGCTTTCATCGGACCTCTCCTTTCAGCATGAGGGCCATGTACGTGTCGATATCGGCCTTGTCCAGGGCGATGTTCTTGAAGTTCTCGGCGAACGCGAAGCGGTCGGGCGCCAGCACGTCGATGCCGTAAGGGTGCCGCATGCTGCGCAGCTCGCCCGGGGCGAAGAAGCCGCTTGCAGCGATGTGCTCGAAGTCGGCCGCGCGGCAGTGCGCCACGCCGGCGAGGTCGGTGATGGCGTCCTTCTCGACGGAGAACACGATGCGGCCGTCATCGATGCACACGATGTAATCGGCGATTTTCTCAAGGTCGCTCGTGATGTGGCTCGACATGAGGATGCCGTGCCGTTCGTCGCGCATGTAGACGCGCAGCAGGTCGAGCGCTTCCTCGCGGGCGAGCGGGTCGAGACCGGCGGTGGCTTCGTCGAGGATGAGCAGGTCGGGGTCGTGTGCGAGCGCGCAGGCCAGCGACAGCTTCATGCTCATGCCGCGCGACAGGTCGTGCACGGTCTTGTCCTTCGGCAGCTCGAACTGCGCGAGACGCTGCTCGAAGTCGGCGGGGCTCCACGAGTCGTAACTGTAGGCCATGAGCTTGCCCACCGAGGCAATGGACATCTCCTCGGGGAAGGAGCACGTGTCGAACACGACGCCCGTGCGCTGTTTCGCCTGCTTGATGGCCTTCGCGCTGGCGTGCTCGCCCACGTTCTGGCCGAACAGCTCGATGGAGCCCGCGTCGGGGAAGATGAGCCCCAGGATGGCCTTGATGGTGGTGGTCTTGCCGGCGCCGTTGCTGCCGACGAAGCCCACCACGCTGCCGGCCGGAACCGTGAGGTCGATATTCTGGAGGTCGAAGCCGTCGTAGTGCTTCGACAGGCTGCGGATGCGGAGAAGATCGTTCATCAGTCGTCACTTTCTGCGATGAGGTCGAGCATGTCATGGAGCTCCCTGACCTCGACGTTCGCGCCGCGCGCTTCGTCGACGGCCTGGGTGAGCAGCTCCTCGATGTGGCGGAGGCGTTCTTCGCGCAGCAGCTCGAAGTTGCCGCCGGCCACGAAGCTGCCCTTGCCGGGCACCGTCTCGATGAAGCCTTGCGCTTCCAGCTCGGCGTAGGCGCGCTTCGTCGTGATGACGCTGATGCGCAGATCGCCGGCCAGCGCCCGGATGGAGGGCAGCTGCTGCCCCTCGTCCAGCTCACCCGTGAGGATGAGGGCTTTCATCTGCGAGACGATCTGGTCGTAGATGGGCCGGTCGCTCGCATTCGAGATGATGATGTCCAACTCAGGCTCCCTTTCGTGTTCCGTGCGCGCCGCGCCCGTGGGGGCGGGGCGGTGAAGAGCGGTTCGGCGTCCCGAATCGCCCGATGGCGCGTTGCGGCGTCCCGCTTCGCGCCGGGAGGGTCCAAGCACGTTCCTCGTCCCCTCCAACCGGGTAGTGTGTATATACCCGATATGCACACTATAAACAATAGCCACGGAAGCGTCAAGAAGGAATCGTAGGGAGGATATCGCTTGCATGTAATACTGTATTACCGTATAGTGATGGTGTTGAAAGGAGACTGATATGGCTATCGCCACAAAGCACAAAGCGACGCCTTCGAGTCATGAAAATACTTTTGAAGCGGCGGGAGCGAAAAGAGCAAGACAGGAGAAGCTCGTTCGGCCCGACACCATCGTCACTGCACGTGTTCCGGTGGAGATCAAAGAGCAAGGGGATGCCGTTTTGAGAAGGATAGGCTCGACCCCTACCGAACTCATCAACGCTGCGTATCGCTACGTCATCGAAAACGGCGAGCTCCCAAAAACAGATTCGCCGCTTGACGAAGTGGCTGTTCGACGGCGCACGCTCACTTCGGAGCAGAAGGCAAATATCAAGGCTCGCATTGATCGCATGACCTTGAAAGCCCCTGCATCGTGGTCTGGAAAGACGTTTGATGAATTGCGGGAAGAAGCTATGCGGGAAAAGTACCCGGAGTATTTCTAGCGAAGGAGAGCACTGATGCGTCTTTTGCTCGATACTAATGTTTTGCTCGACCTGCTTGCATGTCGGGAAGAGTTTTACCGGGAAGTGTGCGCCATCAAGGCTATGGGCCTGTATGGCGATGCCGATTTGTGGGTATCAGCGAAGTCTTTCACCGACGTGTTTTATCTTATGAGAAGACACGGCGAATTTGACAGTGCTGCCATTCAGGACGTCATTTTGGAAAACCTTGCTTACTTGAACGTGTGCGGGATCGGCAAAGAGGACATCGAAAACTCGGCTCGGGCCAAATGGCCCGATTTCGAAGACTGCCTCGTCGCGCTTTGCGCCGAAAAAGTGAAAGCCGATGTTCTTATCACGCGCGATAGGAAGGGATTCGAGCTTTCGCGCGTGACCCCTTGCTCTCCTTCTGACTTTGTCGATCATCTTGAAAAAGAGTACGGCATCGTGTACGACGAAGTTGATTGGTGAGCGTTCTAATGCGGAATGCTTACGCGCCTTTTTTGGCTCCGAGGACGGGGTTGGCGTAGCGGCCGCGGCGTTCGGTGCGGGGGCCGTATTGGATGGCGTTCACGGGGCAGCGATGCAGGCAAGCCAGGCATTGCGTGCATCCGAGCTCGGCCCAGCGGGGCGTGCCCTCGATGAGCGTGATGGTGTTCGTGGGACAGAGGTCGGCGCACTGCCCGCAGCTGATGCAGGTGGGCAGCGTGAAGAACTCGGCCGTCGAGCGCGGCTTCTCGTCCTTCGCGGTGAACTTCGACAGCACGATGCCCAGCGTGTTGCGGTGCTCGGCATGCACCTCCTCGCGCGCGACGATGCGGTCGGCCACGCGGCGCGTCTCGAGCTCGGCGCCGGCCAGGAGGCGTTCGCGCTTCTCGCCTTCGGCAGGGGCGTACAGGAAGGTGCAGTTGCCCACCGATTTCACGCTGAACGAGGCATCGAGGTTGATGCCCTGCTCTTTGAGCAGGAGATTGCCGAAGAAGCGCGCCGTGTTGCCCACGAAGGCGCCGCACGACAGCACGGCGAAGCAGTAGCCGGGCGTGAACGTTTCCTTGTTGCCCGTGCGGAAATGCGCGCGCTTGATGAACGCGTCGACGATGGGAGGGGTGGTCCAGGCGTAGGTGGGAAAGACGAATCCCAGCTGCTCGTCCTGCGCGAGCGTGAAGTCGAAGTCCTTGTACTTGTACGCTGCGCCGATGTCGACGAGCAGGTCGTCGGTTGCGCGCGCGATGGTTTGCGCCGCCGCGAGCGAGTTGCCGGTGCCGGTGAAGTAGAAGATCATGGGTGTGCCTTTCCGTCTGGACGTACCCAGTATAGCAAGGCGCGCCCGGGTTCGCGTTCACCCTTTGGTATCATGAGCGGGAAACCGGTTGTTGGCATGAACGAACCAAGGAGGAACCATGGCAGACGTGCTGTTCGTCGAGTATCCGAAGTGCTCCACGTGCAAGAAGGCGAAGGCGTGGCTCGACGCGCACGGCGTGGCGTACACCGACCGCCACATCGTCGAAGAGAACCCGACGGCTGCAGAGCTGGCCGCGTGGCATGCGACAAGCGGGCTGCCGTTGCGCCGCTTCTTCAACACGAGCGGCATGCTGTATCGCGAGCGCAACGTGAAGGCCCTGCTCGACGCCGGCATGAGCGACGAGGACGCCTACGCCTTGCTCGCCGAGAACGGCATGATGGTGAAGCGCCCGCTCGTGGTGGGCGACGGCTTCGTGCTCGTCGGCTTCAAGGAAGCGGAGTGGGAGCAGGCGCTGCTCTAGGCGCGCTCGGGCGCAGCCCCTACAGCGTGTCGGTGTCGAGCCACAGCGTGAAGGGCCCGTCGTTGACGAGGCTCACGTCCATGTACGCGCCGAAGCGCCCCGTTTCCACGCGGGACACGTCGCGGCGCGCGCGTTCGACGAACCATTCGTACAGACGGTTCGCCTCGTCGGGCGCGCCCGCCTCGGTGAAAGAGGGGCGGTTGCCCCGCTTGCAGTTCGCGAACAGGGTGAACTGCGACACCACGAGCACCTCGCCGCCGACGTCGGCGAGCGAGAGGTTCGTCTTGCCGTCGGCATCTTCGAAGATGCGCAGGCGCGCTATCTTGCTCCACAGGCGTTCGGCCTGCTGCTCGGTGTCGTCGTGACCGACGCCGAGCAGGATGAGCAGCCCGCGCTCGATGGCGCCCGCCGTCTGCCCGTCGATGTCCACCTGCGCGCGGCTCACGCGCTGCACCACCGCCCTCATCGCTCGTCCGCGCCTTCGTGCGCGCGGCGATACGGCACGTGCATGATGGCCGATGCGGTGGCGGTGAGCTGTTCGATGAGGTCTTTCTTCTGCGCGGCGTCGAGCGGGCCGCCTTCGACGGTGAGGTAGGGCATGGGCATCCTTTCTCGGAGCGATGGCGTCATTATCGCACAGCGGCGCCGCGCTGGATGGCGCAACGCCTTGTTGCGCGCGCCTGCGTGCTGATCGTGTGCGTCGTGTTTACCGGGGGCGCGACGGGGTGTATAACGTTCGAAACACCGATGAAGGCGCCGACGTGCGCACGAGGGAGGACGCATCATGAGCTATGCGATTGTGTACGATAGCAGCACCGGCAACACCGAGCAGCTGGCTCGTGCGGTAGCCGCCGCGCTGCCGAGCGAGGATTGCGTGGCGTTCGGCCGCGTCGGCGACGTGGACCGTGCGGCGCTCGCTCAGGCCGATCGCGTGTACGTGGGGTTTTGGACGAACCGCGGCGACTGCACCGACGAGCTGGCCGAGGTTCTGGTCACGCTGGGCGGCAAGGACGTGTTTCTGTTCGGGACAGCCGGGTTCGGTGCCGACGAGACGTACTTCGCCGGGGTCGTGTCGCGCGTGCTCGTGCATCTGCCGGAATCGGCGCAGGTGATTGGCTCGTTCATGTGCCAAGGTCGTATGCCGGCCGTGGTGCGCAGCCGCTACGTGCAAACCGCCGAGGCCAAGCCGGAGCAGGCGGCGCGCATGCAGCAGCTCATCGACAACTTCGACGAAGCGTCGAACCACCCCAACGACGACGACCTGGCGCGCCTGCGCGCCGCGGTTGTCGGAGCGGAGTAACCATGGCGAAGCTGACCGACCTCCCCAACATCGGCCCTCACGCCGAGCAGCAGCTCGCCGAGGTAGGCGTGGCCACGCCCGACGATCTGCTGACGATGGGTGCCGAGCAGGCCTGGCTCAAGGTGCAAACCATCGACCCGGGCGTGTGCCTGCACATGCTGTACGCGCTCGAGGGCGCGGTGCAGGGCATCCCGAAGGCGCACCTCGACCCGGCGCGCAAGCAGGAGCTCAAGGAGTTCATGAACGCTCATCAGCCTGCAGCTGCGGCCGAGTAGGGAAGCGGCACGCTAGGCGCTCTCGCGCGCCTCGGTGCTCTCGTTCTCGTGCGCGGGCTCGGGCTCTTCCAGCCGCGTCCTCAGCAGCTGCAGGCCGCCCACCACGATGCCGCCGACGAGGAAGAACACGAGATCGAACGAGCCGATGCCCATGGCGGGCTGCGGCACGCTCAGCGTGAGCGGCCCCTGCGTGATGGAGAACAGCGATCCTGCCATCATGCCGATGATGGCGTAGATGGTCTGCGAGCGGAAGCGCGCCAAACACAGGCGGATGAGCCGCACGAACAACAGCACGCCGCAGGCCACGCCGGCGGCGAACACGACGAGGATAGGCAGATAGGCCAGGTCGAGTCCCATCACGGCGCGCACCGCGCCCATGATGGGCACGTACAGCCCGAAGATGAGCAGCAGCGTGGAGCCCGAAATGCCGGGCAGCACCATGGCCGAGATGGCCACCATGGCCGCGAAGAACACGTACGCCACGAGCCCCGCATCGAGACTGCCCGCCGCCACGTCGATGCCCGTGCCTGCGGCCGGACTCAACAGCGTCACCGCCACCACGAGCGCGATGCCCGCCCCGGCGAACACGAGGTTTCCCAGCCGTCCCTTCAGCGCCTGCCGTTCTTCCCGGACGACGATGGGGATGGCGAACACGATGAAGCCCATGAACAGCGAGCTCACCGCATAGATGTGCGAGTCGAAGAAGCTGGTGAGCACGAGCGCCGAGAGCCCGAAGCCCACTACCCAGCCCAGACCCAGCTTGAGCAGGAAGCGCAGGGCGGCGAAGCGCGCCTGCTTCGTGCCGTGAAACAGGTCGTCGAGCGAGCCGATGAAGCGGTCGTAGAAGCCCAGCAGGAACGCGACGGTACCGCCTGATACGCCCGGCACGCTGTCGGCCAGCGCCATGCAGAATCCGCGCACGAAATTGATGATGACTCCGGTTGCGCCCTTCACGAATGGGACCTCCTCTTGCCGTCGATAGCTTCCAGCATGGCGTATCCGCACGGAAAGTCCCAGGTGGCGCGCCGCGACCCTGCAAGATTTCCAAACCGCTTAAGAATCGGTAAAAGCTGTGTAAAGGGAAGGTAAAGAGAGAAGGGCAGGGGAGGTGGAGAGCAGCAGGGCGCGGAAAGGCGGAGAGGCGGGCGCGCAAAAAGGCCCGGGCCGCTGGGCGGCTCCGGGCCTTCGACATCGCGCCAAGCGAGGTTGGCTAGATGTGGATGTTGCCGAACGTGATGACCGAGTAGATGAGGCCGGCGATGCCGAGCGCCAGCACCACGGCGAGGATGATCTTATCGGATCGCGACGAGAACAGCTTCGCCTTCGGGTCGTGCTGCTTCACGCCCGCGATGTACAGCGGCAGGCCCACGGCGTACACGATGCAGGCCACCATGAGGTAGTTGAGGCCCGCGGCGTAGATGAGCCATAAGCCGTACAGCGAACCGGCTGCGCCCGTGAAGATGGCCATCCCGCGGCTGGCGAAGATGCCGCTGGGGTATTCCTTCTTGTAGGCGATCTTGAACAGGAACAACGTGCAGAAGAAGTAGCACGGCAGCGCCATGACGCTCGTGATGCTGATCATGGTGGTCCAGGCGTTGCTGCCGATGAAGAACGAGGCGATGAGCACCACCTGAATGACGATGGTCGTCCACAGAAGCGACGTGGAGGGCGAACCCTGCTTGTTCTCCTTCGTGAACATCTTGGGGAAGATGCCGCTCTTCGATGCAGCCAGCGGCATCTCGCCCAGCATGAGCATCCAGACGAGCCAGGAGCTGAGCACCGATATGATAACGCCGGCGTTCACCATGATCTCGCCCCAGCTGCCGAACGATTTCAGCATGATGGCCGCCATGGACGGGTCGGCCATGTTGCCGATTTCCGCCTGCGAGTACACGCCGAGGGGCAGCAGCGACACGATGATGTACAGGGCAAGCGTCACGAGGAAGCCGATGGTGGTCGCCTTACGCACGGCGGCCTGCGACTTCGCCTTGCCGGACACGACCACGGCGCCCTCGATGCCGAGGAACAGCCACAGCGTGACCAGCATGGTGGACGACACCTGCGGCATGACGTTGTCGAAGTTCAGCGTAAGGTCGATGCCGTCCTTGATGCCCCAGAAACCCTCCATGAACACCGAGAACTTGAACACGGTAGCCACGGCCAGAATAAAGATGATGACGGGCAGCAGCTTGCCGATGGTGCCGATGATGTTCAGGAAGCTCGTGGACTTCGCGCCGCGCAAGGCGAGCAGGTACATGATCCACGTGATGATGGACCCGCCGATGATGGACGGGATGTTGTTGCCGCCGGAGAAATCGGGCACGAAGTAGTTCAGCGTGGCCATGACGAGCACGGAATAGGCAACAAGCGCGAAGCAGTTGCAAATCCAGTATCCGTACGCCACGAAGAAGCCGATCAGCTTGCCGAAGCCCTTCTCGGCATACGTGTACAGGCCGTTCGTGAGTTCGGGGCGGGCAGCTGACAGGATGCGGAACGTGTTCGCGATGAACCAGATGCCGATGCCCGTAACCACCCAGGCGATGATGATGGCTCCTGCGGAAGCGTCTGCCGCCATGTTCTGGGGGAGGTTGTAGATGCCTCCGCCGATCATGGCGCTGATGACGATGCCCACCAGGCCGATCAGGCCAACTTTCTTCGAGCTGTCCTGGGCCGATGTTCCGCCGGAACCGGAAGCGGTTTTATCTGCCATGTTTCCAGTCCTTGTCTAACGTATTCGAGCCGCTCGGGGACCACCCGGGCGGCTCGAAGGTGGATTGCGTAGGGGAGACGTGCTTAGTCGAGGTTGGTGAGCGGCTCGAAGTCCATTTCCTTCAGCCAATCGGTGAGGTGCAGATCGTTGAGGGAATCGAAGCCGGTGGAAGGCACGGCGTTGCGCGCCAGGGTGACGTAGGGGCCCACCGTGATGGCGTTGCCGATCTCGCCCGGCTTCATCATGCGGTGCGCGAAGCCGACGTACGTGCGGTCGTACACGACGTTCTGGTCGCGGCCGCACTCGACGACGGACCAGACGATGGCCTTGCGGTGGTCTTCGAGGAACTTGATCATGTCCTCTTCGTTGTCGTTCTCGGTCCACACGCCGGCATCCTCGATGAACAGGTCGGCGGCGAAGTCGCGGTCGGCGGACAGGGAGATGGCGATGAAGGACCACACGCCGTAGCCCTCGCCGTCCTTGAGAGGACGGTCGGTCTTCGGGCGATAGGCGACGACGCCCTTGTTCGCGCAGATGGTGTGCGCACCCGGGATGGGGTGGTAGCGGCGGTTGTCTTCGGTGCCGAACAGCTCGACGCCGGCGTTCAGCAGCGGTTGAGCGTCGAACACCTTGAGCTCGCGATCGTTCCACTGCTTCGCGGTGAACAGCGGCTTGCTCTTGCCGTTGTCGACGTCGTCGTGACGAGCGACGTCGTAGCCCCACACCTGACCGGCCATGCCGCAGAACGACGAAGCGGTGAGCATGTTGATCTGTCCGACGTAGGCATCGGCGGCCTCGGCCTTGTCGTACGTGACGATGCGGTCGACCAGGGCGTCGTTCGTCTTCTCGACGACGCCGGCGGACACCTTCAGCACGGACACGTAGCCGTTGCCGTACGCGCCCGGCATGCCGTAGCCGTCGCAGTAATCGTCATACGGGCTGATGGCCGTCTTGTCGATGTGCGGCGCGCGCATGGTCGCGTGAAAGTCGGATTCGCGGGCGATGGAGCGGTTGCGCCTCTCTTCGACGTTCTTCATGGATAGGTCTCCTTTCGTTGTGAACAAGTTTCGCGCTGATTGTATGGCCCTCCGCGCGCGCTGAATTTCGCAACGGGGTTTCGATGGCGAGCCGTGCTTTCCCCGATGCCTTGCCGTCAAGCCCCTGAAACGGGGATGTAAGGCGTACGGAAGGCGGCGAAACGAGAAGACGCCGGATGGCGGAAAGCCGTCCGGCGTCTTTGACGTTGGGTTTTACGGTTGTCGTTACCGCGGCTGCTTGCGCAGGCGCACCGCTGCGGCAATCATGACCCCGGCCGACGCGGCCAACAGGGCGATCCATGCGAACACGGCGGTGCTATCGCCCGTTTTCGTCGAGGCCGAACCCGCAGCGCTCGGCGAGCCCGCATCGCCCGGGGTGCCCGCGCCGCCCGGAGCGCCCGACGTGCCCGCGTCGCCCGGCTTGAGGGGCGGGAGCGGCTTCGGATCGGGGATGCCGCCGCCGTTGGTTTCCTTGATGGAGAAGGCGGCGGTGTCCGTCACGCTGATGCGGTAGTTCGCCGCGCCGTCGAGCGCTTCGATGGCCTGTAGCATCTCGTCGCGGTTCGCCCACCGCACGGTGTACGTGCCCGCCTTCGCGCTGTCGGCAGGGAACCCGGCGAAGACCGTCTCTTGGTCGGGCGTCAGCTGTTCGTTCTCAAGCAGGCCTTCGTAGGACAGGGCGGCCGTGGGCAGGGCTTCGCCGACGTTCAACGACGTCTTCGAGAGGACGACGCCGATGACGAGGTCGCGCGGTTCGATCTTGAAGCCGGTCGTGATCTCACCCTGGTTCGTGTCGTCTTCGTAAACGGCCTTGACCAGGTACGACCCGGCGTTTCGGGGCGCGTCGGACGCGAAGGTGGCGCCGCCATCGGCGCTGTAGAGCACCGTCCAAGCAGCGTTTCCTGACGACGACCCGTCGAAGCGGTAGGATGGATTGGGCGTGGAGCCGTAGGTCAGGTTGTCCTGCGTCAGATGCAGGCGCGACGGGTCGATGACGTTCTTGTCGGTCACGCGCAGCACGGCGGTCTGCGAAGCGGCCCGGTACGCGCCCGGCACCGCTTCGGTGGCGGCGGTGACGGTGATCTCCGTGTTCGGAGCGGCGTCCGCCGGGATGGTGAACGCGCCGTCGAACGGGATCTCGGCGCCGTCGCCGATACGGTAGGAAAGCGCGACCTCCTGCGGCAGCCGGTCGGCGAAGGCGCTGTCGTGCGGATTCTTCGCCGTCGCGTGGACGGTTACCTTCTGGCCGCGAATCTGCACGGTGGGCAGGTCGATGGCGATGACGGGCGTCGTCTCGTTCACCTGCACGGTCACGTTCGCGATGACGGGGTCGTAGTGCGTCTTGCCGTCCTCGTCCGAAATCGGGGCGAACGCGGCGGAGTAGGAACCCGTCTGCGCGGGACGCGTGCCGTCGTCTTGCCAGCTCCAGGTGCCGGACACCACAACGCCGTTGTGCGGGTTGGTGCCGGTGCCCGCCAGCGCGGCGTCCTTGAGCGTTTGGCCGTACTCGATGGAGCTTGCAAGCTCGGTGAACTGGGGCGTGGCGTTGCGGAGCTCCACCTCGATAGGGCCGGGCACCGCGGCGTAGTGATCGGCGTCGTCGGGTTGGAAGAGCATCGTATGCGTGAGGTTTGCGCCGTCGGGCACAACGGTCTCGTCCTCCCAGGCGAACGAGCCCGGAAGCGACCCTTCGCCGCCGTCGAGCGCGGCGTCTTTCAGCTGCTGGCCGTACACGACCGACGCGGACGGCCACGAGGCCACCGCAGGCACGGCTTTGACGATGTCGCCGGTGGCGGAAAGCGTGTCGGAGGCCAGCGCGTAGTTGCGGGTGACGGCGGTGTCGAGGAGCTTCACGGCGACGGTGACCGCCTTGCCGGTGCCCACTTCGGCATCGTCGAAGGCCGCCGTCTCCTCGTAGTCCGTCCCGCATGCAAGCGACTCGCCCGCGGCAAGCCCGTCGAACGCGAGCGCGGGCGTTTCAACGTTGGTTTTCCCGTCGTAGGCCTTCGGTGCGACGACGCCTGCAAGCTGCGGCGTGAGCGCCTGTCGCTCGATGGCGAACTCGAGCGTGACGCTGCCGGTGAAGTTGCCGTGTTCGGTAGCCGTCGCGGTCGCCTTCGCCGTGCCGACGTCCTTGTTGCGCTCGTACGCGACGGTGAAGTCGTCGGCGGTGAGCGTGGGGTCGGCTGCGGTCAGGGCGGGCTCCTGCGCGGTGCCGTTGTAGGGCACGGCGGGCATCGCCTCGAATGCCGCTGCGGTCAGCGCGTTCTCGAGAGCCGTCACGGTGAGGTCGCTCGTGACGTTGCCGAAGTCGGTGACGTTCCAGGCGCGGTACTTCCGCGGGAGCGCGGGCGGCACGAGCGCATCGCCCTTGTTGTTCGTGTACAGCACGGCGACCACGTCGTTGTTCGGTTTGACGAAGGTGACTTGGAACACCTGCTCGGGCGCGAGCGGGGGCGTCGGATCGGGATTGCCCGGATCGGGCGGCGTTTGCGGTTTCGCGTAGAGCCACGGCGTGGTTTTGCCTTCGCTGTTCAGCTTCTGGCCCCATACGTACTCGCTGTTCGCCTTTTGCAGCAGGTAGGCCACTTCGCCGTTTTCGATCTGCGCCTCGGTTGCGGACGTGGTTCCGGTGCTGGGGGCGGGCCCGCTCGGGTTGTATCCGCCGCTCAGGTTGGCCGCCTCGAGGAAGAAGTTGTTGCTGCACCCGTCCTCCCACTTGTTCCAGCCGATGATGGCGCCCGTTTCGCGCGGCGCGCTTGTATCGTAGACCCTGATGTCGGTCGTGTTGTTGAAGCAGTTGGCCACCGTGCCGCCGTGCGATTCAAGCTCGCCGACGATGCCGCCGGGGCTGAGGTTGGCAATGACGGAGCTGTCGTTGAAGCAGTTCGACACGGCGGTGCCCACGCTCTTGGCGCTCTTGCTCGTGCCGTCGGCCAGGTACCCCACAATACCGCCCGCGCCATCGAGCGGGACGCTGCCTCCCGACTGCTCTTTGGTGGAAATGCGGTTGTCCTTGCTCGTGCATGCGGTGATGGTTGAATTCTTGGCCTGACCTGCGATGCCGCCGGCGAGGTACGTGCCTTCGATGGTGCATCCCTCAACGATGACGTTGCTGATGCGCGCGTTCTCAATGCTGGCGAACAGGCCCTGCGCAATCGAGTCAGCGCTGTCGTATTGATTGATGGCGAGGCCTTTGATGGTGTGGCCGTTGCCTTCGAACGACCCGCTGAAGGGCTGGTCGCGATCGTTGTCTCCCGTGTTGGCGAACGTGCCGATAGCGGTGAAGTTGTTGCTCTGGGATGGGTCGAACGCGATGTCGCTTATCAGCTCCCAGGACTTGTCGAGGAACAGGTCGTTGCGTTCGGCGGTGTACTTCGATAGGAGCGCAAGCTGCTCGGGCGTGCCAATCTTGTAGGGGTCTTCGGCTGTGCCCGCTCCCTCGAACGGGAATGGCCCGATGGCCGTGAGGGTTTCGTCCTGCGCGTAGACGTCCCCGGAGGCGGCGGTGGTGCCGTCTTCGTGCCGCCAGGAGTCGGTGTGGTCGAGCGCGGGCAGGTCGATGGTGCCGTCCGCGCGGGTGAAGACGGGGCTCAGCTTCGAGCCGTCCACCGTTTTGAACGATATGCGACAGGTGGCGATGGCGCCGTCGCCGGCGAAATCGGGATGGGTCGCGTCTTGGCACCAGGTGGCGCTCGAGGGCTCGGTTCCTCCCTTGGTGTTGAGCAGCCAGGCCACCTCGCCGCTTGCGAATGCGTCGAGGGTTTTCTGACCGTTGGCTAGGCTGTTTCCGAGGCCCTTTCCGGCGGCTGTGCGATCGACATGGTAGTAGCCGTCGCCCCGAACGGTCGCGGAATCGTAGATGAGGCCGATAATGCCGCCTTGAATGTCCGGCGAGGTGCTTACTTCTTCAAGGTTGAACAGATCATTCAGGTCGTACGTGCCGTTCAGCGTGGCCGCGATGCCGCCGCCGACAGAGGTTCCGGTGATCGTTCCCGTATTGTAGCAGGCGGTAAAGGCGCCGGTGTCTCCGGAGGTGCCGGTGACGCCCGAGATGCCGCCGGCGGAGCCGTCCTTGCCGATCGCTGTGAGGGACCCTGTGTTGACGCAGCGGGAGAAGGTGCTGCCGGTTGAGCGACCTGCGATGCCGCCGACGCTGTCGAACCCTCCGTTCGCTCCGGTCACCGCCCCCGTGTTCGTGCAGTCGGTGAACGAGGAGTTCTGCGCGTTGCCCACGAATCCGCCAGCGTTCGCGTTGCCGCCTACCGTGCCGCTGCTCGTGCAGCCTTCGAACGTCGTGCCGTTCGCCTTGCCCGCGAACGCGCCTACCGCTCCCTCGCTCGCGTTGTTCACGACGGTGTCGGTGAGAACGAGGTTCTTGATGGCGGCGCTGCCCGTCTCGCCGAAGAGCGCTGCGCTGCCCGTGGTGTTGATGCCGCTGATGGTGTGGCCGTTCCCGTCGAACGTGCCGGTGAAGGGGGCGGTCGAGGTGCCGATAGCGGCGAAGTTGTCCGTTTGGGTGCTGTCGAACGCGATGTCGTCCATCAGCTTCCAGCACTTGTTGGCGAACTTGGCGTTGCTGTCTGCCGTGTACTGGGAGAGCGCGGAAAGCTGCTCGGCGGTTTCGATCCGATAGGGCGCGTCGTCCGTGCCCGCTCCTTCGAAGGGAGGTTTCGCGACGGCGAACACAGTGGTGTCTGCCGTGAAGGGCCCTGCGAGATCCACGGCGTTGCCGGCGGCGTCCCGCCAGGAGACCACGTTGTTGAACGCCGGCGCGACGACCGACCCGTCCGCCCGGGTGTAGGCGTACTTGAACGTGCCGTCGACATCGGTGAACGTGATGCGCTGCGTGGCAAGGAAGGTGGAGCTATCGGCGAACACGGGATGGTCGGCACCCTGCGACCACGTGCCGGAGTTGGCTGCCTTGCCGTCATCCGTGTTGAGCAGGTAGGCCACCTCGCCGTTCTGGAACGCTTCGAGAGGTTTTTGCTTGGGGGCGATCATGCTTTGGTTGGTTGCTCCGGAAGCGAGCTTGTCGATGTGGTAATAGACGCCCCTGAACGTGTAATAGAGGTAGGAAAACCCGGTCAATCCGCCCTTGCTGTAGCTTCCGGTAGCCTCTTGATAGTTGAAAAGCCCGGTTGAGGGAACGGAGGAGTTCAGGGTATTCAGCGTTCCCGCTATGCCTCCGCCATACACCGCTCCCACGAATTCGCCGGTGTTGTAGCAGTTGACGAATGCGTCGTGGTCGCTCTGCCCGATAATGCCGCCTGCTTTGCCATCGTTTCCGAGCGAGGTGATGGTGCCGTTGTTGACGCAGCGGGTAAATATGCAGTCGTAACTGGAAAATCCGGCGATACCGCCGACCTGGTTTCCACCTGTGACGTTTCCGTTGTTCGTGCAGTCCAGGAACTCTGTGGATTTCGGATTTCCGACGATTCCGCCCACGATTTTCGTGCCGTCTATCGTGGCCTCATTCGTGCAGTTCTCGAACTTCGAGTTGTCCGACGTGGCCGCGAAGGCGCCAACGTAACCGTCGCTTGAGGTGACAAGCGAGTCTTTGATGGTGAGATTTTTGATGGTAGCGCCGTTCACCACTTGGAACAGCGCTGAGCGACCGGTGGTGTTTATGCCGCTGATTGAGTGACCGTCCCCGTCGAAGGTGCCCTTAAATGTGCCTGGGGGGGGGTATAGCCATTTTCTTGCGTCGCATCGAACGCGATGTCGTTCATGAGAACGTACGAGAAATTGGTGCCGCTGCTGCCGATTTCGCTCGCAAGCGTCCTGAGGTCGTTAGCAGTGGCTATCTGATACGGGTCGTCGGAAGTCCCGCTGCCATTGAGCGCCGAAGGGCTCGCGAAGGCGAGGGCGGGGATGGCCAAAACGAGGAGCAGCGAAGCGAAAAGTGCGCGGAGCGGCCGCGCGTTCAGAATGTGCGACATAACACATCCCCCCTTCAGTATCCGTTCATTCTATGCGATAAACCGTGCGGCTGCACCACCTATTTCGCAGTGGAAAAAACGTTCTTGACACCGTGCTCTCCCCTCGTTATATTACAACCGTAATATAACGAGTGTTATGCATGGGAGGCGAACGATGCCGGAGCAGAGGGTGAGCAGGGAGCACGTGCTGGATGCGGCGCTTGCTATCGTGCGTGAGCAGGGGGAATCGACGCTCAGCGCGCGAACGGTGGCGCAGCGAGCCGGGTGCTCGGTGCAGCCCCTTTACAGCCTGTTCGGCGACATGGACGGCCTCGTGCGCGCGCTGTACGACCATGCGCGGGCGTGGGTGGGCGCCTACAACCGCGAGCACGAGCACGACGGGTGCAACGCATTCGAGTCCAACGGTCTTGCGCACCTGCGCTTGGCGCGCACCGAGCGCACGCTGTTCCACTTTCTCTACCTGTCGCCGCACATGCATGCGACGGGCTTCGAGGAGGTGTACGAAAGCGTGGCCATCGACGGCGTGCAGCAGTGCATCGAGGAGTTGGGGCATCTGTCACCCGAGGCGGCGCGCGAGCTGTACCTCAACATGATCGTGTTCGTGCACGGCATGGCCGCCATGCTGGCAACGGGCGCGGAGTTCACCGACGAGGAGCTGCTCGAGCGCATGGACCGCGCGTTCCACGGCTTCGTGAACATGGTGCGCGCATGAGCGCCCGGGGGTCGGGGGCGACGCGACAGCGAGCGCGACGCCTTGTGCTGCTCGTATCGTTCCTGCTGTTTCCCGTTACTATCTTCTATTTCTCGCCGGTGCTCATCATCGAGGGCGCGCTGTCGGGCGCGGTCGTGGCAAGCGCGCTCGTGTTCGCCACGCAGTTTTTCATGTCGCTCGTGCTGCGCCGCGCGTTTTGCGGGTGGCTGTGCGCTGCGGGCGGTTTGCAGGAACTCGGGGCCACGGCGGTGGGCAAGCCGGCGAAGCTGGGATGGCGCACGCGCATCAAGTACGTCATCTGGGTGCCGTGGCTGTGCTCTATCATCGCGTGCGCCTGGGTGGCGGGCGGGTTCACCATGGTCGAGCCGCTCGCGGGCATTCCCGGCGGCGTGTCGATGAACAGCCCGCTGGGGCTTCCCATCTACTTCGGCATCGTGGCCCTGTTCTTCATCCCGAACCTGTTTCTGGGGCGGCGCGCCATGTGCCACTGCATCTGCTGGATGGCGCCGTTCATGGTGCTCGGCGGCAAGCTGGGCCGCGCGCTGCACCTGCCGCAGCTGCACATCGAGCCCGAGGCCGACCGTTGCATCGGGTGCGGGAAATGCGAGAAGGCGTGTCCGATGAGCCTGCCCGTGGAGGCGCTGCTGCGGGAGGGTGCAATCGTCGACGCGGAGTGCATCCAGTGCGCCGCCTGCGCCGACGCGTGCCCGAAAGACGTGCTGAAGCTGCGCATGGGAGGAACGAGATGAGCGGTCGACTGATCGTTTTCGACGCGGGCTAAAGCCAACGGCTTGCGGGCGGCGGACCTCAAGAACACCCCAGGCAACGCATAGGCGCGCGACAAAGCGGGATATTCGCCGGGATTTTCGCTTGACCCTCACGTTACGTGAGGGCTTACACTGGGGGCGCACAGGAAGGAGGCGCTCATGGAGCGGGAACGAACGGACGACGGGTACACGGTGCACGAGTTGGCCGCGTTGTCGGGATGCACGGTGCGGACGCTGCACCATTACGATGAGCTGGGTCTGGTGCGTGCACGGCGCGCTCGGAACGGGTACCGTCGTTACGGGACGGCCGAAGTCGACCGGCTGCAGCAGGTGCTGCTGTACCGCGAGGCGGATATGCCGCTCGCGGACATCAAGCGGCTGCTTGACGACCCCGCCTTCGATGCGCGCGACGCGTTGGCTGGCCACCTGCGCGAACTGCACCTGCGCAAACAGCGTTTAGACGGACTGATTGCGAGCGTGGAGAAGACGCTCGCCTGTATGGAGGGATCTGACGAGATGAACGACCAGGAAAAGTTCGAGGCCTTCAAGCAAGGCTTTGTGGACAAGAACGAGCAGAAGTACGGCGAAGAGGTGCGCGAGCGCTGGGGCGACGATGCTGCGGACGCGAGCAACGCGAAGGTGATGGGCATGAGCCAGGAGCAGTTCGAGCGCACGCAGGCGCTCGAACAGGAGATCAAGGACGCCCTCGTGGCGGCCATGGCAACGGGCGACCCGGCGGGCGAGGAGGCCCAGCGCGCGGCCGACCTGCACCGTCAGTGGCTGAGCGCGTTTTGGAAGGACGGGACGTATTCGAAGGCGGCGCATCAGGGCATCGCCGAGATGTACGTGGCCGACGACCGCTTCAAGGCGTACTACGAGGCCATCGCTCCGGGCGCGGCGGCGTTCCTCCGCGACGCCATCCGCGCATACTGCGCCTAGCGATGCGAGAACGGGTGTTTCACGTGAAACACCCGTTCGTTTTTCTTGCCTGATTCCTAGTGCTCGCCGTTCTCTCCGTTCTCGCTCGTGAGGTCGAGGCGGTTGATGCGGTCGGCGAGGTCGGCGCCGCGCTCGTAGAACAGCAGGTCCTCGTTGTGGGCGAAGTAGCGCTCGCAGCCGTGGTCGTTGATGAACGCCATGCTGTAGCGGTTCACGGACAGGTCGGTGACGAGCAGCAGCATCTCCTGCCCCGACCCGAAGGCGTCCTCCACGAAGCGGAACGCATTGTCGAGCGCTGCCGACGTGGCCGCAATGCGCGCGTCGAGCGCGTCCACCATGTTGGCGAAGAGGGCCTTGACGTCGTCGAACACGACGTTGCGGCCGGAGGTTTCCAGACGCAGCGCCCGGTCGAGCAGCGCAAGCGTGCGCTCGTAAGCCACGTACTTCTCGTCGGAGAGCAAGCCCGCCTTGCGCTCGGTGTCGAGTCGCGTTTGGAGCGACGAGGAGAGGGCGCGCAGATGGGGAAGGAGTGCGGACGGGGTTTCCTCGTCTCGCATCTCCACCAGCATCCCGTGCGCGAATTCCACGGCTCGCTCTTCCAGCACGGTGTCACGCACCCGTCCGCCGAGGGCGTCGGTGATCAACCCCATGAGCGACACGCGCTCGTCGAAACCGGCGGCGCGCGCTCGGTCGAGCACGGCGTCGTCGGCGACGCCTTCCAGAATGCGATCGATCTGGTAGTCGGCGCGGTACTTCGTGAACAGGTCGTAGTACACGCTGAAACGCTTGGCAATTTCGGCATTCTGCACGTACTGCCCGATCAGCAGCTCGTCGACGAGCAATCCCTGCTCTTCGTACAGCTTCATCATGGCCGAGAGGTCGTCCCAGCCGCGCGCGGTGACGAACGACTTGCCGTCCACGGTGGTTTCCACGCGGTAGAAGTGCCCGCGCTCGATGTCGAGGTACGTGAGCACCGCGGGGTGCACGCCCGTTTCCACGGCGAAGTCGCGCCAAGCGGCGAAGTCGGGCTCGACGTCGATGCGCTTGAGGCGGTCCCAAGTGGCGATGTCGAAGTCGTGCGCCGTGCGGTTGTACTCGGGCGGGTTGCCGGCCGTCACCACAATCCAGCCGTCAGGCACGCGATGCCGGCCGAAAATCTTGTACTGCAAGAACTGCAGCATGGCGGGCGTGAGCGTTTCCGACACGCAGTTGATCTCGTCGAGGAACAGGATGCCCTCGCGCTTGCCGGTGGCTTCCATCGCGTCGTACACCGCGGCGATGATCTCGCTCATCGTGTACTCGGACACGTCGTACTCCACGCCGTCGTACGTCTTCTTCGCGATGAACGGCAGGCCGAGCGCGCTTTGCCGCGTGTGGTGCGTCATCGAGTACGACACGAACCCCACGTCGAGGTCCTGCGCGATCTGCTCCATGATGGCCGTCTTGCCGATGCCGGGCGCGCCCAGCAGGAGCACGGGTCGCTGCCGCTCGGTGGGCAGGCGGTAGTTGCCGAACTCGTCCTTCGCGAAGTACGCAACCATCGCGTTCTTAATCTGCTCTTTCGCCTGCTTGATGTCCATCGGTCTGATCCTTTCAGTCGTCCAGGATGACGGTTTCGTCGAGTTCTACCTTCATGGCCCACGTGGGTACCTGCGGGCTTGCGGCGGCGGACGCGTCGTCGACGAAGACGAACGCGGTGTCGTAGTCGGGCTTGCGGGCCGGGTAGGTGCCCTGACCGTCGGTGAAGTAGATGAGGCCGCCGAGGTTCGTGAGGTCGCCGCGCTCAAGGGCGTCGTCCACGTAGGCGAACACGGGGCGGAAGTCGGTGCCGCCGAGGCCCTTGATTTCGAGATGATCGAGGTAGTCGTCCAGATCGCGCAGGTTCGCGATGCGGGCGACGTCCACGATGGCGGCGTCGCACTGCACGATGAGCACGTTCATGTCGGCGAAGAAGCTCGTCTCCGCGCTGAGGATGCCGTAGGTCTTCTCGATGAAGCGGCGAACGAGGCCGTCCTTCGTCGAGGCCGAGGTGTCGATGGCGATGACGAAGTCGCGGATGCGCTTCTCTTCCACGTACTCGAGCGGCTCGATGAGCGGGAGGTTGCCGTAGCGCGTGAGGCCGTAACAATAGTAGACGTAGTCGAATTCGTCGTCGTTCACGCGAATCTGCTCGCCCATGCGCGCGAACTTGCGCAGGAACTCGCGGTAATCCTGCTTCTCGCGCGTCACGGCGCGCAGGTTCATGGCGAGGTTCGCGCCCTTCACGCCCCACAGCTTCGCGTACGCGTCGAGCTGCACGCCCATCTCGAGCGCGGCGTTCTTCCATTGCTCGCGCGAGCGGTCGAGGTTCACCGTGTCGGCGAAGCGCTCTCCCACGGAAGGTTTCGCGTTCTCGGGCGCCTGCTTCTGCGTGATGTCGGCGGGGTCCATGCCGCGATGCGACGCGTGGCTCTTCTTGGCGCGGGACGCTTCGGGCGGCAGGTCGACGTCGGTGCCGTTTTCGGCGGCGGCGTGCGCCTGCGTGGTAGGCGCTCCGTCCTGCTCCTCGGCGCGGCGGCCTTCCTCGGTTGCCGCATCCGCGTCGCTTTCGGCAGCCTGGAGGTGATACCACGGCTCGTGGTCGTCCACGTAGAAGGGCGCGCGCAGATCGGCCAGCTCGGCATCGGCAAGGCCCTCGTCGCCGAGGAAGCGGTAGACGGTTTCGGCTGTGGCCAGCGGCAATGCGGCGTCGATGCGCGCGAGCGTGGCGTGCTGCCGCGCGGCGCGGGTCGTGCGCGTGGCGGGTAGGTCGAGCTCGGAGATGGTGCGCTCTACCACGATGTCGCAGGCGGTGTCCCATCGCAGCGGGTCGATGTGCTCGCCAGGGTAGAGGTGCAAGAACACGTTGTGCAGCACGAGGTGGAAGTAGGCGCGCGTCAGCTCGTTCGGCTCGTCGGCGTAGAGGCGCGCGAGGGCGGCGGGGTCGTAGCGCAGGTGCGCGCCGTCGGTGGCGAGCGTGGCGTTGCGGAGAGGGAGCGGAGCGAGGCGCGCGAATGCGGCGTTCATGAAGCGCAGATTCACGAGCAGGGCATTTTTTGCGAGGTCGAGGGCTTGGCGGGCAAGCGGCTCGACCGATTCGGTCGCCATGGCGGCTCCTTCGACGGACGACGCGTGCAGCGTTGAGGCGGCGCGCGCTTTTTGGCGCTTGCCTTCGCGGCTACGGGCAGTGTAGCATGGGGGAAGCGGGTGGTAAACAACGAGCGCACCGATAAGTTTTGGGAGGTAGCACGAAACTATGTCTACGGATGATCTGGTGTTCTACGACGTTGATACTCCTGTTGATGATCTCATTGAGCAAATGCACAAAAATATGCCGACGCTTGCCGTCCGTGAAGTGAACGTGCTGGACGCCGCGCGGGCGGTGGAGGGCGAGGTGTGGTCGCCGCAGCTTCCGGCCTATCGGGCGTGGGAGGCGGAACCTTCGAAGGACGCGGGCACCGACGGCGACCTGCTGGTGGTGGGCGCGCTGGGCATGGGCTTGACGGACGAGGAGCGCGAAGAGCTGCTTTCCCAGGCCATCGAGCAGGAAGGGGCGCCGGGAGAAGCCGACGCGCGCGAGGTCGCGGCGCGTGCGGCGGACATGCGTGGCGCCATCGGCGTGCGGCGCGACGAGGACGGCTACGCCCTTGTTGCGGTGGACCTGCGGCGCTGTGCGGCGGCGATCGGGCATGCGGAAGGGCTCGTGGTGGCGCTTCCCGCGTACATCGACGGCGTGCCGGTGAAGCGCGTGGCGGCCGAGGCGTTCGCGCGTCGTTTTGTGCAGGGCGTCGGGGTGCGGCTGCTCGTCATTCCCGATACGGTGGAGCGCGTCGGCTCGAATGCGTTTCTGGCGCTGTCGGCGCTCCACATTCACGTGGGTGCCGGCGTGCGCATGCTGGGCGAGCAGCCGTGCGACCTCGCGGGGGTGTCGCCGCGCCTCAAGCGTCGCGAGTATTCGGTGGATGCGCGCAACGAGCGATTCTGCGCGGTTGACGGCAACCTGTTCGCCGACGACGGGGCGTCGCTGCTGTTTTTGGCGTCGCCGTATGATGCGCGCGTGTCGTTGCCGGACGGCGTCGAGCGCATCGGCGCGTCGGCGTTCGCGGCGGGATGCGAGCCGCCTGCGGTGGTCGCGTGCCCGCCCACGCTGGCGCGCGTGGATGCGAAGGGCTGGGACGACGCCGTGTGGCTGTGCTCGGAAGCGGCGCCTGCGGCGCGGACGCTTGCGGCGCGCGGCGTGCGCCTTGCGGGGCCGCGCGCCGTCGAGCTCGAGGGGTGCTGGTACGACTTCGACGAAGCCGGTGCGGTGCTGGTGGCGGGGCCGTCCGCGCCCACCTCGGTGTCGAAGCGGTTTGCGGCTGCGGCCGCCGTCCGCGCCGCGGCGGCGCGTGGGCAGAGCGGGGTGGCGCATGCGCCGTCGCCCGGCGAGCAGGCCTTCGTCGCCGCGGGGGCGCCGGCGCCGGAGGACGTGCTCGTGCTACCGCGGGCGGTGGAGGGTCGTCCGCTCGTGCGCATCGGCGTGCGTGCGCTGCCGTATGCGCCTGCATCGCTCGTGGTGGCCGACACCGTGCGCCTCGTGGAGCGCGACAACGCATGCCGCGGCACGAAGCGACTCGCGCTTCCCGAGGGCCTCGAGGTCATCGGCGCGCATTGCTTCTGCTCGCGCATCCTCGAGGGCCCCGTGCCCATTCCCGCCAGCGTGCGCTCCATCGGCGAGGGCAGCTTCGAGTACGCGGTCTGTCGCCTCGAGCACACGGGCACCGTCGTGCACGTATCGGCCGATCAGCTTCTGACGTGCTTCCTCGTGGACCCGGCCTCCGATGGGGTTCCGTTCGACTACGCTCGTTACGACGAGCTGCTGCGTTCGGGCAAGAACCTGCCCGACAAGCTGGGTGCGGTGCTGCATCGTTTGGCCGTGCCATACCGTTTGGACGACACGACGCGTGCGGTGCTGGTGGCCCGGCTGCGCGAGCAGGAGGCCGAAGCGCTCCATCGCGTCGCGGCCGAAGGCGACCGCGCCATGGTGGAAGCCCTGCTGCGAGCCGGCTTCATCGACGAGCGCACCTTCGACCGGCAAATCGAGCTGCTGCGCGCCTGCAACCGCACCGACTGCGTGCTGTACCTCATGGAGCAGCACCGAGAAAAGAAGAAGCCAATAGCGACAAAGGACCGCTTCGCCCTGTAACGCACCAGATACGAAGCTTGCAAACGTGGACGAGAGGAGGGTATACTACGAGACGAGCCGCAGGGAGCTGTTGACTCCCCACGGCTCTAAGAATCGCTTCGGCGGTTTGGGTTTAACGGTGGCGCTCCTTTCCCCTCCGGGTTAGGAGCGCGTCTCTTATCACCAGGTACAGCTCGATGGTGCGAGAAGCAAGCTCCAAGAGCAAAATCGCCAACGCAATCAACTCCAACACGGTCATGGTCATCACCTCTTTTCATCTAGAATAGTGAGAGGGAGAGGTACCATGCCGCCGGGCGTTTCCTGCTTATCAGTATAGCCAGCTGATTCTACGCGCCGATGGCGTGCGGCACTGTCAAACGCCGTCTCGATCCAGCACGTTTTCCTGCGGGGCCTTGTGTCTTTCCAGCGCGCCCCAAACGTGTTTCCAGCGCACATCAAGCAAAAACGCCGCGCCCGTCCCTCGCGTTTCTCACGCGTTGAACGGGCGCGGCGTTGACCTGCGGGAATCTACGGCTGTTTACTCAGCTGCGCTCGGTTCCATTGCCGGCGTCTCGGCGGCGGGCTGCGTCGCGCTCAGCGCGTTCGTGCGCCGGTCGAGGGCGCGTACGCTCGGCAGAAACACGAGCAGCGCTCCCAGACCCAGGATGACCACGCCGTCCACCACGAAGAAGCTCGTCACGCCGATGCCCTGCGCCACCGCGCCTCCCAGCGCGGTTCCCAGCGGGATGCCGAGGCCCATGAACGCCGACAGCAGCCCCATGACGCGGCCGAGCTTCTCCTCGCTCACGTTCTTCTGCATGAGCGTCATGAGCGGGCCGTTGAACCCGGCGCACGCCACGGCCATCACGCCAATGGCCACGACGAACGCAACGAACATGCTGGTGGGAAGCAGTCCGGCAACCGTCGTCGCCGCGCCCACGACGATGGCGGCCACGGCGATGATGCGTGCGAGCCACGTGCTGCCGCCGCGCACCATGAGCGCGGCCGAGCCGGCCAGCATGCCGATGCCGAACACGGCCGTCACGAGCGACGCCATGTAGCCGTTGCCGTTGAAGTGCGACGACACCATGAGCGGCAGGATGGAATCGAGCGGCCCGTACGCCATCATGCCCAGTACCACGCACAGCACGACCACCGGCAGCCCCTTCGTCGCGGACAGCTCGTGCCAGCCGGACTTCACGTTCGCAAACGCGCTCTGGTTCGCCACGTCGTGCGCGACGATGGTGGGCACCGCGGCGGTCAGCATGGCCAGCACCGACAGCAGCGCGCCCGCGGCATCGAGGAACATGACGGCCTGAAACCCGATCGTCGTATAGAGGAAGATGCCCAGGGCGGGCGCGCAGATCATGGAAATGCTGCTCAGCAGGTTATCGAGCGCGTTGACGCGCAGCAGGTGCTTCTCGGGCACGAGCAGCGGCATGGCCGCGTTGAACGAGGGGGTGCGGAACGCCTGCGCCACGCCGCATGCGGTGGCCATCACCAGCACGAGCGGGAACGAGACGTGGCCGATGGCGATAACCGCGCCTACGACGAGCGCCATGGCAGCGATGAACAGGTCGCAGAGAATGATGACGCGCTTGCGGTTGAAGCGGTCGGCCACCACGCCGCCGAGCGGGGCCAGTAGCCCCACCGGCAAGAACGCGCACACGTACACGATGGCCAGGGCAAGCGGGCTGCCCGTGGTTTCGGTGACGTACCAGACCGCCGCGTAGTTTGCTGCCATGGTGGCGAAGCTGGTGAACGCGAAGCCGGTCCAGACGGCGACGACGGCGGCCAGCCAGCGGCGGGGCAAGCGCCGTCCGCCCACGGCGGCGAGGGGCCCGCGGTTGGCGTCGGAAGAAGGGGGTGGGGTGTTCATGGGGTGCTCCTTTGAATTCGTCGGTACGGTGTTCACGACGCTCATTCTGCGGTTGCGGTACGGTTGCCACCAGCGCTTTTGATTGGAATTTGCCCGCAAGAATTGGTTGCAGGCAGACAATCCGCCGGCAATCCGCAGTGATGCGCATTCAAAGCGCGCTGGAAACGCGTTGGATTCGCGCGGTTCGGGAAACGCCTTTTGTGGGATGCGACGACGCTGGTATACTTGGTGGTTCAAGATCGAGCAGAAGGTAAAGAGGTACGCGATGATCGATGAGATCCAAGTTGAGAACCTCGCGTTGATCCGCGAGGCCGCGCTCGTGCCCGCGCGCGGGCTGACCGTCCTCACCGGAGAAACCGGCGCCGGCAAAACGGCCCTGCTCTCCGCCTTGAAACTGCTCATGGGCTCCCGCGCCGACAAGGACGCCGTGCGCGACGGGGAAGAAGCCCTCACCGTGTCCGGAAGGTTCTACGGCGCGGTTCCGCGCCTCGTGGCCGCCGACCCCTCCGACGAACCCGCCGCCGAATCCTTCGCCGAAGCCGAGCTCGTCGCCACGCGCCGCGTGACCGCCGACGGCCGCTCGCGCGTCTCTCTCGACGGCCGCATGGCGAGCGTCGGCGAGCTCGCGCGCGCCGTGGCGCCCACCATCGACCTGTGCGGTCAGCACGAGCATCAGCAGCTCATGAAGCCTGCGCTCCACGTGCGCATGCTCGACGCATGGGCCGGCGAGGCCGTCGCGTCGGCGCGGGCAGCCTACGAAGCCGCGTTCGCCGCCGCGCAAGCTGCCGCGGTCGAGCTCGCGCGCGTGCGCGAGGCGGGCGCCTCATCGTCCGCGAAGCTCGACGAAGCGCGCTTCGTGCTGCAGCGCATCGACGCGGTGGATCCGCGCGAGGGCGAGTACGACGAGCTGCTGGAGGAGCTCGGTCGCGTGGAACATGCCGAAGCGCTCGCCGTCGCCGCGAACGCGGCGCACGAGGCGCTCGCGGGCGAGGAAGGCGCCATCGACGCGCTGGGCGGCGCGGTTTCGGCGCTCGACGCGGCGGCGCGCTACGACGCGAAGCTCGGCGAGTTCGCCGATGCCCTGCGCGAGGCCGGGTACGTGCTGGAAGACATGGCGCGCGAGACGCGCGACTACCGCGAGGGCGTGGAGTTCGACCCTGAGGCGCTCGCTCAGCAGCAGGAGCGCATGGCCGCGCTGCAGGGTTTGCTGCGCACGTACGGCCCCCGTATGGAAGACGTGCTGGCCCACCGCGCCGAGGCCGCCGACCTCGTGTCGCTCGTGGACGACGCGGCCGAGCGCGAGCGCGCGGCGCAGCAGGACGTCGACCGGGCCGAGTCCGCGCTCGCGGACGCGGCTGCGGCGTTGACGGACGCGCGCGCCGAGGCCGCCCCGCGCTTCGCTGCGGCGGTGACGGCGCAGATGGGCCGCCTTGAAATGGGCGGCGCCGAACTCGTGTGCGACCTGCGCCCCCTCGAGCGCGCGCAGTGGACGAAGGTGGGCCCGCAGGCGGTGGAGTTCCTGTTCCGCCCCGGCACCGGCATGCAGGCGCGCCCGCTCGCGCGCATCGCATCGGGCGGCGAGGTGAGCCGCGTCATGCTGGCCGTCAAGGTGGTGCTCGGCGCGGTAGACGACGTGGACACGCTCGTGTTCGACGAGGTGGACGCCGGCGTGGGCGGCTCGACCGCCGTCGCCCTGGCCGACGTGCTGGCCGACCTCGCGCGCACGCACCAGGTGATCGTCGTCACGCACCTCGCGCAGGTGGCCGTGCGCGGGCAGGCTCACTACGTGGTGCGCAAGGCCGCCGGCGACGAGAACGCCCTTCCCGAAACCGACCTGCGTCAGCTTTCCGTTGACGAGCGTCCCGCCGAGATCGCCCGCATGCTGTCGGGCGACGCCACCGAGACGTCGCTCGCGCACGCCCGCGAACTGCTGAAACGCGCCGCCGAGTAGGCCGAGGGCCTCAGGCCGCCTGCTGAGGGGCCGTCGCCTGCGGAGCACCGCGCCGCGCGATGTGGCGGGGCAGCGCCTGCGTCATCGCAATGCCGATGACGGCGGCTGCAACGCACAGCGCGAACACGGGCAGCGCCGCATCGGGAAACGACGTGCCGGCTACCGCGCCGCACGCGGCCGATCCCACGGTGCCGCCGAGGCCGCGGAAGAACAGCGACAGCGACGTGGCCTTCCCCATATCGCGCGGGGCCACCGCGGTCTGCGCTGCGATGTTGGTTATGGGCATGTTCACGCCGATGCCGAAGCCCAGCACGGCCGACGAGCACGCCAGCTGCACCATGCCGGTCGATCGGGTGACGAGGCACAGCAGCAGCGCGCCGACTCCCAACACGACGAACCCGACACGGCTGATGGCGCGCATCTTGCCGTTCGCGCCGAAGAGACGCCCCGCCGACGCGCTGCCCACCACGAGCGCAAGCGTCATGGGGATGGTGGCCAGCGCCGAGGCGGTGGAGGACAGGCCGAGCCCCTCCTGCACGAACCGCGGCACGAACATGACGCCCACGAGCAGGGCGAACTGCGCGCAGAATCCCAGCACGATAGCGCCGTTCACCTGCGGAAGGGCGAAGAAGGACACGGGGACGATGGCGTGCTCGCGCCGCCGCTCCACCAGCACCAGCGCCACGATCATGACCACGGCCAGCGCAAGCAGCCCGAAGAACGGGGCCGACCACCAGGAGAACGCGTTCCCGGTCAGGCTGAACGCAAGCGTGAGCGGCACGACGACGGCCGTTGCGGTCGCAGCGCCCGGCAGGTCGAAGGCGTGCGTCACGTGCGCTTGCTTGCCCGGCAGATAGCGCACCACCAGCACGAGCGCGACGATGCTCAGCGGCAGGTTGACGAGGAAGATCCAATGCCAGCTGGCCAGGTCGGCGATGAGCCCGCCGGCCAGTGGCCCGGCGATGCTTGCCAGACCGTACATGGACGACAGGATGCCCATGTACTTCCCTCGAACACGCGGCTCGAACAGCTCGGCCATCGCGATGAACACGCCGGCTTCCACGAGGCCGCCGCCCGCGCCTTGCACGGCACGCCACAGCGCGAGCGCGTCGAGGCTGGTGGACAGCGCGCAGCACGTCGACGCGGCGGCGAACACGGTGATGCCGCAGGCGAAGACGCGCTTGTGGCCGAAGCGCGCGGCGCAGGCGCCGCACAGCAGCGTGGCCAGCGTGCAGGTGAGCAGATACGCGGTGAACGGCCAGGTGTAGTGATCGAAGCTGCCCAGGTCGCCCGCGATTTTCGGCATGGCCGTGCTCACGATGGTGGCGTCGAGCGCCGCCATGAACAGGCTCAGGGCCAACCCCGCCAGCACCGCGCCGGTGGGGAAGGGTTTGGCGCCGCCTTTTTGGGCTGCTCGCTTGCCGGCTTCGAGCCCCTTTGCCCGCAGTTCCCGTGCATTCATGTGTTTCTCCTATCTTGAATACTACTATCAGTGATAGTTACTGGCCCAAAAAGAAGCCGGTTCGATCCGGCTTCCGTCGTCATGCGTTTCTCCGCGCGCCGCGTGCGGTGAACGAATGTTTCACGTGAAACATTCGTTCGTGTCGTTTGGTATCACGACGCGGGGTAGAGTTCTTCCTTAAAGTGCTTTAGGTGCTCGGCCACCAGGCGGTACGTCGCGGCGCACAGCTCCATGGTGGCGCGTGCTTCAAGACGGTCGTAAGAGGGGATCATCGCGTCGACGCGGTCGGCAGTGCTCAGGTGCGTTTCGATCAGCTCGTCGATGAGCGCGCGGCCCGTCTGCTCGTCCACGAGGCTGATGTTCGCCAGAACGGGGAGGAAGCCGAAATCGACGCGCGCGGGCAGCGCCGCCGCCTCGTCCATGAGCGCTGCGAACCGCTCGCGCCCCTTGTCCGTGATCGTGTACACCGTCTTCTCGGGCATCTCGCCCTCTTTGACGACGGTGCCTACGGTGTAGCCCTGCTCGCACAGGCGGATGACATTGCGATACACCGATGGCGAGCTGATACGAATCCAGCGGCGTACGTTGCGCTCCTCGAGCACCCGGTCCATCTCGTAGGCGCTCATCGGCCGCTCGATGAGCGCGCCCAGAATCATGATCTCGATCGAACTGCTTGCCATGCCGGCTCCTTCCTCTCACCGCTAATACTATCACTGATAGTAAAAAACGCAACGGGAAATGTTCAAAGCCCAACATGGAGACGGCGGCCATGAAGGCCGCCGCTGTGGATGGGGGCTTGCCGCTCGATCACCTACGACTGGTTTCGTCGATTCGCTCGACGTTGTGCTGCGCGTACGATCAGGACACATCCGGAGAACAGGGCGAGGCCGAACGCCACCTGCGGCAAAGCGGTATCGCCTGTCGCTGCAAGCGCAGGGGCCGACGGCGGCAACGGCTCGGGCGTCGATGCGCCCTGCGTGGCGGGCACCGGCGCAGGATCCGGCGCAGGGCCCGGATCGGGGCTCGGGCCCGGCTCGGGGTCCGATATCGGGATTCCGCTTGCTGCGAGATAGAGCGGGCTTGTGACGGCACTCTTCTTGATTGCAAGCGTGCCGGTGGTCGCATCGTAGGTGTAGTCGTCTCCCGCGATGAGTTCCGGGCCGTCCGGCGACTCGCGGTGCAGCGCGATCGTGTCGGGAAGCGCATAGCCCTTGTCGGCCGCGAGCGTGAACAGATTGCTTTCGGAGCTGTCCTTCTCGAAGGTTGCGTACCGTCCGATGTCGGTGTCTTCCCCTCTGTTGTCGCCGGTGTCCAGCGTCGAAGTTTCGGTGAACTCCCTGATGGTCAGCCCGGTCAGGCTCAACTTCACCGGGTAAGCGCCCGCATTAAACGCGCCGTTCCGATTGATGACGGCATGCTCGAAGCGCCCGCCCGAAATAACGCCACTGCGCCCGTTGGTCACGATGCCAGAGAAATGGGGAATCGTCGCCTTGCCGTCGCCGTCGGTTGCGTTTGAAATGACGCCAACGTTCGATACCGTGCCGAGAAACACACCGCCCGTTATAGCTCCAGGGCCGCTCGAGGCGTTGCGGTTGGCAACGGACCCGCTTTCCAGGAACGTCCCGCCTGCGATGACACCGTAGTTGCTCACGCTACCGTCAAAGGTGGGACCATCCGCCTCGCCGCCCTTGATGGTGCCCGTCGCCTCGTTGCCCACGATGCCGCCGAATGCTCCACCGCTGATGGTGCCGCTGCTCTGCACGGAGCCCGAGTCGCCGAACGTGCCGCCCGCGATGACGCCGTCGTTCTGGATGACCGATCCCTCGAACGCGCCACCTGCAATAACGCCGTCGGACTCGTTGGTCACCACGGCGTCGAAGCGGGGAATCGTCGGGTTGCCGTCGGCGTCGGTTCCTTCCGCGATGGTGTCGTGGTTCTTCACCACGCCCGTGAATGTGCCGCCGGTGATGACGGCGCCCGGCCAATCAACATCGCCGTTGATCACCGTGCCATCGAACGTGCCGCCTGTGATGGTGCCGTCGTCGTTGCTTTTCACCCGGCTCGATGAGGCGAACGTTCCGCCTGCGATGATGCCGCCTTCGGTTACGGTGACGGTTCTTTTGAACGAGCCGTCGGCGATAGAGCCCGTGTTGTACACCTCGTCGTCGAACGTGCCGCCCTCGATGGTTCCAGCGGAACGGTTCTCCACGTAGGCGCTGAACGTGCTGTTGCCCCCCATGACGCCCGCGTTGTTCACGTTGATGTTGAACTCACCGCCGCTGATGGTGCCGTCGTTCTGCACGGAGTTGTTGTTGCCGCCGTCGCTATACACGCCTCCCGAAATCGTGGCGCCTTCGTAATTGGTCACGTAGTCGCGGAACGTGCCGCCCGCGATAGTGCCGGCGCCGGCGTTGTTCGACATGTTGTACACGGACGAATAGAATGCGCCGTCCTCGATGAGCCCCCAGTTGCTCACGGTGCCCCTGAACGCCCCGCCTTTGATCACGCCGCTCGCTTCGTTGCGCACGGTGAAGCCGTATGTCTGGGACGCGTCGACGAACGTCCCGTCCTCGATGACGCCGTTGTTCCGAAGCGGGTTCTCGCTCGAGACGTGAAGCGCGTGCCCCGTGAACGTGAACGCATATCCCGCTTCCAGGACGAGTCCTTCGGTTGAGTACGTCCAGCCTTCTCCCGACGGTTCAACCGGCGCGCCGTCGGCGCCGATCTCGATGGCGACGGCCACGGTGCTCGCGAATGCGGCGGCGGGGGCGAGCGACCAGGCGAATGCGAGAGCGATAGCAAGAGCGAGCAGGCGTTTTCTCATGGGAGTTCCCTTCGGGCAGGCTGACGCTCAGATGCTAGCATGCAGGGGGAATCCGTAGACGATCCCTGCGAAAGCGGCGGGATACGCTGCGAAAAAAGACGGCAGCCAAGCGGCTGCCGTCTCGGGGGAGCGAAAAGGGGAGGGCGCGTTAGATGGACGACGCCACCGCTTCGTCGTCGGGCAGCGCAGCGGCTTCCTCGGCGCGCTCGAGCTTCGCCGGGGCGTCCACCGCGTCGCGTTCGGCCAGGTACTGCTCCATGGAGTAGTGGGTGATGTCGGAGCGGTTGATCACGCCCACCACCTGGCCCTCGTCAAGTACGGGGACCTTCTTCAAGTGGTTCTCGCCCAGCACGCGGCACACTTCGGGGAGGTCGGCGTGCACGTCCACGCCGATGATGCCCTTCGCGCCGATGCTCTTCGCCGGCATGGTCATGAGCTCGTCGAGCTTGCGGGCGAAGTCCTTGTTGCCGCCGTCGGCGTCCACCGTCTGCATGATCATGACCACCGGGTCCATCATCATGGTGCTGCGTTTCGACAGGTAGCGCATGATGTCGCCGTCGGACACGAAGCCCACGGCCTGCCCCTGCTCGTCCACGAGGGGAGCGGCGCTGATGTGCTTGTCCACGAGCACCTGCATGGCCTCGGCCACGGTGGCGTTTGCGGGAAGCGTGAACACGTCGCGCTTCATGATGGACTCGAGCACCGTGCGGCGCGCGTTGTCCTTGTCGAGCTCGGCCGTCTCGCCCGGCTTGTTCTTCACAAGCGCCACCACCATGATGAAGCCGATGAGGCACAGCACGCCGGCCAGGGCGAACGCCACGTCGATGCCGAAGATGCTGGCCTGCGTGGGGGTCATCACCCGCGAGGTCGCGTTCGTGGCGATGGTGGACGCGGACACGATGATGGCCGTGCCCAACGAGCCCGCCACCTGGCGGAACGTGTTGTTCACCGAGGTGCCGTGGTTCACCAGCTCGTTATCGAGCGCGTTCATGCCCCACGTGGTGATGGGCATGTTGACGAGCGACAGCGAGAACAGGCGCACCGTGTACAGGATGGTAAGCGTGATCAGGCCCGTCTCGGTGCCGAGGAACGCGAAGCAGAACGTGGTAACCGTCAGCACGCCCATGCCGATGATGCTGAGCACGCGCGGCCCGTGCTTGTCGAACAGGCGGCCGGCGATGGGGCCCATGGCGCCCATGATGATGGCGCCCGGCAGCAGCACGAGGCCCGACACGGTGGCCGAATAGCCCATGAGCGACTGCAGGTAGATGGGCACGAGGATGCCGGCGGCCAGCAGCGCGCCCTGCACGAGCATGCCGATGATGGTGGCGATGAGGAACTTGCGGTTCTGCAGCACGCGCACCTGCAGCATGGGATGTTCCATCTTCAGCTGGCGGCGGAAGAAGAACACGAGCGCCACCACGCCCACGAGCGTGCCCGCGATGGCGTCGGCGCGCAGGCCGTAGGAGCCGATGGTGGACAGGCCGTACAAGAGGCCGCCGAAGCCCACCGACGACAGGATGACCGACGGCACGTCGAGGGTGACGTCCTTGTTCGTATCGCCGCCCTTCTGCAGCACGAACACGCCGATGAGCACCACGATAGCCGACAGCACCGTGATGATGTAGAACATGTCATGCCAGGTGTAGCGGTCGATGATGACGCCCGCGACGGTGGGGCCGATGGCCGGGCCGAACGCGATGACGATGCCGAACAGGCCCATGGCCGTGCCGCGCTTGTCGACGGGGAACGTCCACATGAGCACGGTCATCACGAGCGGCATGAGGATGCCGGCGCCGGCGGCCTGCACGAGGCGACCGAGCAGCAGCACGGCGAAGCTGGGACCCCAGCCGGCCAGCGCGCTGCCTGCCGTGAAGATGACCATGGACACGAGGAAGAGCCGCTTCGTGGTGAAGCGGTCCGTCAGGAATGCCGTGATGGGAATCATGATGGCGTTGACGAGGGTGAAGCCGGTGGTGAGCCACTGCGCCGTGGAGGCGTCGACGCTCATCTCGGCCATGACCGACGGCAGGGCGGGAGCCACGACGGTCTGGTTCAGAACCGTCACGAACGTGCCGAACACGAGGACGGCCAGCATGACGATCTGCTTACGCGATAAACCCATATACTCTGTTCCTTCCGATATGCGCCGCGAACAAAGGCGCCTTTGAAGGGGAGCATTGCAGCGAACCCGACTTCAAAGACGCCCGTTTTCATGCGGATGACGTGATTTACACTCAGTATAAATATTCATTCAGTAGATGAAAAGCCCTTGTCTGAAAAGTTGTGGTACCCTGCACCGAAACGGCACATTGCGGGAACAGGAAGGAAGCGCGCATCGTGGAACAGGTTCAGCCGTCGGCAGAAGGCCTGCGGTATCGCAAAAAGCTCAAGGCCCGGCTTGCGGTGGAGCGGGCGGCGCTCGAGCTGGTCATCGAGCGGGGCTATGACGGCGTGACCGTGGAAGACATCTGCGCGCGTGCCGAGATTTCCAAGAAAACCTTCTTCAACTACTTCCCCTCGAAGGCCTCGGCCATCACGGGCCGCATGGATTCGTTTCCCGACGACGAGCACCTGTTCGCCATTCTCGAAGAGCATGACGAGGCATGCTACCTCGACGTGCTCGTGGGCATCGTGGGCACGAGCCTCGCGTCCGGCGTGGACGAGAGCATCGTGGGGCTGCGGCGCGAGGCGCTGCGCTCCATGCCGCAGCTGTTTTTCCAGGGGCAGCGCGACCTGCTGGCCGTGCAACGCTCCATCGCCGCCGCGCTGCGCTCGTACTTGGCCGAGCATCCCGGACGCCGCATGCTCGCAGATCAACCGGTGGAAGAGGAGGCGCTCGTGGCTTCGTCGATGGCCATCGGCCTCGCGCGCACGCGCTCGATGCTGTACGTCTGCGGCGACAGCGAGCCTTCGGCAACCGACACCCGTCGCCTCGTCATGGCCTACCTGTCGGCGGGGGATGCCGCCAACGGAGCTGAAATTTTTTCTTGACAACAATCCTCAGTGCTGTGCTATAGTTTGCGCCACAACTTAATACCTTGAAACCTATGAGGCGAAAGTCAAGCCATCATGAGCACTCACAGAGAGCGGGCGTAGCTGGGATTCCCGCAGGAAGCTGGATGGTAAATGGATCGCCGAGGGAAAGGGGAAAGGGAGCCGCGTTTCGGCACCTGAGTATCTGGACCGTGAGCCTGCGTTAAGGGCAGAACATGTGTTGGCATGTTCGTGAGAGGGTTCTGCATCGCAGAATCAACGGTGAAGGTGGCACCGCAGGTTATAAGACCTGTCCTTCGATGAGAAGGACAGGTCTTTTTCATTGTGGGAGGTGAGCAGCCGAAACCATACCGTTGATTGTGCGGGGTTCATCCTCATCCGCGAAGTTCGTGCCGGCAAACCAGACGCCCCGGGAGGGGCAAAGACCGGCGGGAACTCCGCCAAAGAAAGGATTGAGGAACATGGAACAGCAGATCAAGCGCGAGGTTGCAACCCAGACGGCCGGAGCGGCTTCGAGCCAAGGCCGCAAGCGCGACGTGACGGCTCCGCAGAAGAAGGCGGGCCTCACCACCCAGGATCTCATTCTCATCGCCGTGCTGCTTGCGGCCGGCGCCGTGCTCAAGCTCACGGTGGGCTCGCTGCTCTCGTCGATGGGCATGAAGCCGAACTTCATCATCGCCATGTACTGCCTGGCCATCATCCTCACGAGGCCGAAGGTGGGGCAGGCGCTCATCATCGGCCTGTTGGCCGGCCTCATCTGCCAGGTGCCCATGCTGAACGCCACGCCGCTGCTGAACATCCCCTCCGAGCTGCTCGGCGCGCTCGCGTGCGGCCTGCTCATCAAGATCCCGATGAACATCGGCGGCAAGCTCGACCTCAACCCGCTCGTGAACACGTTCCTCTCCACGGTGGTGTCCGGCGGCACGTTCGCCCTGCTCGCCATCTACATCAACGTGGTGTCCACCGGCGGCGACGTGATGGTTGCGCTCGCCACCTACGCCGCCATCGTCTTCGGCACCGCCACCTTCAACGCCATCCTCGTCCAAGTGCTGGCCATGCCGCTGAAGAAAGTCCTGAAGCGCTAGAGGATTCCGCCGCTCTACGAGCGGCGGAACGACTCGACGCTGCGGCTTTCCGTGGCACCCCGTCTCGCGGCGAGGCCGAGGACTCGCGTACCGAAGTACGCTTCGCCCTCGCCCTCCCCACGATCTGGGGCGCCACGGAAACCCTCGCTGACTTACTACGCCAACCTGCGACCCACGACAGAAAGCATCCCCATGATCGAAATCTCGAACTTCTCATTCCAATACCGAGAGGGCGCGCGCCCGGTGGTGAGCGGCATCGACCTCTCCATCGCGCCCGGCGCGTTCGTCGGCATCACCGGCGCGGCCGGGTCGGGGAAGTCGACGCTCACCTACGCGCTCAACGGCATCGTGCCGCACTGCTACCCCGGCGACTTCTACGGCTCGGTGGTGGTCGACGGCATGGACACCTGCGAGACGGCCCTCACCGACCTGTCGCGCGTGGTGGGCAGCGTCTGCCAGGACGTGGACAGCCAGTTCGTCACGTCCATCGTGGAGGATGAGGTGCTGTACGGCCTGGAGAACTTCGCCGTCCCGCGCGACGAGGTGGAGCAGCGCGTGACGCAGGCGCTGGCCGACATGGGCATCGCCGACTTGCGCGACCGCGTGATCTCGTCGCTGTCGGGCGGGCAGAAGCAGAAGGTGGCCATCGCCTCCATCCTGGCCATGCGCCCGAAGGTGCTCGTGCTCGACGAGCCCACGGCCGAGCTTGATCCGGCCAGCTCGCAGGGCGTGTTCGACCTGCTGTCCGCCTACGCCCGCGAGCACGGCACCACGGTTGTGGTGGTGGAGCAGAAGATCGCGCTGCTCTCCCAGTACGCCGACGTGCTGGTCATCGTGGATGAGGGCTGTATCCGCTTCGCCGACGCGCCGGCGAACGTGCTCGTGCATTCGGACGAGCTCAAGCGCATCGGCGTCAACTGCCCGCGATCGACCACGCTCATGAACCGCCTCGCCGCGGAGGGCGCGTACGCGGGGCCGGCCGTGCGCAACGTGCAGGAAGCGTGCGCCGCGCTCGAGCAGGTGGTCGCATGATCGAGTTCAAGGACGTGCACGTCTCTTACGACGCGGCCCTGCCCGTCTTGAAGGGCGTGAGCTTCACCGTGGCCGACGGCGAGTTCGTGGCGTTCGTCGGTACGAACGGAGCCGGCAAGTCGACCACGATGCGCCTGGTGAACGGCTTGTTGAAGCCCGATACGGGCCAGGTGCTCATCGACGGCGTTCCCACGACCGAGCTGCGTACGAGCGAGCTCGCCCGTCGGGTGGGCTTCCTGTTCCAGAATCCCGACAGCCAGATTTGCTGCAACACCGTGCGCGACGAGCTGCTGTTCGGCTTCAAGGCGCTCGGCTCGCTCGACGCCGGCGCCGAGGCGCGCGTGGACGCTCTCATCGAGGAGTTCGGCTTCGATCCCGAGGACGATCCGTTCCTGCTGAACCGCGGCGCGCGGCAGCTGCTGGCGCTCGCGTCCATCGTGGTGCTCGCGCCGCCGGTGATCGTGCTCGACGAGCCCACGACGGGGTTGGACTACCGCGAGTGCGTCAAGGTGATGGACATCATTCGCCGCATCCACGAGGGCGGCACGACGGTCATCATGGTGTGCCACGACATGGAGGTGGTGGCCGACTACGCCGCGCGCTGCATCGTGATGAGCGACGGGCAGGTGGTGGACGACGGGCCCGTGTTCGACGTGCTGCGCCGCCGCGACACGCTCGAGCGCGCGTCGCTCATTCCGCCGCAGATCGTGGCGGTGTCGCTCGAGCTGACGCGCACGCTGCCCGGCCTGGCCGACACCGCCGTGGGCCGCGCGAACACCGTGGAGGAGATGGCCGCCGCCATCATGGACGAGGGAGGACGGCGATGAACGCGTTTTTGGAGTACGTGCCCGGGACGAGCCTGCTGCACCGCATGAACCCCGTGGCGAAGCTGGCCTGCGCCGTGGCGTTCGCGCTCGCGTGCTTCTGTACGAGCAACCTCGTGCTGTTGGCCGCGTTGCTGCTGGTCGGGTTCGCGTTGGCTGCCTCGTGCGGCATGGTGCGCCCGACCATCGGGCTTGCCAAGGCCGTGTTCGCCTTCTCGCTCATCCTGGCCGTCGTGCAGGTGCTCACCACCCCGACGGGCGCGGTGCTCGTCGAGCTGCCGTGGGGTTACATCGGCACGGGGAGCCTGCTCGCGGCGCTCACCACCATCGTGCGCCTCGTGGCCGCTGCCATCCCGCTGTTCCTCGTGTTCTACGTGACGAAGATGAACGACATCACGAACGCCGTGGTGAAGGTGCTGCACGTGCCGTACAAGTACGCCTTCACGTTCACGTCCACCATCCATTTCATCCCCGTGTTCATGAACGACATGCAGGGCATCATGGAAGCGCAGACCGCGCGCGGCGTGGAGTTCGACGCGGGCGGCATCGTGAAGAAGGCGCGCCTCATGGTGCCGCTGTGCGTGCCGCTGCTCGTGTCGTCGGTGCGCAAGACGAACAGCGCTGCCATCGCCGCCGAGGTGCGCGGGTTCAACCTGCGCACGGCATCGAGCGGCTACAAGGAGTACCCCTTCGCCGCGTTCGACGTCGTCGCCCTTGTAGCGTCCGTCGCGCTTGTGGTGCTCGCCGTGGTGCTGGGCCTGCTGGGATAGGTTCGTTCCCGCGCGTCGCCCGCGGCTGTGCGATAATGGACGGCTGAAAACAGGGCGACGGAAGGGATGCGGATGCACTACGAGGCGGCGGAGCAGGGTCAGGTTGACGAGCTGTTCGACCTGGTACAGCGCACGATTCGGGACGTGTATCCGCGCTACTATCCGCAGGAAGTGGTGGACTCGTTTTGCGGGCTGCACAGCCGCGCCGCCATCGAAGCCGACGTTGCGGCAGGTCGCGAGGGGGTCGTGCTGCTCGACGGGCGCATCGCGGGCACGGGCTGCCGCGACGGCAACCACATCACGCGCGTGTACGTGGCGCCCGAGTTTCAGGGACGCGGCGTGGGCAGCTTCATCATGCAGCACCTCGAGGACGAGATCGCGCGCGAGCACGCAACCGCCGCGCTCGACGCGTCGCTGCCCGCCGTCGGCCTCTACGAGCGCCGCGGCTACCGCACGCAGCGCCACGAGCGCTTCCCCGTGGAAAACAACGCCGTGTTAGTCTACGCCATGATGGAGAAGGACCTGCAACGCTCACACGGGTTATGAGATGTGCTTGCACACAACATAGGAGCCGATCAGGCATGCGAGCGTCCATGCGACGAAGATGACGGCCAGGGCGACGAAGGCCGCCGAGCCCTTCAGCACGACGCCTGCCAGCACGATCATCGCGCCCGCCGCGACGGTCACGATGCCGCCGAAGCGGTGCGCTCGAGCCCATGTCTCGTCGCTCTTCTGCGTCCACGGCACGCGGATGCCGAACACCGCGTTTCTCGTCGATTCCGGCATGAAGTACCCCATGAGAAGGAACGTCGTGCCAATGACGATAGCGCTGATCTGCGACATGTCGAAGTCAGGCGCGCTTGCCGTGGCCGCGTTGCCGTCGTAGCGCAGTTGATTCAGGAAGATGAACAGCCCCACGAGGATGAAGATGGCCTGCATGCCCACGGCAAGGCGCGCCATGGTGGCGCGGTTGCTTCCTTTGCCGAACAGCCCGCACAGCGCGAGGACGATGCCCAGGATGAGCGCTATGGCGAGGAGCGAGAGGTTCTCGTACTTGCTGCCGATGCGATCCATCGCACCCGACGGGCCGAAGTGCACGGGCACCTGATCGGGGAGGACGCACAGAAACGCCACGGTGACGACCACGTTGACGGCCAGCAGGATTCCGGCAAGCACCAAGCTCTTCTTCATATTCCCCATCCCTCAAACCCATCGCGGCCTGCACAACGCTCTACCGCCAGTGTACTAGAGTCGGGGGGGGGGGGCGTCAATGCGCGCTTCGCGTTTCGCGCTTCGCCCCCCCGCCGGCTTACCCTCGCAGCTTACCCCCGCACGCGCTTTTTGCGGAACTTAAGGGCGGCCAGCGCGAAGAACAACGCGATGAATCCCCAGATCACGGCCAGGTCGATGCCCACGCTGGCGAAGTCGGCGCCGCGCAGCATGACGGCGCGCAGCGCGTCCACCCCGTACGTGATGGGGAAGCATTGGCCGAGCACCTGCATCCACTCCGGCGCGCTCGACAGGTCGAACAGCCCCGACAGCAGGATTTGCGGCACCACGAACAGCAGCATGAGCTGGATGACCTGGAACCCGCTTTTGGCCAGGCCCGACACCAGCAGGCCGAGCGTCACCGACGCGAGGGCCATCGACACCACCAGCAGCGTGACGAGCCACACGGCCCCTTCGTTCGGGAAGCCGATGAACGTGAGCGCGATGAACAGGATGACGGCGGCTTGCACGAGCGCGAGCAGGCCGAAGCCCAGCGTGTACCCGCCGAGGATCTGCACGGGCTTCACGGGCGTGGCCAGAAAGCGCGTCATGGTGCCGGCGCCGCGCTCGTTCACGAGCGACATGCCGCTTGTCAGGAACACGAACACGAACACGAAGATGCCGATGAACACGGGCCCGTAGAAGTCGAACATCTTCCAATCCTCGGTACCGTGCAGGTAGGTGGTTTCCACATCCTGCACCGGCAGGTAATCCGCCATGTCGAAGTCGAAGGAATCGAGCTCGTCGGCGAGCGGACCGCCCTTCGCGCCCTGGGCGACAAGCACGTCCTCGATGGCCGTTGTGCGCTCTTCGACGTCGGCCTTCATCTCGTCGGCCGCATCCTTTTGCGCCTCGCTCAGCGCCTTCGCCACCACGTTCGCTGCGGCGGCCGTCTTCGTGGAATCGCTGCCCTCGGCCCATATCTCGAGGGTGGTGTCGTCGCGCATGCGCAGCACGGCGTCGGCCTCGTTCGCGCGCAGCAGGCGCTCGGCTTCAGCCTGATTCGTGTCGGTGATGCGGGCGTCCTGCTCGTCGAGGGCGGTTTGGAAGCTGGCGGGCAGGTCCACCGTTGCCAGGCGGGGCTCGTAGGCGTCGGCACCGAGCAGCACCGACAGCAGCCACAGCACCACGACGGGTGCCACGAACAGCAGGGCGAGCGTGCGCTTGTCGTGGGCGAACTGCGAAAGCACGCGGCGTGCGATGGCCAGGGCGTTACGCATGATGCGCCTCCTTCCGCGCGCCGTCGGCCGCCAAGGTGAGGAAGGCGTCCTCGAGGTTGGCCGTGCCGGTGCGCTCGAGCAGGGCGGCGGGGGTGTCGTAGGCGATGAGGTGCCCGTCGCGCAGCATGGCAACCTCGTCGCACTGCAGCGCCTCGTCCATGATGTGCGTGGTCACGAGCAAGGTCGCGCCTCCGGCCGCCAGCTCGCGGAAGTGTTCCCAGATGCGCCGGCGATGCTCGGGGTCGAGGCCCACGGTGGGCTCGTCGAGCACGAGCAGGTCGGGGCGGTGCAGCAGCGCCACGCCCAGCGACAGCCGGCGTTTCATGCCGCCCGAGAACGCGCCCGCGAGACGGCGGCGATCGTCCTCGAGGCGCGTGAACGCCAGCATGTCGTCGATGGCGGGCGCGAGCTCGGTCTTCCGCATGCCGTTGAGCGTGCCGAAGAACCGCAGGTTCTCCTCGGCGGTGACGTCCTCGTACAGCGCCGTGTCCTGCGGCATGAAGCCGATGCGCCTGCGCGCCGTGGGGTAGGGTGCCTGCTCGCCCAGCACGCGCACGCTGCCGGACGTTGGCACGAGGATGCCCATGACGAGGTTGACCATGGTGGTCTTTCCGCATCCGGACGGCCCGAGCAGACACACGATGCGCCCGGCGGGCACGTCGAGGTCCACGTGGTCGAGCACGGTTTTGCGTTCGTCTCCCAGGGGCGTTTTGCGCCCGAAGCGCATGCTCACGTCGGAAAACGCGATCATCGGCTGATGGTGCTCCATGGTGCGTCCTTTTCGGTTGCGAGTATCCGTTTCTGCTATCATAATCAAACAGCGTGTTGGAAAAAACGAACAAACGCCGGGCGCCTGTTGGATTACGCCGGGCCGAGAGGAGTCCGCCATGGCGCGACCGCGCAAGGATGCGGCGGGGCCGTCGGTTGAGCAGCGGCTCGAAGACGCGTTTTGGGAGCTCATCGCCGAGACGCCCATCGACCGTATGACGGTGGGCGACCTCACGGCGCGCGCCGGGTGCAACCGCGGCACCTTCTACTACTATTACGACGACATCTACGCGATGCTCGACGACATGATCGATCGCAACCTGCCGAAGGAACTGCCGGGGTTTCTGCTCATGCACTTCTCAGGCGACACGACGACGCCCGATCGCGACCACGAGCTTTCGCGTGCCCTGCAGAAGTACCAGCACAACGTGGATCACTTGTGCCTGCTGTTGGCGAATGCCTCGTCTCCGCTGGTCAACCGTCGGGTGAAAGGCGCCATCATGGAGCTGTGGGCAGGTGCGTTCGCCGCCGGGCAGCATGCGTCGCTCGAAGGCGATGCGCGCATCGTGCTCGAGTTCGTGGTGAGCGGCATCCTCGGGCTCATGGCGTACCGCGCCGAAACGGGCATGCGCGTGTCCATCGAGGAGATCGCGCACGTCCTGTCCCCCGAACTCCCCGACGCCGTCGCCCCCAAGCTCAAGAAGCTCTTGTTGGCGGGCGCATCGTAAGCGCTACAGCTTCTTCGCGAAGCAGATGATGCGGTTGGCTTCCTCGAAGCCGGCGCGCAGATGGAAGGCGCGGCTCGTCTCGTTGTCGAGCTCGCAGTCGCTTGCGAACTCGGTGCAGCCGTGCGCGGCCGCCCATGCTTCGCAGGCGCTCAGCAGGGCGCGCGCATGCCCGCGCTGGCGGCACGCGTCCTCGACGTAGATGCCCTCGAGGTAGCCGACGGGGCTCGAGTCGGTGCCCTCCACGTAGTCGTGTCGCAGCTGGCATTGGGCGAACCCGGCCGGAGCATCGCCGTCGAGCAGCAGGAAGACGGCGGCCTCGTCGCTGGCAAGCAGCTCGGCGAATTCGGGCTCCAGCTGCGCGGGCGTGTGCTCGGGCCAGAGCCGCGCGGCAAGAATCGTGACGGTTTCCAGGTCGAGCGGCGTCGCTTCGCGTATCATGGATATCTCGCTTTCGGAGCGCGTGGGGTAAGGTTGGGAACACGGTACCAGAAACGCAGGTTGATTGCATGATGCTCTCGGTAATGCTGCAGGGGTTCACGATGGGGCTCGCGTACGTCGCGCCCATCGGCATGCAGAACCTGTTCGTCATCAATGCGGCCGTCTCGCAACCGCGTACCCGTGCCCTGATCACGGCGTTGTTCGTCACGTTGTTCGACATGTCGCTCACGCTCGCGTGCTTCTTCGGCGTCGGGGCCGTTATGGACGCCGTGCCCTGGCTCGGGCCGCTCATGCAGCTGGTGGGAGGCGGGCTCGTCATTGCCATCGGCATCGTGCTCATTGTGCCGCGCCGCAAGAAGGACGCTGAACCGGCCAAGAAAGATGCGGCCGGGAACGCGGCGCGTGCACGGATGAACCAGCCCGGCCTGCGCGGCGTGTTCGTGGCGGCGCTGCTGGTGACCTGGTGCAACCCGCAGGCGTTCATCGATGGCACCATGATGCTGGGCGCCTTTCGTGCCACGTTCGGCGGCGCGGACGGCCTCGCGTTCGTCGCGGGCGCCTGCATGGCGTCCCTCGTGTGGTTTCCCGGCATGGCGCTCATCGTCTCGGCCCTGGGCAGCCGCTTCAACGACCGAATCCTCCGCGTCATCAACGTGGTATGCGGCCTCGTGGTGATCGCCTACGGCCTCCGCCTCATAGCCGCCTTCTTCGGCTGGGTCTGAGTGCGCCTGCGCACGATCGCGCAACGGCCTTCCAACAAGTGCGTGCAAGCGCCCTCTCGCTTGCCCTCCGCGTCCCTCCTTCGGCTACGATGCTGGCAAACCTCCCTGATGGAAAGGATGCGCTATGTTCACCATAGGATGCCATCTCTCGGATAAAGACGGATACCTCGGCATGGCGAAGGACGCCGTGTCCATCGACGCGAACACGTTCCAGTTCTTCACGCGCAACCCGCGCGGCGGCGCGCAGAAGGCGCTCGACCCGCAGGACCTCGAAGACTTCAAGGCGTACGCGCCCCAGCACGGCATCGAGGTGATCATGGGCTACGCGCCGTACACCGTGAACCCCGCAAGCGACAAGATGAGCGAGCACGACTTCACCATGATGGTGCTCGCGGAAGATCTGGCGCGCATGGAGGAGACGCCGCACATGCTGTACGCGCTGCAACCCGGCAGCGCGCTCGGGCAGCCGGTCGACGTCGCGCTCGGCAAGGTGGCCGACGCGCTCAACGACGTGGTGACGCCCTCGCAGACCACGCGTCTGCTGCTGCTCACCATGGCAGGCTCGGGCACGCAGGTGGGCAGCACGTTCGAGCAGTTGGCTGCCATCCTCGACAAGATCGAACTGGCCGATCACGTGGGCGTCTGCTTCGACGCATGCCGCGTGTGGGGTGCGGGCTACGACATCGTGGGCGACCTCGACGGTGTGGTGGACGAGTTCGACCGCGTCATCGGGCTCGACAAACTGCACGCCATCCACCTCAACGACAGCGAGGATGCCCTCGGATCGCACAAGGACCGCCACGCGCCCATCGGGAAGGGGCAGATCGGTCTCAAGGCGCTCGCCGCCCTCACGAACCATCCCAAGCTGCGGGACATCCCGTTCTACCTGGAAGCGCCCGAGCCGACGCTGTCGAAGTACGGCGAGGCCATCGAGGAGCTGCGGAAAGCGCACGATCGCGCGTAGCGGAGAATTCGTCGGCACCGTCGCGGGCGCGTCTTTATCTGCTACCATATACGTAACGATTACAGGATCGGAAAGGGCGCGCCCATGTTCACCATCGGATGCCATCTCTCAAGCGCGAAGGGCTACCTCCACATGGCGAAGGACGCCGTGTCCATCGACGCGAACACGTTCCAGTTCTTCCTGCGCAACCCGCGCGGCGGCCGCGCGAAGGCCATCGACCCGAAGGACATCGCGGCGTTTCGCCAGTTCGCGCCCGAGCACGGCATTGAGACCATCCTCGCGCACGCCTCCTACACGGTGAACCCCGCGTCGAACGTGCCGAAGACGCACGACTTCGCCCTCATGGTGCTCGGCGACGACCTCGTGCGCATGGAGGAAACGCCTCATCAGCTGTACAACATGCATCCGGGCGCCGCGGTGGGGCAGCCCGTGGACGTGGCCATCGACAACATCGCTGCCATGCTCAACGAGGTGCTGCAGCCCGGGCAAACCACCACGGTGCTGCTCGAGACGATGTCGGGCTCGGGCTCCGAGATCGGCGGCACGTTCGAGGAGCTGGCAACGCTCATCGACAAGATCGAGCTCAACGACCGCATGGGCGTGTGCCTCGACACGTGCCACGTGTGGGCCGCCGGCTATGACATCGCGGGCGACCTCGACGGCGTGGTGGACGAGTTCGACCGCGTTATCGGCCTCGACCGTCTGCGCGCCGTCCACCTCAACGACAGCAAATTCGGCCTCGGGTCGCACAAAGACCGCCATGCCCGCATCGGCGAAGGCACCATCGGCTTTGACGCGCTCGCGGCGTTCACGAACCACCCGAAGCTGCGCCACCTGCCGTACTTCCTCGAAACCCCCAACGAGGCCCTTTCCGGCTACGCCGAGGAAATCGCCGCCCTGCGCGCCGCGCACGCCGAGGGGTAGCCGACAGGCCGGCGGGCTACTTGATGACGACGGCTTGGGCGCCCAGTTCGTAGTAGCGGGAAGCGAACAGTTGCAGGTCGTAGCTCACCTGGCCCGCCAGCGAGTCGCTGACCAGCACGAGGCCCGCGTCCAGGTCGTAGCCGCTCACCACCACGCAGTGGCTGTTCGCGTACAGGCGGTACGTCCGGTCGCCCTCGCGCGCCACCTGGTAGGCGGTGCCGGGGTCGGCCAGGTCGATGGTGCACCAGGCGATGACGGGATGGCCGGCCTCCACTTCGGCAAGCACGTCCTCGAGCGACGAGCCCGTGATGTCGAACGCCTGAAGGGAGGATTCCTGGGCGGCCAGGTACGCCGACGCGGTGCTCGCGATAGCCGGCGCCATGCAGCTGTGGCCGTCGGTCGAGTGCGGGTCGCCCAGGAACGCCGAGACGAACGTGCTGTCGCTGAGGGGCAGCCATGCGTCGGCGATGGTGGTTTTCTCCAGATCGAAGCCGTACGAGAGCAGCGCGTTCGTCAGCGCGACGGACTCGCATCCGGTGGGCAGTTCGGGGTACTGCTGCTCGGCGGGCACGTCGATCGAGACGGAACGCTGCGTGTCGGAGCTCTCGGCCTGCAGGGCGGCCACGTCGTTCGTGGCGCGCTGCTCGGCATCGATATCGGCGACGGCCAGCCGCGACGACAGCAGCGGGAAGGCAACCACGGCGGCCAGGAGCACGGTTGCCGCTCCGAAGCACAGGCGCGTGGCGGCCCACCGGCCGCGTCTCCGGCTGAACAGTGGTCGCGTGCCGCGGCGCGGATGGGGGAGGAACTGCCGGGCGAACAGCCGACGCCGGTACGTGGTGGTGCGAACGCGGGAGGTGCGTCGTTCGGTCGGTTCGAAAGCCATGGTCGCACCCTTCTCTTCGGTCGGCATGTTCCGAGCATATCGGACGATGTTGAAAACAACCTGAAAGACATCCCCCTCACCACGAACACGTCTCGCGTTGCCGTATTGTTTCACTCGTCGCAAAACCTCCTCATTTCGTCGCCGCCGCGTGCGCCGCCGCCGGTTTCGTGCGATGCTGCACCCGACGACATTTCGCGAAGTTTTTTCGCCGAACCCCTTGACCCTCCTCATGCAGGAGGCTGTTGAATGCGATGCGAAGGAGGTGAGAACCGTGTTCTACATCGGAGAGTTCTCGAAGATGGGCAAGACCACCATCAAGACGCTGCACCACTACGACCGCATCGGGCTGCTGCATCCGGAGGCCGTCGACGGCGCCACCGGGTACCGGCTGTACACGACGCGCCAGCTCATAGAGCTGCACCGCATCCAGGCGCTTCGGCAGGCGGGGCTGTCCATCGACGAGGTGGCGGCCATCGTGCGCGGCGCCGATCCGCGTCCCATCCTCATGCAGCGTCGCGACGAGATCGAACGAGAGCTCGCCGCGCGCCAAGACCGTCTTGCGCGCATCGCATTCATGCTCGACAACGAAGAAAAGGGGTTTCCCATGGACTATCAGGCAACTATGAAAGAGCTTCCCAGCTGCATCGTGTTCTCCAAAACGATGACCGTCCCCACCTATTCCGCGTACTTCGAGGTCATTCCCGCCATCGGCCGCGCCGTGAAAGCGGCGAACCCCGATCTCACGTGCGCCACGCCCGAGTACTGCTTCATCACGTACCTCGACGGCGAGTACAAAGAGCGCGACATCACGATGAAGTATTCGGAAGCCGTCGAGGAATACGGCGTGGAAACCGACGGCATCGTGTTCGAAGAGGTGCCTGCGGCCACCGTCGTGTCCGTCATGCACCGCGGCCCGTACGCCGACCTGCCGCGCGCCTACGCGTTCGCGATGGATTGGGTGGAGCAGAACGGCTACCGCATGGTCGACCTGCCGCGCGAAAGCTACATCGACGGCATCTGGAACAACATTCCCGAAAGCGATTGGCTCACCGAGATCCAAGTCCCGGTCGAGAAGAAGTAACGCCGATGCTCAAGAGGGCGCCGCGTCAGCGAGCGCCCTCGGCGGCTGGAATCAGTCGTCCAGGAATTCGAACCCGTATTGGTCCGTGTCCTGCCTAGTGTGGAAGATACGGTGCACGGTCAACGTGTCGGCGGTGTAGGTGTAATAGATCCAGTAACGCTTCGCAAGCATGCGCCGATATGTTTTACGAACCAAGTCGTCATCGAAAAATGGTTGGCCGAGGTCTGGAAGTTCGGCTGCGCGCTCGATGGTCGAAAAAAGAGCATCGGAGACGTTGCGCGCGGCTTGCGGGGACTTCAACGTGAGCGCGATGTAGACGAGGATGCCGTCGAGGTCGGCGCTCGCGCGCGGCCTGAACTCAATCCTGCGCATTGAGCTGCTCCGCCGCTTCGATGAGCTGAGTGGCGCGCGCCTTGACATCGTCATACGAGATTGCGGCAGGGTGGTATTTTTCCTCGATCTCGGCTTCGCGCAGCTTGCGAACGGCACGCTCGTGTTGCAGATGCTCGTCGTAGGCGTCGCTGTCGATGACGACGAGGGACGCGGAGCCGTTCTTCGTCATGATGATGGGCTCCCGCGTTTCGCGGGCGAGCGTTTCGATATCGTTGAGGCGCGTGCGAAGATCGCTGATAGGCCGAATCTGGGGCAGAGCTGCTTGCATGACCATAGTGCCTCCTTGGTACAAATTTATCATATATTTATACCAAAATTTGTACCATAACGCAAGAGAAGCGGTTGCAACGCTACCTCATGAGCAGCCTCAGCAGCTTGATCTTGTCGCCGAACGGGGGGTTGCGGATGGGCATCTCGATCCACGTGCCCTTCGTCAGCGTGGACTTGTAGTGCGTGAAGCAGTCGAAGCCCACCTTTCCGTGGTAGGCGCCCATGCCGGAGTTGCCCACGCCGCCGAAGCCCATGTGGTTGTTCGCGAGGTGCACCACCACGTCGTTGATGGTGGCGCCGCCGAACGGCAGCTCGCGGATCACGCGCTGCTGCACGGCTTTGTCGTCGCTGAAGATGTAGGTGGCCAGCGGTTTCTCGAAGGTGCGCACGATGGCGAAGGCCTCGTCGAGCGTCTTGTATGTGATGACGGGCAGCGCGGGCCCGAAAATCTCCTCGTTCATGACGGGGTCTTCCAGCGTCACGCCGCGCAGGCAGGTGGGCTCGATGCGCAGCGTCTCGGCGTCGCCGTGCCCGCCGAACGCCACCGATGCGTCGGGATTGCGGTTTTCGATGAGCCCCATGACGCGGTCGAAATGGCGGCGGTTGATCATGTGCGGCCACTCGTCGCAGGCGAGGATGTCCGCGCCGTAATACTGGTGGAAGCACGCGTCGAGTTGCTCCACGAGGCTGTCCGCCACGCGCTCGTGCACGAGGAAGTAGTCGGGCGCCACGCAGGTCTGCCCCGAGTTGATGCCCTTGCCCCAGGCGATGCGCTGCGCCGCGCGCTTCACGTTGGCGCTCTCGTCCACGATGCAGGGGCTCTTGCCGCCCAGTTCCAGCGTCATGGGCGTGAGGTGCTTCGCCGCCGCTTCCATAATAGTGTGGCCCACGTTCGGGCTGCCGGTGAAGAACAGCTTGTCCCAACGCGTTTCGAGCAGCCAGTCGTTCATGGCGCCCGATCCGGGGAAGCCGCACACGAACTCGGGCGGGAACACGCTGGCCAGCATCTCGATGAGCAGCTCGCTCGTGGCCTTCGAGGTGCGCGAGGGCTTGAGCGCCACGCAGTTGCCGGCGGCGATGGCGTCCACGAGGGGCACGAGCGCCAGCTGCACGGGATAGTTCCACGGGCTCAGCACCAGCACGACGCCCATCGGGCTCGGGTACACCTTCGACGTGGCGTGGAAGTGCACGATGGGGGTGGGCACGCGGCGCGGCCGCGACCAGGAGCCCAGGTGCTTGAGGCAGGTGGAAATCTCGTCGTACACCAGGCCGAGCTCGGTGGCGTAGCCTTCGAAGGGCGCTTTGCCCAGGTCGGCCGTCAGCGCGGCCAGGATGCGCTCCTCGTTCGCCTTGAGGTAGGCGCGCAGCTGCTCGAGCGCGCGCTTGCGATGCTCCACGGGCAGCGTGGCGCCGCTCTGGAAGTACGCGCGCATCTTCTGCGCTTGGGCTTCGACGTCGGCAAGGCTCTCGAAGGTGGGGACGGTGGACATGCGACACTCCTTCGCGGTGCGGGTTCCTAGTAGGCGGCCTCGAGGATGGCTTGCGCGTCCTCGAGGGTGATCTCGGTTTCGTTGTACAGCGCGGCGCCGTCGTAGCGCGCCTGCTTGGCCACGGCGGGCAAGTCTTCGCGGGCCACGCCCAGCTCCGACAGGCGCAACGGCACGCTGTAGGTGTCGTGGTACAGGTCGTTGAGCGAGGCCAGGTGCTCGCAGAACGCGCGATCGCGCTCGTCGGACGAGGCGTTCGCTCCAAGCCCCGCGGCGCGCGCCGGCGCCAGCGCGTCCAGCAGTTCGCCGTAGAGGCCCGCGTGGATGCCGCGGTCCAGGTTGAAGCGCACGCAGTGGGGAAGCAGCATCATCATGGCCTGGCCGTGGGGGATGTGGCACAACCCGCCCAGCGAGTGGCCGATGGCGTGCACGATGCCCACCATGGCGTTCGAGAACGCGGCGCCCGCCATGAGCGAGGCCAGCGCCAGGTTCGTGCGGGCGTCGGCGTTCGCGCCGTCGCGGCAGGCCGCGGGCAGGTTCGCCGCAATGAGCTCGACGGCCTTCACGGCGAAGGCGTCGGACACGGGGTTCTTCTGGATGGACGTGTAGGCCTCGATGGCGTGGGTGAGCGCGTCCATGCCGGTGGTGGCGGTGAGCTTCGGCGGCAGCGACGAGGTGAGCGCCGGATCGAGAATGGCCACGTGCGGCACCAGCTTGTAGGAGGTGAACGACAGCTTCGCGTGCTTCTGCGTGTCGGCCACCACGGCCACGAGCGTCACCTCGCTGCCGGTGCCGGCCGTCGTGGGCACGGCGATGAACGGCGGCAGGTCGGCGTGCAGGATCTCGGAGCCTTGCAGCGTAGCGAAATCGACGCCCTCGCAGGCGAGCGAGGCGGCCGCGCCCTTCGTCGTGTCGATGACCGAGCCGCCGCCGATGGCGATGAACCCGTCGCAGCCGCGCGCGGCGTAGAGGCGCGCAACCTCGTTCACCACGTCCATCGACGAATCAGGCGGCACCCGGTCGAACACCTCGTAGGCCACGCCGGCCGCGTCCAGCACGCCGGTGAGCTTCGCGGCCACGCCCAGCTTCATGAGGCCGGCGTCGGTCATGACGAGGGGGTGCGACATGCCGCGGTCGGCCACCTCGTCGGGCAGCTTGTCAAGCGCGTGGGCGCCGCAGACGATCTTCGTGGGGCAGCTGAATTCGAAACCGTTCATGGGGGGCTCCTTTTGCGGACGGCGGCGCTTACGCGCGCGGGGTTGACATGGCGGGCTTGGGCGCGCGATACGCGGCGCGCCAGCCGAAGAACAGCTTGAGCAGCGCCGTGAACATATACGTGAGGGCGACGCCCGTGTTGTTGGGCCCGCGCGTGGAGAACGCGCGCTGCGCGAGCGCGGCCTTCAGCGTCATGCCGCCCGTGAAGCACGCAAAGGCGTAGGCGAGCGAGCGAAACGCGATGACGTAGTCCACGGTGGTCGCGTGCGCATCGGCGCTGGCAAGGCCGCTGCCCGGCTCCACGTCGGTGGCGATGGCGGCGGGAGGCACGCGTTTGAACGCGCCGGAGGCGCTGCGCCGGCAGGCGCACCTCAGGTTCGTGCCGCTCACGGTGAGCATGAACGTGTAGCCGGGCTCGAGGTAGTCCACCTCCGCGCGAATCTTCGGCGACACGTGCTTGAACAGGTTGATGAGGTGGGGAAGCAGGCGCAGCAGCAAGCGGACGTACAGCGCCTCGAAGCGCTGCCCCACGCTCAAGCGCGGGCGTGATGATTCAGCCATGCGGGCTCCTCTGACGGCATCGTTGACAACGCCTCGTATGATACCGCGCTCCTTGTGCGTCAGCAGCCACGTTCTTGGGAAAACCGGTTGTTGGAAGGGCCTGCGCGGCCTGTGTGCTCCTCCGGGTGTACGGCTTGGTTTCGGGGAGTACACCAGATGGTGTAATTCCGTGTCGCAAAGGTGACAATTGCCTTCGAGGCGCTTCCTTGCGCGAGGCGGCGTGATAAGGTGACCGCATTACATCGGTACGTACAGTAATCAGAGACCATCACGAATCCAAGGAGCGTGAAGCACATGACTGATACGCATGGCAACACCCCCGGCACCGGCCCTGTGCCGCCGACGCAGGGCGAGGAACATGCCCAGCACGCGGCCCCCACGGGCCAGCAGCCATATTATCAGCAGCAGCAATACTACCAGCAGCCGCAGCATCCCCAGCATCCGGCGGGCTCGGTGAACGTCGAGAGGAAGTCGCACGGCGGCCGCACGTTCCTGCTGGCCTTCTGCGGCGCAGCCGTGGCATGCGCCATCGGCCTGGGCGGCTTCGGCATTTGGCAGGCCTCCACGGGCGGTTCTTCCAGCAGCGACGGCGGCTCGTCCACGCAGCTGGGCTCGCAGAACTCCGGCAGCATCAACGCCACCGACGCCGAGTCCGACCAGACGCTGGCCGAGGCCGTGGCGCAGAAGGCCCTGCCCTCCGTGGCGGCCATCGACGTGTACGCCAACCAGTCGAGCTCGGGTAGCATGTTCGGCAACGGCACGAACAGCGGTTCCGACTCCGGCACGCTGACGGAAGCTTCCCTCGGCAGCGGCGTCGTGCTGACGGCCGACGGCTACATCATTACGAACTACCACGTCATCGCAGGCGGCGACGCGTACAAGGTCACCATCGAAGGCGAAACTTACGACGCCGACGTCGTGGGCAGCGATCCCAGCTCCGACATCGCGGTCATCAAGGCCAAGGACGCGAGCGGCCTCACGCCCGTTGAGATCGGCGACTCCGACGACCTCATCATCGGCGAGTGGGTTATGACCATCGGCAGCCCGTTCGGCCTCGAGCAGTCCGTTGCCACCGGCATCGTGTCGGCCACCAGCCGTTCGCAGATCATGGACGCCAGCACCGACCAGTACGGCCAGAGCTCCGGCGAGACCACCATCTACCCGAACATGATCCAGACCGACGCGGCCATCAACCCCGGTAACTCGGGCGGCGCCCTCGTGGACGCCGACGGCAAGCTCATCGGCATCAACACGCTGATCACGTCCTACTCGGGCAACTACTCCGGCGTCGGCTTCGCCATCCCGGTGAACTACGCGGTGAACCTTGCCCAGCAGATCATCGACGGCAAGACCCCGACCCATGCACAGCTCGGCGTGTCCCTGTCCACGGTGAACGCTCAGAACGCCCAGCGCTACGGCCTGTCGGCTGATGCCGGCGCGTACGTCGCCGCGGTGAGCGAGGGCTCCGGCGCTGCCGAGGCCGGCCTGCAGGAAGGCGACATCATCACGAAGTTCGACGGCGAGAACGTGGAATCTGCCAGCGACCTCATGCTGGACGTCCGTTCCAAGAACCCCGGCGACAAGGTGACGCTTGACGTGAACCGCAACGGCGAGACCAAGCAGATCGAGGTCACGCTCGGCTCCGACGAGAGCACCCAGAACGCCTCGACCCAGCAGAACAACGCCCAGGAGTCCATGCTCGAGCGCCTCTTCGGCGGCAACAGCAGCTCCCAGCAAGACGCGGCGTAGTTCCCCAACGTACCATCTCCCCCTTTGACGAAGGCCCCCGGATACCGGGGGCCTTCGTTCGTCCCGTCTGTCCTTTGCGTGGAATGGCTGGAAACGGGGGCGCATGGGGACGCGGGGGATTTCATTTTCGGGTAAGATGGGCGGTTAGAACAGCAAAAGGAACCACCACCGAGAGGATAAGGCTTATGTCTGAACAATACCGATACGACCGCGTGCTGCTCAAGTTATCTGGCGAAGCGCTGGCGGGAGATGTCGGGTACGGCATCGATCCCAAGGTGGTTGACGACCTGGCCGACCAGATTGCCGACATCGTGCACGACGGCGTGCAGCTGGCCGTGGTCGTGGGCGGCGGCAACATCTTCCGCGGGCTCGCCGGCTCGGCCGAGGGCATGGATCGCGCGCAGGCCGACTACATCGGCATGCTGGCCACCGTCATGAACGCTCTCGCCCTGCAGGACGCCTTCGAGCGCCACGGCATCTTCTCGCGTGTGCAGAGCGCCATCAACATGCAGGAAGTGTCCGAGCCCTACATCCGCCGTCGCGCCATCCGTCACCTGGAGAAGGGCCGCGTGGTCATCCTGGCCGCCGGCACGGGCAACCCGTACTTCACCACCGACACGACGGCTGCGCTGCGCGCGTGCGAGCTGGACGTGGACGTGCTCATGAAGGCCACGAAGGTGGACGGCGTGTACGACAGCGACCCGAAGAAGAACCCCGACGCGAAGCGCTACGACACCATCAGCTACATGGACGTGCTGTCGAAGGGCCTCAACGTCATGGATTCCACGGCCACGTCGCTGTGCATGGACAACCATCTGCCGATGATCGTGTTCGACCTGACGACCAAGGGCAACATTTCGCGTGCTTTGAAGGGCGAAAGCGTCGGAACCACGGTAGAATAACGATAACGCATCTGCGCGCCGCCTCCGTTGCGCGGCGCGTTGCTCAGGAGCAGGGTGAAAGGAACCGGGATGATCGACGATATTATGCTGGACGCGGAAGAGCGTATGCAGAAGGCTCTCTCTTCGCTGGGCGAGGCGTTCGCCTCCGTGCGTACGGGCCGCGCGAACGCGATGGTGCTCGACCGCATCAGGGTTGACTACTACGGCGTGCCGACGCCGGTGAACCAGATGGCGGGCATCAAGACGCCCGACGCGCACATGCTGGTCATCGAGCCGTGGGACAAGGGCGTGCTCGGCGCCATCGAACATGCCATCATGCAGAGCGACCTGGGCGTGACGCCGTCCAACGACGGTTCCGTCATCCGCCTGCCGTTCCCCGCGCTCACCGAGGAGCGTCGCCGCGACCTGGTGAAGCAGTGCAAGGGCTACGCCGAGGAAGCACGCGTGGCCGTGCGCAACGCCCGCCGCGATGCCAACAGCGCCATCGAGCGCGCCGTCAAGGAGGAAAGCCTTCCCGAGGACGACGAGCGTCGCGGCCAGGCCGAGGTCCAGAAGCTCACGGACAAGTACATCGCCGAAGTCGACGAATCCTTCAAGAAGAAGGAAGCGGAAGTGATGGAGATCTAGGGTTCCGTTCAAGTAAGGGAGAGACGGCCGTCAGGTAAACATGAACAAACCGCTTGACTACATATTCCCCAACCCTCCGGCGGACCTCGATCCGACGCAGCTCGATCCTGCGGCGGTGCCGCAGCACGTGGCCGTCATCATGGACGGCAACGGCCGGTGGGCGAAGGAGCGCGGCAAGAACCGCCTGTTCGGCCACAAGGCCGGCATCGACGCGGTGCGCGAGACCATCCGCTGCGCGTCGGACGTGGGCGTGCGCTACCTCACCATCTACTCGTTCTCGTCCGAGAACTGGAAGCGCCCGCAGGACGAGGTCATCGGCCTCATGAACCTGTTCGCCACCACGATGCTCGCCGAGGTGGACGGCCTGCACGAAGAGCACGTGCGCGTCATGACCATCGGCCGCACCGACGAGTTGCCGAAGAAGACGCGCGACGCGTTCGCGAAGGCGTGGGAGAAGACGAAGGACAACGACGGCATGACGCTGGTGGTGGCCGTGAACTACGGCGGCCGCGTCGAGCTGCTCGACGCCATGCAGTCCTACATGGACGGCGCGCACGCCGCGCTGCGCGAGGGCCGCACGCCCGACCCGCTCACGGAGGAAACGCTGTCGAAGCACCTGTACACGGCGGATATTCCCGATCCCGACCTGCTCATTCGCACAAGCGGCGAAATGCGCGTGTCGAACTTCCTGCTGTGGCAGATCGCCTATGCGGAGTTCGTGTGCACCGAGACGCTGTGGCCCGACTTCGACCGCTACGAGCTGCTGCGCGCGCTGCTTGAGTTCCAGTCGCGCGATCGACGATTCGGGGCGGTGAAGTAAGTGGAGGAGCGGCCCGACGGTCTGCCCGACGAGGGCGACGATCGCAAGCGCACGGGGCGCATCAAAGACTTCGCGTACGAGAAGACCCCCAAGAAGCTGAAGAACGCCACCGACCTGCAGGTGCGCTTCCGCACGGGCTTCGTGTACGTGGCGCTGTCCGTCCTCTGCATCCTCATCAGCGATTGGACCACGCTCGTCCTGCTCGTGGCCACCGCCGGCATCACGGCGGGGGAGTTCTACTACATGCTGCGCTCGGATGCGAAGCTTCCCAACGAGATGCTGGGCATCATCGCGGCCATGTTGTACCCGGTGAGCGTGTTCTTCCTGGGATTGAACGGCGCCCTGTTCGTCAGCCTGGCGCTGCTGTTGGCGCTCATCATGTGGTACGTGTTCTGGATGCGCGCACGCGTTCCCGACGTGGGCGTGAGCTTTTTCGGCGCCGCGTACTGCGGCATGCTGCTCTCGGGTCTCATGATCATCCGCACGTCGCTGCCGCAGCCGTGGGGCGGCGTGCTGGCGCTGTGCATCTTCCTCAGCGTGTGGGCGAACGATTCGTTCGCGTATCTCGTGGGCAGCAAGATCGGCAAGCACAAGCTGGCGCCGCGTACGTCGCCGAAGAAGAGCTGGGAAGGCTTCTTCGCCGGTCTCGTGGGTTCCGCCGCGTTCTGGTGCGTGATGACGCTCATTCCGGGCGTGACGATGTCCATTCCTCAAGCGATTGTGTTCGGCCTGATCAGCGGGTTGATGGGCGTGCTCGGCGACCTGGCTGAGAGCCGCATCAAGCGCAACTCGGGCTTCAAGGACTCCGGCACCATCATGCCGGGGCACGGCGGTCTGCTCGATCGCTGCGATTCGCTGTTCCTCGTGGCCGTGACCTCGGCCATCCTGCTGGTTGGAGGAGGCTGCATTCCCTATGTCGGATAGAAAGCGCATCGTGGTGCTGGGCTCCACGGGTTCCATCGGCACGCAGACGCTCGATGTGGCGCGGCGCCATGCGGACAAGCTGGAAGTGGTGGGCCTCGCGGTGAACGCGCGGGCCGACGAGCTGCTGGCGCAGGCGCGCGCATTCGGCGTGCGCCACCTCGCGGTGGGCGATGAGCGCCTGAGCCGCGAGCCCATCGCCGACGAGCTGGCGGCGCACGTCGAGAGCGCGAAGCCGGAAGGTACGGCCTCGTCGCTTGCCGAGGCGTTCGCGCAGAGAGGCGAAGGGACGCTCGGCTTCGGCGCCGATGCCGTGGTCGACCTCGTGCGCCTTCCCGAGGCCGACATCGTGGTGAACGCGCTCGTGGGCGCGGCCGGCCTGCGCGCCAGCTACGAAACGCTTGCTGCGGGCAAGGTGCTCGCGCTGGCGAACAAGGAATCGCTCGTGGTGGGCGGCGACCTCATCATGCCGATGGCAGCCGAGCCGGGGCGCCTCATGCCCATCGACTCGGAGCACGGCGCCATCTACCAGTGCCTGCTGGGCGAGAACCCGCGCGAAGTGTCGCGCCTGTGGGTGACGGCGTCGGGCGGCCCGTTCCGCGGACGCACCCGCGCCGACTTGGAGGGCATCACGCCCGCGGCTGCGCTCGCGCACCCCACGTGGAATATGGGCGCGAAAATATCCATCGACTCGTCCACGCTCATGAACAAGGGCCTCGAAGTCATCGAGGCGCACCACCTGTTCGCCATGCCCTACGACAGGATCAGCGTGGTCGTGCAGCCGCAGAGCGCCATCCATTCCATGGTGGAGTTCACCGACGGCAGCGTGAAGGCGCACCTCGGCACCACCGACATGCGCATTCCCATCCAGTTCGCCCTCAGCTATCCCGACCGATGGGACGCCCCCGTCGCGCCGCTCGACTTCACGAAGCTCGGCAGCCTCGAGTTCGCTCCCGCCGACACCGACACGTTCCGCTGCCTCGCGCTCGCGCGCGCGGCCGGCGAGCGGGGCGGCACGCTGCCCTGCGTCATGAACGCCGCGAACGAGGTGGCCGTGGCCGCCTTCCTCGCCGAAGAGGGCAGCTATCTGGGCATTGCGGCATGTGTCGAAGCCGTCATGGACGCCCACGAGCGCGCCGGCGTGCAGCGCGTGGAAAGCCTTGAGCAGCTGGAAGCCCTCGACGCCTGGGCCCGCCAAGAAGCCCGCAAAAACGTTCGCTAGCACCTACGAGAAAAGCGAGAAAAGCGCCCGAACGGGCGCTTTTCTCGTAAAGGGGCGCCTGCCGCCTACTGCTCGGCCGCGTTCAGCAGCTCCTCGTGATCGTCGGGCAGCGTTGCGCGGGAAAGCTCGCCGCCTTGCTCGTCGACGACGACGGTTTCGCATGCGCCCAGGTCGGCAGCGCTGCGGTAGACATAGGCCGCAGCGGCGGCGGCCTTCGCGTCGAGGGCGAGGTTTGCACCGGTTTCAGTGGCGTAGACCTCCGCGGGCATCGTGAGCGTGATGACGGCGAAGTCGCCGTCGGCTTCCAGAGTGGCTCCGCAGGCGGCGGCTTCGCTCGACAGCTCTTCGACGATGTCGAGCACTTCGTCATGCATGCCGGACACGAATGCGGCGGCGTACGCTTCGGTCATGGTGACGGCGAAGCAGTCGCCCGAGCGTTCGGCGCTCGTGCAGCCGGCGTTCAGCAGCACCTCGATCACGTCTTCGTCGCTCGTGTTGTTGAAGTACCAGTCGGGCAGCAGCAGGGTCCGGCCCTCGACGGTGTCTTCGGACGCTTCGAGGCTTGCGGCCTCGGCCGGGGTCGAATCGCGTTCTGCGGTGCAGCCTGCGCAGGCGAGCGCCGCGAGGCCGCATGCGGCGGCAAGCGCGAAGGCTCCGAGCGTTCTGCAAGCGTGTTGGTGCATGGGATCGTCCCTTCGATTGGCGGCCGCCCGAGGCAGGGGGAGGGGTGTGCCTCGGGCGGGATGCGGTTCTATTTGATGCTGAAGTCGAGCGAGGCGGTGAGCGGGGAGACCACCCCGTCGGCCGTCTTGGCGCGAGCGATCATCTGATATTCGCCCGCCTCTTCGAACGAGGTGGTGAAGCTCCAGTTCACCCACTTGTCGGCTGTGGCGCCTTCCGTCTCGCAGGATGTCCAGGTCGAGCCCCCGTCGAAGGAGAACTCCACGGCCACGACGGGGCTTCCCAGGTCGTCGGCCACGCCTTCGAAGGTGATATGGTCGCCTGCCGCGAAGGCGCATCCGTCGGCATTGTTCGTGATATTGATCTTGTTGCGGTAACAGGGGTCCACCTGCTGCACGTCGGGCTCGGCATCCTCGTGGGTCAGCTGGATTTCCACGATATTGCGCGTGAAGTAGTTCGCCACGGTTTCGGGCATCCACAGCTGCAGCGAGGAATCCGTCTCGGAACGCAGCTCCTGCCCATTCACCTGGTATACCAACAGCGCATTCTTGTCGAGCGCGTACCGCAGGGGCAGCGGTTGGCCGAATCCGTCGGCGCCGTAAGCCGTCACGGTGTTCACGCCGTCTTCGAGGTCGGCCATCTCCACGACCGACGCGAGCGGCACGCCGACGACGTACGCCTGTCCCAGAGGGGAGCCGGTCATGCAGGAGCAGCCCATGAGCACGCCCTGTTCGTCGTCCAGATCCGCCACGTTCACGCTGAACGATTTGGTCATATGGCCCGAGACGTTCACGTAGAAGTTCGCCACGCCTTGGCCTTCGTCCACCAGTTCGGGAGCCGGTTTCGAGCACATGGACAGCACGGCCGTGCCGAACATGTTGAACAGCTCGTCGTTGGGCGTCGTGCCAAGTTGATTGAACGAGAACGTGCCGTCCACGTTGGCCACTTTGGTGTAATCGTCGCTCAGGGCGTCGTTCCAAGCGGCCGCGATGGCGTATTCGCCCGCTTCGTGCACGGTGCCGGTAGGCTCGGTGCTTTCGTCGGCCTGCGCGACGTTCGGCTGCAGGTTCGCGAGGGCTGCGCCCGCGCCGGAGAACAAGAGCATCGATCCCGCTACGCTCGACAGTACTTTTTGAGAAGTCTTCATGCGATTCGCTCCTTTCCTTTACGCGGCGGTATCGCTTGCGTTATCAACTTTGACCAGGCCCTTCGTTTCATACACCACCGTATCTTCAACGGCGGGCATCTCGTCTTTGGCGTTCACCATGACGGTGTGCGTCTGGTAGCTCACGCTTCCTTCGACGGTGGCCGCGCGCACGGTGATCGTGTAAGCGCCGTGCTCGGGCGGCGTCCACGTGAGGTTCCACCACACCACCTTGTTCACGTCGGAGCCGTCAACTTCGTACTTCGTCCAGGTCTCGCCGTTATCGAACGAGAACTCCAGGTAGTCGATCTCCTCGTTGTAGGCATCGGCGTAGCCGTGGAAGGTGTAGGGCTTGCCGGTCTCGATGACGAGGCCTTCGGGAACGTCGAGAATCGTGGCGTTGGGACGGTTCACGATGACGCCTTCTTCGTTGAACCAACCGTTCGGGCTGCCGTCATGATGGTCGAACAGGTATTGAGAATCGGTGAAATCGGGGCAGTCGCTCGACACTACGTAGCGGTCGACTTGCTTGGAGCACACCTGCGCGTCCACGCCTTCAACCCAGTTCGTGCACGGATAGCCCTGCTTGGCGCCCAGGTATTCGTCGTCCATCTTGTACACGAGCAACGCTTCGTCGTCGTTGAGCTTGTCCATGGAGAACGAGCGCTTCGAGGTGCCGTCGGCGCGCATGACGCGCACGCCGTTGGAGTCGTCGGTGTAACCGCCGGCTTTCTCCACGAGCCAGCTGACGGGGATGCCCGTGATGTTGGCGTTCGAGATACCGCCGCCGCCCACCATGTTCCAGTTGCATACCAGCTTGGAATTCTTGGTGACCACGACGCCGTCTTTCTCGGCTTCTTCAACGAGGTCCTTCAGCAGCGCGGTGTACGGCTGGCTCACGTTGCCTTCGATGGTGATTTCCCACGAGTCGAACAGGCTCTGCGGAAGATCGAGGCCTTCGATCTCGGAACCGTGGCGCATCTGGCAGTAGTAGCCGTGCATCCATTCGAACGAGAACACGTCGGACTGGACGGTCTCCTGCTCGAAGGAGAACGAGGTGTCGGTCAGGTCGTCGGCTGCAACATCGACGATGCCCCAGAGGTGGTTGTACTTCACGAGGTCCCACATCTCCATGCCCTTGCCGTTCTCGGTGGCGTTGTGGCAGCTCATGCAATCGCCGTCGTAGGTGTCCTCGAACGCGGCCTTGTTGCGCGACCCCATGTGCACGCTGTGCATGAGGGTGCCGAAGTCCTGCACGTTCGTGATGTAGCCGGGAGCGTAACGGTGGCAATCGATGCATTCTTGCACGGTCATCTGATTGTTCAACTCGTCGTTCCACACGGTGGGGTGCTCGAACGGCATGCTCTTGATCATGGTCGAAAGATCCACGTGGCACGAGCCGCAGCCCTTGTTGTCGGCGTCGAGCCAATAGGTGTTGAACGAGTTCGTCTCGGCCTGCGTCTGCCACGTACCGGCCTCGATCTGGTACTCGGTGGGGGTGCGCTGCACCATGCGCCCATCGGGCAACGTGCGAATCTCGGGTGCGTACTCCACTGCGATATCGGCCCACTTGTCGTAGAGCCTATCGATGTAGTCTTTGCCGGGGAACGCTTCGGCGTCGATGTTGTCGTACGTGGTGGTTCCTTCTTCGCCTGCGATGACGGCCTCTTGCTCGTCGGTGTAGGCTCGCTGTTCCGTCGCGGCGGGCGATTGCGCGTCCGTCGCCCCCGCATTCTGGTTGCTGTCGCTTGTCGTGCCCTGCGGCGCGCATCCCGCTGCGGCGAACAGCCCGCATGCCAGACACATGCCCAGACCGATCAATTTGTGCTTGGTAGACATCATCCTCTCCTCTCGTCAGTCTCCTTGTCTTGCCTGTGGGCGATACCTGCGGAGACGGTAGCCCGGCCGCTTCCGCAGGATGCACCGACGAGTATGGTAGGAAACCGAAGGGCTTTCGCCATCGGACTTGAGGCCGATATTGGGAGTGCGCGCGGCTGTGCGAAAAAATCGACCAAAATGGCCGATGGAAAAAACGAGGCTATGACCTGCGGATATTATTTCATCGTAACGCACGCCGACGCGAGCTCTCCTTTTTAAGGGTGTCCCAGTCAGTTTTCTTATACAATAAAAGAGCGCGGACGCGCAGGGGAAGGGTGGTGCGATATGGGCGAAGCGATGGCGAAGGGCAATCCGCTCCGACGGATCGAACCGTGCGACGTGCTGTGCGCTTTCGGCTTCGCGCTGAACCTCACCTGGTGCTCGCTCGAGGGGCATGCGTTGGGGTTCATCGACGCGGCCACAGGCATGAGCTCCTTCGCGAATCCCCGTGTGTTCTGGCTTCTCGGCATCGCTCTTGTGACCGTCGGCTTTCTGTGCGCACCTCAGTTCGTCAAAGCGAAAGATCATGTTCTGCGCTTCGTCGTCCCCGCTGCCGCAGCCGCGGGGACGGTCTGCTTCGCATCATCGTATGCGCAGTCGGCGGTTGAACCGCTGCCGATGGCTCTGCTGGGCTTGCTGCTTTCGGGTGCCGGACATTTCTGGTTCTCTTCGCGCTTCTGCCTGCTCCTCGCGCGCATGCGCCCGTTTACCGTCATCGTCTGGGTGATTGTGGGCGCGCTGCTGATCAAGACGTTGCTGCTCTCATTGAGCGCCGTTGTGCTTCCACCGATGGGGCAGGTGGTGCTTGCCGTGGCCATCCCCCTTGTCAATGCGCTCGTGTTCGAGGGGGCGCGCCGCGCGGCCGATCATCGCCGCGTGGTGCCCGACGGCGGCGATGCGGCGCGCACCGGTCGTCATGCGGTGTTCGGGCTTTCCACGTTGCCGCGGCGCATCGTGCTGATGAAAAGCGGCCAGCGCAACCTCGTTCTGCTCATCGTCATGGGCGGGCTGATGCTGGCTACCATTCGGCGTTTGAGTTTCTGGGGGCTCTGGGGCGGCGAATCGGCGTTCCCCATCAAGACGGTGTGGGGTATCTCGGAATTCCTGATCTTGGCCGTGTGTCTCGTCGTGTTCGCGTATGCGGCGTTCGTGAAAACAGCGCGCCTGTCCATGTCCATCCGCTTTCAACCTGCCACCATCGTGGTGGTGGCGGGGTTGTTCCTCATCGGCATTCAGCGGCCGGGCGACATTGCGTTCTTGAACGATGTGAAAGCCGTGGTCATCCACGTGGACGAGGCGTTCGCCTACCTTCTGTTCTGGAGCATCATGGCGCAGTCGCTTGATGCGCTCGACATGCCGCCGTTCCGCGTTCTGGGCGTCGGGGGCATGACGTTTGCGCTCACGTCGTTCGGATGGGTGATGATGTCGGGTTACGTCGGCGAAATCGACAGCGCGTTCATCGTGTTGGCCGCCTACGCCATCATCGTGGTCGCCATACTGTACACCTATCGCGAGTCGAAGCGCTACAGCAAGCTCGAAGAGGCCGAAGCCCTCCAGGCCATGCGGGTGGGCATGCGCTCTTCGGAGAGCGCCGATATTCGCCGTGCGGAAGATGGGCCAGCCGTCGGGCTTGCCGATACCATCGCCGAACGCTGCATCGCGATTTCGGAAGCGTACCATTTGACGCCGCGCGAATCGGAGGTGTTCTGCCTGCTGGCGCAAGGGCGCACCCGCGCATTCATCCAAGAGGAGCTCGTGTTGTCGGTGAGCACGGTGAAAACCCATGTCAGTCACATCTACACGAAGCTCGAGATTCGCGATCGCCAGGAGATGATGGACCTCGTCCTCGCCGAACGCGAGTGACCGGAGCGTCCGTGCGAACGTTCGATAGCGCGCTGCGCGGTCCCTTCCTTAGGCGAATAGCGGGGTTTCCAGACGCTCGAGCAGCGCGGGGATGTTCCCATAGTGGCTCTCGCTCGGCACGTAGTGCGTCGAGCGCCCGCCGCCCACTTTCAGCAGCCGTCCGTCCTTCACGAGCGAGGTGAGCGATCGCTCGACCGTGGTTTCGCTCATGAGCGGGCACGTGCGTACGATGTCCTGTTTCGCGGTGCCGTGAGAACGCTGCGTGACAATCATGCGCACCCGGTCGGTGTTGGTGGGCGGTTTGCCGTCGGTGATGAGATACACCTGGTAGAAGCGTAGGTACGCCTCGAGGATGATGTCGAGCAGGTATTCGGTGAACGCCCGGTAGTCGTTGCGTCCCGTCTCCCATGCTTTGGAGCTGGCGCGCATGGCCGATACGAGGTACGCATGCGAGTAGTTCAGCAACGACGGGATGCTGATGAAGTCCGCGATGCGATGGCTGGCCCGGTTGAGCAGGTGCAATCCGATGAGCAGGCAGACAACCTCGTTGTGCTCCTCGAAGAGGCTGAGGTTGTACAGATCGACGATGAACGACCCCAAGATGAGCAGCGGGTCCTGCTTCCCCTGATCGATGGCGTAGTGCCAGGCCTCAAGGAGGGTTTTCAGCTGGGTGCTTCGCAAGCCGGAGCGCGAAGGCTTCGGCAGCGTTTCGTACGGGCCGCCGTTGAGAAACGCCAGCGCGCGCTCGGGGCGGGCCGGGGCGTCGGTGGAGCGGGCGCCGCCGCCTGCGATGGCCTGATAGAGCGTGAAGTACCCCTCCGATGTTGATGGGAGGTCGAATCGACATGCGCTGATCGTCCGGAGCAGCTCGTCGAGCGTGGGGCATGCGACGGCGTCGTTGCCCGTATTGCCCGTCGCCTGGCCGCTTTGCGGGGGAAGCATGTCGGCGATGTTCTTGAGCGTTTGATCGTGCGCCGTTTGGCTGAGGAAGTCGAAGTGGGCTGGTTGCTGCCGCAGCAGCAACAGGAGGCGCGCTTTCAGGTCGTGGATGAACGTCGTCGCCCAGTACACCCGATGGGTGATGAGCGTCTCGGCGTTCGCGTAGTCGAAGGTTCGCGTGAGAGTGCGGGGGACGGGTGTGCCCATGTGCGCCACTTTTCCGTTGAAATGATGCAATTATCCTCGTAACAGAATATCATGGAAGGCGTGCTTGGAAAACCACTACCTTTCTCATCAGGGAATACGTCATGCTCACCTCTTTTATTCTCAAAAAGTAATAATCTCGCATGAGGATGAGACATATACTTGCAAACGGTATTGGTTTGAAAGCGGCACACAAGGAGGATGGGAATGGGAGCCATGAATCGCAGGCAGTTCGTCAAGATAGGGGCCGTGGCGGGGCTGAGCGTGTTCGCGTTCGGGGCGCTGCCCGGATGCGGGCAGAAAGAAGTCGTCGGCACGGATTCCGGTGAGAAGCAGGCGGCCAAGACCATGCGCACCGTCACCGACATGCTCGGGCGCAGCGTGGAGGTGTGCGTGCCCGAGGAGATCACCTCGTACGCCTGCAACGCTTGGGCGGAGGTGCCGTTCATGTCGATGCTCGGCGTGACCGACACGCTCACCGCCGGCTACGACATCGACATCAGAACATGAAGATTCTCTACCCGGGATGCGATCACTACACCGAGAAGCCCTTCGACAAGGAAGGCGCGGCCAACATCGAGGAGATGCTGGGGCTCGATCTCGACTTCGTGTTCCTGCGCGCCATGGATGCGAGCGACGAGCGCCTGAAGCAAATGGAGGACGCGGGCATCACCGTGCTGTGCTGCATGCCGGGCGGCATGGACGAAATCGACGAGTATCTGCTGTTCATGGGCGAGGTGTTCGGGGAAGCGACCACGAAGCGCGCCCAAGAGCTCATCGACTACCAGAACGCCTGCCTGAAAGACCTGTACGATTCGGCGGGCAAGGTGACCGAGAAACCGCGCGTGGTCATCCTGCACGGTATGGGCGAAGGGGTGTACCGCCTGCAGGGGAACACGGCCGAGGTCATCATGGTGGCGAAGGCCGCCGGCGCCGATATGTGCTACGACGATCCGCAGTACGCCGAGGTGTCGATGGAGCAGGTGCTCGCCTACGATGCCGATATCGTCATCAACTTCCGCGACAGCGTCGAGCGCGCCGCCCTCGAGGCCAACGAGGCGTTCACCTCGTCGCGCGCCTACCAATCGGGGCAGTTCTACTCGGTGCCCTACACCCTTGCGGGGCAAGCGCCCTCGTCGTTCCCCTTCACCGACGTGTGCGCCTACTACCTGATGTCGGTGCTGCAGGGCGAGGCCTACACGGGGCCGAGCGTGAAGGAGGCGCTCAAGAACAACGCGCTGAACTTCTTCGACTACGAGGCGAGCGAAGACGAGCTGACCGCCATGGAAAACGGCGACGTCATCGAGCTTACGGCAAGTCACAAGAAGTAAGCGAAGGTGCCACGTGGGGGAGAACGGGTGATCATGGGGGAGGACGCTTTGGACAACGAGGATCTTGCGACCTCGATCGAGCGGGGGGAGCGAAGAAAAACGCGGCTGTTCGCCGTCATTGCGGGCGTGCTGCTGGCGGCGTCGTTTCTGTTCTGCCTCGTGGTGGGGCGCTACACAACCGGCGTCGCCGAGACGTTCGCCGCGTTCGCGTACGGCATGGTGGACACCCTCATCGACGTGCTCGAACTGCCCACGCTCATACCGGGCGTCGCCTACGAGATTCCCAACCCCGTTCCCATCATCTGGGACACGACGAGCTATCTGGTGCTTTGGACCATCCGGCTGCCGCGCATGCTGGGCGTGGTGTTCGTGGGCGGCGGCCTGGCTATGGCGGGCGCGAGCTACCAGGGCGTGTTCCGCAACCCGCTCGTGTCGGAGTCGATTCTGGGCGTGACGGCGGGCGCGGCGTTCGGCGCGGGGCTCGGGTTCTTCTTTTACGGCGGGCAGTACCTGGTCATGGCGCTCGCGTTCGTGGGCGCGATGCTCGCCGTGGCCGCCACGTACTTTTCGAGCCGGGCGTTCAACGGCAACCCGACGCTGCTGCTCGTGCTGGCCGGCACGGTGGTGGGTTCGCTGTTCTCCGCGGGGCTCACCGTCCTGCAGTACCTCATCGGGTCGGAGGATGCGCGTTTGGGCGATATCGTGTTCTGGCTCATGGGATCGTTTTCGAAGGTCGGCGGCGCCGAGGTGGCCTATCTTGTGGTGGGCATTGCGGCGTGCGCGCTCGTGCTGAACGCGCAGCGGTGGAAGCTCAACGTGCTGTCGCTGGGCGACGAGGAGGCGAAGGCGCTCGGCGTGGATACCACGAAAACGCGTCTCGTCATCATTCTGGCCGCGACGCTGCTCACCGCCATCGCGGTGTCGGTGTGCGGAACCATCGGCTGGGTGGGCCTCGTGGTGCCGCAGATGGTGCGCATGCTCATCGGGCCCGACAACCGGCGGCTCATTCCGCTGTGCTTCTTCTTCGGCGGTACGTTCATGCTGATCATCGACTGTATTTGCCGCAGCCTCATCTCAAGCGAGATCCCCATCGGCGTGGCCACGGCCATCATCGGCGCGCCGCTGTTCCTCGTGATCCTGAGGCGCCTGAATCGCGGGTGGGCCTGATGACGAAGATAACCATCGAACACGCGACGTTCTCCTACGACGGGAAGACGGACATCTTTGCCGACCTTACGTACGAGATCGACAGCGAGCAGGTGTTCTGCATCCTCGGGCCGAACGGCATCGGGAAGTCGACGCTGCTCAAAGCCATCCTGAACCTGCATCCCCTCAAGCAGGGACGCATCCTGCTGGACGGCAAGGACATCAGGAACATCGCGCCTGCGGCGTTGGCGCGCATCGTGGCGTACATTCCGCAAACCTACCAGTTCACGTTTCCCTACAGCGTGCTCGACCTCGTGCTCATGGGGCGCACGCCGCATTTGAACCGCATGGCGAAACCCACGAGCAAGGACTATCGAACGTGCGCCGACGCGCTGGAATCGCTTGGGCTCGCCGCGCTCGCCGACCGTCCCTGCACGCAGCTATCGGGCGGGCAGCTGCAGCTTGTGATGCTGGCGCGCGCCATCGCACAGGAGGCCGCGTATATCGTGCTTGACGAGCCCACCTCGCACCTCGATTTCGGCAAGCAGATGCAGACGCTCGAGGTGATCGAGGACATGCGCGAGCGCGGCATGGGCGTGATCATGACGACGCACTACCCCGACCACGCGTTTCTGGTGTGCGACACGGTGGCCATCATGCAGCGCGGGCGGTTCGTGGCCATCGGCAGCCCGGACGAGGTGGTGACGGAGGAGAATCTGCGCGATATCTACGGCGTGGACATACAGATTGCCGATTTCGATTGCGGCGGTTTCAGCCGCAAGGTGTGCGTACCGGTTGGCAGGAGCCGCCCGGACGCGCTTTGACGAGGAAGAGGGTTGCATATGTGGGCGAGGATTCCCCGAGACGGGACGTTTTACCGGGGGCTGGGGAAGCTGTCGGTGGGGTACTGGGGCAAGCCGTGCGAGTGCGCATGCATGCATTGCAAGGGGCGGGGAGGCGGCGGAGCCGGTGAGAAGCGGCCGCCCGACAACCCGCGCAAGCTCGTGTCGTACGATGACGCCGTGCGGGTGGCGCGCCGTTTCGACGAGTGGCGCCGCGCGAAGGGCTACGACATGGTCATGTCGTTTGCCGGGGGCGACACGCCCGACTATCCGGGCGTGTTCGATGAGATGCGCTTCGCCTATCAGCTGTACGGGCGCAACGGATTCGCCTGCAACGGCATGCGCATGCGCACCGAAGACGAGCTTGACGAGTTTTTCAGGGAGGCGAAGGACGCGGGCACGCGCATCGTGTTCACCACCTTTTACGGCACGCGCGCGTTCCATGACGAGTTCGCGCGCCGTCGGGGCGACTTCGACCTGATGGTGAACACGGCGAAGGCCGTCGCGCGCCACGGCATGCGCAACTACCACACCACGTTTCTGTCGAAGAGCACCACGCCCTACCTCGAAGAGCTCATCGCGTTTTTGGAGGAGTTGCCGGGAGAGCGGCGCATCGAATGCCGTCCCATCCTCAACAAGACCGAGGTGCTCACCGACGAATGCGAGCGCTACACGCGCGCGGAGTACGAAGCGCTGCCGGAACATCTGCGGAAGAGGAACCACTACCGGATGGACACGCGCGCCGCGTGGCGCGATTACGTGGCGGCGGGACGATTCGAGGAGAACACGTTCGACTTCGACCATCTCGACACCATGATCGACGTGGGCGACATGGATCTCGACGAGTTCTACGCGCATTCGGTGGAGGAGTACCTCGACGGCGTGATCGAGGCGGAAGTGGAGAAGCGTCGCAGCACCCCGTCGATGATGGCGCTCGCGGAGGAGTACGCCGCGTATCGCACCGACAGCGAGCTGCTGTTCACCCTGTTCGACATGCAGATGGAGTGGAAGTACCTCTGGAGGCAAACCCATCCCGGCATCATACCCCACTACGCCATGGTGAACTGACCGGAGCGCCCGTGGGGCGCTCCGGTCATAGAGGGGGGGAAGGATGGTTGAGCGGTCGGCTAGCGTTCTGCGGCGCTTTCGCCTGCGACGTAGGCGTGCGTTGCCGCGAGGCCGTTCGATCCGCCGTGCAGCAGCGATTCGTAGCTGCCGCCGAAGCGGTAGCCCACGGTGTTGCCGCCGGCGTACAGGCCGGGGATGGGGTCCCAATTGGCGTCGAGCACCTGCAGCTTGTCGTTGCAGCGGACGCCGGACAGCGTGCAGTAGAACAGGTAGGTCATCTTCCAGGCTTGGTAGGGGCCGTCGTCGATGGGGTCGAGATAGCGCGGCGCCTTCGCGTAGTCGGTGTCCTCGCCCTTCTCGCACAACTCGTTGTAGCGCTTGACCGTTGTCGCAAGCGTGTCGGGATCGACGTCGATGAGCTTCGCCAGCTCCTCGATGGAGTCGGCTTCGTAGTGCTCGGTCTGCTCGATTTTGAACATCTCGGCCGCAGCTTCGCGGTCGTACCCGAACGACGAGGGCATCTCGAAATCGTTCGATGGGATGATCTGCCACACGTAGTTGCCGTGACCCGGCTGGTCGGCCACGATGTGGGCCGACGTCAGCAGCGAGGTGCACTCGTTCATGAACCGCTCGCCCTTCGTGTTCACCAGCAGGTACGGGAACGAGCGCCATGCGGTGGTCTGCCATGCGGCGTATCCGCAGATCTCCTCCATCTCGGCGCCGGCCCAGCACAGCATCTGATGGCCCCTACCGTCGTCCATGTTCGTGTCGGTGACGGGGTCGTCGCCCATGTACGCCTGGTAGGCGTTGTTCTGCAGCGCCCATTCGGCGAAGTGCGTGGTGTAGAACTTCCTCATCATCGCCTCGTTGGAACCGAACGAGCCGGTGCACATGACAACGCCCTTCGCAGCGTGGTAGTGCACGTGCTCGCCGTCGGCGTTCGTGGCGATGACGCCGGTGACCGCGCCGTTTTCATCCTGCACGAGCACCTCGGCGCAGGTGTCGTAGAACGTCTGCACGCCCTCGTCCTCGAGGTAGGTGTGGATGTTGTGCGTGAAGTCGGTGAGGATGTCGGTTTCCGAGAACGCGACGCCCGTGCTGATGTAGGACGTGATTTCCTGGCTGGGATCGGGGAAGATGCCCTCGAGGCTGAGCGGCTGGTAGTACTGCCCGTACGGCTCGAGGAAGTCTTCCTTCAGGCTGTCGAGCAGTTCGCCCGAGCGCTCGCACCACAGCGTGTTCAGCCGCATGTCGGAACGGTACTGCGTGAGGTTGAACATGTCGTTGGCGGTTTCGACCGTGCTGTATTTCGGCAGGCCGGCGTCGAGCTGCGTCTTCGAGTTGAAGAACGAGATGGTCATGCCGCCGATGTGAGGGCAGCTGTTGCGCTCGAGCACGGTGACCTTTGCGCCGTTCTTGAGCGCGCCGTAGGCGGCCATCGATCCGGCAAGCGCCGAGCCCACGACGAGCACGTCGGTCTCTTCGGTGCGCACGCAGTCGTCCACGGTGAGCGCGGGGGCGGTGCCTAGCCAGTCGCCTTCGGCAGCGGCGTCGGCCGTCTTCGCGTTGGCGCTGCTTGCGGTCGGCGCGCAGCCGGCGAGCCCCGCCATGCCCGCAAGGGCCGCTCCCGCTGCGCCTAAGGTGACGAACTTACGGCGTGAAATGTCCATGATGTCCTCCTTGGTTGTTCGCGTATGCCTCCCGCTGCGCGCCGTTCCCTTCGACGGAGCGCCTGTGGCAATCGGGGGCACTACCCATTATTCGGCGTGGGGCCGCGGGGCGAAATAAACGCTCTGTTGGCTCTCGTCAACAAATTGAGGGGATGCCGCTTGCCCACGGGAAGCGTCTTCGCTACTATGCGAGGAAAAGGCGGAGGGGAGACGTCGGTGGATTCCAAAGTGTTCGGGTACGTCGTCGCGCTTGCGGATACGGGCAGTTACGCCCGTGCGGCAAAGCAGCTCTACATCACGCCGCAGGGGCTTTCGAGCGCCATCAAGCGGCTCGAGTCGACGATGGGCGTTCCGCTGTTCAAGGGCGATCACGACGGCACCGTGCTCACGCCGTACGGCCGCATCTTCTACCAATTCGCCCTCACGTTCGAGAGCGGCTACGATGCCGCGATGGACGAGATCGAGAAGCTTCGCCGTCAGGAATCGAAAACCATGCTGCTGTCCGTTTCCACCGGCTTGTTCAACGTCGTGTCGCGCGAGACGCTGCTGCAATTCAACGAAACGGCGAACACGGGCGCGCGCATCGAGATTCTGCGCACCATGGTCGATTACGACTGCGAAAGCTATCTGCTGGACAAAGCTTGCGACTTCGCCCTGCTCAACAACCCCGTTGATCACCATGCGCTGCTCTCGGTCCCCCTCCATAAGGACACGATGTTTCTCTGGGTGTCGACTGCATCGCCGTTGGCGCGCAAGAAGACGGTGCGCTGCGCCGACCTGGCCGGCATGCACCTTGTGTGCCTCACGCCGAGCGAATACGTGGCCTCGCGCAACTACGTGGCGAAGCTGGCCGAGCCGTCCATCGGCTGCACCCTGTATCCGGTGGACGAGATGATCGAGGTGCTCGAGCTGGCCATGAAACGCGGTATCGCCGCCGTCACGGTGCGCTCGCACGTGAGCGCGTTCCCGAACGAGGGCTACGTGGGCATCCCCATCGAAGACTTAACCTGGGGGTTCTCGATCGCCTACCGCCAGGATCGCCGCTTGAGCTCCTGCGACGAAGACTTCCTCGCCTTCATCAGCGCCCACGCTGCGTTTTACTGCTAGAAACGCGGTTGATCTGCATCTCTGAGATGCTGTTCCACTGCTGCGCGCAGGAATGCGGACTTGCTTTCGCCGCGACGTTTCGCCGCTTCGTCGATAGCGGCAATGCGCGATTTAGGAAGGCGAAACGATATGGTTTCCAGCTCTTCGTCATAGAGCTTCGGCCGCCCCATGGTCACGCTTCCTAGCGTGCCGTGCCAGGTGCCCTTTTCATACTCCTGGGCCATGTCGTCGAGCACCTTATCGGTGAGCACGGTTCCGTTCTTCGTAACGTATTCCATACGATCCTCCTTACGCAAAGCCGAGTTCTCGAAGCGTCTTCTTCGAGGGCGGGGTCATGGCGTGGTATATAAGCCATGTGTTGCCGGCAAGTCTCACCGCCACCATCTCGATGAGCCTTCCTTTGCCGTCTTGTCCGACGGCCACGTAGGTGTCGAGAGGACTGTCAATTCTCGGTGCCGAGTGAAGGCAGTTGTACCAGGCGTGTTGCACATCGCGGTCTTCAAGTTCCCGATGGCGTTCTCGAACTCGCTTATGAACGATGATCTCGTACACGTAGGATTCTCCTACTTTTGTATTGCAAAATTGTATTGCAAAAGTCTGATAAAGGCAATAGCTCCCGGGTGAGATAGGGGAGGGATGTTCAGTTGTCATGGTGCGGGCCCGCTTGTTTTATTGTACAGGGTTGATCTAGCGCTTCGATGGCGTGCGTCCAGCGTAACGCCGTCTGGTTCTAGCGTGTTTGCGACGTCGGTGCTACGCGCATTGCACGTGGTTTGCGTGCCGATCCGACGCGGAGCTTACGTGCGACGCGTCGGCTTCCAGCGCGTTTCCAGCGCACGATTCGCCCGGTGTGGATTTTCCGCACATCGGTTCGTGCGGGGGTTGGTGCGTGCGCGCTTCTCCTTATAATGGGGGCACGCAAGAAGCATTCCTCGCAACCGAAAGGGAACCGAGTTTATGGATATCGTTCTCATGATCGTGTACGCCACGCTCATTCTGGGCTTCCTCGTGTTCATCCACGAGGGCGGACACTACCTGGCGGCCCGCGCCTTCGGCGTGCGCGTCACCGAGTTCATGTTGGGGCTTCCGGGGCCCAGCATCGGCTTCACGAAGTGGGGCACGAAGTTCGGCGTGACGCCCTTCCTGTTGGGCGGCTACGCGAAGGTGTGCGGCATGGAGCCGGGCGAGATGAGCCCGCACCTCGAGCCGGTGCTCGCCGCCCTCTACCGTCGCGGCACGGCGAACATGGAAGACATCGCTGCCGACTGCGGTATCACCGACGACGAGGCTTACGAGGCCCTCGACGAGTTGACGGAGTGGGGCAGCATCGTGGGCCCGACGAAGAAAGACCAGTACAACACGTATCGCGCTCCCGTCGTGAAGCCGAGCAGAAAGCAGGCCGACGCGGGCATGCGCCCCTACGAGCTTGGCGGGGCGCGCCCGGTGCACGATGCGCACGCGCTGTTCGAGAGCGAGTACAAGCAGCAGTACCGCAGCCTGCCGTTCTGGAAGCGCTCAGTCATCCTCGTGGCCGGCGTGGCCGTGAACCTGCTGTTCGCCGTGCTGCTGTTCGTGATTTTGTTCTCCCTCATTGGCGTCGACGTGCAGACGGCGGCGGGCGACATCCGGCACATCAATCTTAATCCGCTTCAAGCCATTCAGATGGGATTCATGTACATTGGCATGGTGGTGCAGCTCATCGCGGGGCTGTTCAACCCGTCGACGGCGGGCGAGGTCGTGCAGAGCACGTCGTCGGTTATCGGGATCGCCGCGATGTCCAAACAAGCGGTTGACATGGGCCTTGCGAGCATCATCTCGTTCGTCGCATCCATCTCCGTTTCCCTTGGCATCATGAACCTTTTGCCTATCCCGCCGCTCGACGGCGGTCGCTTCGTCATCGAGGTCTTCCAGAAGATCTCGCGCAAGATGGTGTCCCTGAAAGCACTCAACTACCTGAGTGCTGCTGGCATGGTGCTGTTCCTCTGCTTCTTCCTCTTTATGGCGAACCAAGACATCCAGCGGATACTCTCGGGCGTGGGATTCGGCGGCTAAGCGCCCATCCGCGGAAACCCGGTGCAGATGCGCCCGTTCGCTTCCATTACGGGGTAGAATATTCTCCGTGCGCTTCGGCGCAGGAACACGAGACCCAAGAACGGAGGCCCGATGGCACCGCATGCCAAACCGAATGAGGCAACCTGCCAGGTGATGGTGGGCTCCGTGCCGCTCGGCGGCGGCGCGCCCGTCGTCGTGCAGTCCATGCTGAACGCCCCGGCAACCGACGTTGCGGCCAATCTCGCGCAGATCGAGGCGCTCGCGCAGGCGGGCTGCGAGATCGTGCGCATGGCCATCCCGCATCGGCGCAACCTCGACGTGTTCGAGGCCGTGTGCAAGCAGTCGCCGCTGCCGGTGGTTGCCGACATCCACTTCGACGCGGGCATTGCCATCGAAGCCGCGAAGCGCGGCGCGGCGAAGCTGCGCATCAACCCCGGCAACATCGGGGGGCTTGCCAAAACCGACGCCGTGCTCGACGCGGCGGGCGAGGCCGGCATCCCCATCCGCATCGGCGTGAACGCGGGCTCGCTCGACAGCGAGCTTGCGGCGCGCGACGACCTCATCCTGCCCGAAAAGCTGGCGCGCTCGGCCGCGCAATACGCGCGTTACTGCGAGGAGCGCGGCTTCCGCGACCTCGTGGTCAGCGCGAAGGCCCACGACGTCATGACCACGGTGCGCACGTACCGGCTGCTCAGCCAACAGCTGCCGCACGTGCCGCTGCACATCGGCGTTACCGAGGCTGGCACCACGTTCCAAGGCGTCATCAAAAGCGCCTGTGGCCTGGGTATTCTGCTCGAAGAGGGCATCGGCGACACGCTGCGCATCTCGCTCACGGACGAGCCGGTGCAGGAAATCCGCGCCTGTTGGACGCTGCTGGCATCCCTCGACCTGCGCCGCCGCGCCCCCGAGCTCATCAGCTGCCCCACGTGCGGGCGCTGCCAGGTGGACCTCATCGGGCTCGCGCGCGAGGTGGAGGAGCGCATCGCGCACCTCGACAAGCCGCTCAAGGTGGCCGTCATGGGGTGCGTGGTGAACGGTCCGGGCGAAGCCGCCGACGCCGACATCGGCGTGGCGTGCGGGGTTGGCTCGGGCGTGGTGTTTTCACATGGGAACGTCGTCCGCAAGGTGGAAGAGAGTGCCATCGTGGACGCTTTGATGGAGGAGATAGGAAAGCTATGACGAACGCGAACATCATGCGCATGAGCAACATCTACGCGCCCACGCTCAAGGAAGATCCCGCAGACGCGGAAATCGCCAGCCACAAGCTGCTGCTGCGCGCGGGTTTCATCCGCAAGGCGGCGTCGGGCGTGTACACGTTCCTGCCGCTCGGCAAGCGCGTGCTTGCCAAGGTGGAGAACATCGTGCGCGAGGAAATGGACGGCATCGGCACGCAGGAAATCATGATGCCGGCGCTGCAGCCCGGCGAGCTGTGGCACGAGAGCGGCCGCTGGGACGACTACGGCCCCGAGCTCATGCGCCTCGTCGACCGTCACGATCGCGAGTTCTGCCTCGGGCCCACCCACGAGGAGCTCATCACGGCCCTCGTGCGCAACGAGCTGCGCTCGTACAAAGAACTGCCGCTCGCGCTCTACCAGATCCAGGTGAAGTTCCGCGACGAGATCCGCCCGCGCTTCGGTCTTTTGCGCAGCCGCGAGTTCATCATGAAGGACGCGTACAGCTTCCATGCCGACCAGGAGTCGCTGCAGAAAACGTACGACGAGATGAGCGAAGCCTACGGCCGCATCTGCGATCGCATGGGCATGGACTACCGTCCCGTCGAGGCTGACCCCGGCCAAATCGGCGGCAACGTGACCTGCGAGTTCATGGCGCTCGCCGATGCGGGCGAAGCTGAGCTCGTACACTGCATGTGCGGCTACGCCGCCAACACCGAAGCCGGCGACTGCCTGGCGCGCCCCACGGTGTACGACGTGCCCGCCATGGAGAAGATCGCCACGCCCGACGTGCACACCATCGCCGAGCTGGCCGCGTTCCTCGACATCCCCGAGTCGTCCACGGTGAAGGCGCTGTCCGGCAAGAACGACGAGGGCAAGCTCGTCGTCATGTTCATCCCCGGCGATCACGAGCTCAACGAGCTCAAGGCGGCCCGCGTGGCCGGCGGCTTCACGCTGCTCACCGACGAGGATATGGAAGCCTTCGGCCTGCACAAGGGCTCGATGGGCCCGGTCGGCCTGCCCGAAAACGCCTACGTCATCGGCGCGCGCAGCCTGCAGGCGGTGCCGAAGTGGGTCGTGGGCGCGAACGAGGACGGCTACCACTACGTGGGCGCCAAGCTGGGCGAAGACTTCCAGGTGGACGAATGGGCCGACCTCTGCATCGTGCAGCCGGGCGACAGCTGCCCCGAGTGCGGCTTGCCGCTCGAGGGCGCACGCGGCATCGAGGTGTCGCAGGTGTTCCAGCTGGGCGACAAGTACTCGAAGGCCATGGGCGCCACGTTCATGGCGGAAGACGGCTCCGAGCAGCCCTTCCTCATGGGCTGCTACGGCGTGGGCATCTCCCGCACCATGGCCGCCATCGTGGAGCAGCACAACGACGAGAACGGCATCGCCTGGCCGCTGTCGGTGGCGCCGGCGCACGTGTGCGTCATCCCGCTGACGGTGGGCGACGACGAGGTGGAGCCCGCCGCCGAGAAGCTGGCGAACGACCTGGCGAAACTGGGGCTCGAAGTGGTCATCGACGACCGCAAGGAGCGCGCGGGCGTGAAGTTCGCCGACGCGGACCTCATCGGCTGGCCGCTGCAGGTCATCGTGGGCAAGCGCGGCTTGGCCGAGCAGAAGGTCGAGATCAAGCGCCGCAGCACGGGCGCCCGTCGCGACTTCCCGCTGTCCGCCCTGGCCGAAGCCATCGCCTTCTCCCAGCGCAACGCCAAAGTCTGGGGCTCCGAACTCAGCCTCTTCGGCGGGCTGTTCGAATAGCGTTCCGGCGGCTTGCCAGCCGCCGAAACAAGCCGATGCTGCGACGCGCCCTGGCACCCAACCTCGTGGCGAGGTCGAGGACTCGCGTACCGAAGTACGCTTCGCCCTCGCCCTCCCCGCGATCTCGGGCACCAGGGCGCCTCTCGCTGACGTACTGCGCCAACCTGCGAGTTCTTGTTCGCGCTTCGCGCGAATCGCATAACGGAAATGAAGGATGGTATGGCATCACACGATATGCAAGCGGTTCTCTTCGACCTCGATGGGACGCTGCTCGACACGCATGATTTGCTGCTCACCACGTTTCGCTACACGGCGCGCACGGTGCTGCACGAAACGCTGCCCGATGAGGTGCTCATGGCGAAGGTGGGCCAGCCGCTCAACACGCAGATGTGGGACTTCACGGACGACCCGTCCGTGCACGAGGAGCTGTGCCGCGTGTATCGCGAGTACAACGCCCAGATTCACGACGACATGATCAAGCTGTTCGCCGGCACGGTTCCCATGCTCGAGCGCCTCAAGGAGGCGGGCTATCCGCTCGCGGTGGTCACGTCGAAGCGCCACGAGGTGGCCATGCGCGGCATCGACCGCTTCGATCTGGGTCAATACTTCGACTTCCTCGTGGGCTCCGACGACTGGCCGGAGCACAAGCCGCACCCGGGCCCGGTGGCGCACGGCTGCGATCGCCTCGGCTTCGACGCGCGCACCTGCCTGTACGTGGGCGACAGCCCGTTCGACATGCAGGCCGGCAACGGCGCGGGCTGCGCCACCGCCGCGGCGCTGTGGGGCATGTTCCCGCAGGCCGTGCTCGAAGCCGAGCACCCGACGTTCGTCTGCGCCGACGGCACCGAAATCCCCGGCCTCCTCGAAGCCGCCGCCGCGATCGCCTAAGTACCCGCGAACGAGTGTTTCACGTGAAACACTCGTTCGTTTTTCGGCCTACCGCCCGCCGTCCTCCGCCGCCTCGTCTCCGTACGTGTCGGCTATCCATTGCTGTGTCACGTCCAAAAACGCGCGCGTGGCAACCGACGCCGTTTCCATCGAGCGCAGCGCGATGGCTATCTCGCGGCTCGTTTCCACTTCCGGCTGCTTGATGGCCAGGGGAAACGGCGCGTCGCGCAGGATGAGGTCGGGCAGCACGCTGAACCCGAGCCCCGCGCTCACCATGCTCATCACGGCGTAGTCGCTGTCAATGGTGAAGCGCACGTCGGGCTCCACGTCGTTGTTGCGAAACAGCGTCTCCATCTCCGACGACGTGCCGCTCTTCAGCCGGATGTAGGGTCCCTCCGCAAGCGCCTCGCGCGGCACGAACGGCGCGTCGGCCAGGGGATGGTCGGGCGGCAGCACCACGAGCAGCGGGTCCTTGCGCAGCGGGATGGCGAACAGGTCGTGCTTGATGGGGTAGACGAAGAACCCGCAGTCGGCATCGCCGCGCCACACGGCCGCTTCCAGCTCGTCCTCGTCGTCGACGCAGATGAGCTGCAAGTCGATGCCGGGGTGCTGCTCCAGGAAGCGCTTGGCGATGCCGGGGAACCATTGGATGGCGGTGCTCGTGAACGCCGCCACGCGCACGACGCCGCTTTCGAGGTGCTTGAGCTCGGCCAGCCGCATTTCCAGCTGGCGCTCGCTGTTGCACACGTTCTGCACCCAAGGCAGCAGGTCGGCGCCGTCCGTGGTGAGGTGCGCGCCGCCGTAATCGCGCACGAACAGGGGCACGTCGAGCTCGCGCTCGAGCGTGCTCACCAGGTAGCTGATGCCGGCCTGCGTGTAGCCCAAATCGTGCGCTGCCTGCTTGAAGCTGCCCGTCTCGGCCACTTTCAGGAACGCATCGTACTTTTGGTTGCCCATAGCTGGCTCCTTCCGCACCCCACAGGATCTTCATAACCATCGAGTATGCAGATGCACAATTTTGGATTTTACAAACATCGACGTGGGAAAACAAGAATCTTTTGAAATCTTAAAAAGAAATTCTCATTTTACTTTTACCGAGCGAAACCATACCATATCCACCGCAACCCAAGAACAGAGTTCAGAAGCCTCGCGCAGGCGAGGTCTGGAAGTAGTGCGCTGTCAGCGCCTCTGTACACCCGAAAGGAGGCACCCCATGGAAAGCATCGCAAACAAGCGTTGGCCGTATGTCGCGTGCGTCGTGCTGCAAACGGTCATCTTCGGCTCGGGCAACGCCATCACGAAAATGGCGTACGAGAGCATCACGCCCATGTGGTGCCTCGCCATTCGATTCGGCCTGGCCACGCTCGTGTTCGCCGCGTTCTTCGGCCCGCGCATCGTGCGGCAGCTGCGGGGTGCGCGCATCGGCGCCTGGCTGCCCGCCGCGCTGTGCATGGCCGTCGCGTACCTCACCTGCAACGTGGCGCTCGACCTGACCACCGCCACGAACGTCGGCTTCCTCGTGGCGCTGCCCGTGGTGTTCGCGCCGCTGCTGTCGTCGGTGCTCAACCGCCGCCGCTACCCGTTGGCGTTCCTGCCGTTTCAGGCGGCCGTCGTCGCGGGGCTCTACCTGCTGTGCAACAACGGGGGAGCGGCCACGTTCGGCTGGGGCGAAGTGCTGGCCCTGCTGTCCTCCGTGGCGCTGGCCGGCGCGCTCGTGTTCGGCGAGAAGGGCCTCGAGCAGCTTGACGCCACCACGGTGGCCGGCACGCAAATCGGCGCTTCGTTCGTGGTGGCCCTCATGTGCGCCGTCGCGTTCGAGCCGCCCGTGAACATCATGGCCGTGCAGCCCATGGCGTGGGGCACCATCGCTTTCCTCGCGCTGCTCAGCACGTGCCTCACCTTCATGCTGCAGAACGTGTCGCTGACGAAGCTCCCGTCGTCCACCGTATCGCTGCTGCTCACGGGCGAGCCGGTGTTCACCGCGGCCTTCTCGTTCGCGCTGCTCGGCGAGACGCTGTCGGCGGCGGGCCTGCTGGGAGCGGGCATCATCGTGGCGGCCGTCGTGGCGGCCACCTGGGTCGAAGGCCGCCAAGCGGCTCCTGCCGCCGTGCCGGCGATGCAGGCGGAAGGCGCCTTCGCGTTGGAGGAAGGATGGTTCGAGGGTGCGGAGTTCGGCGCGTCTTCGCCCGTCACGGGCGTGGACCTGCCCCACCTCGTGCCTCCCGAACGTCGTTCGTTCGCGCAGGAGCGCGCGGCGTAGCGGGTTTCTTCCGCAGCTCCACTCATATCTCGCATGACAAGCGGCGAGCGGACTTCCTCCGCTCGCCGCTTCGTTTCTGCCGCTCAAGTGCGCAGGGTGCCGAGAAATCTCCTTTCGTCTGGTCACCTTGCCCCGATTGGTGGTTGCTCGGGGCGCATGCGCTCCCCCTCCTCTATAGTACAAGGGTATCACTGCCTTGACAGCCGATCGCTATATGGGAGGAGCGTGCGTGTTCATGGCATCGAAACCCTTGTCCAGTGACGAAGCGAACGATCTGATGAAGCAGCTTGGCATTTCCGAGACGTCTTCGCGTTCGAAGGAACGAGCTTCCAAGAAAGCGGGCACGTCGAACGAAACGAGCGTTGCGAGCTTGCTGAGCGAGCTCTACCGCTCCGACATCGGCCGCCGGCCGCCTCATCTGTCCCATCATTCGTAAGTCCGGGTACTCCGCCGCCGCCCCGCTCAGGGGCGGCGGACAAACGGGAGGCGAAGAAGCGAAGATGCGGCAACCTTCCCTTGACGGCTGCGCTCCCTCGCGCCGCGAGCATTGCCCTTTTCCCCGATTTGGTGCATCATGGATTGCGGAGGCTGTCCGTGCAGCGGACGGCGAATCGCAAGCATAGGAGGCTCATATGGCTAACCTCAGCGACGGATTCAAAGACATCTTCCTGGCGGGCATCGGCGCGATGGCCATCACCGGCGAAAAGACCAAGGAACTGGTCGACCAGCTCATCTCCAAGGGCGAGCTCACGGTGGACCAGGGCAAGCAGATCAACACCGAACTGAAGCACAAGGCCGAAGACGTGGCGCAAAACGTGCGCTACGACGTGCTCGAGGCGCGCATGGCCGTCATGACGCCCGAGGAGCGCGCGGCGTTCGCCGCAAAGGCTGCCGAAATCGCCGAGCAGGCGAACGCGAAGGCCGAGGCTCCCGAAGCGGAAGTGGGCGATGCGTCCCCGGTGGCCGTCGACGACGAGGCTGCTCCGGCGGCCGCGCCGCAGACGCCCGGCGCCTAGCGCCCGGTTGCGGGCTGCCCGTCCATGCCAGAGAACACGCTGCTGCGCTATTTCTTTAGCTCCGGTTCAGAGGTCGACCCTGAGGATCGGTTCCATCTGAACCGGAAGACGCGCACACGGCGGCTCAAGGAAATATCGGATATCCTGCGGAAGCATCACTTCCTCAAGGGCTTCACGCCCGAGGCGTTCCGCGCCATGCTGGAGGATTTGGGCCCCAGCTTCGTGAAGATCGGCCAAACGCTGTCCACGCGCTCGGAGATTCTGCCGAAGGCGTACTGCGACGAGCTGGAGAAGCTGCAGATGGAGTGCGATCCGCTGCCCTTCGACGTCATCCTCGCGGCGCTCGACGACATCTACGGCGATGCGCAGGGCGACGTGTTCGACGCCATCGACCCCACGCCGCTCGGCAGTGCCTCGCTTGCGCAGGTGCACAAGGCGCGCCTCGTCAGCGGCGAGACGGTGGCCGTGAAAATCCAGCGCCCCGGCGTGAAGGCCACCATGGCCCAGGATATCGACATCATGCGCATGGTGGCGCGTCATGCGGCGCGCTTCATGAAGGACGAGCAGATGCTCGACCTGCGCGACGTGGTGGAAGAGCTGTGGGCGACGTTCCTCGAGGAGACGGACTTCCAGCGCGAGGCGGCGAACCTCGAGGAGTTCGCACGCCTCAACGAGGACGTCGCGTTCATCGACTGCCCGAAGGTGTACACCGAGCTGTGCGGCGAATACGTGCTGGTGATGGAGTACATCGACGGCATCCCCATCCTGGCCGTCGACCGGCTGCGCGCTGCGGGCTACGACCTGTCCGAAATCGGCGAGAAGATCCTCGACAACTACGCCGAGCAGATCCTCGATCACGGCTTCTTCCACGCCGATCCGCATCCCGGCAACCTGCTCATCCGCAACGGCAAGATCGTCTACATCGACCTCGGCATCATGGGCCGGCTCTCGCCGCGCGACCGCGCCGGATTCGGCAACATCATCGAAGCGGTGGGCATGGAGAACGCGAGCGAGCTCAAGGACGCGCTCATGTCCTTCGCCATCGCGAAGGACAACTCGGCCATCGACCACACGCGGTTTTTGGCCGACCTCGACCTGTTGCTGAGCGACTACGGGTCGTGCGACGTGGCCGACATCGACATCGGCTCGTTCCTCAACGACATCCTCATGCTCACGCGCTCGTGCAAGGTGACCCTGCCGCCGTCCATCACGAGCGTGTCGCGCGGAATCGTCACGCTCGAGGGCACCATCGCGCCCTTCATCCCGAACGAGAACGTCGTGTCCATCATCAACGCGCACATCCAGCGCTCCAAGAGCAAAGGCGACGAGCTGGCCCAGGCCATGCAGGATCTCGCGCTCGCGCTGCGCTCGTCGTCGCGCGGCATGTTGGATGCCGCGCAGTATTCGGGCGAGACGCTCAAGATGCTCACGCGCGGGCAGCTCAAGATGAACATGGAAGTGCTCGGCAGCGAGGCGCCCCTGTCGAAGCTGGCGAAGATCATCAACCGCCTCACCATCGGCATCATCATCGCCGGCTTGTTCATCGGTTCGAGCATGCTGTCGCTGTCGTCCATGGAGCCGCGCCTGCTCGGCGTGCCGGTGCTCGCGTTCTTCGGCTACCTCGGCGCCGCCGTGCTGTCGGTCTGGGTGGTCATCGACATCAGCAAACGCAAGCTCTAGCGGTTCCGCCGTTGCCCGCGCGTGTCAATATCCCCAGTTCACGCCCTCCGCAACCAATAATTGCGGAAAATTCCAACTGAAATTGGTCGCGCTCGCTTCTCCGCAACCGTAGTCTTTTGGGTACGCTATGATGAATGAAACGAGAAAGGCTACCCAAGATGAACGTAGAGATCGCGCAACGCTTAGCAGACCGCCGCAAGCAGGCGGGGCTGTCGCAGGAAGCGCTCGCCGAGCAGCTAGGCGTGTCGCGACAGGCCGTGTCGAAGTGGGAGCGCTCGGAGTCGTCTCCCGACACGGACAATCTCATCGCCCTCGCGCAGCTGTACGGCTTGTCGCTCGACGATTTGCTGTACGTGGATGACGAGATTCGCGATGACGTGACGTTCGAGGCCGCCGACCGCGCCTCCGAGCGCCAGGCCGAGCAAACGCCGCCTCCTGCGCCCGCCTCGCCAACCGACGCGGCAGCTGCGGCCGACGCGTCGGACGATTCCGAATCGGCTTCGTACGACAAGAAGAACAAGGTGCACATCGGCCCCGGCGGCATCCATGTGCTCGACGGCGACGACTACGTGCACGTGTCGTGGCGCGACGGCGTGCACGTGAAGGACTCCAAGAACGGCGAGGAAGTGCACGTGGGCTGGACCGGCATCCACGTGAAGGAGGGCACGCACGCCTCCGCCAAGAAGGCCAAGAAGCGCGACGATGAGGGCAACGAGTTCGTCGTGGGCAACGACGGCGTGGTGATCAACGGCGAGCACTTCGACACCTGGCAGGACGCGCAGGCGCGCTACCATCATGGATGGGACCGCGACGACGAGCGCTGGTACGAGCCGTGTGGCTACACGGTGCAGGGCGAACGCTTCGACACGATGGACGAGGCCCGCGCGAAGTACGGTCCCGAGGTGGGCAAGACCATCCCCGTGCGCAAGCACTACCTGCGCGAGTTCGAGAAGTCGTGGGTGAAGTTCCCGTACCCGCTCGTGGTGATCATCGTCTACCTGCTGCTCGGCATTCTCAACGGTGCCTGGGCCATGGGGTTGTTCCTGTTCCTCACCATCCCGCTGTACTACATGGTGGGTCACGCCATCGGGCGCAAGCGCATCGCGCCGCTCGTCTCGGGGTCGTATCCCATCTTCGTGGTGGCCTGGTTCTGCTGGATGGCGTTCGTGCTCAATCAGCCGCATCCGGCTTGGGTGGCGTTCCTCACCATCCCCGTGGTGGAGTGGCTCGTGCACAGCCTGTCGCACTGGTGGCGCGACCGCAAGCGCCGCAAGAAGGACGCCGAGAACGCCCCCATCGACGTCGACGCGAAGTAGCGCGCACCGAGCATTCAAAACCGAACGAGCACGCCGGGCGGGCCGCAGCAGCGGCCCGCCTTTGCGTGGGCGCCGTTGAGCAATACGGGGCGGTTGGCGTACAATGGGCCGCAGGGGAGTCATCGGTTGCAGGGGGAGCGTCCGACTCATGGTCAGTTCGTACATCGCGTGGTACCTCTTTTTCGCAGGCGCGGGAGGCGGCGCGTTTCTGCTGGGCTCGTTCGTGGACTTCGCGCTGCGCGTGAGCGACCGGCCGTGGCTGCGCTATGCGAGCTCGGTGACCGATGCGGGCCTGCTTGCAGGCCCGGTGCTCGTGGCGCTGGGCGCCGTGTTCCTCACGCTTGATCTGGGCGCGCCCGATCAGGCCTTCCGCTTGTTCTTCACCCCGTCGGGCAGCTTGCTGTCGGCGGGCGCGTGGTCGATCGCGCTGTTTTGCCTGGCCGCGTTCGGCGCTTTCCTGCTGGGTTTCGTGGACGGCGGCTCGGGCGTGCGCGTCGTCGAGACCGCGCTCAGTGTGGTGGCCACGCTGCTGGCGGTGTTCGTGGTGGGCTACGCCGGCGTGTTCCTGTCGCTCTATCCGGCGGTGCCGTTCCTCAACACGCCGCTCGTCCCGGTGCTGTTCGTCGCCTCGGCGCTGGCGACGGGAGCGGCCGCGCTCACGGTGATCGGCTTCTTCCGTTCGATGGGCGACGAGGTGGCCGAGGGCCTCGACAGCCTGCTGCGGCTCGACATGGCGCTCGTTGCAGTGGAGGCGCTGGCGGTCGCGGGCTTCGTGGCGGTCTCCCTGCTGGGCGACCCGGAGGCCGCGCGCTCGGCGCGTCAGCTGCTGTCGGGCTCGTCCTCCATGCTGTTCTGGCTGGGCGTCGTGGTGGCGGGGCTCGTGATCCCGCTGTCGGTGGACGCGGTGTGCCTGCGCGCGCCGAACCCCGTCGTGCTGGCGGTGGGGGCGGCCGGTACGCTTGTGGGCGGCGCGTGCCTGCGCTTCGCGCTGCTCATGGCGGCGCAGCGGTTCTGCCTTGCGGGCATGGGCGTGCTCGCGTTCTGGATGTAGCGCACCTGTCATTGCGATATGTGATACTATGACAATCACTATGATTGAAAAGACCATCGAAAAAGAAGTCGCGTTCGACGCCATGGGCTCGTTTCAAGTGGACGAGAAGAGCGGCGTGCCCCTGTGGATTCAGATCCGCAAGCGCCTCGTGTTCCTCATCACCTCGGGAAAGTACGAGCGCGGCGAGCGTTTGCCGTCGGTGCGCGAGCTGTCCGTGCAGCTGGGCGTGAACTACAACACCATCAACAAGGTGTATCAGGACCTCGAGCGGGACGGCTACATCTTCACGAAGCGCGGGCGCGGCACGTACGTGTCGGACCTTAAGAACGTCGACCTGTCGGCCATCGGCCAGGACGTCGAGGCGCTTGCGGTGGATTTCGTGCAGCAGGCGCTGGCGAAGGGCATGACGCCCGAGGATATTCATGACCTGGTGAGCGAACAGATTTTGCTCCTGGGAGGGCACGCGTAGGGGACGCGTCCCGAGGGCAGCGGGGGAGCCATCGTGCGAAGCAGATCGAAGCGAATCGAAGAGAAGCGGGCGGAAGCCGCGACGCAGCCCATAGGCATGACTGCGCCCGTCGGCCGCAAGACCTCGCGCAACAGCGTGTACCTGTTCGCGGCCTCGCTGTTCCTCATCGTGGCCGGCGGCATCCTGGCGCTGTTCTGGAGCGTGCTCACCTCGGCCGTGGTCATCGCCGCGGTAGTGGCGGGTTTCGTCGTGGCGTTCAGTATCCGCATCGCGCCGCAGTGGGAGCGCGTCGTGGTGCTGCGCCTGGGCAACTTCAACCGCATCGCCGGGCCGGGCCTCTACTTTGTCATCCCCGTGATCGAGCACGCCACCGCCCACATCGACCAGCGCATGATCACCACGCCGTTCACGGCCGAGGAAGCGCTCACGGCCGACCTCGTGCCGCTCGACATCGACGCCGTGCTGTTCTGGATGGTGTGGAATCCCAAGGATGCGTGCGTCGAGGTGGAGGACTACGCGTCGGCCATCTGGTGGGCCGCGCAGACGGCCCTGCGCGACGCCGTCGGCCGCATCAACCTGGCCGAGGTCGCCACGCGCCGCGAGCAGATCGACAGCGAGATCAAGGAAATCCTCGACGAGAAAACGCGCTCGTGGGGCATCTCGGTCGTGTCGGTTGAAATCCGCGACATCGCCATCCCCAAGGAACTGCAGGACGCCATGTCGAAGGAAGCGCAGGCCGAGCGCGAGCGCAATGCGCGCCTGCTGCTCGCCGAAATCGAGAAGGACATCTCCGAGATGTTCGTCGACGCGGCGGCCGTCTACGACCGCAACGACAAGGCGCTCCAACTCCGTACGATGAACCTCATCTACGAGAGCGTGAAGGAGAAGGGCGGTCTCGTGATCGCCCCCAGCGCCTTCGGCGAGGCTTTCAACAACATCGAGGGCTTCTTGAAGTAGCGTCCCGCAGCGCCGCGGACCGACATGCCGTGCGCGGGGAGCCCGTCACAGCCGCCTGGGAAGCTAGAACAAATGTTTCACGTGAAACATCCGAAGAAGGGAAGCCCGTAGTCTCCCGCATTCCATCCCGCGTTCAACCCGGCGCTCTGTCCCCCTTGCTCCATCCCTCCCTCCACCATGCTCAAGATAGAATAATCCCAGTGATTGACTGTCATAGAGTAATAGAGTACCTTGACAGCAGACACTAAGCGGTGTCGGAGGGGCAGCCGCTGGAGTTGAACGGGTGCCCTCGTAGACGAGGCGTGAAGGGGGTAGCACCATGAGCGGAGACGGCAAGGGTATCAGCCGGAGGGGTTTCGTAGCGGGTGCGGGAGCAACCGCACTGGGCGTGGGGCTTGCGGGCGGCGTCGCTGGATGCGCGCCGGGCAAGGAGCAGGAACCCGAGCAAGCAGCAGGCGTCGAAAAAACCGCCTATGATCCCAACGCAGGCGAGTGGATTCCCACCACCTGCAACATGTGCTTCAACAACTGTTCCATCAAGGCGCACGTGATCGATGGCGTGGTGGTGGAGTTGACGGGCAACCCGGAGAGCTCCATCGGCCGTGGGCACATCTGCGGCAAGGGTGCCGCGGGCATCATGCAGCTCTACGATCCCAATCGCATCACGAAGCCGATGAAGCGCACCAACCCCAAGAAGGGCTTCGACGAAGACCCCGGTTGGGAAGAGATCAGCTGGGACGAAGCGTACAACCTGGTAGACGAGCACGTGAAGGCGGCCATCGAGCGCAGCGGCCCGCATGCCGTCACCGGCATGTCCATGGTGGCCAGCCAGATCGGCTCGCTGGTGCGCCACACGGCGCTCGGCGTCATCTACGGCAACGCCGAGGGAAGCTGCTCGGACATCTGCGGTGCCGGCATCCATCAGATCGAGTATCTGCTCACGGGCACGGGCAACGCGCGTCCCGATTACACCAACTGCAACTACGTTCTGCAGTTCGGAACCAACGCCGGCACGGCCACGCGCCACGGCTTCAACATGACCGTCGAGCCCTTCGCCGAGCGTCGCAAGAACGGCTTGCGCCACGTGGTGTTCGACCCGCATATGGGCGCTGCGGGCGAGAAGGCCGACCTGTGGGTGCCCATCCGTCCCGGCACCGATGCCGCCGCGGCCCTCGCTATCGCCTACGTGCTCGTCCACGAGGAGAGCCTCATCGACGTCGAGTTCCTCACGAACCGCACCAACGGCCCGTCCCTGGTCGATCTCGAAACCAAGCGCATCGTCTTCGACGAGAAGACCGGGCATGCGCTGTACATGGATTCCGACGGCGCTGCGAAGCCGTACGACACGTGCAGCGCTCCCCAACTCGAGGGTACGTTCGAGGTGGACGGAAAGCAGTGCTCCACGGGCTTCACGCTGTACAAAGAGCACCTTGAGACGTACACGCCCGAGTACCAAGAGCCGATAACCACGGTTCCCGCGGCCACCATCCGCCAGATCGCCAAAGAGTTGGGAGAGGCTGCCTGCATCGGCCAGACCACGGAGGTCGAGGGCGTGAAGCTGCCGTACCGTCCCGCCGCCGTCGATGCCTTCTCCGGCGTCACGCGTCACAAGCACGCGTTCCACAGCTGCTGGGCCGTGCTGAGCCTGAACAACCTCATCGGCGCGACGAACTCCGTTGGCGGGTTCTGCGGCTTCGACCCCATCTGCAACGGCTGGGCCGACGGCAACCCGAACATGGCATGGCGTCCCGGCATCTGGGAGCCCGAAGGCCTCATCGACTGCGCCGGCCTGCTGCTCGCGTTCCCGAACTCCTATTACAAGAAGGTATACGAGAGCGATTACACGCCCACCACCATGGGCATGATGGAGCTCCAGCCCATTTCCGAGGATAACCACTTCGAGCACATCGCCCAAGCTCATCCCGACTTGTACCACACGCAGGCGGCCGAAGTGGCCCTGTGCTATGCGTGCAACCCGCTCAAGTGGTGGGGCAACTACGACGAGCAGGCCGAGATCTTCAAGAATTACGAGTACGTGGTGGGCATCGACATGTTCTTGAACGAGTCGTCCTACTTCTACGACGTGTTCCTGCCCGAATGCTGCTATCTGGAGCGCACCGAGCCGCTGCCCCATGCGGCGGGCAACCACCGCGTTATCGGCGGCATGGGCAACCCGTGGACCGTTCCCGTGTGGCAGAAGGTGGTCGAGCCCAAGGACGACGCGCCCTCCAGCTGGCAGCTGTTCGGCGAATTGGCCAGCCGCGCCGGAAAGAATGCCGAGTTCATCGCCACGCTCAACGGCATGTTCCGCGTGAAGGAGGAGTACTCGGTGCCCCTGGACCAGAAGCTTGACGTGGAAGCGTTCGCCGATTCCATCCTGAAATCCAACATCGACGCCGACCACGACTTCGCATGGCTGAAGGAGCACGGCGTGTACGATCACCCGCGCACGGTGGACGAAGTGTACATCTGGGCGAACGGCGATCCGGGCCGCGTGCCGCTGTACTTCGACTTCATGCTGGAAGCGAAGGAGAAGGTGGAAGCCAAGGCCGCCGAGTTGGGAATTCCTTGGGAAACCGACGACTACCAGGCGCTGCCCGACTGGAAGCCCGGCTGCGGATACGAGGTGGCCGACCCCGACTTCGACATCCTGCCCGTGTACTACACCGATGCCATCAACACCGATTCGTGGCTGATGGAGAATCCGTTCATCAACGAGATCAACGAAGAGAACCCCTACGGCTACACCATCGAGATCAATGCGACCACGGCGCAGGCGAAGGGGCTCGCCAACGGCGACAAGGTGAAGCTCGTCACCGCCGACGGCGTGTCGGTGGAGGGCGTGCTGGCAACGTCTGAGGGCGTGCATGCCGAATGCGTGGGCGTCATCGGCGGCCATTGGGGCTCGAAGTCGGCCTACATGCCCATCGCGAAGGACAAGGGCGTTCCCATCGTGCACCTGATTCCCGGTCAGACTCCCGACCGCATGGACCATGTGTGCTCGGCGTTCGACCAGTGCATTCGTGTCAAGCTCGAGAAGATCGCGTAAGGGGAGGAGTGAATCATGACGTATGGAATGCTGATCGATCTTAAGAAATGCGTGGGCTGCCACGCGTGTGCCGTGGCGTGCAAGGAGGCGCACGGCACCCCTCCGGGAGTTACGCGCTCCCACGTCAAGCGCGAGTTTGAGGGTGAGTACCCGCATGCGGTGAAGCACGTGGTTCCCATGCTGTGCATGCATTGCGAGAATCCGCCGTGCGTGGAGGTGTGTCCCACCGAGGGCGCCACGTACAAGCGCGAGGACGGCATCGTGGTGGTGGACAAGGAGAAGTGCATCGGGTGCAAGTCTTGCATCATGGCCTGCCCTTACGGCGCGCGATACTACCGCGAGACCGAGGACGGCTACTTCGGCTCCGAGCTCAACGAGTACGAGGCCGTCATGTATCCCACCATGCCGCAGGGCCGCGTGGACAAGTGCACCTTCTGCGTCGAACGCATCGACGCGGGCAACAACGAGCCGCAGGCCTGTGTGGCGGCGTGCCCGGCTGGCGCCCGCGTGTTCGGCGACCTTGAGACGCTCAAGAAGCAGGCGGAAGCTGACGACGGGTTCCAGCTGCTGCCCGAATCGAACACGAACCCCTCGGTCTGGTACACCCCGAGCACGGTGAACGCCTAGCGCCTCACCTGCAACGACCTTCCCTCCCTCCCCGGATGGCGGCCCGCGTGCCGGGCCGCCATCCACCCGTGCGCCGCAGCGGCGCACGGCACGACGAAAGGGGCGCCCTATGGTTCAGCATCACGCGTATGCGGTTGTCAGCACTGGCTCGAAGGTTGGTTCGTGCGTGCATCGTTCGGTGACCCGGTTCGACGGCGAGCGGCTCTCGGTACGCGATGACGTGATCGTTCAAGAAGAGGTGCTGAGCGTCATGGTGAACGGCGTGCGGCACCACGAGATGACCTGTTCGCCATGGGACGTTGAAGAGTTGGCGGTAGGAAGCCTGTTCTTGTCGGGCTGTATCGAGCGGCGCGAGCAGGTATGCGGCATCGAGGTTGACCTCGAAGCGGGCGCGGTGTACGTGACGATAGACGATGCCGCCCGTCAGGGGCGCAGCACCGTGGCGCTGCCGGATGGCGGCGTGGTGCTGACCGGGGTGTTCGAGCCCGCCTCGACGGCGCTCTTCAAACCCGTGACGTCGCAGGTCTCCGTGCCGGCGCGTACGGTGGTCGAACGCGTCGCCCTGCTGGAAGACCGCTCGCTGCTGTTTCGCCGCACGGGCGGCGTCCACAGCGCCGTGCTCGTCGACGAGCACGGGGTGATCGCCTGGTTCGAGGACATCGGGCGCCACAGCGCCGTCGACAAGCTGGCCGGATGGTGCTTCCTCAACGACGTGGACGTGTCGAACAAGATGCTCCTGTTCAGCGGCCGCGTGCCGCGCGAGATCATCGTCAAGGTGATCCGTCTGGGCTGCCCCGTCATCGCGTCTCCCGGCGCGCCCACCAACCTGTCCATCGACCTGGCGCAACGCTGGGGCGTCACCCTCGTCGGCTTCGCCAAGCACGGCGCCTTCAACGCCTACACCCATCCCGAACGCATCTGCTAGGGGCGTCGTGGTGACGGTGACGCTGCCTCGACGGGCATGCGGGCATAAAAAACCGCGCGCCCTGAGGGACGCGCGGTCGAGGTTGCCTCAACATCTACCTATATATAGGTAGAGCGAGCATGGTTGCCCAAGCGGGGCAGGGCGGCTTAGCGCTCGTCGTTGCCCTTGTTGGCGAAGCGGCTGTAGTTGTACCCGCCGGCGCTCGCCTTCTTCTTGCCCTCGTGCTGCTTGGAGCCGTGCTTGTCGCCGTTCGCGCTCGAGTGCTTCTTCTTCTCGTTCAGCTCGAGGCGACGCTTCGCGTGATCCATGTTGTTGCTGCGCGGGCCGTCGGCCTTGTCGAAGGAGCGCTTGCCCTCGGCGCGCTTGCCGCGGCCGGGGCGGTTGTCGGTGCGGCTGTCAGAGCGCTCGTCCGTGCGGTTGTCGCGCTTCTCAGGACGCTCGTCGCGGTTGCCGTACGCGCGTTTCTCGCCGTGCTTGGCACCGGACGGACGGTCGCCGCCCGAGCGCTTGCCGGCGTAACCGCCGCTCTTGTTGCCCTTGTAGCCGCCCTTTTTCGGCGCGCCGCCCTTCTTGCCCTTCTCGATGTCGGCCATGTTCAGCTCGTACGTCTCAAGCTCCATGATGGCGATGTCCTTGCCGATGAGCTTTTCGATGTCGCCGAGCGTGCGGCGCGATTCGCGGGTGACGAACGAGATGGCGTAGCCTTGCTCGCCGGCGCGACCCGTGCGGCCGATGCGGTGCACGTAGTCCTCGGGCATGTCGGGCAGGTCGAAGTTGATGACGTGGTCCACATCGGGCACGTCGATGCCGCGCGCCAGCACGTCGGTGGCCACGAGGATGGACGTCCTGCCGCGACGGAAGTTGTCGAGAGCGCGCTTGCGCTGGCCCTGCGACTTGTCGGAGTGGATCGACTCGGCGCGGTAGCCGGCGTCGCACAGCGCTTCGGCGCAGTCCTCGGTGCGGTTCTTCGTACGCGCGAACACGATGATGCGGTCCGAGCCCTTTTCCTCGAGCACAGCCTGCAGCAGCTCGGGCTTCTTGAAGTTCTGGATGGGCATCATGTACTGGGCGACGTTCTTTGCCGTCTCGCCGTTGCGGGCGATTTCCACGATGGCCGGGTCGTTCAGCAGCGATCCGAGGTTCTTCTGGATGGACTGGTCGATGGTGGCCGAGAACAGCAGCGTCTGGCGATCGGCCGGCGTCGCGTCCACGATGGTGGTGACGGCGGGCAAAAAGCCCATGTCGAGCATGCGGTCGGCCTCGTCGAGCACGAGCGACTTGATGCCGCTCAGGTCGATGACACCCTTGTTCATGAGGTCGTTCAGGCGGCCAGGCGTGGCGATGAGCACGTCAGTGCCACGGCGAATCTCGTTGATCTGCGGGCCGTACGGCGTGCCGCCGAACACGGTGGTCACGTAGTGGCCCGTCTTGCGCGTGATCTGCATGCAGGTCTGGGAGATCTGCTGCGCCAGTTCGCGGGTGGGGCTCACCACGAGCACGCGGGGAGCGCGCTTGCCCTTCTTGCCGCGGGGCAGGGTGCTCAGGATGGGCAGCAGGAACGCGGCGGTCTTGCCGGTGCCGGTGCTGGCGGCGGCGATGAGGTCGCGACCTTCCAGGACCAACGGGATGGCCTGCAATTGTACGGGGGTGGGATTTTCGTAGCCCAGACGCTCAACGGCGGCAAGGGCAGCCTCGGACAAGCCGAGGTCGGCAAAGTTCTGCATATTCGTTTCCGTTTCTCTTCGTGCGCGCCCGATGCGCGCTCATTCGGTCGCACCCGCTCCTGCGGTGTGCTTGCGCTTGACTCGAGCCGCTTTCTGCTATCCGTTGGCGATTGCGCGAAAAGAAACAGACAAGAATTTCGTGTAAAGCGACTGATTATTCTCCTTCGTTTCGGACGAAAAGGGAAGGAGAATGTAAAAAAAGACGCGGAATGTGTAACAAACTCCATGAAAATGGACGGGTTTTCTGGTATGGCGACGGCCTTGCCGACCACCGGCGCAGGATGTGTACATATGGTGACCGGATGGGATGGATTTTAGAATTTATGATGAGCTACATCACCGTTGACGTGGGAAAACGAAAAAATTCGGGGGGGGGGGGGGCT
>NZ_PPTT01000012.1 GCF_003339815.1 Eggerthella sinensis
CCATGAGGCGCCCGACGACCTGCTGGTCGACTTCGGTCCCCGCGCCGCATCCAGCGAGCTCCCCGGTGGAATCTCCGAGGCCGACCCCCAAGACCCCCACGCCGACCCCGCCGCCGCCTTCCGCAAGATCGAGCGCCTGTGTCTCGTGCGCGAGCAGGCCAGCGAGCAGCTGCGCCAGCGTCTTGCGCGCGACGGCTTCGATCCCGACGCCGTCGAGGCGGCCGTTGCCCGCGCGCTCGCCTGCGGCCTCGTCGACGACAGCCGCTTCGCCGACGTGCTCGTCCGCAGCCGCCTTGCGCAGGGACGCGGACGGCGCGGCATCGCCGCAGAGCTCGAGGCGCTCGGCATCGACGCCGACGGCGTGGAAGCGCTCGCCGCGGGCGACGGCGACGACGCCGGGGAGGTCGACCGCGCCCTCGCGCTGCTCGATCGCAAGCCGCCGCGCGCGAAGAACCGGCGCGATGCCGCGTACCGCCGCCTCGCGGGCAAGGGCTTCAGCGCGTCGGTGTCCTCGACGGCCGCCCGCCTGTGGTGCGAATCCAACCCCGAATAAGCTCTCTGCGGCGGCGTATTCGCCGCCGCGCAGGGGTTTTCCGCCCCGCTATTTCAGAATATTTCTTGTCAGGGCTTTTACAAATCAGGCACAACCTTTATCATATGGTGTAGCTTGAGTGATCGTACCTGATGAGGGTACTTCTTATAGACAAATTCATACGATGCCACCCGTATCGCGTGCGTTCGCTCATGCCCGGTTATCCGGGATTTTTTATGCCTTTGTATTGAACCGAACGCTCTATTGGAAACTGAAACGAAAGGGGGAGCGTATGCCCGAGTTCATCTGGCTCATCATCGGAGCAGTCGTCGGCATCGCCCTCGGCTTCGTCGTCACGCGGTACCTGGTCAATGCGTCCACGAAACGTGCGGCGCAAGAAGCCGAATCTGTGGTGACCGATGCGAAACGACAAGCCGAAACGCTGCGCCGCGAGGCCATCATCGAAGCGAAGGACGAAGCCCTCAGGCTGAAGCAGGAAGCACAGGCCGAGAGCAAGGAGCGCCTGCGCGAAGTGCGTTCCGCGGAGAACCGCCTCTCGCAGCGCGAGGAATCGCTCGACCGCCGCGTCGAATCGCTCGATGCGCGCGAACATCAGATCTCGTCCATGCAGGGTCAGCTCGAGCGTCGCGAACGCGATCTCGAAGACGCTGCCCAGGAAGTCAGCTATCGCCTCGAGCGCGCGGCCGGCATGACGCCGGACGAAGCTAAGGCGGAGCTGCTCGACACGCTCAAGGACGAGGTCACGCACGAGTCGGCGGCCATCATCCGCGATGCCGAGGCCCGCGCGAAGGCCGAGGCCGACAAGAAGGCCCGCTCGATCCTCAGCCTCGCCATCCAGCGCGTGGCGGCGGATCACTCGGCCGAGACCACCGTGTCGGCCATCCACATCCCGTCGGACGACCTCAAGGGCCGCATCATCGGCCGCGAGGGGCGCAACATCCGCTCCTTCGAGCAGCTGACGGGCACGAACCTCATCATCGACGACACCCCGGAGTGCGTCACCATCTCGTGCTTCGATCCGGTACGCCGCGAAATCGGCCGCGTGACGATGGAGAACCTCGTGGCCGACGGCCGCATCCATCCCGCGCGCATCGAGGAGATGTTCGGCAAGGCCGAGGCGTTCGTGAACCAGCGCGTCCAGGAAGCGGGCGAGCAGGCCACGTTCGACACCGGCATCCACGACCTGCACCCCGAGCTCGTGCGCACGCTCGGCCGTCTGCGCTACCGTACCTCGTACGGCCAGAACGTGCTGAACCACTCGCTCGAGGTGGCCTACCTGTCCGGCGTCATGGCGTCGGAGCTGGGGCTCGACCCCATCCCGGCCAAGCGCGCGGGCCTGCTGCACGACCTGGGCAAGGCCGTCGACCATGAAGTCGAGGGCAGCCATGCCGTCATCGGCGCCGACCTGGCCCGCCGTTTCGGCGAGCGCGCCGAGATCGTCCACGCCATCGAGGCGCACCACAACGACGTGGAGCCTTCGAGCGTGCTGGCCGTGCTCGTGCAGGCGGCCGACGCCGTGTCCGCGGCGCGTCCCGGCGCCCGCAAGGAGACGCTCGACGCCTACGTGAAGCGCCTTGAGAAGCTCGAGGAAATCGCGAGCTCCTACAAGGGCGTGGAGCGCACGTACGCCATCCAAGCCGGGCGCGAGGTGCGCGTGATGGTGGAGCCCGAGACGGTGGACGAAGCCGCCACCACGGTGCTCGCCCACGACATCGCGCAGCGCATCGAGAACGAAATGCAGTACCCCGGCCAGGTGAAGGTCGTGGTCATCCGCGAGAGCCGCGCGGTCGGCGTCGCGAAATAGAGCGTAGGCGGCTGTGTCCGACGAAGCGCTTGAAGCGTTCATAGAGGACGTATGCGGTACGAGCCATCTCCGGGTCGAAGCAGACCTCGGGGATGGCTTCGTCCGTTTGAGGAGCGCCGAGGCCGAGCGCCGGCAGGCGGCGCACGACATCCGCTCCACCGAGGATATCGTCATCGAGATGCTGCGCAACGCGCGCGACGCGCACGCGAAGAGCATCTTCCTGGCCGTCTCGCGCGAGGGGCAACGCCGCCGCCTCGTCATGGTGGACGACGGCGACGGCGTGCCCGCTTCCATGCACGAGCGCATCTTCGAGCCGCGCGTCACGTCCAAGCTCGACAGCGTGCACATGGACAAGTGGGGCGTGCACGGCCGCGGCATGGCGCTGTACTCCATCGCGGTCAACGCGGAATCGGCGTGCGTCGCGGCGTCGGAAGCCGGCAAGGGTGCCTCGCTCGTGGTGGAGACCGACCTCGATCGTCTGGCCGAGAAGACCGATCAATCGAGCTTCCCCGTGTTCGAACGCACCGAGTCCGGCAGCATCGCCGTGCGGGGCCCGAAGAACATCCTGCGCACGGCCTGCGAGTTCTCAATCGAATGCCGTCACGACTGCACGGTGTACCTCGGCTCGGCCACCGACATCGCCGCCACGCTGTACGCGTTCGGCCTCTCGTCCCTCACGTCGGCCGTGCGGGCGTTCTGCACCGACGCCTCCGAGCTGCCCGTGGCCAAGCGGCTGTCCATCGCCGTCGATCCGGCGGGCCTCGCCGACGAAGCGGAGGAGCTCGGCCTGCTCATCTCGGAGCGCTCGGCGCGCCGCATCATGGACGGCGAGATCGCCCCGGTCGAACCGCTCATCAACCGCGTGCGCATCGAAGGCGACGACGAGTCGCGCGCGCCGGCGCGTTCGGCGAAGGCGAAGGCGGCGATGGGGGATGCGCGCGGGCTCAAGATCGCCCCCGACGACCTCGACGCCTTCTCGCGGCGCGTGGCGCGGGCGTTCTCGGACCTTGCGCGCGACTACTACCTCGAGTCCGAGGTGAAGCCGGAGGTGCGGGTGGGCAAGGACGGTGTGCGCATCGTCATACCCATAGAAAAGCTGCGATGAGCGGCAAGCTCGACAACGACATAGCCGCAGGTTGCGCACCATACCATGAATGGTTAGAATAGCAAGAGCACAAGAAATACCTATCTCACGCACAACGGAATCCTAACGCAGCATACATCGCATATCATACGGACTACCCACGACAAAGGATAGGCATGTCCACTTCCGAACATAAGCCAGACGTTGGCTGCTTGAAGGTATCGTCGAAGTCGTCACCGGCATCGGTTGCCGGCGCCATCGCCGGCATGGTGAAGGACGGCGTCAGCGTCGAAATTCAGGCGGTGGGCGCCGGTGCGGTGAACCAGGCGGTGAAGGCCATCGCTATCTCCCGCGGATTCCTTTCTCCCATCGGCATCGAGATCGCCTGCGTTCCCTCCTTCGCCGACATCGTCATCGACGGCGAGTACCGCACGGCCATTCGCTTCACGGTGGACCCGCGCTACACGCGCGGCGTCGCGCAGCCCCTCGGCGACGACCCTCACCGTACCGCTCCCGAGACCCACTGAAACGGACTATGCATACACCATTCACGAACTTGACGTTCTGCATCCGCACGTTCGGATGCCAAATGAACAAGCACGATTCCGAGCGCATCGCCGGCATGCTCGAAGGCCTGGGCGCGCTTCCCGTTGAAACCATCGAAGAAGCCGACATCGTGGCGTTCATGACCTGCTGCGTGCGCGAAGCGGCGGACACGCGCCTCTACGGCCAGGTGGCTTCCCTCAAGAACATCCCGCTGCGCGCGGGCACGCCGCTCTCGAAGCGCGTCGTCGCCGTGGGCGGCTGCATCGGCCAGCGCGACGGCGAGAAGCTCACCGACGAGCTGCCCCACCTCGACGTGGTGTTCGGCACCCACAACCTGGGCTCGCTGCCGCGCCTGCTCGAGGCGGCGCTCGCCGAGGGCGGCCATCAGGTCGAGGTGCTCGACGCGGCAACGTCGTTCCCCACGGAGCTGCCCACGGCGCGCGAGCACGAATGGGCGGCATGGCTGCCCATCACCATCGGCTGCAACAACTTCTGCTCGTACTGCATCGTGCCGTACGTCCGCGGGCGCGAGAAGTCGCGGCCGCTCGAGGACATCGTGGCCGAAGCCGAGCGCTACGTGGCGTCCGGCGTGAAGGAGATCACGCTGCTCGGGCAGAACGTGAACTCCTACGGACGCGACCTGTACGGTTCGCCGCGGTTCGCGGCCGTGCTCGACGCCCTCGATCAGACGGGCATCGAGCGGCTGCGGTTCGCCACGAGCCACCCGAAGGACCTCAACGACGAGGTCGTCGGCAAGTTCGCCACGCTGCGCTCGCTCATGCCGGCGCTCCATTTGCCCGTGCAGTCGGGTTCGGATGCCGTGCTCGCCGCCATGAACCGTCGCTACACGCGCGACCATTACCGCGGCCTCATCGCCAAGCTGCGTGACGCGGTGCCCGACATCGCCCTGTCCACCGACATCATCGTGGGCTTCCCGGGCGAGACCGCCAAGGATTTCGAGGACACGTACCGCCTCGTAGGCGAGGTGGGTTACCATCAGGTGTTCACGTTCATCTACTCGAAGCGCGAGGGCACGCCGGCCGCCACCATGGACGACGACACGCCGCGCGAGGTGATCCAGCAGCGCTTCGACCGCCTTGTGGACCTCGTTCAGGAGCGCGCGTTCGAAGCGAACCAGCGCGACCTCGGCGCCACGATCGACGTGCTCGTGGAAGGCGCTTCCAAGCGCGATACGACGCTTTTGGCGGGCAAGAGCCCGAAGAACCAGACCGTGCACGCTCCGGCCCCGGCCGGCGTGCAGGCGCAGGACCTTGCGGGCAGCATCGTGCGCGTGCGCGTGGACGAGGCGAAAACCTGGTATCTCGCCGGCGAAGTGGTGGACGGGCGCGATGCGGCCGACGGACGCTGATCAGGGCTCCTTTCCGCTGTCGAATCCGGTGATCTGCGTCGTCGGACCGACCGCTTCCGGCAAAACCGACCTCGCGCAAGCGCTCGCGCTCGAACTCGACGGGGAGGTGTTGAGCGCCGATTCCATGCAGATCTACCGGGGCATGGACATCGGCACCGGCAAGCTGCCCGCGTGCGAGCGTCTCGTGCCGCATCACGGGTTCGACCTCGTCGATCCGGGCGAGCCGTTCTCGGCGGCCCTCTTCCAAGACTACGCGCGCTCCCGCTTCCGCGACATCGACGAGCGCGGCAAGCGCATCGTGATGGCCGGCGGCACCGGCTTCTACGTGCGCGCGGCCATCGACGCCTACGAGTTTCCCGGTGGGGAACAGGTGGGCAATCCCGTGCGCGAGCGCTACCTTGCGGTGGCGCGCGAGCAGGGCGCCGAGGCGCTGTGGGAGCTGCTGCGCGCACGCGATGCGGAAAGCGCCGCCCTCATCCCGCCGGCCGACGTCAAGCGCGTCGTGCGGGCCTTCGAGCTTTTGGAGGAGGGCGCGACGTACGCGGAGCAGCGCGCCAAGCTCGCCCGAATTCCGCAGCTCGTGCCCGCGGTGTTCCTCGGCATGGAGGTGGACCCCGCCGTGCTGCGGGCCCGCATTGACGCGCGGGTGGACGCCATGGTCGAAGCGGGCCTCGTGGACGAGGTGAAGGGGCTGCTCGAGCGCGGGTTTCGCGAGGGCGTCACCGCACCGCAGGCCATCGGGTACAAGGAGATCGTGGCGGCGCTCGACGGCCGCATCTCCCTGGAAGAGGCCGTCGAGCAGATCAAGCTGGCCACGCGGCGTTACGCGAAGCGCCAGCGGACGTGGTTTCGCAAGGACGCGCGCATCATATGGCTGCAGGCGGACGAGGCAGATACGCCTGCGCTGCTCGCGCAGGCGCGCACGGTGCTGCGCGACAACGTTTCCGGGCGGTTTCCAGACGGCGCACCCGATATGCTATGATGATCTGCACGCACCACGTGCGTTTCTTTCGATCGTTCGAGAACGGAGCACCATCATGCAGACAGCGCGTTTTGTGATCTAGCGGGCCCGAGCGCCCCTCCGACTGTCTTTGCATGCCGTCTTGTCGGCATGCGTTTCCATGCATTGAAAGGTTGACTCCATGACGGAATTCGAATCTGTTATCACGCGGGGCATGACCCCCGTCATCGAAGAGCGCCGCGAGCGCGCGGTGCTCGTGGGCGTGGATCGCCCGGGCACCACCTGGCCGCTCGCCTCCTCGCTCGCCGAGCTCGAGCGCCTGGTGGACACGGCGGGAGCCGACGTGGTGGCCTCCACCACGCAGAAGCTCGACGCGCCGAACCCGCGCACGTTCGTGGGCACCGGCAAGGCCGAGGAGGTGGCCGAGCTGGCGCGCGCCCATGCGGCCGACCTCGTCGTGTTCGACGACGAGCTGACCCCCTCGCAGCAGGCGAACCTTGAAAAGGTCGTCGGGCGCGACGTGAAGGTCATCGACCGCACGGCCCTCATCCTCGACATCTTCGCCCTGCACGCCACGAGCAAGGAGGGCCGCCTGCAGGTGCGGCTCGCCCAAAACCAGTACCTGCTGCCGCGTCTGCGCGGCATGTGGGCGCACCTTGCATCCAACCGCATGGGCGGCGGCGTGGGATCGCGCTTCGGCGAAGGCGAGAGCCAGCTCGAGGTGGACCGCCGTATGGTGCGCAAGCGCATCACGTCCATCAAGCGCGAGCTCAAGCATCTGTCCGACGTGCGCGCCGTGCAACGCGAGAGCCGCTACGAGAGCGGCATGTTCAAGGTGGCGTTGGCCGGGTACACGAACGCGGGCAAGTCGAGCCTGCTCAACCGCCTGACGAGTGCCGACGTGCTGGCCTACGACAAGCTGTTCGCCACGTTGGACTCCACCACGCGCAAGTTCGAGCTGCCCGAGGGCCGCGAGATCACCATCACCGACACGGTCGGCTTCATTCAGAAACTGCCCACCACGCTCATCGAGGCGTTCAAGTCCACCCTCGACGAGATCACGGGCGCCGATGTGGTGCTTCACGTGGTGGATGCGTCGTCGGACGAGTACGAAGCGCAGATCGCCGCCGTCGAGGACGTGCTCGGGCAGATCGAAGCCCAGGATTTGCTGCGGGTGCTCGTGTTCAACAAGTGCGACCTGCTCGACGACGAGCATCTGGACGCCCTCAAGGCACGCCATCCGCAGGCGCAGTTCGTGTCGGCGGCGACAGGGGAGGGCATAGCCGAGCTCATCGACCACATCGCCCGCGTCGCGTCGGCGCAGGACGAGCATCTCGACGTGCTGATCCCGTACAACCGCGGCGATCTCGTGTCCGTCGCACACGAGCGCTGCCACATCCTGTCCGAAACGCACGAGGAGGCGGGCACGCATATCATCATGCTGGCGGCGCCTTCGTATGCGGGCCTGTTCCGCCCGTTCGCGCTTGCTTAGAGTAACTCTAAGGCTTACCTGCTCGATCGCTCGACCATGAGAAACGCCCCGCTGCTCGAGAGAGCAGCGGGGCGTTCGCGTTCAGCGGGTGCGACGGGTGCCGCGCGATGCTACAGGCGGCGGAAGACCGCGACCACCTTGCCGGCGATCGCGCAGTCGGTGGTGATGATGGGCTCCATGGTGGAGTTCTCCGGCTGCAGGCGGATGTGGTCGCGTTCCTTGTAGAAGCGCTTCACGGTGGCGCCGTCGTCGATGATGGCCACGACGATGTCGCCGTTGTTCGCGACGGGCTGTTCCTTGACCACGACGTAGTCGCCGTCGTTGATGCCCGCTTCGATCATGCTCTCGCCGCGTACCGACAGCAGGAACGACGGGGCGTCGCCCACGATCTCGGTGGGAAGCGACAGGGTGTCGGTGATGTTCTCCTCGGCGAGAATAGGCGAGCCGGCCGCCACGTTGCCCACGAGGGGGACGCTCACGATGTTGCTGAAGCTGGGCGTGACCACGTTGGTGGCGAGGACGGCGTCCTCAAGCGGATAGGTGAGCGCGATGGAGCGCGACTTGAGAGGGTCGCGCTTGATGAGGCCCTTTTCCTCGAGCGCCTTCAAGTGCACGTGCACGGTGGAGGGGGAGGAGAGGCCCAGGCTTTGGCAGACCTCGCGCACGGTCGGGCCGTACCCCTTCTCTCGAATGCATTCCTCGATGCAGTCGAGCACCGCTTGCTGGCGCTTCGTCACTTTCTCGGCCATGGATCGTCCTTTCGTCGCCCTCGGTACGTATCGAACAAATGTATGAAATTTCTATTGACATGAACCTTTGTTCGACCTATTATATACGCGAACAAAGGTTCTACGCAAGAGCAGGAGGGCACAAAATGAAGAATTTTGATACGAAGTACCCCATCGAGGGATCGTCGGCCCTGCAGCCGCACTATGGTGCGGCGCCTGCTCGGCATGCGCGCATCATCGCATTTCCCGAGGTGCAGGGCGCATCGGCCGCGCCGCGCGTCGAGTCGCGCATCGCGGCGGGCCTGCGCAACGGCACCGTGCAGGGGCTGTCGTTCGGCCGCATGCAGCGCTGGCAGGCGGCTCTCGGGGGCTGCGCGTTCGCGGCGCTCGCGTTCGTCGGCGTCGTCCTCGGCCTGTAAGCCGTCTCGTAGCACCCTCGGCCCGTTGCGGCCGTTCCATAACCCACAGATGCTGCGTTTCTGTGGCTGCGTAGCGCCTCCGCCACCCCGGAGGCGCGTCCGTTTCGGGGTTTACACCGCGCGCACCGCGTGGTAGACTCGGCCGAGCGATACCGTCTGCGCTCGCCACCCATGGCATGGCCGAGCGCCTCTTGAAGGAGACAAGGAACATGAAGCTGTAACGAAAGCCCGCACGTCGCCCCTTGCAGTATTCGACCAACCGCACCGGGTGCGCTTTCGTTATCGTTCGCACGTCCCTCATCAGCCATCGCATAGTCCCTATGCTCGCTGCTTCAGCGTCGTTGAACGCGACCCGAGCCACCCGTGCGCCTCTCAGACGGAGGTTGCCATGTTCGTTACCACCCATCATCTTTCCCATACCTACGAAGGCGCCGACGCTTCGGCGCTCGACGACGTCTCGCTCACGTTCGCTCCGGGCTGGACGGGCATCGTCGGCGCGAACGGGGCCGGCAAAAGCACGCTCGTAGAGCTGGTGTGCGGCACGCTCGCTCCCGAACGGGGAACGGTGTCCCCGCAGCTGCGCGGCGCGATATGCGAGCAGTCGACCGCCGAGCCTCCGGCATCGCTCGAGGAGTTCGCCTGCGACTACACGTCGACGGCCATGAAGCTGCGCACCCTTCTCGACATCGACGACGAATGGCTGTGGCGCTACGGCACGCTGTCGCACGGCGAACGCAAGCGCATCCAGATCGCATGCGCGCTCGCGGCGGAACCGCAGGTGCTCGCGCTCGACGAGCCGACGAACCACCTCGATGCCGAGGCGCGGGCGCTCATCATGCGGGCCCTCGCCTCGTTCAAGGGAATCGGCTTGCTCGTGTCGCATGATCGCACGCTGCTCGACGCGCTCGTCAGCTCGTGCGTGTTCATGGACGCGGGCAGGGCCGTTGCCATTCCGGGCGGTTACACGCAGGCAAAGCGCGAGCTTGACCTGCGGCAGGAAACGGTGCGTACCGAACGTCAGCAGGCGCGCGCCGAGCTGTCGCGCATCAAGGCTGAAAGCGTCCGGCGCGAGGGCGTTGCCGCGCGGGCCGACGCGCGGCGTTCGGCGCGGCATCTCGACAAGCGCGACCGCGACGGGCGGGCGAAAATCGGCCTCGCCGTCGTCTCGGGGCAGGACGGCAAGGCGGGAAGGCTCTCATCGCAGATGGGCAAGAAGATCGAGGCGGCGGAGAAGCACGTGGCAAGCCTCGAGGCCAAGAAGGTCCGTCGCAGCTCGCTCGAGCTCGACGCCGAGCCCGCGCCGCGCAAGGTGCTCGCACGCGTTCCGGCGGGCATCCTGCCGCTCGGGGAACAGCGTCGGCTGCACCATCCCGAGCTGTACCTGGGCAACGCCGACCGCATCGGCCTCATCGGCAAGAACGGCGCGGGGAAATCAACGCTGCTCGGACACGTGCTCGACCAGGTGACGCTGACGGAGGGGGTGTCGTACCTGCCGCAGGAGGTGAGCGACGCCGAGGTGCGCGCGCTGCTGGACGAGGTGCATGCGCTCTCGTCGGCCGAGCGCGGGCGGATGCTCTCCATCGTGGCGCGGCTCGAATCGCCGCCCGCACGCGTGCTCGACGGCAACGATCTCAGCCCCGGAGAGGTGCGCAAGCTCCTGATCGCACGGAGCCTGCTTTCCTCGCCGCACCTTATCGTCATGGACGAGCCGACGAACCACCTCGACATCCGCTCGGTCGAGGCCTTGCAGGACGTGCTGGCCGATTGTGCCTGCGCGCTCATGCTGGTCTCCCACGACGACACCTTCCTCGACGCCCTTGTGCATACCCGATGGTTCTTCGAGGTTGACCAGGGAGAAGGAGGAACGATGCCCGGCGATACGCACGTGCGCGTCGCGCTGTAGTGCAGGTTTTTTGCGCGAATCGTCCATGACGATTGAACCACTATATGTAGTATGCTAGGCTGAACCAAAATCGGTAAAGGAGCTTGTATGCGTTGTCCTTCTTGCGGTAATCCGGAATCGAAGGTGGTCGATTCAAGGCCCTCCGAAGACGGCACGGCCATCCGCCGTCGACGCGAATGCCTCGAATGCGGGCGTCGATTCACCACGTATGAGCGCCTGGGAGACAACCCGCTCATCATCATCAAAACCGACGGCTCCTCGGAGGCCTACGATCGTCAAAAGCTCATGCGCGGCTTGCTCAGCGCCTGCGCGAAGCGGCCTATAGCGCCCGAGCAGATCGCCTTGCTCATCGACAGCATCGAGACCGAGTTGCGCAACGCCTCGCGCAACGAGATCAGCTCGAAAGACCTCGGCGACATGGTGCTCGTGCGCCTCGCCAAGCTCGACGACGTCGCGTACGTGCGGTTCGCCAGCGTGTACAAGGACTTCCAGAACGTCGAGGAGTTCGCCGCCGCATTGGAGGGATTGCGCTAGCATGGAACACGTATCGGTACCTTTGCAGCAGCTCGATCCCGAGCTGCCCGTTCCCGCGTACGCCTATGAGGGCGATGCGGGCGTCGACCTTCGTGCCACCTGCGACGACGTGCTTCAGCCGTTCGAGCGCAAGCTCGTGCCGTGCGGCATCGCCGTGGCCATTCCGCGCGGCTACGCCGGCTTCGTCCTGCCGCGCAGCGGGCTCGCCATCAAGCATGGCGTGTCGCTCGTGAACGCACCGGGCCTCATCGACAGCAACTACCGAGGAGAGATCCAGGCCATCATGGTCAACCTCGATCCCAAGACGCCGTTCGAGATCAGGCGGGGAGACCGCATCGCGCAGCTCGTCATCATGCGCGTGCCGGACGCGTCGTTCGACGTGTGCGAGGATCTGCCCGAGACGTCGCGCGGCGCGGGCGGGTTCGGCAGCAGCGGCGTGAGCCTGTAAATCGTGCGGTGCGGCTAGACTTAGAGTAACTCTAAGTGACGGGAAGGGGATGCTGATGGACGGAAGCGAGCACGGCGCTCAGGCGAGTCGGACGCTGCCGTGCTACGGCATCAGCGACGTCGCCGACATGACGGGCATTTCCGCATTCACGATCCGCTACTACGACAAGTGCGGATTCTTCCCGGAGCTGGCCCGCGATCATCGCGGCGTTCGGTCGTTTGCCGAAGCCGACGTCGCGCAGCTGTACTTCGTCGACGCGCTGCGCAAAAGCGGCTTGTCCATCGAGGGCATCCAGTATTACGTCAAGCTGCAGAAGCGCGGTGCGAAAACGCGCGAAGAGCGTTTGTCCATCGTGCGGGCTCAGGAGACGGTGCTCGAGTATCAGCGTGCGGAACTTGACGAAAGTTTGAAGCGACTCCATGCCGCAGGTGTGGAATTGTCGACGGATTCGGGTGCCGAATGACCTTCATGGTATAGTACGTGCCAGATTCGCCAGAAACGGTGCGATTTCCATGACCTAGGACTCGTCCGAAGGCAAGATAGGGCCTTAGAACGGCTCTCAGAGCCTCGTTTATAAAACCCCAGGTCAGACATGCCAAATTTGCCCGATATAAGGAAGATACATGACGAACAACGAACAGAGACCTCCCGAGCCGCCTCCGGCGCCCGAAAACGAGCCCCGCGGCGAGGATTCATCCTCGCCGAAGCCTCCGACCGGCCAACCGGTCGCGTTGCAACCGAACACGAACGACCTGCGCGGGTTGAAGACGTCGCAGACGTTGGTCATGATATCGAGCGTCGCCGGTCCGGTGTCGCTGTTCATCGGCGGCGTGTTGCTGAGCGCCGTGGGTCTCGTCTGCGGCATCGTCGCGTTCCGTAAGCTCGTGGCGCTTGCCGCGCGGCAGACGAACGTCGCAGCGGTCGCATCGCGTCTCAAGCGATCGGCCATCGTGGGCATGGCGGTGTGCGGCGTAGCATTTGTCCTGAACGCCATAGCGTTTTACCTGATGTTGCCGGTGGTTATGGATATGGTTGCAAGCGGCGACTACACAGGCCTTATGACCGACGCCGGCACCGGCGCCGTAGGCCCCAATTCCACCTGGGGATAAACCCCGCACCTACGAGGCCCGGTGCAAGCCCCGCAGCGCTTGCACCGGGCCTCTCTCGTATCTCCTTGTTTTATTGATAATATGTCTTATGTAAACTTAACAAAAAGAATCCATATATGCCCGTTTTCTGCCCTTGCTAGGCTTGTTTTGACCAGAAGGGCTTACCAAGCGGGAGAAATTGTTCGTTGAAGTGGTTGTTGAGGATGTTCGCACCTGCGCCGTAGAAGCTGAGGAGCGAGATGACGAGCTCGCTGACCGCCGCAAGCGCGTGCGTCGCTTCAGGCGCGATGCCGAGCGTGCTTAGCGCGAGCCCGATGAACAGGAAGTCGATGGCCAGGAAGATGAGGAACAGCACCTTCGTCGTGCGCAACGCTCCAATCGTCATGAACGCCGTGAGAATCAGGTACGCGACGAAGGCCACGCCGGTCTGACCCGAATCGAACGTCTCAGCGGCGTATTGCCCGAACAGGCCGTTCGTTGTCGCCCACCCGAAGGCCATTGCGAGCCAGAAGAACCCGTACGAGATGAACGCCGTGCCGCCGAACGCGTTGTTTTTCCTGAGATCGATGATGCCGGCGACGAGCTGCGCGCATCCGCCGAGAAAGACGGCCCAGCCCATGACGGCGGCCGTCCCTTCGGTGAGGCCGAACTTCTGAGAACATGCGACGAGCGTGACGATTGCGAGGCCGAACAGCCCCAACGCGCTCGGATCGGCCCACGCGTCCCGCTGTTCCATCTTCATCTCCCCCATCTCGCACGCTCCTTTTCGTCGTAATTCCTACTAAATTACTAAATTTTGAACAATGATACCGGGTTTCGAACACGCAATCGCGTCGAGCCGCATTCCCCCACCGAACGTACCCGTTTTATCGGTGATGGCCCGCGTTGTGTTCTCTGTGATACCTTGAGTTGAGGAGTAAACTAGTCATATATACCGGAGGGCGAATGCATTCATAAGGAATGTGCGCTGGTGATCGAGCCTTATTATGCAGAGTGGGCAAAAGCTAGGAAGAAATGGTCGAAGAAAGAACCTTTCGCCGACAAGGTGCGCGATGCATGGGATCATACGAATAAGGCAGAGCGATTCGTATTCGCTTTGTTTATTTTATCCGATGCTGGGATTATCCTGTTCAGCTTCATCGCTTTGTCCGATTCGACGTTACTGCCCGCGTATGGAATTTTCTTCGCAGTTTTCCTCGCGATCACCGCTATCACGGATCGTGTTCTCGTGTTGCGCGATCGGCGCATTCCTGAATGGAGGATGGAGGTGAACGTGGAGCTCGTTGAAGACGTGCGCCGCGCTTTGGGGAAGCTCGGGCTTGCAAATTGCAAGCAGGTGCGCATCGTGCGGGACGAAGCCATACGGCTTCTTGAGCGCAAGGAGCATCGACATGAGACGATCGTTCACGGGGCGTTGGAGGTGGTGGTGCTTGCGGCGTTGGTATGCGTGTTCAACTTCCTTGTCACGGGGCTTGAGTACAACCTTATGCCGGAAATTGCGGGCATGCTGGCAGGCGTTGCTATCTTCGCGTCCGCTATCATCCTGCTCTTGATTCATGGCATATGGATCGCCGCCGACTGCTTCGGCGGGCTGCCCGTCTCTCAACTCCGGCTCTTCGTCGACGATTTATCGTGCCTTCTCGTCGAGGGGGCACGGACGCCGTCCCCCGTTCGCTCTCGCCCTCGGCGGAAGCGCCGCACCATGCAACATTAGAGTTACTCTAACCCCCAGTTTCCTCCATGAAAGCCGCTTCGTGCAGAAATCGTGGGGGCGCACTCATAGGTTGACTCCACTGGCTACTGTGCGTTACTATGTAGCGGTAGATAGTCATACTGAATAGCTGGGAGGTGATCGGGTTGGAGCATTTGACGGAGATGCTCAAGGGCGTGCTGGAAGGCTGCGTGCTGGAAATCATCAGCCGCGAGGAAACGTACGGCTACGAGATCACGCGCCGTCTGAACGACCTCGGCTTCGCCGACGTGGTGGAGGGCACGGTGTACACCATTCTCGTGCGGCTCGAGAAGAGCAAGCTCGTGGATATCGAGAAGAAGCCGTCTCCGCTCGGCCCGCCGCGCAAGTTCTACACGCTCAACGACGCGGGTCGCGCCGAACTCGCGCGCTTCTGGACGAGATGGGAGTTCGTCTCGTCCAAAATCAACGAATTGAAGGAGGTCTGACATGGGAAACCTGTCTCACTATATCAACCCCAAGCAAATCCTCGAGGACAAGCGCGAGTACCGGCGCATGATGGCGCGCGTCGACGCGCTGCCGGAGGACTACCGTTTCGCCTACAACAAGATCCAGCACTACATGTGGAAGTTCGCTTCGGGCGGCGGCCTGGACATGGTGGCGCTGCAAGCCGATCTGCTCGAGCTGTTCGAAGAGGGCGCTGCCGAGGGCAAGAACGTGTACGATATCACCGGCGAGGACGTGGCCGCGTTCTGCGACGAGCTGCTGGCCAACGCGAGCACGTACACCGCGAAGTGGCGCGAGGACCTCAACCGCGACTTCAAGAAGAAGCTGGGCTCCAAAGCCCCTGCAGACGGCTGCGAATAGCGCACGGAATTCCTCGTCACGCCGTCATCCGTTTCCCAACGAGCCCCTGACGAACAGGGGCTCGCGTCGTTTCAGGGCGCCCTGCACCGCTACGATGAAGCGGAGGTGATTATATGAGCATACTGACGTATGAAGATTGGCGCGACACCTGCAATACCGAGCATATGCTGGTGCAGATGATGGGCAAAGTGAAACTGGAATCGATGGCCCCGCAACCCGAGTGGAAGCAGGTCGTCCTCGACGCGGACGCCGACGGATTCACCACGGGGCTCATCCCCGCGGGAGCCGACGGCTTCGAGGTGCGGCTGAGCATCGCCGATGCGGAGATGCGCGCCGAAACCACGGCGGGCGATCGCGCCCGCTTCCCCATCCGGGGACGGGCCTCGGTGAGCGAGCTGTACAGCCGCTTCATGGCGATGCTCGAGAACATCGGGCATCCCGTCCAGATCAATCCCGTGCCCCAGGAAATGTACACCGAAGTCCCCTTCGATCAGCAGACGAGCGCGCACGAGTTCGACGAGAAGGCCGCCCAGCGGTCCTTCCGCCAATTCCTGTTCGCCCGGGGCGCCCTCAGCGCGTTCTCGGCGCCGTTTCGCGGCAAGAAGATACCGCCGTCGCTGTTCTGGGGCACGTTCGACCTGACCACCGTGCTGTTCTCGGGCAAGCCCTGCCCCTTCGAGCAAAGCGCGTCCATGGTGGAGCGCGTGGCCTTCGACGAGCAGTTCGTGGAGTGCGGGTTCTGGCCGGGCGACGCGAACGCGAACGAGCCGGCGTTCTTCGTGCTGGCCTACCCCTTCCCCGAATCGGGGTCGGCTGAGGACACGGGCGTTGCCGAAGCCTACTACGACGCGGCGAACGCGGAGTACTTCCTCCGCCTTGAAGACGCGCTGCGCTACGACGACCCGCAGGAGGTGGTCGAGCGTTTCTGCAGCACGACGTTCGCCACGCTCATGCGACGTCAGCAGTGGGAGCAGCGCGAATGGTTCACCGAGCCGCTGCTCAACGCCTAGCCCCCTCCCCTCGAGAAGAAGCAAACCATCCACCCGAACGCACCCCCTTAGAGTAACTCTAAGGGGGTGCGTGTTCGTCAGAGGGGTTCCAGCGGCAGGCTGTCTTTCACGAGGTCGATGACGTCCTGCTTCGAGTGCACGCCGAGCTTGGCGTAGAGCGTCTTCGTGTAGCTCTTCACCGTGTTGCGCGACAGGAATAGCGTCTTCTCGATGTACGCCGCATCGCGACCCGACGCGAGCAGCTTGAGGATCTCGGTTTCGCGTTTCGTCAGGCCGTGCTCGTTCGCCAGCTCGTCGCAGGCGAGGTCCTGCAGGTCGTTACGGGCGCGCACGTAGCGCTTGATGAGGTCATCGCGCTTTCGGATGGCGTGTTCGGCCGCGCGCTTCTCGCGGGTCCGGAGCAGCCAGATGCCCATCATGATGAGGTAGAGCAGCGCGAAGGACACGATGGTCATCTGCGCGAACGCGAACCGGCTGTCCACGGCGACGAACGATGCGGCCACCGATCCGAGCACCACGCCCGGTCGCGGAAAGGCGAACACGAGCGCAGCAACCCCCAGCAGCCTGTCGCGGTTGCCGCGGAACAGCTTGATGGCGAGCGTGTACGAGATGAGCAGGGCGATCTCCCAGCCCATGTGCGTGAGCACGACGAGCACCACGCTGTACAGGCCCGAGAGGAACGGCAGGAACAGCAATCCCGTGGCCACGACGGCCAGCACGGCGTTCAACATGGTGGTGTAGCGCCGCCCGTCGAAGCGCACGTACAGCAGGAAGCCGACGTCGGCCACGATGCCGGCGGCAACCGATGCGAAGCCGGGAACATCGGCCGAGCTGGCCGGGTTCGCCATGGCCACCACGTCGAGCACGCCGTAGACGAGGGACAGCAGAAACACGTACGCGAGCGGCGCCGCGAGCTTCGCGAAGGGGCGCGCCGTCTCGTCGTCCGCGAGCGCCGTCTCAGGCTGCGCGCCTACGCGCCCGGGCCCGCTCCCCTCCCCGTCCTGCGGCGCGGGCGCGTCCTGCCCGCCTTCCCCGCCCTCCTCGCGCTTCAGCAGCAGCGCCGCCGACACCAGCACGAACGCGCCGCATGCGGCCACGAGCGCGCGCGAATCGACGAAGTCGAGCGCGAGCACCACCGGCGCGCTGAGAAGCGAGGCGAACCCGAGCGCGTAGGCGTAGCGCTCCCCCGTCAACCGGCTCGCCCGATCGAACCACAGCGGAATGAGCACGCCTGCGCCGAGGCCTGCGGGAATCGCGGCCGTGTAGCTGAGGGCCGGCGCCCGCGAGGCCAGCGCCGCCGCGAGGCAGGCGAGCGCCACGGCGTAGCAGAGCGTCCCCGCCACCGTCATCGCCCGACGGCGCACCCTCCCCTTCCGCGCCACAACCCAGGTGAGGCCGCCGCCGAGGCAGAGCGCGCCGTTGAGCAGGGCAAGGTAGACGAGCGCGTCGGCTTCGGGCAGCTCGGTGAGCCAATCGCTGTAGAAGAACACGATGGCAACGACGTACAGGCACGCGAACCCGAGGGTGACGGTGCCGGTGCGTCGCCAACGTGCGAGCAGGAATGCGGTCGATTCGTTCATAGCGCCATGATACCCGAATTCGCCGGGATGGACGCGAAGCCCGTTACCCTTTATGCTGGCATCATGCAAACCGGAGGAAGGGGATTGTCCATGAAATCGATCAAAGCCGTTGTGACCGCCTGCTTGGCCGCCGCCATGCTGTGCACGGGCGTCGTGGCGCTCACGGGGTGCGGCCCGAGCGCCGAAGAGGTGGTGCGCCAGGGCGTGAGCGACGAGCTCGAGCGCCTCAAGACGCACGACGCCACGCTGCTCGAGGAGCTTGCCGCCGACAGCGGCGCCGACCAGCTGGCCGTGTACGGCATCGACGCGCAGGAGTTCATCGCGGCCTATCTCGACGGGTTCGACTACCGCATCGACGACGTGAAAGTTGACGGCGACGACGCCACGGCCACGGTGGTGCTCACCTGCAAGAAGTTCGACGCGTTCAGCCAGGCGCTCACGGAGGCGTCCACCGCGCTCGCCGCGGACGAGGAGACCGCCGGCCTGAGCGAGGACGAGATCAACGCGAAGATCGGCTCGACGGTGCTCGAGGTGCTCGCGTCGGTGGAGCCCACCGAGTCGAAGCCGGTCGACCTGCCGTTCCATCGCGCGGACAACGTGTGGTCGCCGACGAGCGGTGCGGAAAAGGCCTTGTCAACCGCCCTGTTCGCGGGTTAGAAACACCGCCTGAAGCGAGCGGAACCCTCGGTTACGATTTGGATACGCCGAGGTAACCAATGTGACGAAAAGGTGGCTTCAATCTGCGGAAATGGTATCGTGAGAACCACAGGATGACACCGCGACTCGTTGCAAGGAGGAAACATGGGGTACGTGGTTTCCCTGCTATGCTTCATAGGCGTGCTCGGGTGCGTTTCGTTCGTCCGACGCCTCGCATAACAGGACCGATTTCAAGAAGGGCCGGCAGATGCCGGCCCTTCGTCGTTTCCCGCGCGGTTTCTAGGAAGCGCTCCCGTTGGCGAACCCGCCGTTGTGGCCGGCCTTCGCCTCGTACAGTGCATCGTCGGCGCGCTTCGACAGCTCGAGGTAGGACGCGCCCGGCTTCGCGGCGATGGCGCCCGCCGACAGCGAGATCGAGGGCACGCCGCGCTTGGACGCCTCGTGCGCGATGGTGGTGTTGATGTCGTTCACGAGGCGCTGGGCCACCCCGTAATCGCTCGTGCCCGACAGGAAGATGGCGAACTCGTCGCCATGGAGGCGGCACGCCACGTCGACGGTACGGATACGGCCGACGATCATCTGCGCCGACAGCTTGATGGCCTCGTCGCCCGCGTCGTGGCCGTACGTGTCGTTGATGGTCTTGAAATGGTCGCCGTCGAGCATGATGAAGATACCCTCGTCCCCCTCCTCCATCCGGTCGATGAGCCGGGTCACCTCCTTCTTGAAGGAGCGCGCGTTCATCATGCCGGTGAGGTCGTCCACGGCGGCGTCCTTCTTCGCCGCCTCGAGCGCGATCTCCAGACGGCTCTGCATCTGGCCGAGCTCGATGTAGGCGCTGCGCAGCTCGCGCGCCTTCTGCGCCCGGCTCGCGCGCATGAGCGCGTACACCAACAGCAGCTCCACGAGCAGCAGCGGCACGAGCCAGGAGCCCGCCGTCTCGCCGAGCACGCCGAAGGCGGGGGCGAGCGCGAGGAAACCCCAAGCGCCCTCGCGTTGTACGCGCCCGAAGTACGGCTGTCCGTCGACCGTGAGCAGCTTGACGCCGCCCGCCATCTGCTCGAGGTTGGCGAACGAGCTGCCGAACCCGTCCCAGAACGAGGCGAAGGCGGCGCTCGCATCGGCCTCCTCGGTCGCTTTCTCCTGTTCGTCGTCGGAGGCGAACCCGCCGGCATCCGCGTTCGCGCGCGCTTCGTCGGCAGCGGCCTGCGCCTCGGCGGCCGAGCTGTGCAGATTGCTGCCGAGGTAAGCTTCGTCGGTGCTGCCGATGACGGTGCCGTCGCCGTCGTAGATCATGATCTGCCCGCCCGGGAACCGCTCCGACAGCATGGCGATGTCCTGGATGGCGCCCATCTTGATGTCGTAGGCGAACACCGTGCGGCCGTCGGGCTGCAGCTGCGACACGGTGGACAGGATGTAGTGGTTCGCGTAGCTCATGTAGGGCGGGGTGAACGCGACGGCGCCCTCGGCCGCGACGGCGGAGCGGTACCAAGGGCGCTCGGTGGCGACGTAGCCCGATTCCTCGTACACCGAGGCGGGCGTGTCCCAGCTGTAGAGGTAGCGGCCCTCGTAGTACATATAGAGGCCGTCGAAGGTGTCGCCCTCGATGGCGTCGAGCGGGTCGTTCGCTTCCTTGAGGAACTGCTCGACGTGGTCGGGGTTCGGGTCCTGGGCGATCCGGTCGCCCATCATATGCGAGAACAGGAGGAAGGAGTGCTCGTAGTCGTCCATGACGCCGTCGAAGCGCGACGCGATGTCGCGCGTCTCGGAAGCGAGGGTTCCGTCGATAGCCCGGGCCTCGACGAAATAGACGGCCGTGAACGCGATGACGTTGACGAGCAGGGCGACGAGCGCGTACGCCGTCCTGCGCTTCCTTCGCTGGCCTTCGTCCACGATATCCCCTCTTCCCCCTTGAACTTTCACTGTATTGTACACGAGGGGGTGGCGTTAACGCTGAGAACTTGGGTCGCCGAATGCGCTTGGAAAACGGTAGCGTTGCAGTTCTTCGTTGAATCATTCCTGGTAGCGGCTCGTTTGGACGGCTCATGCTACGATGCCGGACGGACGAAAGGAAGCTCGCATGGCAAGAAGAACCAAGGTGCTCGTGGCGTTCGGCACGCGCCCGGAAGCCGTCAAGATGGCGCCCGTGCTGCGCGCGCTCGAAGCCGACGAGGCGTTCGACGTGGAGGTGCTGGCAACCGCGCAGCACCGCGAGATGCTCGATCAGGTGGTGGACCTGTTCGACCTGCACGTCGATCACGACCTCGACATCATGCGCGCGTCGCAGACGCTCGACGAGCTCACCGGGCGCATCCTCGCGGCTGCCGGCCCCGTGCTGGAGCGGACGGCGCCCGATGCCGTGCTCGTGCACGGCGACACGACCACCGCCTTCGCGCTGGCGCTCGCGTCGTTCTACCGGCAGATTCCCGTGGGGCATGTGGAGGCGGGCCTGCGCTCGGGGGACCGCTACGCGCCGTTTCCCGAGGAGATGAACCGCCGCCTCGTCTCGAACCTCGCCACCTGGCACTACGCCCCCACCGAGGGCAACCGGGCGCATCTTCTGGCGGAGGGCGTCGATCCGGCGTGCATAGGGGTGACGGGCAACACGGTTATCGACGCGCTGCTGGAAACGGTCGACCCCGCCTACCGCTTCGCCAACCCGGCGCTGCGCGACGCGGCCTTCGGCGAAGCGCGCGTCATCGGCCTCACCTGCCATCGGCGCGAGAACCTCGGCGCGCCCATGGAGCGCATCTTCGAGGCGGTGCGCGACACCGTGGAGGCGTTTCCCGACGTCCAGGTGGTGTACCCCGTGCACCGCAACCCGCTCGTGCAGGAGGCCGCCGCGCGTATCCTGGGAGATCATCCGCGCATACGACTCATCGACCCGCTCGACTACGCCGACTTCTCCAACTTCATGGCGCGCTGCTGCTTCATGCTGACGGATTCGGGCGGGGTGCAGGAGGAGGCGCCGGCGCTCGACGTGCCCGTGCTCGTGCTGCGCGACACCACCGAGCGGCCCGAGGCCCTCGAAGCGGGATGCGCGGCCCTTGCCGGCACGTCCTACGCGGGCGTGCGCGCGGCCTGCGAGGCGCTGCTCGACGATGCCGCGCTCTACGCGCGCATGGCGGCCGCGCCCGACCCCTACGGCGACGGCCATTCGGCCGAGCGCATCGCCCGCGCGCTGCGGGAAGCGCTCGCGTCGGCCTAGCGGGCGGCGTCCTCCGAAACGTCGGCGCCCTCGACCCGCCACCGCGATGCGGCGAGGCCCATCTCGCGCGCCACGTCGTCCACCGAACGGCCGAGGTGCAACGCGTACGCGAGCGCCATGCCCGCCTGGGGCAGTTCCACCTGGGTGCGCTCGAGCAGCTGCGCGGCGGCGGCCGGTTGGGACGCACGGTCGACGCCGTCCGCCTCCCCTTCTTCTTCCCCCGCCCCTTCGAGCGCGCCTTCGAACGCCTCGAGCAGATCGGAGGTGCTCGAGAACAGGAAGAACACGCGCCCTCCCAGCACACGCGCCAGCTCGGCACGGGACGCGGCGGGCAGGTTGTCGTCCACGGCCACGATCCAACCCTTGCCCGCATCCACGAGCGGCAGCGGCGCGAAGCGCTCGACCGCCTCGCGCGGCAGCCGCTCCACGAGCGCGGGCAGCACGAGGTCGGGCGCGGCCCGCACGTACATCGACTGCTGCTGCAGCGCGTAGGCCTGCGTGAGATGGCGCTCCTCCACGAGCCCCTGCGCGAGCAGCTCCTGGCCGAGCCGCACGCCGTGCTCGCGCGCGGACCCCACGGCGCTCTCGAGGTGCCCCGGCTCCACGAAGCCGCGCTCGAGCAGGGCGTCTCCCAGCAGGCGCCGGTAGCGCTCGAGCACCGAGGCGGGCAGGAACTCGTGGTCGGTCTTGTTCCACGTCGGGCCGCTCGTCGTCTGCGCGTCCTGCCCGTCCTGCGCGTTCGCTTCGGCCTCGTCGGCGGGCTCTTCCGGCGCGGTTTCCGGCACCGCCTCCGCAGCGGCCTGAGCCATGGGCTCCTTCGCCCGATGCCCCGTCACCGGCGCGGCGGCCGCCTTCGCCTCGCGGTTGCGCAGCAGCACGTAGGCGGCCTTCTGCCGCCAGGCGCGGAACGTCGCGCACATGTTGATGAGGTTGCCCCACAGAAGCCTGAGCGGGAACAGCGGCGGCAGCAGGATGGAGAACGCCATGGTGCGCCAGCCGTACACGTTCACGAGCGCGCGCCCGCGCAGCACCTGGCGCTCCACCATCATGAACAGCAGGAACACGCACATCCACCACGAGAAGCTGTACAGCGGGTACATGACGGGCAGGTGCAGCTGCGGCGCGAACGTCTGCACGAGGAAGTACACGAGCACGGCGTAGCCCGGCAGCAGCACGAAGTTCGCGAACTTCGCCTTGAGGTCCTTGTACAGGAAGGTGCGCTCGGCGAACGTGAGCGCGCTCTTGCCGAACACGTCGCCCATGTTCGCGCTCTGCATGGTGATGCCGTACACCCACCGCGCCTTCTGCCGCACGGCCGCCTTGAACGTCGACGGGAACAGCGAGCGCGTGGCGATGTAGTCCCACACGGTGCGCCCGCGCCCGTCGACGCGCGGCACCTTCTCCAGCACGTAGTGCACGCGGAAGCCGCGCATGCGCAGGGTGAGCGACAGCTTGTAGTCCTCGGTCAGGCTGTTGCGCGGCAGCAGGTCCTCGCCCTCGAAGGCGTCGAGGACGCGCCGCCCGATGGCGAAGCCGGTGCCTGCCGACGGCACGAAGCCCAGCTCGTCGCGCATGACCATGGTGCGGAAGTGGTGCTCGGCGAACTCGTCGGCGTAGGTGGACGAGGTGAGCGTCTTGAAGAACAGCCGCAGCCGCGGCATGCGCTGCAGGGGGAACACGGGAAACTGCAGGGCGTCGAAGTCGTCGATCAGGTAGTTCGTCATCTTGAACTCGTTGGGATGCACCACGTCTTCGGCGTCGTGGATGGTGACGCTCGCGAAGGACACGTCGTGCGCCTGCTCGTAGGCGCGGATGGCCCGCACGGTGTAGTTGATGTTGTCGGCCTTCGACGTGGGGCCCTCGTCCTCGCCCACCACGCACACGACGGTGCCCTCGTGGCGCGCCTCGAGCGCGCGGGCCACGGCGATGGTGGCCGCGTCGTTGGGGTACACGCCCAGAAACACCCGGTAGAGCGAGCGCGGGTACTGCGCGGAGCCCACGAGGTTGTCCACCACCTCGCCGAGCACGGCGTCTTCGTGCCAGGCGGCGATCACCACGGCCAGCATCTTCGGCGGCTTCTCGTTGATGAGCGACAGCCGCACGCGCTTCTTGCCGATGCCGCGGAACAGCGCGTAGATGTCCCAGAGCAGGTCGTCGGCGCCGAACACGATGAACGCGAGCGCCACGGCGAAGCCGATCCAGTACACCACCTGCGAATCCATGTGCCGCCTTCCTTGAAGCCCGTCGCGTCCATCCGATTGCCCGCGCGAAAACGCCGTCGTTGCAGTTCGACTCCGAAGGGGCGCCGCCGCCGGGCGCGGTGCGTGCGACGCGCTACGATACCGTGCGACACTCATGAGGAAGGAGCGCATCATGGCCGGTAGAAAGGGCGCAATCGCGTTCGGGCTCGTGTACATCCCGGTGGAGCTGTTCACGGCGACGCAGGACGATGCCGTGCGGTTCAATCAGCTGGCAAAGGATAGCATGAAGCGCGTGCGCTACGTTAAAACGTGCCCCGACTGTCAACGAGAACTTAAACCGGACGACATCGTGAAGGGCTACCAGTACGAGAAGGGCAAGTACGTGGTGGTGGACGACGCGGAGCTCGACGCCATCAAAACCGACGCCGACCGCGCCATGAAGATCGTGCAGTTCTCCGACATGGCCGACGTGCCGCCCCTCTACTTCGAGAAGCCCTACCAGGTGGTGGCCCAGGCCGGCGGCGAGAAGGCGCTCGAGCTGCTGCGCCGCGCCATGGTGGACGAGGGCAAGATAGCCATCGGCACGACGGTGATGGGCAACTCCGAGACGCCCATCGCGCTCGTCCCCCACGACGACGACCTCGTCATGATGACGCTGCACTACCAAAGCGAGGTCAAGGACATCCCGAAGACGCTCGCCCACCCCGACGTGGCCGACGAGGAGCTCGACATGGCGAAGAAACTCGTCGAGAGCATGACCGCGCCGTTCGACCCGTCCCGCTTCCGCAACACCTACCAGGAGAAGCTCATGGAGCTCATCCAGGACAAGATCGCCGGTAAGCAGATCGTCGCGGCCGAGCAGCACGAACAGCCGTCGAACATCATCAACCTCATGGACGCCCTGTCGGCCAGCCTCAAAGCGCGCGAGGAGGACGAGGACAAGCCGAAGAAGCCTTCGGTGCGCAAGGGAGCGGCGAAGGCGCGGGCCACGGCCTAGGCGCGCGGCCACGCCGCGCGAAACGCTCGCTACGCGGCGGCGAGCTCGCTCAGGCGGGAGAACGCGCCGGCGCGCGCCGACACCCACAGCGTGTCCACCGTGCCGTCCTCGAACGTGCGCTCGAACCGCACGCGCTGCGGCGCCCACGCGATGCCGAGGCACGTGCCCGCGATGGCCGCGCCGTTCATGAGCAGGTAGAGCACGTAGCCCTTGATGCCCACGGCGAACTCGACCATGGCGACGGGCAGCATGAGCAGGACGCCGAGCAGCACGTAGCCCGCGAACCCGTACAGCAGCGCCTGGCGCATCCCCACGGTGCGCGCGCCCACGGCCGCGGCGACGATGGAGCACCACACGCCGAGGCCGGTGACCACCCCGAAGGTGGGAAGCGTCGAGGAGAAGGAGGCGTCGAGCGCCAGGAGCGCGGCCGCCACCGCGTACGAGACGGCGAGGCAGCGGGCGAACAGGGGGAGACGGCGAAACGCGACGGCGCCTTGCACGGCGCGCACCGCGACGAGCCGCCCGTGCGGGGCGCGCAACGGGCCCTTCGGCGCGTTCCCGATGCCCTCGTGCTCCCGGATGCGCGCGCAGGCGAACGCGCCTGCCAGCACCAGCACCATGACGGTGAGGATGATGCCGGAAACCGTTTCCTCTTCCACGCCAACCGCCTTTCAAAGAAGCTGGTCATAGGTGCAGTATAGCATGCGGAAACGAGCCGTGCACGCAACCTGGAACCGCAGGGAAAACGGACGGCGGGCCGCTTTCGCGACCCGCCTTCAGGGGTGTAGCAGCCCGCCGCGGAGGGTCGGGCGGGTGCTCTTATGCCGTGGCGTTCGCCGCTGCGCTTGCGCCGGCGATGCGCCCGAACACGATGAGGTCCGGATACGAGTTCGCGCCCAGTCGGTTCGCTCCCTGCACGCCGCCCGTGCACTCGCCTGCTGCGTAGAGGTTCGCGATGGGCTCGCCGGCGTCCGTGCACACCTGCGCGTCGGCGTTTATGCGCACGCCGCCCATGGTGTAATGGATGGTCGGGCAGCGCTTCGACGCGTAGAGGGGGGCGTCGTCGATAGGCGTGCCGAGCAATTCTTTGCCGGGGGTGATCTGGGTGTCCACGCCCGCTTCGCAGCAGGCGTTGTACCCGTCGATCGTGGTTTTCAGCGTATCGGCTGGTACGGCTATCTGCTTCGCAAGGTCTTCGACGCTTTCGGCTTGGAAGCTGTGGCCCGTTTCCACGAGTTCGGCGATTTGATCGAGGCGGTCGCTTTCAACGTCGGTACTGTCCACGATGAGCCACATTTCCTGGTTCGGCTGCTCGAGTTCGGCGTTGGAGATGACGTCGCGGCGTTCGTCCTCGCGGATGAAGCGCTCGCCGTTCTCGTTCACGAACACGAAGTTCTCGATGGACATCCAGTTGCCCACGAACGTGGCCACGCCGCCGTTCTGCGGATCGCCCAGCGGATGGATCTGCACCAGCTCCATGTTGCGCAGTCCGGCACCTACCTGCTGCGCCACGGGAATGATGTCGCCGGTGGACGAGGCGACGTTCGACGAGGGCATGGTCTTGGTCACGCGCCCGTCGTACTGCATGGCAAGCTCGGCGTTGCGCCCGTAGCCGCCCGTGCCCAACACGACGCTCTTCGCCTTCACGGAGACGGGAGCGCCGCTCGACGGACGCGCGCCCTCGACGCCGGTAACCGCTCCGCCGCTTTCCACGATCTTGTCCACCTTCGCATCGGTGTAGATCCTCACGCCCAGCTTCTCGGCGCTTTCGCGCAGCACGGATACGAAGTAGCTGCCGCCCTGCTCGCCCTTCCGCTCGACGTCCACCTCGTGCCCGCGCCGCCACATGCCGCCGATGGCCGTGTACACGTCGTCCACCAGTTCGAGGCCGTGGTCCTCCATCCAATGAAGGCCGTCCAACGCGTTGTCGGCCAGGATGCGCACGAGCTCGGGGTCGCCCTGCTCGTCTCCGCCCTCGTACGTCTGCTGATAGTAGAGGTCGGTCGAATCCTCGATGCCGAGGGGTCCCTGCCGTTCGGGGTCGGGGGCGTTGTACACGCCCTCCCCGGCATTCGTGTTGCCGCCCACGATGTCCATCTTCTCCAACACGACGACGCTCGCACCCGCTTCGGCGGCGCTCACGGCCGCTGCCAGCGCAGCGCCGCCCGAGCCCACCACGCACACGTCGCACGTTTCCTCGACGGCCTCGGCGGCGGGAAGCGCGCTCGCGGCCTTCTGCGCTTTCGACACGTCTCCCCCGGCCTGCTTCCAACAGTCGGCGACGGCGGCGGAGAAGGCCATGGACGTCATCGTGGCGCCGCTGATGCTGTCGACGTTGAGGTTCTGCGCCGCGAGGTAGCGCTCCTTGAGCATGCGGCACGCCTCGTCTCCGATGTTGCGGCTCTCGTCTTCCTCGTAGGCGATGTCCGTCAGCTTGCCCTCGTCGAACGTGCAGGTGATGGAAATCTCGGCGTTGCGCCCCGTTCCCGTCGCCGCATAGGAGCCCGGGGTGAACGCTGCGGCCGCCTTCGCGGACTCGTCCGAGCCGCCCCCTGGCGCGCATCCCGCAAGGCCGGCGCCGAGCGCGGCGAACAGGCCTACGGCGAAGCTGCCCTTGACGAAACCGCGGCGATCGAGGGTGAGCGAGCGGCGCACGTTGCCCGCGATGCGGGTCATCGTCTGCGCGTAGCGTTGCTCGGCTTCGATCTCGTTCCGATTCTTGATCATGGTAGTCCCTCCTTGACATCCCTTGTCTTCGCGACCGGCGCGACTTCGCCCGGCCGTGCTCCGATAGTGCGCTCGCGCAGGGCCGCCGTGAACCGCACGATGGGATGATCTTGGCGAAACCGGGATCACACGATCGGGTGAACTTGACATCGTGCCTGGTGAAACGAAGACCGTCTCAGGTCTGTTCCGCTGGAAACGCTTCGGAGTTCGCTATACTGGGGCCTGAACCGCAGGATGCGACGGGAGGGGAAGACCCATGAGGACGCATGAGACGCAGGCAAACGGGCGGTCGCGCGGCGTGCCCGCCGTGCTTCGGCAGGGTCGTCTGAGCGTGTTCGGCTTGTTCGCCACGCACGTGTGGATCTACTGCGTGCTGCACCGTGCGAACCTTGATGCCGGAGCATTGCCCGTCGAAGGAACGTTCTACGCGGCGCTCTCGCTGTTCCTCGTGCTTGCAGCCGTCGTCTCGTACCGGCGGCCGCCGCGCGGAAACCGTACGGCGGCATCGATCGCGGTTGCCTGTTTCATGGTGCCGGCAACGGTCGCGCTCGTGCTCTCGCCGCCCGGTGCGACCGATGCGCTTCGGCTCCTCGCCGCGATGTTCGGGGGCGTCGGCATCGGTTGGTGCTATCTTCAATGGGGCGCGTTCTACGCCCGCCTCGACATCGACGACGCCATCGCGTGCGTGTTCGTCTCGCTCATCGCCGGATCGGCCGTCAAGGCCCTCGTCAACTACATGCCGCCCACAGCCGCCGCGGCGACGCTCGCCCTCTGCCCGCTCGCAACGCTGCTGCTCTGCCGCGATGCGATGCGCCATGCCCCCGAGGCGCATCGCCGGACGGACCACTACAACCTGCGCACCATCCACACGTTGTGGAAGATCATGCTCGGCGTGGCCATCTACGGCCTCATCGTGGGCATCGTGCGCGGTTCGTCGTTCTCCCCCGCAGGCGAGACGTTCGGGTTCGTGACCACCGCGCACCATCTTGCGGAGATCGCGATGGGGGCGTTCATGCTGGTTTGGGTGTTCCGCCTCAAGCGGTCGATCGACGTGGCGAACCTGTGGCGCATCGTGGTGGTGGTCACCATGGTGGGACTGCTCATGCTGACGCTCGCGGGAGACGAATTGGGAGATGCGGGGTACATGATCATCGCCACCGCCCAGACGTTCATCGTCATGTTCTTCTGGCTCATGCTGGCCGACATCGCCCACCACAGCGAGCTGCATCCGTTCACGGTGTTCAGCGCCGGGTGGGTGGCGTACGCGCTGCCGCTCAGCATCGGCATCGCCATGGCGAGCGCCGTGCCGCCCGGATTGGCCTCGTCGCTCGTCATTCTGCTGGCCTACCTGTCGTCGATGGCCGTGATCTTCCTGCTCAACGACCGCAATTTCAGCCGCCAGCGCCTGCTCGCGGATCTCTCGGAGCCGCCCGTCGAGGTGTCGGCGTACGAGGCCATCGACCGCAGCTGCGTGCTCATCGGGCGCGAAAAAGGGCTCACGCCGCGCGAGGTGGAGGTGATGCAGCTGCTGTGCAAGGGCCGCTCGAAGGGCTACATCGCCGAAACGTTCATGCTGTCCGAGAACACCGTGCGCTCGCACAGCAAGAACCTCTATCGCAAGCTCGACGTGCATTCGGTGCAGGAGATGCTCGCCCTCATCACCCGCCGATGGGCGGTTCCCATCGGCGCGATGCCGCAAGATCGCGAGGATGCCTCGCGTTAGGCGGAGGGGGTTCCGGCCGAGCCCGGCGGGGTGGCGGACGGGGGCCAGAGGCGCGTGACGACCCCTACCGAGGCGAGGCCCACGGCCACGCCGATGACGGCGCCCGCGAGGATGTCGGTCGGATAGTGCACGTAGAGGTAGAGCCGCGAAAACGCGATGAGCCCGGCCACGAGCACGGCGGCAACCTTGACGAGCACGATGCCCTTGCCCTTGCCGGGCAAACAGCACAGCGCCGCCGCGGCGGCGAACGACACCATGGAGTGGTTCGAGGGGAACGAGTCGCCCGACGGCGGCGGGATGAGCAGCCCGGCGAACTCGTAGGTGACGAAGGGCCGCGCGCGGCCGAACAGGGGCTTCAGCACGAGCATGCCGAGGGCGGCCGTCACCGCCACCGCGACGAACACGGCCACGCCGAAACGGCGGTACCGCGGCAGCGCGATGAGCACGGCGGATGCGATGAGCCACACGAGGGCAAGATCGCCCAGGTGCGTGGCGATGAGCATGACGGTGTCGAGCAGCGGCGAGCGCAGGTGCTCTTGGATGGCGTCGAGGATGGCGATGTCCACAAGGGCTCCCGGTTCGGTCGACGAGGCTAGGAGCGCGCCGCGCCGGCGGTGAGCCAGGCGAGGAGGCCCGTGCATCCGGCCAGCACGTCGTCGTAGGTGGCGTCGAAGTCGCCCGTGTACCACGGGTCGGCCACGTCGCGGTCGAGGTCGGCGAACTCGAGCAGTTTACGGAGCTTGCCGTCGGCCCCGCGTCCCAGCTGGCGGCGCATGTCGCGCATGTTGGCCTCGTCCATGCCCACGATGAGATCCCACTGCTCAGCATCGTCGCGTCGCAGGCGGCGCGCCGTCTTGCCGCCGCAATCGATGCCCTGCGCCTCGAGAACGGCGCGCGTGCCGCGGTGCACGGGACTGCCAATCGCGTCGTCGTGGGTGGCAGCCGAGGCGATGTCGAAGGCATCGGCCATGCCGCGGCGCGCCACGAGGTCCTTCATGACGAACTCGGCCATGGTGGAGCGGCAGATGTTGCCGTGGCACACGAACAGGATGCGGTACGGCGCGCTCATCGGCCCTCCCCTTCCTCGGGTTCGAGCACTTCGAGGTAGCGCGCGTACAGATCGGGCACGGCGCGCTTCAGGCTGACCGGCTTGAAGGTTTCGGCATCGACGAGGCAGTGCGTGCTGCGGCCCGTGCAGCAGGGCTTGTCCGCATCGAGGTCCTGCCCCTCCTTGAACACCTCGTAGGCGTAGACGGTCTTCGTCGGCCGCGACGAGACGACGCGCGTGCGCACGATGGCCGTGTCGCCGTAGCGCAGCGGCATGCCGTAGTCGCATTCGAAGTGCGTGACCGGCGACATATAGCCCGCCTGCTCGATATGGTCGTAGGGAAACCCGATGGCCTGGAGAAACTGCGTGCGCGCATCCTCGAAGTACAAAAGGTAGTTCGCATGATAGACGACGCCCATCATGTCGGTCTCTCCGTAGCGTATGGTGATTGGCGTGCAAACCCGCATGGTTCGGCTGTCCGTCCTTTGCAATCGGCTACAATGATCGTATGAGGAATATCGTAACGTATATGGCTGAAGAGCAGCGCACCTTCGCGGAATCACCGTTTAACCCCGTCGACTCGCTCGTGTTCTCCACCCTGGCCTACCTCAACTACGAGGTGGCGCCCGGGTTGAACGCGGCGTCGTCCGACAGCGTGCTGCTGCACGACGTGGTGATGCTGTCCGATTGGCGGGAGCTCACCGCGCACAGCTGGATGGAGGACGCGAAGGACACGGTGGCGTTTCTGCACGTGCTGTCCGCGAGCCGGCGCATGCGCGACGTGCGCGTGGCCTTCTACGCCAACGAGCGCTCGGAGGCGGTGGAGAAGCAGTTCTCCGCGGTGACGCTCATGTATCCCGATGCTCACGGCTCAACCGCCTACCTGGCCTTTCGCGGCACCGACGGCAGCTTCGCCGGCTGGAAGGAGGACTTCAACCTTTGCTTCAAAGAGGTGATACCCTCCCAATGCACGGCGGCGGCCTACCTGTCGGGCGTCGCATCGGCGCTGTCGGGCCCGCTCGTGGTAGGCGGCCACTCGAAGGGCGGCAACCTGGCCGAGTACGCGGCGCTCGTCGCCGACGACGGCGTGTTCGCGCGCATGCAGGGCGTGTACAACCACGACGGCCCCTCGTTTCTGGACGACCCCTCGCCGCGCATCGACGACGAGCGCTTCTGCGCCCTGCTGCACAAGACCGTGCCCGAGTCCTCGGCGTTCGGCATGATCCTCGAGCGGCGCGCCGACTACCGCGTGGTGCAGTCGTCGGCCATGTCGGTGTTCCAGCACGAGCCGTTCACCTGGCAGACCGAGGACGACGACTTCGTGTACCAGGAGGCCCTCAACCCCTCCGCCGTGTTCTTCGACGAGGCGCTCGACACGTGGCTGCGCAGCAAGGCGCCCGACGAGCGCGAGCGGTTCATCGACACCATCTATGACCTGTTCGCCTCCACCGAAGCCGGCACCTGGAGCGAGTTTCAGACGAAGCTGTTCGCGAACACGCGCCTCATGCTGGGCGCGCGCTCGAAGCTGGACCCCGAGACGAAGAGCTTCATCTGGCAGACGCTGGGCTCGCTCGGCGGCATCCTGAAGAACGAGACCCTCAAGCGTTTCAAGCCCGCCCCGCCGACGTGGCGGCCGTTGCGCCGCGAGACCTACGACCCCGAGAAAGGAACCGAAGCATGAGCGCTGATGTCGCATACGGACCCCTGACCCCCCGCATGGCCTTGCAGCTTGCGGCGCCGCACACCTGGCCGGCCGCCATCCTGCCCGTGCTGGCGGCCGTCTCGGCCGCGGCGGTGACGAGCGCCGTGTCGGTGCTCATGGCGTGCGTGCTGCTCGTCATCTGCGTGCTCATGCAGGCGGCCGTCAACACGTTCAACGACTACTACGACTACGTGAAGGGCGCCGACTCGGCCGACGACAACGTGGACCCCACCGACGCGGTGCTCGTGTACAACAACGTGAACCCGCGCGCGGCGCTCGCGCTGGCCATCGGGTTTCTCGTGGTCGCGTTCGCCTTGGGCGTCTACGTCATCTGGGTCGCCGGGTGGATTCCGCTCGCCATCGGCGTGGTGGGCGCCGTCATCGTGGTGCTGTACTCGGCGGGCAAGACGCCCATCTCCTACCTGCCCATCGGCGAGCTGGTGAGCGGGTTCGTCATGGGCGGCCTCATCCCGCTCGCGTGCTACCAGGCGCTCACGGGCGTCTTCGACCTGCGCGCGCTGCTGTGGGCGGTGCCCACCATCCTGGGCGTGGGGCTCATCATGTTCACGAACAACACGTGCGACGTTGAGAAGGACGTCGAGTCGGGGCGCCGCACGCTGTCGGTGCTGCTCGGGCGGGCGCGTGCGCGGAAGCTGTACCACGCCGTGGTGTACGCGTGGGTGCTGGCCATCGTGGTGCTGGTGGCCGTGTTCTTCACGAACGGGCTCGTGGTGGTGCCCTTCATGGTGCTGGCGTCGTACCCGCTGCTCAAGGCGCTTCTGGGCAACCCGCTGGCGCCCGCCTCGCGCATCGGGGCCATGGCGCAGGTGTGCAGCGTGAACATCGCGCTGGGCGCCTTCTACGCGGCCGCCATCCTGGCAAGCAGCATGACGCTGACGGTCTAACGGCGGAAACGGAGGCTTCTTGTGGAAGGGACCTTGGTCGTCGCGCTCATCGTGTCGTGCGCGGCCCTCGCGGCGTTCGCGTTCTTCGCCTTCATGTTCTGGCGCGGCGCGTTGCTGTTCCTGTTGGCGGGCAGCGCCGCGACGGACGGCGAGCACGACGAGGCCTGCCGCCGGCTCGGCAAGCGCATGGCCGTCGTGCTCCTGGTCGCCTGCGCGCTCGTGGCCACCCTCGCCGTGCTGCAAGCGGCCGAGATCGCGCGCAACGCGCCCCTCGCCTCGGCGGCCACGCTGGCGAACAACGGCGCGTTCTTGGCGCTGGTAGCGGTTGTCATCTGGTTCTTCATCGTGCAGCGCCCCGACGGCGAACGCCGTCGGGCGAACCTGGACCACGTGCACGCCGCCGCCATCGTGTTCGTGGTGCTGATGCTGGGGGCGGTAGGAGTCGTAGGAATGGTAGCAGCGGGAGCGTAGGTCGCCTTTTTCAATTGGCGCCCCTTTTTTTTGGCGCGGGGATGATCGTGCTTGAGGGTGCGGCGCTTCCGCGCCGACGAGCGAACCCGCAGGTCTCCTCGACGGCGCGGAAGCGCCGCACAGCGCGCGCGTCTCCCTCCGCGCCATACTAAAGTGGCCTACCCCTCGAACTTCACCACCAGCTCGCCTTCCTCGTGCTTCGCGCCTGCTACCTCGCGTCCCCTGAGCTGCTCGGGCAGCGGGATGCGGCGGCTTTGGTTCTTCAGGGACACGATGAGCGCGTCGCCGTCTTGGCGCAGGGCGAGGTCGCGTTTGTCGAAGGCGGGGGCCGGAAGGACGAGCTCCCAGGCCCCGTCGCGCTCGCGGAACGCGGCGGGACGGTCGCGCACGAGCACGCGCTCGGGGTCGACGTCGCCGTACAGATCGTCGGCGGCCGCGCGCAAGCCCGCGAGCCCGCGCAGCTCGCCGTGGCGCAGCATGAGCTTGAGCACGGGCAGGCCCGCGAACCCTTCCTCGATCTCGGCGAGCGACGTGCGCTGCAGCTCGGTCCACCGCTCGAAGTACCCGGCCAGCGCATCGTCCGGGTACAGGCGGTTCGCCACGACGGCGTCCACCTGGTAGCCGTAGAGGTGCAGCCAGGCATAGGCGCGCTTCGCCTCCTTCACCACGATGCGCTCGGCGGTGGTCACGATGCGCACGCTCACGCGTTCGGCGTCCACGAGCAGGGCGCGCAGCTGCTCGAGCCTAGTCACGAGCGTGGAGAGCTCGTCGAACAGCTCGTCCTTCGGCATGGGCATCTTCATGACGCCCTCGAGCATGGGTCGTCCCACCTTGAGGGCGGCGCGCTTGAGCGGCAGCGCGTCCTCGATGAACGAGCCGAGGCGCTCGGGGTACTTGAGCAGCGACAGCGTCTCGCCGGTGGGCGCGCAGTCCACGATGAGCACGTCGTAGGCGCCGGCGCGCTCGATGTCGAGCAGGGCCAGCAGCGCGAACAGCTCCTCGAGCCCCGGGAACACGAGCAGCTCGTCGGCCTCGATGCCCGCGTCGGCATGGCTCGTCATGAGCGTGCGCAGGTAGGCTTGCAGGCCTCCCCATGCGGCGCGACCGGCCACCGCCGGGTCGATTTCGAGCGCGTCCACGTTCGGGGCGACGCGCACCGGCGCGCTGCCCACGGCGACGTCGAGCGCATCGCCCAAGCTGTGGGCCGCATCGGTGCTGGCCACGAGCACGCGCCGACCCGCATCGGCCAGATGGAGGGCCGTCGCGGCCGCCACGCACGTCTTTCCCACGCCGCCCTTGCCCGTGTACAGGATGATCCTCATGATTGCCGTCCGTTTCTATTCGATGACGATGGGGCGCGCGCCGCGCTCCCGCTGCTGTTCCGGTGCCGCCGGAGATCCCGACGTCTCGAGCACGCTCAGGGCGGCGTCGGCGCAGGTGCGCGCCGCGCCGGCCGCCGCTTGGCGCGCCTCGGGCGGCACGAGCGCGGCGAGCGCTTCCATCTCGAGGCGCTTCGCCTCGAGCATCTTGTGCATGAATTCAGCGTTCATCCTGGTCTCCTTTCGCAAACGTCACGCGCAGCACGCCCTCGTCGAGCCGGGCAGCGGCCACGTCGAACCCCGCCAGCACGTTCGGCAGCGGCATGCAGCGGGTCATCGCCCCGACGCGCACGACGAGATCGCTGCCCGCCTGGAACAGCTCGAGCGCGTCCTTCTCGACCAGCGGCAGGGCCAGCTCGAGCGTCCAGCCGTCGTCGGTCCGCTCGTAGCGCTCGTGCTCGACGGGCGGCGCCGCGGCGAACGCGTCCTCGCCCGGAAGCTCGGAGGCCAGCTGCTCCACGCCCGGAAGGTCGCAGATGTCGGTGCCGTACCAGGGGATGCGCGCCGTCGGCACGCCGGCGAACACCGTTGCGAGCTCGTCCATGCACCGCCGCTGCACGTCGGCCCACTCGGTGAAGAAGCCCTCCTGCGCCTTGGGCGGCAGCACGCGGTTCACCACGAGGCCGTCCACGCGGTAGCCGAACAGGTTGAGGTAGAGGTAGTTGCGCTTCGTTTCCTCCACCACCATCTTCTCGGGCAGCGCCACGATGCGCACGCTCGTGCGCTCCGGGTCCTTGAGCAGCACCTGCAAAGCGACGAGCCGTTCGTACAACCGCTCGATGTCGGACATCGCGTGCTTGTCGGGCAGTTCCACCTTGAGCACCGTGCGCGACAGCGGCGACAGCACGCGCACCGCCACCTTGCCGAGCGGCAGCCACTTCTCCACGTACCAGCCGAACAGCTCGGGGAACTTGAGGAGCGCGAGCGTCTCGCCGGTGGGCGCGCAGTCCACCACGATGGTGTCCCAGGCGCCGCTTTCGGCGAAGTCGAGCAGTTTGAGCAGGGAGAACAGGCCGTCGAATCCCGGCAGCGAGGGAAGCGCGTCATGCCCCTCGTCCACACCCTGCCCGTCATCCCCATCGCGCCGCCGCTCCATGCCCTCGGCCATCGTGGTCACGGAGCGCACGAGGTTTCCGTACTCCCCCTCCATGATGCGGTCGGCGTCGAGTTCGACGGCGTCGAGCCGCTCGGCCACGCGCACCACGTCGGGCCCGATACGGCGATCGAGCACGTCGCCCACGCTGTGCGCCGCATCGGTGCTGGCCAGGAGCACGCGCTCGCCCTTCGCAGCCGCGTTCCAGGCGCAGGCGGCCGCCACGCTCGTCTTGCCCACGCCGCCCTTGCCCGTGAATATCCTGATCTTCGTCATCTTGCTCGCTCTCCGCTCTCGCTTCTTTTCTCGAATTATTCCATACTCGAACTATTAGGCCGAAAAGCGCGGCCCGAAGGCCGCCCGCCTGGAACCCGCCGTCTGCCCCGCATCCGCCGCACGTCCTTCCGCGCCGCGAACGCGCCATGCGCTCCCGCTCACTCGATCGCGATGCGACGCGTCGTGCGCGCCCCGTCCTGCCCGCTTCCCGCACCCGCCGCCTGCCCTGCCCCGCCCTCTCGTTCGAGCAGCGCGGGCACGCGGGCGATCACCCTGAACAGCACGCGGCGCTCCTCGTCCGACAGGTCGGCGAACAGCTCTCCCACGAGGGATTCCACCGTGTCCATGACCGTGCGGAACTGTCGCGCGCCCTCCTCGGTGATGCGCACCACCATGACGCGCTTGTCCTCGTCGCTGCGCCACCGCTCCACGAGGCCGCGCTTCTCAAGCCGGTTCGCGATGCCCGTCGCCGTGTTGAGCGGCACGCCCACGTACTCGGCGATGCGCGACATGGAGGTCTCGCCCGTGCGGAACACGTGCACGAGCGCCAACAGCTCGTTTTTGGAGCACTCCATGAGCACGCCCTGCCACCGCTCGGAGTCGAAGGCGTCCTTCAGCACGTCGATGAACTCCCAGTACGCCTCTGCAGGCGGGATGTTCGCGGCGCGCTCGTTCGTCATAGAATGCTTCCTTTCTCGAAGTAAATTCATTCTGCCACCGAAGTACCGCCCTGTCAAGAGGGGACGCTGCGCGTCCGACGGCGCCCATCTTCGCTCCAAACACACGCCTCAGCGCCGCTATGCGTGTGTTTGGAGCGAAGATGGGCCGCGGTACCGTATACTGGTCGCAACCGAACGCGATGACGAAGGGACGGACGAAGCGCATGGCATACGATTTCGACGCGGCGCACGACCGCCGCGGCACGGACTGCGAGAAGTGGGACGCCGGCCCCGCGTTCAAGGGCCGCGACGATCTGCTGCCCCTCTGGGTGGCCGACATGGACTTCGCCCTGCCCGACGAGGTGCTGGCCGACGTGCGCGCCGTCGTGGACCGCGGCATCTTCGGCTACGGGTTCGCGGGCGACGCCTACTACGAGGCCGTGCAGGGCTGGTTCGCCCAGCGCTTCGGCTGGGACACCGAGCGTTCGTGGATCGTGCAGACGCCCGGCGTGGTGTTCGCCATCGGCGTCGCGCTGCAGGCCTTCACCGAACCCGGCGACGCCGTGCTCGTCCAGCAGCCCGTGTACTACCCGTTCGCCCAGCTCGTCGAAGCGAACGGACGCGAGCTGGTCAACAGCCCGCTCGTGTACGAGCACGGACGCTACCGCATCGACTTCGACGACTTCGAGCGGCAGGTGCGCGAGCGCAACGTGAAGGCGTTCATCCTGTGCAGCCCGCACAACCCCGTCGGGCGCGTATGGACGCCCGACGAGCTCGACCGCCTCGGCCGCATCTGCCTTGAGCACGACGTGCTGGTCATCGCCGACGAGATCCACGCCGACTTCACGTACCCCGGCCACGAGCACCGCATGTTCCCCCTCGTGAACCCCGCGTTCGAACAGCGCTGCGTCGTGTGCACCGCGCCCAGCAAGACGTTCAACATCGCGGGGCTGCAGGTGGCGAACATCGTCATCCCGAACGAGGAGCTGCGCGCCCGCTACCAGGCCGTGCTGGGCAAACTGGGCTACCTGGGCGCGAACGTGGTGGCGCTCGAGGCGTGCCGCGCGGCCTACGCGCACGGCGGCCCGTGGCTTGCCGAGCTCAAGGCCTACCTCGCGGAAAACCTCGGCTACCTGCGCGCCTTCGTGGACGAGCGCCTCGACGGCATCGAGCTCGTCGAGCCGGAGGGCACCTACCTCGTCTGGCTCGATTGCGCGGGCCTCGGCCTTGCCGACGAGGAGCTGGAAGACCTGATCGTGAACGAGGCGCATCTGTGGCTCGATGCGGGCAGCATGTTCGGCCCGGGCTGCGGGCAGTTCGAGCGCGTGAACATCGCCTGCCCGCGGGCCACGCTCGCGCAGGCGCTCGAGCGGCTGGAAGCGGCCGTGTGCGCACGGCAGGCCCGCGCCGCAGCAGCCGACGCCGAACCGCAATCGTAAGGAGAGGAACGCATGGAAATCGCACGTTTGATAATCGGAGCGGTATTGCTCGTGGTGGCGGCGGCGTTGGCCGTGCAGCTGTGGAACGGCCGCTGGCTGTTCCTGATCGCGAAGCCGGACAAGACCAAGAAGGGCACGTTCTACCCCGAGGGCACGATGAAAACCGGGCAGCGCGCCGCGTGGGTCATGGTCACGTGCTTCGCCGTGGTGGCCACGCTCATGGCCTACGAGATGGGCGTGATGACGGGCGTCCCCGTGTTCGTGCAGACGGCCTCCATCCTCAGCAACGTCGCCCTCGTGGCGTTCTGCCTGTGCCTGTTGTGGACGCTGTTCTCCGGGCGCAAGGATCAAAGCTACCAGGATCGCTTCAAGGGCGGCGGCACGCGCCTCATCCTGCTGTTGCTGGGCAGCTGCGCCGTCATGACCCTCGTGTCCCTCCTGTTCGCGTAGGGGTGCGTCGGCGGCGTGCCGCAACGCGACGATGACGCGGACGCACCGGCTTCCCTACGCAATGCGCCCGCCCCGCCCCCGTTCGCTATGCTGCATGGAAACGGCAGCGGACAGAAAGGGCGGACATGCCGAAGGGAAGACTGGAAGCGTTCACCGACGCCATCATCGCCATCGTCATGACGGTGCTCGTGCTCGAACTGCACGAGCCCGCAGCGGGATCGTTCGCCGCCCTGTTCGAGGAATGGCACCGCCTGCTCATCTACCTCGTGAGCTTCCTCATGCTGGCCGTGTACTGGAACAACCACCACCATCTGTTCCAGGCCGCCCGCACCGTGAACGGCAAGGTGCTGTGGGCCAACAACTTCTTCATCCTCAGCCTGTCGCTGTTTCCCTTCGTCACGTCGTGGATGGGCGACTACTTCTCGGACCTCGCGCCGCAGCTGTCGTTCGGCTTCACCATCATGGCGGCCGACATCATGTTCTTCGTCGTCGCGCGCGCCCTGCAGCGGGCCGACGAGGGCAACGGCGCGGTGGGCGTCTACTTCGACCGGTATTGGAAGTCGTGGGCATCGGTGGGCGCCAACCTCGTGGCCATCGCGCTCGGCGTGCTCGTGAGGCCCGAGCTCGTGTTCGCGGTGAACGCGCTCATGCTCGTCCTGTGGGTGGTGCCGGAGCGGCGCATCGAGCGCGCGGTGAGGCCCTGACCGCGCCTGCGCACATATCGAAACAAGCGGAAACGAAAACCTTAAGGCGTCCTTAAGTTTCGCCGACGGGACGAGAACGCGCTGTATCCCCTGATAGCATGGTTGCAGATCATGAACCGGAATCGAAGGGGGTACCTCCATGGACGACCTCGTCATCACGGTGTACGAGCTTGCGACGCTGCTCGTCCCGTTCCTTGTCGCCTACGCCGTCGTGCGCACCATCGCATCGCGTACCGGGCGCACGACGGCGGGCTTGCTGCCGGGCCTCGTGTTCGCGTTCTACGTGTTCGCGGTGCTGTACGTCACGGGCGTGGGCACCGTGTACGACCTCGCGGACATGGCGAACGGCACGCCGCGGCTCCCCAACCAGGTGAACGTCGTTCCCTTTGCGGGCGGCATCACGATGGGCACCGTGCTCAACGCCGTGATGTTCGTGCCCCTGGGCTTCCTGCTGCCGCTCATGTGGCGCCGCGGCGCGCGCCTGGCGCCCGTGGTGGGCTTCGGGTTCGCGTTCTCCCTGGCCATCGAGCTTACGCAGCTGCTGAACAACCGCACCACCGACATCGACGACCTGCTGATGAACACGCTGGGAGCCCTCGTCGGGTTCGTCCTGTTCAAGCTGTGGGAGCGCCTGACCACAAGCCGCGAACGCACGTCGCGCCATGCGGCGTACCCGGGCAACCTCTACAGCGGGCAGCGCGCGCTGCTACCGGGCCTCGCCGAACCGGCGCTCTACCTTGCCGTGATGTTCGTCGGCCATTTCCTCCTGTTCAACGGCATGGGCATCGCGGTGCTGCTGTACAACCTGGCGCACTAGTGCAGCTGCTCGGTGGCCTCGTCCACGAGCGCGATGAGCTCCTGGCGCGCGTGGATGTCGAGCTTCGCGTACACGTTGCGCGTGTGGGTGCGCACGGTGTTCCACGACACCTGCAGGCGCTTGGCGGTGGCGCCGCTGTCGTAGCCCATGGCCAGGCAGCGCAGCACGTCCTTCTCGCGGCGCGATAGCCCGGCCCGCTCGGCCAGGGCGTCGATGGCCTGGTTGAAGCGGCCCTTCTTGCCCGGGCCCTCCCCCGCGCCCGCCTGCGGCTCGGGCAGCCCGTCGCCCAGGAGGTCGTCGAGGGAGGCCTCCCCTTCCCCCTCGGGTTCGAACAGGCGGTCGAACTCCTTTTCGGAGAACAGGACGAACGCGCACGCCAGCACGGCGAACGCGAGCCCCAGGAACAGCGCGATGGGAGTGCCCTCGCTCACGATCTGCGGAAACAGGTGCACGCCCGCCGCCCATCCCGCGCCGGAGCCCACCATGAACATGCCGTAGCCGAAGCCGAACACGAGCGTGGCCGCGATACGGCGCTGGTAGACCACGAACGCGAGGATGCACCACAGCACGAACTCGAACACCGCCGAGAGGAACGTGACGAGCTGGCTCCACCCGAGATGCGTCACGCCCACGATGGGGCAGAACGCGATGAGCGCCACCACGGTTGCCATGATGACGGAGTAGATCTTGCCGAAGTCGAAGCGCTCCCCCTCGATGCCGATGGCCGCGGCGGCGAACACGAGCGCCATGAGCATGCGCAGCAGCATGACGAGCCGCGTGTTGTCGAGCGTGACGTCCACGGGCGACACCTCGACGAGCATGGAGCGCAGGGCCACCACCACGAACGAGAACACGAACGTGACCGCGATGAGCTTCCAGAACGAGCGCGGGAGCAGCGCGCGATCCTCCCGGCGCTCGGCGACGTCGCCCTGCGGCGCGATGAACGAGAGCGCGGCCGCCGCCGCGGCTATGAGGGGCATCGTGGTGAACGCGAGGATGCCGGTGAGCGACGGGCCGCCCGCGACGGGCTGCCAGGACGGCGAGCCGATGACGGTGAAGTAGACGAGGGCCAGCACGATGTGCGAGAGCGCCGCGTACAGGATGGCCTTGCGCGGGGCGAGCGCGCCGTAGAGCTGCCCGCACGTGAGGCCGATGACGGCCGTGCCGAACCCCGTGAGCGCGCTCGCCGCGTAGAACAGGCCCACGATGGCCTCGTTCGGCAGCACCTGCGTGAGGTAGTAGGGGCCGATGAGGATGATGACGAGGCAGCCGAGGGACGCGACGGCGCCGCCCGCCACCACGAAGGCGGGGCGGTCGATGAGCCGCCGGGCACGCGGCGCGCGCAGGGCAGCGGCCAGCATGGCGAGGCCGGACGTGAGCGTGGACACGATGTACATCGTGGAGATGTTCGCGCCGTTCGTCTCGGTGTCGCTCAGCCAGGCCGTGCCGCTGTAGGCGATGTAGGCCCACGCGAGCCAGATGCCGAGCGCCATGAACGGCAGCGACGGGCAGGCTTTGACCAGTTTCGCAAGGAATGACTTCATGAAAGCCGCCGACTCCCCTCCTGCAACGGACGACAGCCCCGGCCTCCCGCCTTCCCCTTCGGCGGGCGTCAAGCCGTCGTGCGCATCCGCCGATCCTTCGCGGCGCGGAACAGGCGCAAGACGAGGTAAGCCAGGAACACTGCCGAGTATACCGCAACGCTCGCCGTGGCGGCAATGCCGCCGTGCAGCGCCGACGGCGCCAGCATGAGCAGCAGGTGCACGTACACGAGCAGGAAGAACGGGTACGCGAGCTTCTGCGCCTTCTTCCAGGTGTCGGTGCGCATGCGCCGCTTCACCGCGTTGAACGACGTGACGCCCAGCACGAGCAGCAGGACGAGCAGCACGACGGCCACCGCGAACGAAGCCGTCACGTTCGGGCTCACCGCTCCGCCCAGCACGTTGCGCGGCAGGTAGGACGCCAGGTACACGGCCATGTGCCCGAGCGAGAGAATCCAGGCCACGATGGACAGCTCGGCGCGCACGGGCTTGAGCCACGTGTATGCGCGCGACGTGCGCGGAAGCACGCCGATGTACATGACCACCACGAACAGCGCGAGCGGCAGCAGGCACTTCTGCACGAGCGGGAACAGCGCGCTCCACACCGCGCGCGGCATGCCCCAGAACGTCCCGACGACGAACACCGCGTCCACCGCCACGGCCAGCGCGTAGAACGCCGTCGGGCAGGCCTTGAGCGGCGAGCGTAGCGCGAAGCACGCGGCCACGGTGCATGCGAGCACGATGACGAACGTCATGAGCGGCTCAACTCCTCCTCCATATCGTCGAGCAGGTTCGCATCGAACAGGAAGAACCCCTTGCTCGCCTTGAGCACGCCCCGGTAGAAGCGCGTCGTGAGGATGCGCAGGGCCAGTTCTTCGAAGTCGTCGAACCACGAGAGGATGTGGTCGTGCAGCACCGTCTTCGCAAGCGCCGCCTGCTCGCGCGCGGCCGCGACGTCGCCCGCCTCGAGCGCCTCGATGGCGCGCTGCGACAGGATGGCCTCGAATTCGCAGATGAACGACAGGTGGTCGTCGGGGAAGTCGTAGCCTTCGCCCGTCCGCACGCTGTTCTGGCGAAACAGGTGGTACACCTCGTGGAAGGAGTCCTGCAACAGCAGGCCCTCCTCGCTCGTGAACACCGATTCGTAGGGCGTGGCGTAGCGTCCCTTCCACGACGAGGTGCCCGCGAAGGCGGCCGTGAAGTCCACCGCCAGGTCCTGTCGCGTGCCGGAGTTGCGCTTGGCCAGCGCGCGCTCGATGTCGTGCAGCCCCTCGGCCATGAGCTCGTGCCCGTCGGCGAACGCGGCCAGGTCGCCTGCCGCGATGCGCTCGATCTGCTCTTGCGTGAGCGGCCGGTAGTACAGCGCCGCCAGCACGTCGTAGAACGCCGCGCGCCCCTCGAGCGCAGCGACGAGGTCTTCGGTCTGCGCACGTTCCTGCGTTGGTGTCATGGTGGTTCCCCTTTGCATCCTGCCGTCATCCCGAGCGGAGCGCCCTTCGACTCGCTGCGCTCGCTCAGGATGACGGCGTGTCGGCTACGCCTTCGCCGCGCGATCGGTGGTGACGGGATCGTCCTGCCACGACGCGGTCTTCGCGGACAGGAGGTAGACGGTGGAGGGCTTGAGGCCGTGCTGGTCGTCAAGCTGGTGGCAGTTCTCCGCGCCCGCCGCCGCAACCGCCTTCGCGGCCGGGCTCGCAGGGTCGTCGAGGTCGCCGAAGTACCGCGCGCCGCAGCAGCAGTTGTGCACGCACGCCGGCTCCCACGTCTCGTTCTCGTGGCGCTGGAAGCACAGCGTGCACTTCTCCACCACGTTCGTGTTCGGGTTGAGCGTGCGCACGTTGTACGGGCAGCCCGTGAGGCACGATCCGCAGCCGATGCAGTCCTCGGCGTTCACGAGCACGACGCCCGTGCCCTCGTCGCGGTACGACGCCCCCGTGGGGCACACTTCGATGCAGCCGGGGTTCTCGCACTGCTGGCATTGCAGGGGCAGCCAGTACTGCTCGAGGTCCGGGAACGTGCCCGTGGGCCCCACGGCGTGCACGCGGTTGTAGTACACGCCCAAGTCGACGTTGTTCTCAAGCTTGCAGGCAGCGATGCAGCTGTCGCACCCGCTGCAGCGGTCGAGGTCGATAACCAGGCAGTTTCTCATCAGAACACATCCTTCGTCTGAGCTTCGGACAGCATCTCCTCAGTCGGCAGGAACGGCGCGAACTCCGCGGGCTCCACCCACACGTTCGCGGGCTTTTCGGACTTCTCGATGCTCACCGTGAAGCCGCGGTTCGTGTAGGAGCCGTACACCTCGTTGAACGGGGCGTCGTTCTTCGTCAGCACGTTCACGTTGCACTCGCGCCAGCCGGCGGTCGGGTTCGTCTGGGACTCGTCGTAGCACTCGGGGTTCCAGAAGCGCTCCATCCACACGGTCTTGGGATGCACGCCCTCGGTGAGGTAGGCGCGCGCGTGCACCTCGCCGCGGCGGCTGCTCACCTTCACCCAGTCCATGTGCTCGATGCCCAGCTCGGCGGCGCTTTGCGGGTTGATGCGGATCTCCGCCGTGGGGAACAGCTCGCGGGACAGCGCGGCGTGGCGCATGGTGCCGTGATGGAAGTACGGAACGCGGCCCGACGTGAGCACGAAGGGGTACTCCTCGTCCGCGAGCGGGCTCTCGGCCGGCTCGATGTAGGAGCAGATGGGGCTGTAGTCCGCGCAGGCCTCCTGCGGCTCCGGGTAGCAGAACGGGTAGCCCGTGCGCGCCAGCTTGAGCAGGATCTGGCAGTACACCTCGATCTTGCGCGACTCGGTGCCGAAGCCCGCCGGCAGGCCGTCGTCCACCACGGTCTCGTGCTGGCGGTACTGGAAGTACCCGCTTGCGGGCGTGACGTAGGGCACGTACGTGTCGGTGTCCTTCACGAGCTCGTCCCAGCTGGGGGCGTGCAGCGTTTCGGCCACCGACGCCTTCACCTCTTCCTCGGTGGCGCTGCCCAGGTAGCCGGGCTTGAGGCCGGGAAGCTCGCCGCCCATCTTCTCGGCGCACTTCTTCACCACCTGCGCCGCGGGGATGCTGTGCGACACGGTCTCGCCGATGTGCGTGCACTCGTTCTGCAGCCACTGGGTGTTGAGCTGGGTCATGTTCACCATGGGCTCTTCCAGCCACTCGCGTACGGGGAACACGAGATCGGCCGCCTCCACGTGGAAGGACGTGAGCATGGGATACTGGCCGATGATGTAGTCCACCTCGGGAAACACCTCGTACCACGACTTCGCGTTGCCCAGCATGGCCAGCTTGTTGCCCGACATGTCGAACCACACGCGCGGCTTGTAGGGCTCGCCCGTGGCGATGGCCTCGCGCACCGTGGGGATGTGGCTGTGGCACCAGGCGTAGAGGCCCTTGTGGTCCTTCATGCCCAAGCGGTCGATGAGCAGCTGGTTCGCCAGCTTCTGCTGGGGGTTCTCCTCGCCCAGCTTCTTGGCGCGCGCCTCGTTCTCGGCGTCGCTCATGCCCACCACGGCGCCGATGCCGTACATGTCCGAGAACATGCCGTCGAAGCCGTTGTTGTACGTGACCGGGCGCTTCGTAGGCTGCGCGCCGCCCGCGCCGTACTGGGTCATGGTGCAGCCGGGCTTGTTGACGTGCCCCATGATGGAATCGAGCCCCATGCAGCCGAGCGGCACCTGGGAGGCCGATTCGGTCATGTCCGACGCCACGCCGTTGGCGATGCCCGCCACGCCGGCCTCGGCGTACAGCTTGATGGCCTCCTCGATCTTGCCGGCGTCGAGCCAGCAGTTCTCGGCCGTGCGCTCGAGCGTCCACGGGTCGGCCTCTTCCTTGTAGATCTGGCCGGCCGTCTTGTAGGACACGCCGTTGAACTCGCCCGACCAGAAGATCTCGGGGTCCACGGCGGCGTCGGCCGGCGCGGAGAACTCGAAGGGGGCCACGGCGTTCGTCTTGAGGTCGTAGCACACGTAGGCCGGGGTGTTCTCGGGCGTGGTCTGCTCGAAGTCGGGGAACAGCTCCTGGGCCTTCACCGGCAGCTTCGTCTCGGGGTCGATGAGGAACGGGAGGTTCGTCCAGTACTTCGTGAACTGCTCGTCGTAGAGCTTGTTCTCGAAGATGTAGCGGAACCAGCACAGCAGAAGGGCCGTGTCGGTGGCGGGGCGCACCGGCAGCCACACGTCGGCCTTCACCGCATCGGGCGAGAAGTTGGGATCGACCACGATGGTCTTCACGCCCTGCGCGCGCAGCTCGGCCATGCCGCGGCCCGACTCGGCCGTCTGGCTGACGGAGGGCTGGGCGCCCCACAGCACGACGACTTCGGCCTTGTTGTCGCTGCCCGTGCGGAAGATCTCCTGCACGGCGTTGTCGGCGATGGACTGGTCATTGCCGCCGTAGAACAGCTTCGACAGGCTCCAACGGGGCAGATAGCACTGCGCGCAGCCCGGTTCGAACACGGTGGGCGACCCGAACGCCATGGGCAGCGTCATGGCCTCCATGAACGAGTAGGAACCGCCGCCGCCCACGCTGGCGAAGAAGGCGTACGGGCCGTACTTGTCGATGGCGTCGCAGATGTGCGCGGCCGCTTCCTCGACGGCCTCGTCCCAGCTGATGACCTCCCACTTGTTCTCGCCGCGCTCGCCGGCGCGCTTGAGCGGGTGCAGGACGCGCCGGGGGCTGTACATGGTGTGCAGCTGGTTGAGTCCCTTGATGCAGAGGCTGCCGCGGCTCACCGGGGCATCGGGGTCGCCTTCCAGCTTCACGACGACGCCGTCCTTCACGGATGCGATGGCCGGGCACATCTGGATGCAGCCGTGGCACGAGGTTTTCATCCTCACGAGCCCTTCGTCGGCGGCGCCGCCTGCGGGCGCGGCCTCCTCCTTGGGAGCTTCCTGCATGCAGCCGGCCATCGTGGCGCCGAACGCCGCCGTGGCGCCCGCCAGGGCAGACGCTTTGACGAAGCTCCGGCGTGTCAACGTGGTTTCCGCCATGTTCTTGTCCTTCCTCCTCTTGTCGGTTCTACTCGCTCGCCTTCAAATCCTGTAGAAACGCTTCCCCCTCCTCCGTCAGACGCCACCCTTCATTCCAGACCAGAGCGCCCGCGCGCTCGAGCTTGTCCACGAACACGCTGGGCTGCATGGTATGGCGCGTCCCTCCGATGACGGTCTCGAGGACCGGGCGGTCGCGCAGCAGCTCGGCGATGTCGTGGTAGGTGCGGGGCTTCGCCGCCGTGAACTCGAGCAGCTCGCGGTACACGTCGGCCCGCTCGGGCGCGAGCTGCAAGAGCTCGACGAGGCGAGCACGCGGGCGATGCTGCTCGACGAAGCGCGCGCCCACGTCGGTGGTGCGGTACGCCGCGCTGCACACGAGGTCGTCGGCGGCGTCCTCGCCGAGGCCCGCCTTGTCCTCCTGGGTGATGAGCGCGCCGTTCGCGTCGCGTTCGAGCTTGTTGAGGCCGCCGGCGCGCACGAGGTGCTCGGCGAGGCGGTACGGGTTCTGCGTGGCGCCCTTGAAGGCAGGCCAGGTTGGCATGGTGCGCTCGATGTCGTCGAGCGTGCGCTCGTCGGCGCAATAGGCCAGCAATCGGTAGAGCGCCTCGCGGTTGAGCGGATGACGGGTCACCGTCTCCTCGAGCGCCGCCAGCTGCTCGTCGAACGTGCGCTGCTCCGGCGCTGCGGCCGTCTCGTCGTCGGCCCTGTCGGTGACGGCCGGACGGATCGGCTCGTTTCCTTGTTCCTGCATAACGGTCATGCACCTCCCCCTCGCTGCATTCTCCTTCGGGCGGCGCTGCGGTGATGCGCCCGGCCCGATGGCCTTACTCTAGGTCAGCGCAGGGGTCGGAAGCTATCTGCACTCTGCATGAACTCGGGAGAAAAGGTGAGGGAAAAGCTCACGCAAAATGCGTGAGTGAGACGATTTCAGCGCGACGATGGGAGGTTCGGGCGTTCGGCACGATAAATTCCGACGGGTTCGCATACGTCCCGGCGACGGCGGCGTATACTGGAGGGAAAGCCGGTCGAAGGGAGAACGCCCATGGACGGATACGTGAAGATGATCGTCGGGTACGTCGTCTTTATTCCCCTTATCGTGCTGATCTTCGTGAGTTCCTGGAAATACTGGCAGGGGAAATGGCTGCGCACGATCGGCGGGTGGACGTTCGCCCCCGACGAGGGGCCCGAGAGCCTGTACCAGAAGCGGCGGGCGCGGCGCATCGCGCTCGGCAACCTCGCGCTGGCGGCGCTTGCGGCGGGCACGCTCGTCTCGGTTACCCTCGAGGCGACGGGCAGCGGCCCGCGCACCTCTATGCTGTCGTGGAACTTGGCGCTGTCGGCCGTGCTCGTGGGGAGCGCCGCGTGGATACTCGCAACGGGACGCCGCGACGGCAAGGCGGTGGCGCAGGCGGCGGCCGGCACCGGCCCGGGGCTCGTCGAGAACTACGAGCTCAACACGACTCGCGCGGTCGTCCTCGTTCTTGCCATGGTGGCGGTTATGGCGGTGGAGATCGGAGGCGGGTTCGTCGCTCCTTGGTAGGCTTCCCGTTCGACGCAGCGCAGCGCCCCGCCGGGTATGGACGGCGGGGCGCTGCTGGTTTTCGGGCCGCTAGTCGACGGGGGCCGGTTCCGGGTCCTCGAGGGCTGCGGGCGCGGGCGCGGGCTCCGCGTCGGGCGCGTCCTTCGGGGACGAGAGCCGCACCTTGATGGACTTCGTGGGGCAGTTCTCCACGCAGTCGAGGCAGAAGGTGCAGGAGTCCAGCGTCGCCTCGCCGGGGTTCGCCACGTCGATGCCCTCGGGGCACGCGGCGGAGCAGGCGCGGCAGCCGTCCTTGGATATGCAGGTGGCGCAGTCCGCCTGCGGGCGGGCGCCGAGGCCCAGCCTCGCGCGCGCCTTCGCGGCGAGCCCGAAGAAGAACCCGAGCGGGCAGACCGCGGCGCACCAGCGCTTGAACAGGAAGAGCTCGGCGAGGAGCATGAGGGGGAACACGACGAGCTCCCAGCCCGGCTGCAGCAGCACGAACACGCGGTTGAGCGCCCAGAGCGTGCCGAAGACGAGCCCGATCGGGCACAGCAGGCAGAACACGGGGAAGCCCACGGCGAAGGACGCGGCGAGCAGCACGGCGAGGACGAGGCCCTGGGTCTTGAGGCCGGCGTCGCTCGCGCAGGACGCGCAGGACGACGGCTTTTCGGGAGCCTGCTCGCCGCCGCGGCCGAGGATGCCGCGCGGGGCGCGCCCTCCGAAGACGTTGCGCAGCAGCTGCGAGGGGCACAGCCACGAGCAGAACGCCCGTCCCAGCAGGAACACGACGGCGAGCACGGCGAGCACGCCGGGCAGCAGCGCCCAGGGGACGGAACCCGACGCCGCCGCGATCTGGGCGAAGCCCGCCGGGCAGAGCGCGCACAGCGTGCCCAGGGGCGCGCCCCCGCCGAGGTGCGCGGAGGCGGCGGCCAGCGCGAGCGCGAGCGCCGCGACGGCGATGCGGGCCATCTTCACCTTGGTCTTCATGAAGCGCCTCCCGACTCCCTCGTCGCGTCCGGCCCGTCGGGATGGACGCCTTTCGAATGGGGCGCGAGAGCGCCGCCGGCCGGCGCGGTGCGGCCCGCGGCCAGCTCCGCGCTCGAGATCGCGCCCTCGGCCCGCGCCGCGGCGCTCTCGCGCGACGCCACCACGATGCCCTTCGCCGAGGCCGACGCGTCGTAGGCGCGCAGCGACGCCGAGGGGCACACCTGCTCGCAGCGCCCGCACCCGTCGCAGAAGTCGGCGTGCACGACCGGGCGGTCGCGGTCGTCGAGGGTTATCGCGCCCTCCACGGGGCACTCGTCCCCGCACACCGTGCAGCCGGCCCAGTCCCAGGCCACGCATGCGTCCTTCACGACCACCGCCACGCCCAGGTCGCGCTCGCGCTCCCCGCCGGGCGACAGCGCGCCGGTGGGGCACGCCTCGACGCACCTCATGCAGAAGTCGCAGCACCCGTCGGCGAAAGAAAGCATGGGCGTGCCGTACGCCACGAGGCTCTCGGCCAGCGGCACCGGCGTGACGATGCCGTAGGGGCACGCCTGCAAACAGCGCATGCAGCGGTCGCACGCCGCCGCGAGCGCGCGGTTCGACGCCGCGCCGGGCGGGCGCACGAACGCCGCGTCGGCCTGGCGCGACACCGCGCCGAACCCGCCCGCGCCCACCATCGCCGCGCCCACGGCGCCGGCCGCGAGGAACCCGCGCCGGGTGATCGAGGCCGTCATTCCAGCACCTCGGCGAGCTCGTCGGCATCGGCAACCAGGAAGGCGCGGGTGAACGACGCGAGGTGCGCGTAGAAGCCCTCACCCGCCGCAGACTCCATGTCAACGGCGAAGCGGTCAGTCCAGTTCAGCAGATGGTCGTGCAGGAAGAGGCGCTGCGCTGCAAGCGAGGCTTCGGCGGCGTCGGCGTCGTTCGCGCGCAGCTCGTCGGCGGCGCGCTCGCCGAGGCGCGCCATGAAGGCGAGCTCGACGGCCAGATGGTCTTCCGGCTCGGTGAAGCCGGGGTTCTTCTCGAAACGGGCATCGCGGTAGACGTGCAGCACGTCCGCGTAGGCGTCCTGCATCATGAGGCCGCCGTCGCTCGTGTACACCGACTCGTAGGGGAAGGCCTTCTGCGCCGTGCGCGGCCCCATGCCGAAGAACACGAGGTCGAACACCACAGCCAGCTGCTCAAGGGCCCGCTCGTCAAGGTCGGCGACGTCCGAGCGCAGCGCGGAGAACGCCGCGTCGAGCGCCGGGTCGTCGAAGGAATACGCGTCGCACGCCGCAAGCTGCTGCGCGAACGCCGCATCGAGCTCCTTCTCGAAGCAACGCGACAGCAGCGCGTACACGCGACTGCGGTTCTCGCAGAACCCGATGAGGTTCGCTGCAAGCTCCGCAGAGAGAGGTTCGGTCATGATTGATCTCCTTGCTTCGTTCCTGTTAGTTGCGGCGCGTGGGCGCCTTTCCCATGCGCGCCCCTCCCTTTCCCATGGCGCGCCCGTGGACGCGCCGGTGGGGTTCGGCGCTGCGCGCCGATCGTTCGACCCGCGCATCCCTCGATCGGCGCGCAGCGCCGAAATCCACCGGCTCGCTTTCAAGCGCGCCATGGGAGGGAGGGCGCGCCACGAGAAAGGGAGCACCCCCTCCCCGGCGCACTATGGGGAGGGGCGCCGCGCCGGGGGCAACCCCCGGCGCGGGCCGCTCTCATTACCGGTAGATGAACTGCTCCACGCTCGTGCCCACGCCGTACATGATGACGCGCAGCACGACGGCGCCGATGGCCGAGCAGGCGCAGGCGGCGAACAGGTAGGGCGCGAGGCCGGCGGCCTTGCCCTTCCCCGCTTGCACGAGGGCGAGCGCGCTCAGGGCCACGGGGGCGGCAAGCCCCACGATGACGACGCCCACCCAGAACATGGGGGCCATGTCGCCGGAGATCAGACGCTCGATGGAGCGCGTCGGAGCCTGGTAGGGCGCCACGGCGATCCAGATCACGTACGCAAGCGACGTCACCACCATGATCAGCACGCCCGCCAGCGCCAGCTTGAGCGCGAAGCCGCGCTCGTCATCGGCGCCGCGCAGCAGCACGAGCCCGCACATGAGCGTCATGCCCATGGCCAGCCCGCCGCCCAGGAACATCAACGGCAGGGCGATGCTGTCCCACGCGGGACGGGCGGCGATCAGGTACGACGCGCCCGCCACGAACGGCAGCACCAAGCCTATGACGCCGCCCAGCACGCCGGACACCTTCGACGCCGTGGGGTAGTCCTTCTTCGCCAAAACGAGGTAAACGAGCGCCACGATGCCCATGATGGCCACGACGAACAGCTCTTTCGACAAACCGGAACCCAGGTTGCCCAGCAGGTGCGTCGCGCGCTCGGGATGCCCCATGTGCAGCACCGACACGCACCCGCCCACGGCGAGGCAGACGAAGGCCACGAGCGCGCCTGCGAACCGCACGTCGCGGAACTTGCCCTTAAGCTCGCCCACGCCCAGGAAGACGAAGCATCCCGAGGTCACGCCCAACAACACGCTGAAGATGAGAAGGGGCCATTGGATTTCCATGCTCACTCATCCCCTTTCCACGAGAACTTGTCCAATCCGTAGGTCACGCCGGGATGGTTCCCCACGTCCTTCAACTTGTGCGTCTGCTTCGAGGACGCCATCTTCGCCACGTCGGACGACGGATCGTCCAAGTCGCCGAACAGGCGCGCCTGGCCGGGGCAGTGCTTGACGCACGCCGGCTTCTCGCCCTTGTCGATGAGGTGCGCGCACATCGTGCACTTCTCGATGACGCCCTTGTCCTTGCTCGTGTCGTACGTGCGCACGCCGTAGGGGCAGGCCATGACGCAGTACTGGCAGCCGATGCACTTGCTGTGGTCCACCAGCACCACGCCGTCCTCGCGCTTGTACGAGGCTCCCGTCGGGCACACGCTCACGCACTGCGGGTCGTCGCAATGCTGGCACGCCACGGGAAGGTAGTACATCTCCAGGTCGGGGTACGTGCCGGAGGGCCCCACGGTCAGCACCTTGTTGTAGAAGGTGCCCAATCCCACGTTGTTCTCCTGCTTGCATACCACGGCGCAGGAGTGGCACCCGATGCAGCTATCCAAGTCGATAGCGATGATGTTGCGCGTCATGCTACTTCGCACCTCCCTTCGTCACCTGCACCACGCCGTCGGTCTGGCCATCGCTGGCAAGCTGGTCGGCGGAAAGCGGCAGGAATATCTTCAAGTCCTCGGAATTCATGCAGATGTTATTCGGCGCGCCCTCTTCGGCCTTGTATATTTTGCAGAGGCCCCCGTAGTTGTCGGTGCCCACCGCCGGGTCGTAGGGTCCGTCGTTCTCGAACAGGATGTTGCAGTTGCAGTCGAACGCCCCGTGCAAATCGTCGGTGGCCTCGCGCTCGGGGAACCACCAGTCGTGCTCGACGTGGATCATGTCGGGATTCATGGCGTCCGTGAGGTTCGCGCGCTGGCGGATGCGGTCGACGTACGTCTCGATCCACACCCAGTCGTCCTGCTCGATGCCGTGCTCGGCCGCCGTCGCGGGGTTGATGTCCACCGTCGGGAACATGTGCACCTCGCGCATCCACGGCGAGTTGCGGTACTCGGTGTGGAAGAACGCGTGGCTGCGTCCGCCGGTGATGAGCGTGTAGGGGTACGCTTCCAGCAGGTCGGGACGCGAGCGCTTCGTGATGGGCGGCTCGATGTAGATGGGCAGCGGGCCGTTGCCGTACAGGAGCAGATCCTCGCTCCACAGCTCCATCTTCGCGTTGTCGGACTGCGGATGCGCCGGAACCTCGGTGCCGTCGGGCAGCGTGTAGCCGGGCGTACGGTACACCGCGCCCTGCTTGTTGCCGCGGAACATCGTGCTGAAGCCGGGCTTCATGTCGCCGCTCTTGCGCATCATGCCGCTTTCGTACTTCGGCATGCCGCGCACCTCGGTCATCTGCACGCCCGTGATGGAAATGCGCTCGCGGAAGTCCTCGAAGTTCGACTTGAGCTTCTCGGGCAGCGTCGGCGGGCCGGCCAGCATGTAGTCGAACCACTCGTACTTGTCCTTCCAGTACATGTTCACGTTCATGTACTTCGCGAACTCGAAGCAGATGTCCATGTCGTCCTTGCACTCGCCGAGCGGCGCATGGAACGGCTGGCGGATGAGCAGCGTGTGGCTCGTGGGGTATCCGTGGCCGGAGTGCGGCCATTCCACGCGGTCGACCTCGCTGGGGTGCGCGGCCGGCAGCAGGATGTCGGCGAGCTCTCCCGACGGGGTGATGTACAGGTCCACGTTCACGAAGAAGTCGAGCTTCTTCATGCCCTCGGCGATCTGACGGCCGCTCTCGATGGACATGATGGGCTCGGACGTCTGCTGCCACAAACCGTGGATCTGGAACGGGTCGCCCTCGAGCATGGCCTTCGTGGTGGCGGCGCCGAAGCCGCCCTGCTGGCCGAGCACCACCTGGCCGCCGTTCTTCTGCACGGTTTCCACGAGCTCGCCGGTCTTGTCGTCGGCCACCCATATCTTCTGGTGGCCGGTGTTCTGGCACACCGACAGGCGGTTGATGTTGCGCGCGGTGCTCATGCGCAGGTCGCTCATGAGGCCCTTCATCTGCGGCACGATGTCGAACATCGAGTTCTCGTAACCGGTGGCGGGCTCGCGGGCGATGTTCTGGCCGCCCTCGGAATCGAAGTTGCCGGCGAGCGCCATCATGATGGTGAACGCCTGCGAGATGCCGGACGTGTTGATGGAGAACTCAACCTTCTGGCCGCGCGTGAAGCACGCGTGCGGGCTCGCGTCGATGTAGGCGCTGATGGCCTCGCGGATCTTGTCCTCGGGCAGCTCGCAGAACTCGGCGGCGCGCTCGATGGTCCACGGCGTGACGTGCTCGACGAGGATGTCCCAGCTCGTGCGGTAGGTCTTGCCCTCGATCTCGCGGCTGCCGGACAGCGCCGGCTTCGCGTCGGCCACGATGGTGCCGTCGGCGTCGAGCCACTGCAGCGCCTTGTCGCCGCCTACGCCGTTCTTGTTCTGCCAGTCGCCGGACCAGTAGATCAGCTGGTCGTGCGCCTCGTCCCATGCGGGGTACAGCTCTTCGTTTCCGCCCTCTTTGATCATGGATTCGCGCAGCTGGTAGCCCGTGCCCTCTTCGTCGATGAAGAACGGCGCGTTCGTCCAGTAGCGGGCGAAGTCGGTGGCGCACTTGTCCGAGTGGATGATCTCGTTGATGAAGGCCAGGGCCAGCGCCATGTCGGAGCCGGGGCGGATGGGCAGCCAGATGTCGGCCTTCGAGGCCGTGCACGTGTAGCGCGGGTCGACGGCGATCACCTTCGCGCCGCGCTCCTGCGCGCGCTTCACGGTGAGCCAGTCGTAGTAGCCGCGGCTGCGCTCCTGGCGGCACCAGATGAGGATGCAGTCGGCGTTGTTGCCGTCCCAGCCGGTGTACTGCGTCTCGTCGCCGTACAGGCGCTGCGACGTGAAGTAGGAGCCGAGCCAGCACAGGTTGCCCACGCCGAACGTGGCCGTGCTTCCCAGCTCGAGCCATAGGCGGTTGATGGCCTGGAACTGGTGGTTGTCGCGGCCCGTGCCGTACTGGTGCGCGATGGTGTGCCAGCCGTATTCCTCGCCGATCTTCGTGTACTCGTCGCGCGCGGTCTCGTAGGCTTCCTCCCACGTGATGCGCTTCCACTGGCCCGCGCCGCGCTCGCCCACGCGCTTCTGCGGGTAGCGAATGCGCGTGGGGTTGTACAGCTCCTGCGGGATGGCGAACGCGCGCCCGCACAGGGTGCCCTCGCTGAACAGGTCGGGGTTGCCCTCCACCTTCACGAGGCGTCCGTCCTTGACGTGCCCGAACAGCGCGCAGCGCCCGTAGCACTGGCGGCATGCGCTGGGGATCACCTGCACGTCGTCCCCGCTCGACGGTGCGCTCCCCTCGCCCTCTTGAGCGAATGCGCTGGTGGTGTTCAGCAGCAACGCTGACGATGCTGCCAGGGCCGAAGTCTTCACGAAACTTCGGCGGCTCATATGTAGCGACATCTCTCCTCCGTTTGCTCTCTCGTCTCTTCCCTGATCGTTCCGGCGGCGCCTCGTCAGCGCCCCCGTCACGGGCATCAGTATCGAGTACGAGGGCAAACGAAGCCCATACCCCTTGCGAGCATATTTTGCCGCGTTAAGCGAAATACCACCTGAGGTGGTAGACGAATCATCAGGAGAAACGCCCGCTACTCCTTGATACTCTCCTCGGTGCTCTCCACAAGGCCGATCAGCTCCTGCTTGGAATGGATACCCATCTTCTGGTAGATGTTGCGGGCGTGCACCTTCACGGTGCCCTCCGAGATGAACAGCTTCTCGGCGATGGCCTGCTTGTCCTTGCCGCGCGCCATGAGCGCCACGATCTCGCACTCGCGCTTCGTGAGCTTCCACTGATCGGCCAGTATGAGACAGCTCTGCTCGAGCGTGAGCCCCACCTGCTCGTCGGAGTCGTCGATGGCCGTCATGCCCCAGCGGGTTTTCAGGTTGCTCGCGTTCATGAGGTACATGGCCGACACGAACACGAACAGCAGCAGAAACACGATGAACGCCGGGGGCAGCAGCGTCGGGTCGGCCGCCTGGCCGAAGAAGTGGAACAGCATGAGGCCGATGAAGCTGCCCATCATGGCGCCGATCACCACGCCCAGGCTGAGCAGGTAGTAGTCGGAGTCCTGATAGCGAATGAGGTACACGACGAGCGCGAGGATAGTGGCGGCGAACAGCTGCCGGCCGATGAGGAACAGCAGCGAGCCGCCGTTGAGCGCATGGTTGCCCTCGAGCACGAACAGCGCGATGCCGGCCGCCATGACGGGCAGGCACATCCGGAACAACGCGCTGTTGAAGCTGCCCCGCAGGTGCAGCAGGATGGCGAAGATGAGCACGGCCGACACGACGAAGGCGAGCGAGAAGATGACCATCTTCACGTCCGAGGGCATCTTCGCGTCGTCCACGGCGGCCACGACGCCCTCCATCACGCCCGCCATGAGGATGGTGAGCAGCAGGATCTTCGGCACCTTCTGACCGGGCACCGCCTTGATGCGCGCCGCCCTGCTCGCCGGCTCCGACAGGCGGAAGTACACCAACATGAGCAGCGGGATGAGGCTCATGAACGCGATGAACACCTCGAGCGGCACGAGGCTCGACAGCGGCGCCACGACGAGCAGCTCGATGCAGCAGGCGATGCTGCAGCGCACCGAGCAGGTGACGCCCGCGGCAGCCAGGCGCCGCACCACTTCGGGCAGGAAGCACACGCATCCTCCCGACGTGAAGATGACGCACGGCAGGATGAGCCACACCTGATGCAGCATGTGCACCGCCACGAGCTGCACGAGCGGGGCCACGGAGGCGCACACGGCCGCCGCCACGAGCACGCGGTCGTTCTCGATGCGCTTGCCGAACAGCACCGAGGCACCCAACATCACGATGCAGGCCACGAGCGCGACGAACACCGCGATGAAACTGCCCAGCATAGGCAGCGTGATCTGCTCGAGCGCGCGGGCGGGTATGCGGAAGTTCCGGTAGATGAAGAACACCTCGCACGCCGAAAGGCAGAACACGGCGATGGTGAACGCCTCGTTGTGCGCCGCGAAGAACGATTGCGCGCGCTTGCGCGCTTTGCCAGCTTCCATGGCTCTCCCCCTGTGGGCTGCGTCCCGCCCCCTCGAGGCAGGTTCCCTCCACCGCAGCCGCTCGTTAGTATAGCCCAAGCGCGCTATACGATGAGCCGCAAGCGCACCGATATCCCGCGTTTCAAGAAAACGAGGGGCTATCGGGCGCGGGGGTTACCGGGCGCGGGAGCGGGCCGTGCGCCTACCGTGCGCCGGCGCGCACGGCCGCGCTCGTGCGGGCGCCGGCACGCAGCACGGGGATGGCGCACGCCACGAGCAGCGCGCCCATGCAGGCGGGCGCGGCGGGGCCCAGCAGCACGTACAGCTGGCCGCCGGCGAGGGGGCCGACGATGCGTGCAAGCGACTGCAGGGACTGGCTCGCGCCGAGCGTCCGGCCCTGATCGGCTTCGTCGGCCGCCTTCGACAGCATGCCGTTGCACGACGGGCCGAAGATGGAATCGCCGAAACCGTAGGCGAAGACGGCGGCCACGAACAGCGGCGGCTGCACCGCAAGCGCCGACGCGGCGATGAGGGCGTACCCGGCCACCTCCGCGCTCATGCCCACGACGGCGATCTGCACGTCGCTCAGCCGTCGCAGCAAGCGCGGCATGACGAGGCCCTGCGCCACGATGTCCTGCACGCCCAGGATGGAGAACACGAGCCCGATGACGGCGGGGTCCCAAGCGAACACGTCGAGGCAGAACGGCGAGAAGATGCCCTGCAGCGACCCGGACGCCGTCCACACCAGCAGCGCCCCGCACAGCAGCAGCCCGATGGTGCCGAGGGACAGCACGCCCTTCAACTGGGTGAACGGGTTGAGCCGCGCGAGGGGCACGGCGGGGATGCGCGCGGATGCGGCCAGGCTCTCGGGCATGCAGAAGAAGCCGAAGATGCAGTTGAGCAGCGTGATGCCCGCGCCGAAGAACAGGGGCGTCGAAGCGCCGAACTGCGCGAGCAGACCGCCCATGGCAGGGCCGATGATCACGCCCGCGCCCGACAGCGCGCTCACCCATCCGAAGTACTTCGTGCGCTCGTCGCGCGGCGTGATGTCGGCGAAGTACGCGAAGATGGTGCCGATGCTGCCGCCCGTGAGACCTTCGATGATGCGGCCGACGAACAGCACGCCGAGCGCGCCCCCGATGCCGAGCACGAGGTAGCCCGCGGCGGAACCCAGCAGGCAGACGAGCAGCAGCGGGCGGCGGCCGAAGCGGTCGCTCAGCGCGCCGAGGCCGGGGGCGACGAGGAACACGCAGGCGGCGTACACCGATACGAGCAGCGTGACCACGGTGGCCTGCTGCGCCGGGTCGCTCACATAGGGCTGCACGAGAAACGGCAGGACCGGCATGATGATGCTGAAGCCGATGCCACAGAGAAACGTCGACGCGAGACCGAACGCGAGGGCTTTCGGGTCGACGGAGTGCCCGGCGCCGCGAGGCGCGCGAGAAGAAGGTGGGAACATGGGAATACCTCGAACCTTGATCGTGTGAAGGGATGCAGCGAATCTGCTGCGATGATTGTTTCCTAGGACACACGTACTCTAGCACATTATTGATTCCTTGGAAACATTTATTTTGGTAGAACTACCGGGCGGGGTGCTGCGGGGGATTTCGGCAGGTTCGGGGCGGCGCGGGCGCTACGCGGAGGGGGCTCCGTCGTCGAGCGCGCGCAGCTCGGCCTCGAGATGGGCGCGGTAGGCATCGGCGAACGCGAGCACGCGTTCGAACTCCTCGTCGCTGAACTGCTGGAACACCGCTTCGTCGCGTCGACCGAACGCCTCGTGGGCCGCATCGTGCACGGCAGCCACGTCCCGGCCCTTCGCGGTGAGGGCGACGTAGACTTCCTTCTTATTGTCGGGCTTGCGGTAGGTTTCGACGAGCCCCTTCTCCATGAGCTTCTTAGTCACTTTGCTGAGCGCGCTCCGCGTCATGCAGAACGCGTCGGCGAGCCTCGTCACGTTGCAGTCATCGTGCTTCGCGAGGTACTCCACGGCGTGCACCTCCGAGGACGTGTAGCCCCCGAGCCGCTCCTCCATGGTGTGCTTGTTGAGCAGCACGAGCTTGTTCACGAGATCGCTGAAGCTGGTCAGCACGAGTTCTTCCCTGTTCACGATGGCCCTCCCCTAGCGCCAGGTCACTTGGACGAGATCGTCGAACCGCGCGCCGAACGTCGCCACGTCGAAGCCGGCGAGCAGCTCTTCGGGCGTGGCGGGGTCGCTGGTGGGCGCGAGGCCCGTGATGCCGGCGATGTGGCCGACGACGCCCGCAGGCGTCTTGAAGCGCGCGAGCAAGGCGTCGAGCGCCGCGTCGCGGTCGCGCTTGGACAGCCGCCGGTCGCGTTCGGCGACGAGCAGCGGGATGTGCGCGTAGACGGGATGCGGCAGGCCGAGCAGCGTTTGCAGGTGGATTTGCTGCGGCGTGGAGCACAGCAGGTCGACGCCGCGCACGACCGAGTTCACGCCCTGCGCCGCATCGTCCACCACGACGGCAAGCTGGTAGGCGAAGGCGCCGTCGGAGCGCTGCACGAGGAAGTCGCCGCAGTCCGTGGCGAGGTTCTGCGCGTAGCGGCCCTGCACGAGGTCGTCGAAGGCGACGGCGGCGTCGGGCACGATGAGGCGCTGCGCCGGCGTGCGCTCCGCCGCGCGGCGGGCGCGCTCGCCCTCCGAGAGGCTGCGGCAGGTGCCGGGATACACGGGCTTCTCGCCCCGATGCGGGGCCGACGCCGCGTGCAGGTCGGCGCGCGTGCAGAAGCAGGGGTACACGAGCCCGCGCTCGCGCAGCTCGTCGAAGGCCGCCCGATAGGCTTCCGTGCGGTCGTGCTGGAAGTACGGCCCCTCGTCCCACGTGAGCCCGAGCGCCTCGAAATCGCGCTGCACCGCGTCGACGTACTGCGGCTTCGAGCGCTCGGCGTCGAGGTCCTCGATGCGCAGGACGATGCGACCGCCCTGCGACTTCGCCACGAGCCACGCGGCAAGCGCCGCGAACACGTTGCCCGCATGCATCCGCCCCGTAGGCGAAGGAGCAAACCGCCCCACGACGGGAGCGGGAGCTGCGACTGGCATGTACGTCCTCCGATCCGGTCCTACCGCAGATCTTCCACGTGCTTGGCTTTGCCGGTGGTGCGCTCGATGCCGCCGGGCTCGACGAGCTTCACTTTGACGCCGACGAGCAGCACGCCCTTGAGCTTTTCGGCGATGGACGCGCGCAGGGCCTCCATGTCCTCGAAGGAGTCGCTGAACGCTTCGGGCTTGAGCTCGACGTGCACGGTCATGCGGTCGAGGCCGTTCGCGTTCTCCACGACGATGCGGTAGTGGGGCGTCACGCCGTCGATGCCGGCCAGCACGTCCTCCACCTGCGAGGGGAACACGTTCGTGCCGCGGATGATGAGCATGTCGTCCGAACGGGCGCGCACCTTCTGCATGCGGGCCGTCGTGCGGCCGCAGGCGCAGGGCTCGGTGATGACGCGCGTCAGGTCGTGCGTGCGGTAGCGCAGCACGGGGATGGCCTGCTTGCCGAGCGGCGTGAGCACGAGCTCGCCCGTCTCACCCTCGCCCACCGGCTCGCCGGTGTCGGGGTCGACGACCTCCCACAGGAAGTGGTCTTCGGCGATGTGCTGCATGTCGCGCGCGGCCAGGCATTCGCCCGACACGCCCGGGCCCATGACCTCGGTCAGGCCGTAGTTGTCGGTGCACACGATGTGCATGCGGCTCTCGATCTCGGCTTTGAGGCCCGGTGGGCACGGCTCGCCGCCGAACAGGCCCACGCGCAACGGCGAGCGCTCCCAGTCGTAGCCCATCTTCTCCCCCACCTCGCACACGTGCAGGGCGTAGGACGGCGTGGCCACGAGCACGGTGGTGCCGTAATCCTCGATCATGGCGATGTGCCGCTCGGTGTTGCCCGACCCGGCGGGAATCATCATGCAGCCCAGCTTCTGCAGCCCGTAGTGCAGGCCGAAGCCGCCGGTGAACATGCCGTAGCCGAACGCCATCTGCGCGCGGTCTCCGGGCACGACGCCCGCCATCTGCACGAGACGCATGATGCAGTCGGCCCACATGTCCATGTCGCTGGCGTTGTAGCCCACCACGATGGGCTTGCCCGTGGTGCCCGAGGACGCGTGCAGCTCCACCACCTCGTCGAGCGGCACGGCGAACAGGCCGTACGGGAACGTGTCGCGCAGCGCGGACTTGTCCGTGAACGGCAGTTTCCGCACGTCGTCGAGGGTCTTGATGTCGGCAGGCGTCACGCCCAGCTCGTCCATGCGGGCGCGGTACCAGGGCACGCGCTCGTACGTCCACGCCACCTGCGCGATGAGCTTCTCCAGCTGGATGGCGCGGATGCGCTCGCGCGGGGCGCACTCGACGGCGGGGTTGTGGATGGGCAGGTTGGAGAAGTCGCCCGCCGCGGCGGCGGCGAGCGCCGCCCCCTTCACGGTCATGTCGATCGTATCGGCCATATCGCTCACCGACCCTCGCCGGTGACGGGGCGCGCGAGATCGTCCTGCCCGATGAGCTCCACCGGCTTAGCCGCCAGCAGCTCCTCGGCGCGGGCCAGGTCCTTCACGGACAGCGCGATGTAGGTGGAGATGAGCGAATAGCTGTACGTCACGTTGATGCCGCAGTCGGCCATGATGCCCATGACGCGCGCGAGCTCGCCCGGCGTGTCGTCGAGGCGCGCGCACAGCACGTCCGAGCTCGTGGCGGCGGCGCCCATGTCGCGCAGCACGGCGAGCGCCTTGTCGGGCGCGTCCACGATGAACCGCACGATGCCGTAATCGCCCGTGTCCGAGGCGCTGTAGCCGCGCACGCTCACGCCGGCCTCCTCGAACGCGTCGAGCACGCGACGCAGATGACCGGGACGGCTTTCCAGGAACACGCTGATCTGCTGGACGCTCATGCCCTCTGCGCCCCTTCCCCGTCGCTGCCGGCGGCCGCACGCTGCGACGCCGCGCCCTGCGCGAAGGCGAGGCCCGCGCGGAACGCCGCCTGGTTGGCTTCGACCGTCTTCGGCGGCACGCGGCGCGCGATGACGCGCTCCCACGCATCCTGCGCGAAGTCGAGGCGCGTGGCAAGCGCGCCCAGCAGCACGACGTTCACCGACTTCGGCGAACCCACCTCAGTTGCGATCTGGCTCGCCGGAATGAGCGTGGCGCCGGCCTCGGCCAGGCGCTCGCAGGCGCCCTCGGGCATGGAGGCGCGCCCGATGAGCACGGGCAGCGGCTGGATGGACTCGTCGGCCACCAGCAGGTAGCCGCCCTCGCGCACGTTGGGCAGGTTGCGCAGGGCCTCGGTGGTCTCGAACGACACGACGCAGTCGGCGCATCCCTCGTCGGACACCATGGAGCGCACGGGGTCCTTGCCGAAGCGCACGACGGTGGTCACCGCGCCGCCGCGCTGCGACATGCCGTGGATTTCGGACACCTTCGCATCGTAGCCCGATTCCAACGCGGCATGCGCCAGCAGGTCGGCCGCGAGAATGGTGCCCTGGCCGCCCACGCCGCACAGAAGCACGGTAGTCGCGTTACTCATGGGAGCCTCCTTCCGACGAAGATCCGGATGCGGGTTGCACGATGGCGCCGTAGGCGCAGTACTGGGCGCACTGGCCGCAGCCGATGCACTGCGCGGCGTCGATGAGCGCGTGGTCGTTCGCCGGATCCTTCGCGATGGCCGGGCAGCCCAGCGTCGAGCACACGCCGCACGCCGTGCAGCTCTCGCTCACCGCGTAGGGGGTCTCGCGGATGCGGTCGATGAGCACGCAGGGGCTGCGGAACACGAGCACGGACAGCTCGTCGGAGGCGACGGCCTCCTTGAGCGCGCGGCGCACGGCTTTCGCATCGTTCGGGTCGATGGTGCGCACGTCCTCCACGCCGATGGCGCGCACGACGCCCTCGAGATCGAGCTCGCGCGAGGGGCGCTTCTGCAGCGTCTCGCCGTTGAAGGGGTTGCCCTGGCGGCCCGTCATGGCCGTCGTGCGGTTGTCGAGCACGCAGACGGTGCCCGCGCCCTGGTTGTACACGGTGGAGATGAGCGCCGACAGGCCCGAGTGCGCGAACGTAGAGTCGCCGATGACGCCCACGACGGGGCGATGGTCGGTGCCCGCCCACGCCAGCTCGAAGCCGTGCGACATGCTCACCGAAGCGCCCATGTCGATGGTGGTGTCCATGGCCGACAGCGGCGGCAGCGCGCCGAGCGTGTAGCAGCCGATGTCGCCCGTGACGACGGCCTTCATGCGCGCGAGCTCCTTGAACACGAGACGGTGCGGGCATCCTGCGCACAGCGCCGGCGGGCGGCCGGGGATGCCGGCCGGCATGTCCGCATGCGCGGGCGCGTCGTAGCCGAACGCCGCGCGCACGAGGCCCGGCGTGAGCTCGCCGTCGCGCGGCAGCGGCGCGGCGAACGGCGCCACCTCGATGCCGAGCGCCCGCACGCTCTCGTTCAGGTACTCGGACGCCTCCTCCACCACGTAGAGCGCATCCACGCTGTCGGCGAAGGCGCGCAGCGCGTGTTCGGGCAAAGGCCACGTGCACCCCAGCTTGAACACGGACGCGTCGGGCAGCGCCTCGGTCACGTGCATGAACGTCGCGCCGGCGCACACCACGCCCACGGCGCTGCCGCCGCGCTTCACCTCGTTGTAGGGGCAGTCCTCAACCCAGGCGCGCAGCGCGTCGATGCGCTCGAGCTGCACCTTGCGGCGCGGCTTCGCGAACGCGGGCATCATGACCCACTTCGCCGGGTTGCTCTCGTAGGCCTTGAGCGCCACGTCTTCGCGCGCTCCGGGCTCCACCGGGGTCTTCGTGTGCGACACGCGCACCGTGGAGCGGATGAACACCGGCACGTCGAAGCGCTCGGACAGCTCGAAGGCTTCGCGCGTGTAGCGCAGCGCCTCGGCCGAATCGGCCGGGTCGAGCATGGGAATGTGCGCCGCGCGGGCGTACCAGTGGGAATCCTGCTCGTTCTGCGACGAGTACATGCCCGGATCGTCGGCGGCCAGCACCACCAAGCCGCCTCCGACGCCCGAATACGCGGCGGTGAACAGCGGGTCGGCGGCCACGTTCACGCCGACGTGCTTCATCGTGGTCAGCACGCGCGCGCCGGCGGCCGACGCCCCGATGCCCACCTCCACGGCCACTTTCTCGTTGACGGCCCATTCGGCGTACACGCCGTCCTTCTTCGCGAACGCTTCGAGCGTTTCGGTCGACGGAGTGCCGGGGTAGGCCACGCCGATATGCGCCCCCGCCTCCCATGCCCCCTGGGCAATTGCCTCGTTGCCTGACATCAATTCCATGAGCGAACCCTTCTCATCTGATAACCCACGGGAAATTATACGGCAACGCGCGCCGCCCGCCCCGGTCAAACGATCAAAACCGGGCCGAACGGCGCGCGTTGCGCACCGATGCTCTCAAGCGAGCGCTACTCTTCTTTGTAGACGAGGCAGAACGCGCCGATTTGGATGACGTCGCCCGAGGCGAGACGGCGCGCTTCCACGCTGTCGTTGTTCACCCACACGCCGTTGAACGAGTTGGCGTCGCGGATGACGTAGCCGCCCTCCGAGGGCTCCACCGCGGCATGCTCGCGCGACACGGTCATGTCGTTGAGGAACACGTCGCACTGCGGGCTGCGGCCGATGGACAGCGGCTCGTCGCCCAGCTGGTAGGTCACGCCGGTCTGCGGCCCGCGTACCACATGGAGCGCTGCGGCGGCCTGGGGCGCGCTGTCCACGGGCAGCGCGTCGTCGCCGAGCGACACGGGCTCGAAGCGCTGCGTCGAACCGAGCAGCTTGAACCCGCAACGCGGGCAGGCGGCCGCCTGCGGATCGATGGGGTTGTTGCATACGGGGCACATGGTGCTCATGGCGTATCCTCTCTGCTATCCGGCTCAGACGGCGGAAGCGGTCTTGTCGATGACGAGCGGCGTCTCGTTCAGGGTGACGGACTGCGCCTCTTTCGGCTGGCCCGAGAACCCGCGGAACAGGCGATCCCACCACACGCCCACGCCTTCGAAGAAGTCGGGCGCGCTCACATCTTCGCACGCCACGAGGTCCATGGTGGCTATGGTGGCGTTGCGTTGCTTAAAGGTGATCGTGCCCACCTTGTCGCCTTCCTTCACGTTGCCGGACAGCTCGTCGAATTCGAGCGACTGGCTCACGTTGCCGTTGAGGTCGAAGATGGTGACGGCCGCCTGCGGGTCGCGCAGCGTCGCCTTCACCGTCTTGTCGATCCAACCCGTGTGCGCCACTTCGGCCACGACGGGCACCTCGGTGCCGTTCATCGTGGTGGTTTGCGGGCTGTTGGCCAGCTGGTAGGATATCTCGTGCTGGTACACCCACTCGCACAGGGCCTTCGCGTCGGCGAAGCGCTGCGCCTCGGACGATGAGTTGATGACGATGGCGTACAGCTCGCGGCCGTCCTTGTTGGCAGCGCCCGCGAACGACGGCCCGGCCAGCAGCGTCACGCCGGTCTTCACGCCGATGGCGTACTCGTAGAGGTCGAAGAACCCGTCGGTGGTCTCCAGGTAGATGTCCACCTTCTCGCCGCCGCGCGTCACGAGGATGTCGGTGCTGCCGCCGCCCACGATGGCGCGGAACGTGTCGTTGGTCATGGCGTACTGCACCACCTTGGCCACGTCGGCCGCGGTGCTGTGCAGGTTGCCCTCGTAGGCGTCGAAGTCGAGCCCGTGCGGGTTCTCGTAGACGGTGTCGGTGCAGCCGAGCGCCGCCGCCTTGTCGTTCATGGCCTGCACGAACACGGCCTCCGGATCGGATGCGCCCGCGTCCATCGCACGGCCGATGGTCTCGGCGATGGCCACGGCGGCGTCGTTGCCCGACGGCACGAGCAGCGCCTTGAGCGCCGTCTCGAGGTCCATGACGTCGCCTTCTTGCAGGTCGGCGGACGATTCGCCCACGCTTGCGGCCGCAGCCGACACCGTGACGGGCGTGTCGAGCGACACGAGCCCGCTTGCCACGGCGTCGAGCGCCACGACGCCCGTCATGATCTTCGTGATGGACGCGATCTGCGTGGGGCTCGAGGCGTTGCGCTCGAAGTACACCGTGCCGTCGGAGCCCATGACCATGGCGTACTCGGCGTCGATGCTCGGGCACTGCGCCACGGCCAGGCCGCGCGCGTCGACGGTTTGGCCGTAGACGACGTCGGCCTTGCGCACGTCGGCGAAGGCGGTGGCGGGCGCGACGATGCCGGTGCAGGCAAGCGCGCAGGCGAGCACGCACGCCAGGAGCCGGGCGCGCGTGCGGTTGAGGGTATGGGTCAGCGTATTAGTCAATGCGATAGATATCCTCCGGTCGTACCGGCTCGAAGCCGGCGGCGGTCAACTTCTCTTCGAGATCGTCCGTGCCCTCCACCTTCAGCACGTCGACGGCCGTCTCCGCGTTCACGGAGAAGCAGTACCCGTACTCGATGTTGGCGTTCTGCTCGTCCATGAACTCGAGGAGCGAGGCGAGCCCGCCCGGCACGTTCGGCACGCGCACGCCGAGCACCGGCGTGACGGTGGCGCGGTAACCCTGCGCGCGCAGGGCCTCGGCCGCGGCGTCGGGGGTGTCCGTCAGCATGCGGGCCACGCCGAAGTCGGCCGTGTCGGCCAGGTTGAGCGCATGCATGTTGATGCCCGCGTCGGAAACGGCGCGGCAGGCCGCCGCGAGACGGCCCTTCTCGTTCTCGAGGAATACGGTCAGCTGCGAAATCATGCCTTCTTCCCTTCTCTCAGGTCGATGATGCGCTTCGCCTTGCCCTCGCTGCGCTCGATGGTCTTCGGCTCGACGATCTTGATGTCGACGGCGATCTGCAGGTTGCTCTTGAGCTCGCCCGCCAGGCAGCGCTTGAGGTCCTCGAGCTTGCGGATCTCGTCGAACGGGAACTCGGGGACCGTCTCCACGTCGAGCTCGACGTGATCGAGCGGGCCCTTGGACGTGAGGATGATCTGGTACTGCGCCGCGATCTCGGGGAAGCTGACGATGACCTGCTCGATCTGCGACGGGAACACGTTGACGCCGCGCAGGATGAGCATGTCGTCGGTGCGGCCCACGATGCGGTCGATCTTGCGGTGGGTGCGCCCGCACGCGCAGGGCTCGGCGATGATGCGCGTGACGTCGCGGGTGCGGTAGCGCACGAGCGGGCAGCACGCGCGGGTGAGCGTGGTGAACACGAGCTCGCCGTACGTGCCGTCGGGCACCGGCTCGAGCGTGTCGGGATCGACGATTTCGGCGTAGAAGTGGTCCTCGGCCACGTGCAGGCCGTTCGACTCGGCGCACTCCATGGCCACACCCGGGCCCATGACCTCGGACAGGCCGTACACGTCGCAGTACTGGATGCCCAGCTTCTTGCGGATATCGTCGCGCATGCTCTCGGAGGCGGGCTCGGCGCCGAAGATGCCGGCCGAGATCTTGAACTCGGTGGCCGGGTCGTAGCCCATTTCGATGGCCGTGTCGGCGATGAGCAGCGCGTAGGACGGCGTGCACGCGAGGATGTCGGTGCCGAGGTCCTTCATCATCTGGATCTGGCGCTTCGTGTTGCCCGACGACGTGGGGATGACCGAGCAGCCCACGGCCTCGCCGCCGGCATGCGCGCCCAAACCGCCCGTGAACAGGCCGTAGCCGTACGACACCTGGATGGTGGAGTCGGCGTCGCCGTTCACCATGTAGATGCCGCGGGCGAAGCAGTCGCCCCAGTTCTTGAGGTCTTCGGCGGTGTGGCCCACCACGGTGGCTTGCCCCGTCGTGCCGGAGGATGCGTGGATGCGCGCCACGTCCTTGCGCGGCACGGCGAACAGCCCGAACGGGTAGGCGTCGCGCATGTCCTGCTTGACGACGAACGGGAAGTCCGTCAGATCTTCGAGGGTTTTGAGGTCGCCGGGCTCAACGCCCGCTGCCTTGAACGACTCCTGGTAGAACGCCACGTTGTCGTAGGCGTGCTGCACGGTTTGCTTCATGCGCTCCAGCTGCAGATCGCGCAGCTGCTCTCGGGGCATGGTCTCGATGTCTGGCTGGTAGTACACCTCGGAAATCACCTCTCATTGCTCGGGACGTCGGATGATCCACCCGCCGTCGCAGCGTCGCCCTTGTCGTCCTCCGTGGATTTCGGCCCCTCGACCACCACTTCCGTCACCGGATCGTACACGGAGCCGAATGCGTCCTCGTGCAGAATGGATCCGTCCTCGCCTTTCACCGTGCGAACGACCGTGATGCTGCGTCCGTCGGTGCCGCGGGTCTTGACGTAGCTTGAACCGGGTGCGAGCGTCTCGTCGACCGTGGTCTTGGTCGCATAGTGCTCGCCTTCGCTCCACGCTCCGGTGTCCGTTGATACCCGATACCCGGGATCGACTCCGTACAGTGTAGCGGTTACGGCCCCGTCCACACAAGAAAGACGCACCAAAACATCGCTGGCGGAATCGTTTTCCCACACGAGGTCGAGATCGGGCCAACTGACCGCGGCGTCGCGCCCCGTGGGGTAGCTGCCGATGTAGAGCGAGTGGTTGTGGCGCGTGACCACGGGGAAGCCCGATTCGTACACGGCGTTGAACATGGTGGTGGCCACCTGGCAGATGCCGCCGCCCACGGCGTCGTCGTACTCGCCGTCGATGATGGCGCCCGCGCCCTTGAAGCCGCGCTCCTCGTTGCACTCCCCCGCCGTGCCGTTGAACGACCAGGTGTCGTTCGGCTTCACCACCGAGTTGCTGAGCAGCTCGGAGACGAGCGCGATGTTGTGGTTGCGGTTCTCGGTGCCGGCGCCGACGGTGAACTCGGTGGTGTAGCTGGCGATGGTGCCGATGATGCCGAGGTCCATGGCCTCGTCGAACGGCAGCTCGGAGGGCGCGGGGCCCGCGCCGATGCTCACCTCCACCGGCGCGTCCCCGCCCGAGAAGGCCTTGCCGCCCTCCCCGAACAGCGCGGCGTCGAAGGCCGCCACGGCTTCGGCGGCGAGCGGGATGGTGCCCGTGCCGTCGGTGCGCACGGTCACGTCGGCGTCGTTTGCCTCGAAGGTGGCGTGGATGGGATCGCCCTTGCTCACCTGCGCCACGTGCGCGAGCAGAGCCGGCTTCGCCTTCGCCTCGTCCACGAACGGAACGAGCGACGAGCCTTCCACGCGCGTGCCCACCCAGGCGCCGATGTCGGACGCCGAGGCGCTCCAGGCGGCGCCGTCGTAGGCGAACTGCGCGCCGTCGGAAATAGCGGCGTTCACGGCATCGCAGGTGGCGCGCGCGGCGGCCTCGTCCACGCGCAGGGGCGCGTACTCGGCATGGGCCACGAACGAGCCGCGGCCGTCGCCGGCGAGGAATATCCCGTCGAGCGTGCGCTTGAGCGCGTCGCGGTCGAGCATGGTGCCGTCATGGCCCTCGGTGACGGATGCCACACCGTCGGTCACCTCGATGCCGTAATCGACACGCGGGTTGCCGATGGCGGCGTCGATGTCGGCCGCGAGCGTCTCGAGCGCCTCGTCGTCGTAGACGGCGCGCGGCTCGAGCGCGCGCCCCGCGAAGAGCGCCCCCAGACGCGCGAGCACGCCGCCCTCCTCGCGCCCCACGGCGAGCGCTTCGGCGGCAAGGTCGGCGGCGGGCACGCGCGCCTCGAGCGTGGAGGCGTCGGCCGTCCACGCCAGCTTGTTCGCGCGTGCCTCTTCCACGGCCAGCTGCTCGGCGAGCGCGGCGTCCTGCGCCGCGGCGGTTTCGTCGGCGATGCGGGATTCGGCCTCGTCGTTCGCGTACACGGTCACGCCGCCCTCAGCGAGCCGCGTCCCGTAGGTTGCATCGATGAGGGCGGTCAGCTCGTCGGCCGTCTTGCCGGCGGCGTCGATCTCGCCCACGCGCACGCCCGGATAGGCCTTGCCCGCGTTCATGCCGAAGTCCACGGCGCCGCCCACCAGCACCACGGCCGCGAGCACCACCGCCGCGAGCGCGATGCGGCTGCGCGACACGAGGCGGGCGAGGGCGCGCAGCAGCGCGCCGAGGCCCTTGCCGACGAGCAGGAGCACGGACAGCAGCGCCCCGCCGACGGCGGCGAGCACGCGGCGCACCGGGCCGCCGGACGCCTTCGAGCGCGGAGGTTCCTTCGTCCACACGGAGGGCGCGTTGTACGCGCGGGAGTCGCGCGGGCGCTGCGCGTTCGCGCGCTTCGAGCCCGCGGAAGCGGAGCGGCCGGAGGGCGTCGACGTGGGAGCGGAGCTGGAACGGCGAGCGGGCGCATGCGCCGCGCTCGGGCGGCGTGCCGGAGCTCCCGACGGACGCGCGCGTCCGTACGAGTCGCGCTGGGAGGCGGGAGCGCGCCGTGCGTCCGGGTCTCTCGGCGTCCGATCGGCCATACGCTACCCGACGCTCTCCGACGACGCGTCCTTGAGGGCGCGCACCTTGCGCACGGCCACCACCACGTAGTAGACCGTCGTGGCCAGGGCCAGCACGAGGCCGGCGTACACGAACCAGATGCCCCACGAGCAGGCGGCCGCGTTGAAGCCCGGCAGCCATGCCGCGTCGACGATGCCGAGGCCGCCGATAAGCGGCCAGTTCAGCAGCAGGCCGGCGAAGCCCACGAACAGCAGCGTCGTGGCAACCTTGCCGGGATAGATGACGGGCACGCGCACGCGGAAGCGCTTGAGCAGGCAGGCGCCGCCCACGAGCAGCAGCAGATCGCGCACGAGCACCACGAGGATGATCCAGAGCGGCAGGCGCCCCACGAGGAACAGCCCGCACACGCCGGAGATCATGAGGATGCGGTCGACGGCCGGGTCGAGCAGCTGCCCGAGCTTCGACACCGCGTTCGTGCGGCGGGCGATCTGCCCGTCGATCCAGTCGGTGCCCGCGGCGAGCGCGTAGAGGAACGTGGCCATGACGTCGTAGCCGTTGAACAGCAGCACGAGGAAGATGGGCACGAGGCACAGGCGGATGAACGAGATGAGGTTGGGCACGGTGAAGATGCGGTCGCTCACCTGTTCGGCTCCGCTGTTCGCATCCTTGTTCGTCATTCGGCTGCCCTTTCTTCCGCTCGTCCCTCGACGCAAAAACCGGGCCTGGTTCTCAGACCCGGTGGCGCATGCTTGTATGGTGCACCATTTTAGCAGGTTTCCCTGAAACCCCGCCGCCCTTTCTTGCTTCAACAGGTTTTCCATCCATCTTAAGAAACCGTGACGGAGCGGGCGGCCCGAAACGAGAAAACCCCGCTAAGGCGGGGTTTTCTCACGCGGAGGAGCGAATTCCTACGCGGTCTTCTTGGTGTCGGGGACCTCGAAGGTGTCCTCGTACTTCTCGGCCGCAGGCGGCGTGTACGTGGGCTCCATGGTCAGGCAGTCCTTCGGGCACTCGCGCACGCAGCTGCCGCACTGCACGCAGCGGAAGCGGTTGATGGACCACGTGCGGGCCGCCTTGTCCACCGTGATGGCGGAGCACGGGCAGCGCTTCATGCAGATGCCGCACAGGATGCACCGATCGACGTCGTTCACCACGTGGCCCTTGAGGCCCGCAGGAGGCGTCTTCGTCTGAACGGGGTACAGCAGCGTCTCCGGCTTTTTGAACAGCGACCCGAAGGTCATCTTTCCCAGCTTGAAGCTTCCCATGGTCCTCCTACCTTTCCGTGCAGCTGATGCAGGGGTCGATGGTGAGCACGATCATGTTGACGTCGGCCAGGTCGCAGCCCGCAAGCGCCGTGGCCATGCCGGCCAGGTTCTGCGACGTGGGCGTGCGCATGCGCATGCGCTCCAGGTACTTCGACCCGTTGCCGCGCGCGTAGTAGTAGCACTCGCCGCGGGGCTGCTCCACCACGTTGGCGGCTTCGGCGCCCGCCGCGGGCGAGCCCTTCACGTCGACGGCGATGTCGCCGGCGGGGATCTTCGCGATCATCTCCTCGATGATGTCGATGGACTGCAGCACCTCGAGCGCGCGCACCTTGACGCGGGCGTAGCAGTCGCCCTGGCCGTCGAGGATGGGCTGGAAGTCGTCGAGGAAGCCGTAGCCGCCGTTGCCCAGCATGCGCACGTCGTAGTTCACGTTGGAGGCGCGGGCGAACGGGCCCACCATGCTCTGCGCCAGCGCGTCCTCGTGGCTGATGTAGCCCACGCCCACGGTGCGGTTCTTCACCGAGGAGTCCTTGAGGAAGGCGTTGCACAGCTGGCGGTAGTCGTCCTTGATGCCCTCGAGCACGCGCTTCATCTCGGCGAACTGCGCGTCGTCGATGTCGCGGACCACGCCGCCCACCTTGACGACGGAGAAGATGACGCGGCCGCCCGTGGTCTTCTCGAAGATGTGGAGCACGCGCTCGCGCAAACGCCAGCAGTGCATGAACAGGCTCTCGAAGCCGAAGGCGTCGGCGGCGAGGCCCATCCACAGCACGTGGGAGTGGATACGGGAAAGCTCGTGCCAGATGACGCGCAGGTACTCGGCGCGCGTGGGGATCTCGACGCCCATGAGCTTCTCGACGGTCTCGGCGTAGCCCATGGAGTGCCCGAAGGCGCAGATGCCGCAGATGCGCTCGGCCACGTAGATGAACTGGTTGTAGTCGCGCGTCTCGACGAGCTTCTCGAGGCCGCGGTGGATGAAGCCGATCTGCGGGACCGCTTCGATGACGGTCTCGTCCTCGACCACGAGGTCGAGGTGCAAAGGCTCGGGCAGCACCGGGTGCTGGGGGCCGAACGGGATGACGGTCGCCTTTCCCATGCTACTCACCTTCCTTTTCTGCCTTCGCGGCCTCACGGGCGGCCTTGGCTTCGAGCGCCGCCTTCACCTTGGCGGCCTTCTCGGGGTCGAGGTTCGCAATCTTGTCGTCGGCGGCCGCCTGCTTCGCCGCGGCCTCCTTCTTGGCCTTGGCCTCCATGGCGGCGCGCACCTTCGCGGCCTTCTCGGGATCCATGCCGGCCAGCTTGGCCTCCATGGCGGCGGCGTCGTCGGCGGGCTTGGCGGCCGCTTCGGCGCCCTCCCCTGCCGCGGCGGCCTGCTCCTTGGCAGCCTTGGCGGCGGCGATCTTCGCCGCCTTGTCGCGGGCGGCCTTCTGCGCGGGCGAGATGACGGTCATGGGCTCTTTCTGCGCGAGCGCGTAGAAGTTGCCGCCGAAGTCGATGGCGATGCCGTGCACGTCCACGCCGAACAGGTCGTGCGCCTCGTTCTCGAACACGAACGCGGCGATGAACTGGTCGGTGACGCTCGGCACGGGGGTGCCCTTCTTCACGCCTTTGATCTCATGGTTGACCAGCACGCCGTCTTTCATGAACGAGTAGATGAGGTCGATGCCGTCCTCGGTGTTCACGCACAGCATCTGTACGAAACGCCATCCGTCGGCTTTCTTCTCGGCCGCGAGTGCGGGCAGGCCCTCGAGGGTCAAGGGAACGAACTCGGTTTTCAGCGTCATACGTCAGGCCCCTTTCTTCTGCGCCTGCAGGGCTTTCGACTTCTCTTCCAAGATGCCGAGCCCCTGCACGACCGCGTCGATGATGGCCTCGGGGCGCACGGCGCAGCCGGGCGCGTACACGTCCACCGGGATGGCCTGGTCGACGCCGCCGATCACGTTGTAGCAGTCGTGGAAGATGCCGGCGGAGCACGCGCAGATACCGCACGCGATGACCACCTTCGGCTCGACCATCTGGTTGTAGATCTCTTGCACCACGCTGATGTTCTGCTCGTTCACGCTGCCCGTGACGAGGAAGATGTCGGCGTGCTTGGGGTTGCCCGTGTTGATGATGCCGAAACGCTCGACATCGAACCCGGGGCACAGCGCGGCCAGCACTTCGATGTCGCAGCCGTTGCAGCTGGAACCGTCGTAGTGGATGACCCACGGTGATTTGGTTGCATACGTCATAGCTGTGAGCTCCTTACAGGTACGCCATAAACGCGATGTTCACGCCGCCCGCCACGAGGGCCACGACCCACGCCGAGGCGAGCAGGGCCTGCCACTTCACGCGGGCGAAGTTGTTGTCGATCCAGATCTCCAGGAAGTACACGAGCGCCACCACCACGAAGGCGAGCACGATGGAGACGGGGTTGCCCCAGATGAAGAACAGCGCCGTCCAGCCGAGGAACAGGATGTTCTCGCACCAGTGCATGATCTCCACCTTCGCAAGCGTCTTGCCGCTCATCTCGGTGGTGATGCCCTTGACGATTTCCTGGTGCGCGTGGTGCGAGTACGACAGGTCGAACGGCGACTTGCGCAGCTTGATGGTGAGCACGAACAGGAAGCCCAGGAACACGAGCCAGATGTTCGTCACCACAGGCGCGTCGAGGAAGAACACGCCGGCGGAGTTGAACGTGCCCGCCGCCATGTAGAAGGCCACGGCCATGAACAGCACCATGGGCTCGTACGCCATGACCTGCAGCGTCTCGCGGTTCGCGCCGATCTCGGAGTACGGCGAGCGCGTGGAGTACGCGGCCACGATGAAGAACAGCGCCGACAGCGTGATCACGAACACGCTCATCAGCAGGTTTCCGCCGGAGAAGAAGATGCCGCCGGCGATGAGGGTGAACACGAGGGCGCACGTGACGTAGGTGCCCTCGGTGGAGTTCACCGACACGTTGTCCTTCTCGATGAGCTTGCGCACGTCGTAGTACGGCTGGAGCAGCGGGGGTCCCACGCGACCCTGCATGCGGGCCGAGATCTTACGGTCGAGGCCGGCAAGCAGGCAACCCAGAACCGGGGCCACAATGGCGAACACCAGGGTGCCGATGAGAGCGAATAGCAACGTCATATCAAATCACACCCTTTCTTAGAACAGTCCCGGAACGCCCACGGCCGCTGCCGCAAACGCGATGACGATGACGATGGTGCAGCAGGCGGTGCCGAAGGGCGAAATGCGCTTCTCGCCGAACAGCCCCTCGAGGTACCAGTTGCGCGCCGAGGCGGTGGACTCGCCGGACAGCGAGTTCGAGAACGTGCGCTCGGCGTTGTCGCGGCTGACGCCGGCCAGGTAGATGTCCACCTTCTTGGCCTTGTTGCGCCCGAGGCCCGCGAACAGCACGACCGCGATGAACGCCGACAGCAGCGAGGCGATCCAGAGGTTGGACGACGCGATGTCCTGGCCCACGGTGCCGTACACGCTGTACACGTAGGGCTCCACCACCATCCAGGAGATGACGGGCAAGCCGATGCAGCACAGGATGACGAGCACGGCCATCACCATGATGGCGATCCACTCGCTCGTGTGCACCTTGGTCTCTACGTTCTCGGGACGAGCGGCGATGCCGGAGAGCTTGCCGAGCCACTTCGCCCAGAACATGAACGTGGCGGCCGAGCCGAACGCAAGCAGCACGATGAGCGCTACCTGGCCGGTGTCGGCGAAGGAGACGAGCGTGGCCCACTTGGCCAGCAGCATGCCGAACGGAGCGATGAACATGCACATGATGCCCAGCATCATGAAGCGCGCGAGACGCGGCATGCGCTCGAACAGGAGGTCCATGTCCTCGATGTCGCGGCTGCCGATGTGGTGCTCGGCGGTGCCGACGCAGAGGAACAGCAGGGACTTCGCGATGGCATGGAACAGCACGAGGAACGTGGCCGCCCACACGGCTTCAGGCGTGCCGACGCCGGCGCAGGCCACGATCAGGCCGAGGTTCGCGATGGTCGAGTACGCCAGCACGCGCTTCGCGTTGGACTGCGAGATGGCCATGAACGAGCAGAAGAGGAACGTGAGCCCGCCCACGAGGATGACCATGACCGAGGGCACGGGGCACGCGAGCATGATGGGGGCCAGCTTGACGAGCAGGAACACGCCCGCCTTCACCATCGTGGAGGAGTGCAGCAACGCCGAGGTGGGCGTCGGCGCCACCATGGCGCCGAGCAGCCACGTGTGGAACGGCATCTGCGCGGCTTTCGTGAGGCCGGCGAACGCGAGCGCCGTCACCGGCAGCACCACGACGCCGGGGTTCGCGATGCCGATCTGCAGGAACTCGAGGAACGACAGCGTGTTGAACTGGATGGCCATGACGTACAAGGCCAAAAGGAAGGCGATGCCGCCCAGGATGTTCATGATGATCTGGCGGAACGCGTTCTTGATGGCCTCTTCGGTACGGGTGTAGCCGATGAGCAGGAACGAGCACACCGTGGTGATCTCCCAGCCCGTGAACATCCACATCATGTTGTTGGAGAAGATGATGAGGAACATCGCGGCCAAGAAGACGAACATGAGGGCGAAGAACGTCGGGCGACGGTCCTTCGCGCCCTCGGGCTCGTGCGCCTGGAAGTCCTCCATGTAGCCGAGCGCGTACACGCAGATGCCGGAGCCGATGACGCCGATGATGAACGCCATGAGCAGCGACAGCGAGTCGAGGTACAGGCCTTCGGTCACGAGGATGTCGTGGGCGAAGCCGAACTCGAACACGAGCGAGCCGACCACCTGCACGGCGGCGAGCACGCAGGCCCACACGTTCTTGTACTTGATGCCGAAGAACAGGATGGCGATGGCGATGAGCACGCTGACGGCCATACAGATGTAGTCGACTACCGGGGAGTAGAACTCATACGTAATCCACGGAGCTCCCAGATAGGACACCACCAGCCACACCGATGCCAGCCCAATGACGAGAGCGGAGGCTCCCACAATCACATTTCGCGCTCGGTTGTTGCGCACGACAAGCAGAATGCCGGCAACAACCAGCGGGAAAAGGATTAAAAACCCGAGCATAGCCACGTAGCTTCCCCCTTTACCTTTACCGATTGCACTTGAACAATGAAAGCGAGCAAGAATGCCCGCGCCGCCACTCTACCAGAGAAAAGCGAGCCGTCGAACGGCACGGCAACTCCGGAGGTTATTGCTCGGTAAAAGGGTGCAAACGGTGAATGCGGACAGGCCCAACGGTCTTTTGCGTTGGGCTAACGGCTCATTGTTTCCCGTTTGTTGCAGGATCGTTTCCGATGGCCTACGTTATTGTGCACGTGCATAACTTGAATGGTGCAATAGGCTGCCCCTATGGCTGTTGCAGGGCTTTCATCTCCTCTTTCGCCTCGAGCTTGCGCAGCCGCCGCCATTCAAGTGCAAGAAAACCCGCCACGAGCAACGTGGACGTGATGTCGGAGATGGACGGCGCGAGCCACACGCTTTCAAGCGCCGTGATGGGCAGCAGGTGCGGCAGCACCACGGGGCAGAAGATGAGCAGCGGGATGAGGAAGAGGATCTGGCGCGTGAGCGTGAGCACCGTGGCCTTCACCGCCTGGCCCGTGGCGTCGAAGTAGTTCGAGCCGATGGTTTGGATGGGCAGGATGGGGATGAACATGAGGTACAGCACGAGCGCCCACGCCGTCTCGCCCATGTACTGCTCGGGCAGGCCGAAGAGGTGCGCGTACATATCGGGCGCGAGGATGACCGTGGCCCACAGGGGCGTGGTGATGGCGATGCCCAGCGCGATGGCCTGCATGAGCACGCGCTTCATGCGGTCGAATTTTCGCGCGCCGTAGTTGTAGCCGATGATGGGCTGCGCGCCCATGGCGATGCCCATGGCCGGCATGAACGTGAACAGCCCCACGGCCGACAGCACGCGCATGACCGCGAGCGCGCCGTCCACGCCCAGCACGTCGGCCGCGCCGTAGAGCACCAGCAGGTTGTTCTCGATCATCGACGAGACGGCGTAGCCCAGCTCCATGATGGAGGGCGCGATGCCGAGCGCGCAGATGCGCAGCGCCGTGCGCGGGTCGATGACGAGCGAGGGGCGGCGCAGGGGCATGGGCGAGTTCTTCTTGAGGAAGAACTGCATGACGAACGCGGCCGACAGCGCCCACGAGCACACGGTGGCCAGGCCGGCCCCGCGCATGCCGCCGTCGAGCACGATGATGAACAGGTAGCCCAGCACCACGTTCGCGCCCGTGCCGATGAGCATGGAGCCGAGCGCGCGGTTGGGATGGCCCGCCGTGCGGATGAAGTTGTTCATGCCGAAGGCGATGAACTGCAAGGGACAGCCCGCGATGATCACCGTCATGAAGTCCGACGCGAGCGGCAGCACGGCGTCGTCGGCGCCCGAGTAGCGCAGGATGGGCTCGAGCGCGAAGACCGCGACCGCCCACAGCAGCACCGTGGCGATGAGGAGCAGCACGAAGCTGTTGCCCACGACGCGCTCGGCCACCTCCTTCTTGCGCTCCCCCAGCTTGATGGCGGCCAGCGCGTTGCCGCCCACGCCCACGAGCATGGCCACGGCCACCATGGCCGTCATCATAGGGTTCGCCACCGTGGTGGCGGCCAGGCCGTCGGCGCCCACCGCATGCCCCACGTACACCGCGTCGATGACGTTGTACAGCATCTGCACGAGCACGCCCACCACCGCCGGGATGGAGAACTCGAGCAGCAGCTTGAACGTGCTCTCGGTGCCCATGCGGTCGATCTTCTGGTCGCCCTTATCGCCCTTGGCGGGGGCGGCGGACGCCGCCGGCTCCCTGCCGACGAGGTCGGGCTGCTCGGGTTGCTCGGTGAGCTCGGTTTTCGTTTCGTTTCTCCGCATGGCTCGTTTCGCTCCAAAGTGCAGAACATGCGGCCCGCGAACCCTCGCGCCGAAGCGCGCCGTTCGCCGGTCGCATGCTCGTTGGTCTTCCGGTTTGTCCTGGCAGCCAGTATACGTGAGCGCCGAGCCGATCACAAGCCGCAGGAAACGCGACGGGGAGCGCATGGCGAACAGCGCTCCCCGAGAGGGTGGGCGTCCGCTGTTGTCCGACAGGGGGACGCCCCGAATATGGCATGGGAAAAGCTGCTAGGCGGCGCCGTACACGAGCACCTGCGCCACGAGCAGGATGCCGCCGAAGATGAGCACGAACAATACCATGGGCCAGACGAACTTGAGCCACTTCGAGTACTTCATGTCCAACATGGTGAGCGTCGCGAGCACGAGGCCCGTCGGCGCGAGGTACAGCATGGCGTACTGGCCCCACTGGTAGGCGCACACCACCACCGAGCGCGGGATGCCCACGGTGTCGGCCAGCGGCGCCATGATGGGCATGGACAGCACGGCCAAGCCCGACGACGACGGCACCACGAAGCCCAGCAGGAAGAAGATGAACATCATGACGATGATGAAGACGGGGCCGGTCATACCCTGCACGAGGCCCGACGACCAGTACAGCAGCGTGTCGGAGATGAGCCCCTGCTCCATGATGAGGTTGATGCCGCGGGCCAGCCCGATGATGAGCGACACGCCCACGAGGCTCGACGCGCCGTGGATGAACGCGTCCACCACCTTCTTCTCGGCGATGCCCGACAGGAACATGATGATGATGGCGATGGCCAAGAACGATGCGGCCATCTGCGGGAACCACCAGCCCTGGCTCACGACGCCCCACACCATGATGGGGAACGCCGCCACGAACAGCACGAGGATGGCCTTCTTCTTGAGGGTGAAGCCGGTCCGCTTCGCCTCCTTGGTCTCCCCCGTCTCCACGTTGTAGAGCTTGGCGAACTTCTCGCGGTCCTCGTAGGTGTAGGAGAACGCCGGGTTCGCCTTGATCTTGCGGCTGTACCAGTACAGGTACGCGATGACCACGATGGCGCCCACGATGCAGCCCGCGATACGCCATTCGATGCCCTGCGTGAAGTTCACGCCCGCGGCGTTCGAGGCGATGACCACCGAGAACGGGTTGATGGTTGAGAACGTCGTGCCCATGGAGCCGGCCAGGAAGATGGCGCCGACGCAGATGATGGAGTCGTAGCCGAGGGCCAGGAATATGGGCACGAGGATGGGATAGAACGCCACGGCCTCCTCCTCGAGGCCGCAGGTGGTGCCGCCGAGCACCATGAGGGCGCTCACGAGGAATACGAGCAGGAACTCATGCCCCTTCGTCTTCTTCGTAAGCGCCATGAGGCCCGACTCGAACGCGCCGCTCGCGTTCACCACGCCGATGAGACCGCCCAGCACGAGGATGAACACCATGATGTCGGCCGCTTCCACCGTGCCCGACACCATGCTCACCGTGATGTCGGCGATGCCCTTGGGCTGCTGCTCGAGGCGCTCGTAGGTGTTGGGGACGGAGATGGGCTTCGACAGCGCGCCCGAGGTGAACTGGTCGATGCCGATGTTCACGCCGATGGCGTCGAGCGTCTCCTGCGTGGCGGGCTCTTCGCTCACCGCGCCCTGGGGGCTCGTGATCTGCAGCGTGCCCGCGTCGGCGTTGTAGGCGAGCTTCGCGTACTGGCCCGCCGGCACGAACCACGTGGCGATGACGGCGATGATGGTGAGGGCGAACAGGATGGTGAACGCGGTGGGGAAACTGAGCTTTCGCTTCTTCTTGGGAGGCTCCTCCTTGGGCAGTGCGGTGGTGGTTGGCAGTGTTGCTTCCGTCGTCATGCGCGGTCCCCTTTCGTGTGGCGCGGCGTTGAACGTTGGGGCCATCGTGTCGCGTGGGTGGGGTGCGCGCCCAGTCCTATCCCGGTGGTAGAGGTGGGTGTATTTCGGGTGTAGGGGCGTTTGAGCTGGCATTCTGCGCACAATCGCCTATACTGGTCGAGGTGCTGGCGGCGACTGCGAGGTGCTTATGGATATAGGGTTCGGGCTTTTCTACTACACGCTCATCGTGCTGTTGGCCGTCATTCTGACGGCGGCCACGTGCCTCGCCTCCTACCTTGTCACGCGCAACCGCACCTACGCCTGCGCCTTCGCCGGCTTCCTGTTCTACTTCTTCGACGTGGCCCTCGTGTTCCAGGACGACTTCCTCATGCAGCGCGCGGCCGAGCTGTCCTCCATGCCGTTCTTCATCGGCAGCCCCGTGGCCTCCATCGTCATCGGCGGCGGCACGCTCGTGTCGTTCTGGCTGGCGATTTGCGAGTATATCAAGGAGCAGCGGCTCGCCATGCGCCTCGTGCCCGGCGCGGCATTCGTGGCGGGCAGCGTCGCGGTGCTCCTGTTCGCGGAGCCCGGCAGCCTGCAGATGTTTCTGTTCTACAGCATGCGCGCGCTGCTGCTGTACTGGATGCTCGCCTACATCGCCGTCAACTACATCGGCACGCGCGACGACGTGAAGCGGCTGCGCATGCGGCGCCATCGCGTGCTGTACGTGGCGCTGTGGGTGCTCGTGACGCTCGTGCTCATGGAGAACGTCGTGCTCCTACTCGTGGTGGGCCCGCAGCTGGCCGGCTCGTCTCCGCTGCCGTTCTTCCCCGAGCGCAACTTCGCCGAGAACCTGCTCGTGCTATGCTGCGCCTTCGCCGCGTGCATGAGCGCCTGGAAGAGCCTGTCGCTGCGCCGCGCCGAGCCTCCCACGCAGGGCGGCCCGTCGCTCGAGACGTTCATCGACCAGAACCTCGTGCCGTACGGCGCCGCGCGGCAGCTGTCGAAGCGCGAGGCCGAGGTGCTGCGCCTCGTGCTGCTGGGCAAGGACAACCAGAACATCGCCACCGCCATGCACCTTGCGCCGAGCACCGTGAAGGTGCACATGCACCACATCCTGCAGAAGGCCGAGCGGTCGAACCGCAAGGAGCTCATCCAGGATTTCTGGGAATTCTCGTAGAAGATTTCGCCCGGCGTGTCAGGATTCGGCACGCTCGTTCGTATTGTTGGTGACGCGGCGAACAACGGCGGGCCGCGGACGACGGAAACGGACACCCTATGCGCAGAACGCGATCGGACACCTCGCACGCCGATGGGCTCGTGCACGCCTACGCCGACCTCATCCTGCGGCTCAGCTACACCTACCTTGCGTCCACGCACGACGCCGAGGACATCTGCCAGAACGTGCTCATCAAGCTGCTGAAGCGCGAGGCGCCGTTCGAGAGCGCCGAACATGAGCGCGCGTGGGTGATCCGCGCGACGGCGAACGCCTGCAAGGACGTGCTGCGCAGCGGGTGGCGGCGCACGACGGTGGAGCTCGAGGCCGCGCCCGAGCCGACAGCCCCCGAGCCGCCCGACAGCCCCGTGCTCGAGGCCGTGATGGGCTTGCCGGAGGCGTACCGCGCCGCGCTCTACCTCCACTATTACGAAGGCTACACCGCGCGCGAGATCGCGGCCATGACCGAGAGCACCGAGGACGCCGTGGCGGCGCGCCTGAGCCGCGGACGCAAGAAGCTGCGCGCGACGCTGGAAGGAGCTGACGATGGACAGGGACTATAGGGACGCGCTCGACGAGCTGCAGTTCTCCCCCGAGGCGAAGCGGCGGCTCGCGCGCGCCGTGGCGGCTGCAGGCGGGAGCGCGCGGGGGCGCCGCAGGAGCTACGCGCTCGTGGCCGCCGCCGCGGCGACGCTCGCCCTCGTAGCCGGCTGCACCGCATACGCGACAGGCTTCGTCGAAGTGGGCGAATTCGTGGACGATCTGTTCGCCGGAGCTCCCGCGCAAACCGAGGTCATCGACAAGATCGGTCGCCCCGTCGGCGCGCGCTCCACCTCCAACGGCGTCACGATCACGGCCGACGCGATCATCGGCGACCAGGCGCACTGCGCCGTGGTGTTCAGCATCGCGCGAGACGACGGGAAAGCGTTCGAGAACATCGACGTCTTTCTGAACGAACCGTACCGGCTTGCCTTCGACGGAGCGCATCCGTTCCGCGCGGGAAACTCAAAGTATGCCCCCGAGTACTATTTCTACGATGCCGATCCATCCGACAACGCCATTCAATGCGTCGTCAAGAAGCAGTTGGGCATGCAGAGCGGCTCGCTCATCGGCAAAACCATGCATGCCGATCTGCACGACCTCTTGGCCGACAAGCTGGAGTTCAACGGAACGCCGAACCCGACTCACACGGTTGCCGAAGGGACGTGGGAGATGAGCTTCGTCATCGACTACGAGGATACGTCGGTGAGCCTGCCAGCCGGGCAGACGACGAGCGTCGACGGCTCGACGGTATCCATCCAGGCCGTGACCATTTCCCCCATCTCGGTCGTGGTCGAGTACACCGTGGACGCGACGTTCGTGCAAGAGGACGAGAAAACCGGAGAGCTCAAAGGCACGCCCTCTCCGACCGTTCCAACCAAGGTGAACCTGCGCGACGGCACCATCATCGAGGTGCCGTCCGGAGGGGCCGTGAACGACCACGGGGCAACCCTCGTGCAAGCCGATCTCATGTTCGATCGCGTGATCGACCTTGATTCCGTGGTCTCGGTTACCGTGGGGGACGTGGAGATACCCATGCCCTAGACGCACGGAGGCCGGGAGCTCACCGCTCCCGGCCTCCGTCGTGCAGTACCGAGCGCTGCGCTTAGGCGCGCTTGCCCGTCAGCACGTTGATGACGGCGATCAAGATCACCGAGCCGATGAGCGCCACGAGGAACGACCACAGGTTGAATCCCGTGAAGCCCGCCGCGCCGAAGAAGCTCATGACGAACCCGCCGATGAGCGCGCCGACGATGCCCGTCACGATGTTCTTGATGAGGCTGCCGTCCGTCTTCATGATCATGTTCGCAATCCAACCGGCCAAGCCGCCGATGATGATCCATACGATGATGCTCATATTCGTTCCTTTCCGCAAGAACCAATGGTTGATGCACCCAAGGATAGACGAGCGGACGGCTCAGCACACCTCATCCCGACAACCCGTATGCCCCCTGTTGGCGGGTTGTTTCGCATGAAACCGAGCGGATGCCTCCCCGAAAGGTTGCCGCCGCTCAGAACGCCATCGACACCGCGCCCTTAAGCCGGAAGCGAGTCACGAGCCCCGCGTTCTCGAAGCGCACGCCGTCGCCGTCCTCGCCCGATCCCATGGCGATCAGAACGTCGTACGGAGGAGGGGCATCGTCGACGAGCGGCGTGTCCACGACGACATCGGTCCCGAACGCGTACAAGCGGCCGGTCTCCCCCGACCCCACCATGAACGCCATGCCCACCGCGTTTCCGAGCCACACGCCGTCCGCCCCGTAAAGGTCGTACACCACGAGAAAGTTCGCCTCCTTACCGCTCCAGTTCTTCAAGTCCCCCTCGATGAGCAGATGGTCGCCGTTCACCGTCATGGTTTCGTTCGAAGTCGTGCACGAGGGCCCAAACCAGTGCAGCAAGAGCGCCACCGCCACGGCAGCCAAGACCGCCGCCCCGCCCCTCTTCAGCCTCGAATCCACGGACCCGCACCCCCTCGCTCGCACCGTTTGCGCACGCTCCCATCATAAACGCAAAACGGGCCGGAAGCATCCGCTTCCGGCCCGCGTGTTTGTGGTCGGGTTGACAGGATTTGAACCTGCGACCCCTTGACCCCCAGTCAAGTGCGCTACCAAACTGCGCCACAACCCGTTATGCTTGCTCGGTCGCTCAGGCGAGCTTCCCAAACAGCGTTGACTATCTTAACGGTAACCCGTCAGCTTTGCAAGAAGAAATTGAAGCTCGCTCGGGAAAAATTCTAGCGCCTCTGCGAAGCGCCTCCCCCTACTGCAGAAACTGCATGGCTTTGTTGAGGATCTCGTCGGCGAGGCGGGTTTTGGACATGCGGGGAAGCTCCTCGATGTCCTCGTCGTCGACGAACCACACCTCGTTGTCGTCGGCGCCGAACGCGCGGCCGCCGCCCACTTCGTTGGCCACCACGAGGTCGGCGTGCTTCGAGACGAGCTTCTTCTCGGCGTTCGCCACCACGTCGTTCGTCTCGGCGGCGAAGCCCACCACCACCTGATGCTCCTTACGCGCGCCCAACGTGGCCAGGATGTCGGGGTTCTCCACGAGGTCGATGGTGCCCAGCTCGGCGTCGGCGATGCCCTTCTTCAGCTTGTGCTCGGCCGCCTCGCGCGGGCGCATGTCGGCCACGGCGGCGGCGAAGATGGCGATGTCGGCCTGTCCGAAGGCCTCCTCGGCCGCGGCGAACATGTCGCGGGCCGTGCGCACGTGCACCATGTGCACGCCCTGCGGCGCGGGCAGCGACACGGGGCCCGAGATGAGCGTCACGTCGGCGCCGCGCAGGGCGGCCGCGCGCGCGATGGCGTAGCCCGTCTTGCCCGACGAGTGGTTCGAGATGTAGCGCACCGGGTCGATGGGCTCCACCGTGGGACCCGCCGTGATCATGACGCTGCGGCCGGCCAGGTCGCGCTTCACGCCCAGCTCGTCGAGCGTGGCCGACACGATGTCGTCCACTTCGGCCAGGCGTCCCTTGCCCACGTCGCCGCAGGCCAGATAGCCGTCGCCCGCATCGATGAAGCGCGCGCCGCGGATGTGCAGCTTGCCGATGTTGTAGCGCGTGGCGCCGTTCTCGTACATGTTCACGTTCATGGCCGGCGCGATGACGAGCGGCGCCGTGGTGGCGAGCGCCGTGGTGGTCAGCAGGTCGTCGGCGATGCCGTTCGCTATCTTGGCGATGACGTTCGCCGTGCAGGGCGCGATGAGGAACACGTCGGCCTCCTGCGCGAGCGACACGTGGTGGATGGGGTCGGACGGGTCGTCGAACAGCCCGACGGCCACCGGCTCGTGCGTGAGCGCGCGGAACGTCACGGGCCCGACGAACTGGGTGGCGTGCTCGGTCATGACCACCTTCACGCGCACGCCCGCCTTCTGCAGGCCGCGCACGATCTCGCACGACTTGTAGGCGGCGATGCACCCGGTGACGCCCAGCAGCACCGTTTTCTGTGCGGATTCCGCCAGATTGTCGTTGGCTACGTTATCCACGAGGGACCTCCTCTAGGTGCGGCCGCAGCACGTCGGCGAGCACGCGCAGGTGCGCGCGGCTGCGGTCGAGGCAGGGCACGTAGGTGAAGGCTTCTCCACCGGGCACGCGGCCCGCCTGGTTGATCTGGTCGAAGTAGAACGGCTTGAGCTCGTAGTCGATGTCGTAGAGCGTCTCAAGGCAATCGACCGCGAAGTTCGGGCAGATGAAGAACACGCGCCCCACGTCGGCCTCGGCCCAACGGGTGAGCACGTCGCGCGTGAAGGGCGTGAGCCACTCGCGCCCCTTGTCGAAGCGGCACTGGTAGCCGATGGTCCAGCGGTTGCGGTCGATGCCCAGCTCGCTGGCCACCTGCAGGCTCGTGGCGCCCGTCTGCAGCTCGTAGGTGTCCCCCGCCTCGATGTCCACGAGCGGGATGGAGTGGAACGAGAACAGCACCTTGTCGTCCGAGTCCACCTTGAAGCCCGCATGCTCGATGGAGGCCGCGATGGCGCGGATGTAAGTGGGATTGTCGTGGTAGTTGTCGATGAAGTCGCACGGCACGTTCCAGTGCGCTTTCTTGAGCGCCGCCTCCACGCTGTCGGACACCGAGCCCGTAGTGGAATAGGCGCTCTGCGGGTACAGCGGCAGCGCGACGAGGCGCGTGCAGCCCGCCTCCTTGAACGCGCGCACGCACGAGAGCACCGACGGGTCGCTGTAGCTCATGGCGCAGCGCACCATGGCGTTCAGCCCCTCGTCGTCGAAGGCGGCGCCCAGTCCGGCGGCCAGCTTCTCGTGCGCGATGGTGAACGGCGATCCCTCGTCGGTCCATATCTTCGCGTACTTCTCGGCCGACGCGACGCCGCGCTTCGGCAGAATGAACAGATGGAGGACGAACCACCATCCGATGCGGTTCATGGGCGCGATGCGCTTGTCCATGAGAAACTTGGCAAGATATTTCCGCACGGCGCGGGGCCGCGGCACGGCGGGCGTGCCTGTGTTCACCAGGAGCACCCCGGTGCGTTCCCCTTCAGCCACCTTGTCCATCACCTTCCCGCTGTATTCCATCGGCGCCCCTTGCGCGGAGCGACCTGCAAGCCAACCATCAAGAGAACGTTGCTCAAACCGCCCCTTGAAATCTGATATAGTTTAGCCCATTGGCTATTCGATAGGGCAGGTGAATGGAGAAAGAACCGAAAAAATCGGCTGCGGAATTACCGTCGCGACAGGCCGTAACACCGAATCGCGAACGCAGCGCCGGTTCCCCCTCCTCCCCCGAGGCGAGCGCGCCGCATCCCGGCATCCTGCGCGAGATCGGCAAAGAGGCGCGCGAGCAGGTGCGCCCGAACCTCGGCTTCCTCAAAATCGACTACTTCACGCTGTTCTGGTTGTTCATAGCCGGCTGCGTGTTCGGGTTGGTGGTGGAGACGGTGTTCCACGCCATCGTGTACGGCGGCTACGAGAGCCGCGCAGGGCTCGTGTGGGGGCCGTTCTCGCCCATCTACGGCGTGGGCGCGGTGGTGCTCACGGCCTCGCTCAACCGCTTCTACCACTCGCACAACCTCATCATCTTCATCATCGCCATGCTGCTGGGCTCGGTGCTGGAATACTCGACGAGCTGGCTCATGGAGATCCTCTGGGGCGCCATCGCCTGGGACTACAGCGGCACGTTCGGCAGCATCGGCGGGCGCACGAACTTCGCGTTCGGCGTGATGTGGGGCCTGCTCGGCCTCGTGTGGGTGCGCGTGATCCTGCCGTTCATCAAGCGGGTGTTCTCGCACGTGAACGCCAAGACCGCGGCCGCGCGCATCATCACCGCGGCGCTCAGCGTCTTTCTGGCGGTGGACATCGCCGTCACCGTGCTCGCGCTCGACCGCGAAGGCCAGCGCGCCGCCGGCATCCCTGCCACCACCTGGGAGCAGCAGTTCTTCGACGACCACTTCCCCGACAGCTTCCTGCAAGCCCGGATGCAGAACATGAGCGTGTACGGGAAGGGGTAAGAAGCCCGCTTCCTTCGTACATTTCCTCCATGGCGCGGCCCCTCGCACCCCCCCCCTATCTGCGCGCTCGACGGTCAACAGGTGAGGCTCTTTGTCGGCGCGCAGGGCTCGGACGATGCGCAGGTTGGAGGGCGCGCCAGAAAAAAACTACAACAGCGGCTTCGGCGCGCTCTTCAGCAGCTCGAGCACTTCTTCCCCGGCGGTTGTGCGGCCGGCGCTGCGGGCGCTCAGCTCGTCCAGGGCATCCTGCAGGTCTTCGGGGAGGTTGTCGGCGAAGCGGAGGCTCTCGCCGGTGACGGGGTGCTCGAAGGACAGCTGGAACGAGTGGAGGAACTGGCGGTCGAGGCCGAGGTCGGCGGCCGGGGCGCTCGGGGAGCCCGCGGTGTACACCGGGTCGCCCACGAGGGGGTGCTTCGCGTACTCCATGTGCACGCGGATCTGGTGCGTGCGTCCCGTGAACAGCTTGCAGTCGATGAGCGTGTAACCGTCGTCGCGCGGCCCGTGCTCGAAGCGCTCGAGCACGCGAAACGTCGTCACCGACTCGCGGGCCGACGGGGTGTCGCGGATGGCCATGCGCGTGCGGTCCTTCTCGCCGCGGGCGATGGGCGCGTCGATCATGCCCGTGTCGTGGGCGATCACGCCGTGCACGAGCGCCAGGTAGCGGCGGTCCACCGCGCGGTCGCGGATGTCGGACATGAGCGCGTAGCCCACCTCGTCGGTCTTCGCTGCCAGCATGAGGCCGCTCGTGTCGCGGTCGAGGCGGTGCACGATGCCCAGACGGTCGTCCTCGCCCTGCACGTTGCACAGGTTCTCGGCGCCGCAGTGGTAGATGAGGGCGTTCACCAGCGTGCCGTCGTCGTGGTCGACCGACGGATGGCACACGAGCCCCACCTGCTTCGACAGCACGATGAGGCTGTCGTCCTCGAAACGGATGTCCAAATCGATGGGCTGGCCGCTCAGAGGGCCCGGCTCGATCGCGTCCTCCACCTGGTAGACGATCGTGTCGCCCGTCGCCACGGCGTGCTTCTTCGCCACGGCGGCGCCGTTCACGAACACGAGGCCGTCGTCCACCGCCCGCGCTGCGGCGCTGCGGCTCGGATACAGCCCGCGCGCCGCCAGCAGCGCGTCGAGGCGCTGCCCCGCGTCCCCGGCGGCAACGTTGTAGCTCAGCATGCGGCTCATCGGGCGTCCGGCCCCTCGTCGACGCTCCCCACGCGCTCGGCGCGCGCGGCAAGCTCGGCGGCGGCGCGATCCTCGCGACGCCACAGGGTGACCACCCCGATGAGGAAGATGACGAACCCGCACGTCACGCCGATGTCGGCCACGTTGAACACGGGGAAGTCGATGAACGTGGGCTCGATGAAGTCCACGACGTAGCCCAGCGTGAAGCGGTCGAGCACGTTGCCGAGGCCGCCCGCCACCACGAGCGCGATGCCCACGGTTTCGATGACGCCCGCCTTCGGCGAGAGCGCGAACAGGTACACGACGAGGGCCGCGCACACCACGAGCGACATGACGCCCAGCAAAAACGTCGAATCGCCGAACATGCCCCAGGCGGCGCCCGTGTTGTGCACGAGATGGAAGCGCACGAGGCCGAGGATGGGCTCGGTGATGACCTCGCCCTGCGCGTAGTTGCCGGCCACCCAGCCCTTCGTCAGCACGTCGAGCGCCAGCCACACGAGGGCCACCGCGCCGAACACGAGCGCGTTGCGCGTGCGGTTGGAGTGCTTGGATGCAGGGGCCTCCGCCGAAGCGGAGGCCGTCGTCTGCTCGTTCAAAAGCCCTACTCCCCCTCGGTGAAGCCGATGGCGTCGAGCACGTCGCCGCAGCGCTCGCACACGTCCGGATGGTTCGGGTTGCCGCCGAGCGTGCGGTAGTTCCAGCAGCGCGGGCACTTCTCGCCCGACGCCGGCGTCACCGCACAAGCCAGTTCCTCGCCCTCGGCGAACGACACCTCCGACACGATGAACAGCTCTTCGAACACCGCCGCGTCGTAGGCGCTCGCCACGGCCAGCATATCGGCCGGCAGCGTCACGGAAATGGCCGCTTCCTGGCTCTTCTTCACGAGCCCCGCGCCGCGCGCCTCTTCGAGCGCCTTCGTCACGACCTCGCGCACCTCGAGCAGCACCGCGAAATCATCGGCGAGGGCCTTCGCCGACGCAGCGTCGGGCAGGGCGGGCAAAAAGTCGCTCTTCTCGGGCCAGCCGGCCAGCTGCACGTTCGCCGGACGACCGGCACGGTTGCGGATGGCCTCCGGGTAGTGCTCCCACACCTCGTCGGTCGTGAACGAGAGCACCGGCGCGAGCACGCGCACGAGCACCTCGATGATGTTCATGAGCACCGTCTGCGCGGCGCGGCGGCGCGGCGAATCGGGCGCCTCGGCATACACGCGGTCCTTCGTGGCATCCATGTACACCGCGGACAGATCGTTCACCACGTAGTCGTACACCGTGCGATACACCACGTGGAACTTGTACTCGTCGTAGGCGTGCTCCACGTCGCCGAGCAGCTGCCACAGGCGCACCATGGCCCACTGGTCGATGGGCTCGAGCGCGTCCCATTCCTTCACGCTGTGCTCGAGGTCGTTGAAATCGCTCAGGCTCCCCAGGATGAAGCGCATCGTGTTGCGGATGCGACGGTACGCCTCGGACGTACGGTCGAGGATCTCGTCGCCGATGTTCACGTCCTGCGAGTAATCCACGCTCGCCACCCACAGGCGCAGCACGTCGGCGCCGCTCTTCGCCATGACGTCGGCGGGGTCGATGCCGTTGCCGGCCGACTTCGACATCTTCTTGCCCTCGGCGTCCATCGTGAAGCCGCAGTGCATGACGGACTTGTACGGCGGCACGCCGTAGGCGCCCATGCTGGTGAGCAGGGAGGACTGGAACCAGCCGCGGTGCTGGTCGGAGCCCTCGAGGTACATGTCGGCCGGGAAGCGCAGGCCCTCGTCGGCGCGGTGCTTCAGCACGGAGGTGTGCGACACGCCGCTCTCCCACCACACGTCGAGGATGTCCTTCTCGGGGATGAGCTCGGAGCAGCCGCAGGTCTCGCACTTCACGCCGCGCGGCAGGTACTCGGACGGCTCGTGCGTGAACCACGCGTCGGCGCCCTCGCGGTAGAACAGGTCGATCACCGCGTCGAACGTCTCGGCGGTGGCCACCGTGTTGCCGCACTTGGCGCACTTGAACACGGGGATGGGCACGCCCCACGAGCGCTGGCGCGAGATGCACCAGTCGGGACGGTCGGCCACCATGCTTCCGATGCGGTTCTTCGCCCACGCGGGAATCCACTCCACCTCGCGGTCGATGGCGTTGAGCGCGTTCTCGCGCAGGGAGTTCTTGTCCATGGACACGAACCACTGGTCGGTGGCGCGGAAGATGACCGGCTCGTGGCAGCGCCAGCAGTGCGGGTAGCTGTGCAGGATCTTCTTCTCGGCCACGAGCGTGCCGCGCTCGCGCAGCCACTCGATGATGACCGGGTTCGCCTCGTCCACGTCGAGGCCCGCGAAGGGGCCCGCCTCGTCGGTGAGCACGCCGTTGTCGTCCACCGGCATGAGCAGCGGCACGTCGAACTCGAGGGCGACGAGGTAGTCGTCCTGGCCGTGTCCGGGAGCCGTGTGCACCGCGCCCGTGCCCGAGTCGAGCGTCACGTGGTCGCCGTAGATGATGGTGCCCTTGAGGTCCTGGCGGATGGGGCATGTGTAGGTGAGGCCCGTGAACTCGCGGCCCTTGAGCGCGACGGGCTCGCCGTCGGCGCCGCGCACGAGGTCGTAGGACTCCCAGCCCGCGATCTCGGCCACCTGCTCCACCAGCTCGCGCGCCATGATCATGTTGGAGCCGTCGGCCACCACCATGACGTAGTCGGCGTCGGGGGCCAGCGACACGGCCGTGTTCGCCGGCAGCGTCCAGGGCGTGGTGGTCCAGATGAGCACGTTGGCGTCGCCCGTCGCGCCGGCGGCTTCGAACATGCCGGGCATGAGGTCCATCTTGAACTTCACGAAGATGGACGGCGACGTCTCGTCGGAGTATTCGATTTCCGCCTCGGCGAGCGCGGTGTGGCAGCGCTTGCACCAGTGGATGGGCTTGCGGCCGCGGTACACCGAGCCGTCGAGGTACATCTGCTTGAACACCTCGACGTTGCCCGCCTCGTAGTTCGGGGTGAACGTGAGGTACGGGTGCTCCCAATCGGCGTTCACGCCGAGGCGCTTGAAGCCCTCGCGCTGCACGTCGACGTACTTCTCGGCCCACTCGCGGCACAAACGGCGCAGCGTGGGCTGGTCGATCTTCGCCATCTTGTCGGGACCGAGCGTCTTCTCCACCATGTGCTCGATGGGCTGGCCGTGGCAGTCCCAGCCGGGCACGTACGGCGTGAAGAAGCCGCGCTGCGCATGGGACTTGTTGACGAAGTCCTTGAGGATCTTGTTGAAGGCGTGCCCGATGTGGATGGGGCCGTTCGCGTACGGCGGGCCGTCATGCAGGATGAAGGGCTTGCCGTCCTTGTTCTTCTCGAGCACCTGCTCGTAGATATGCTCTTCCTCCCATTTGGCCAGCCGCTTCGGCTCGTTCTCGGGCAGGTTCGCCCGCATCGCGAAGTCGGTCTGGGGAAGGTTCATCGTCTCTTTGTACGTGTTCGCCACGGCTTTCCGTACCTTTCCTCGGTGCATATGCGCGTTTATTCGCTACAAACCGCTATAGTATAGTGGAACGAGCGCGTAATGCACGCACATTCCCCTTCGGCTTCATCACATTTCAGAAATGTGACACAGGATATTGTATTGGTAATAGGTATACTTTAACGGATAAACCACGGTGCCGTTTTGCGGCGGTCACGCACATCGGAGGAACGACATGGAATTTGAAATCGTCACGGACTCGAGCTGCAACCTCGTCGAGGACATGATCGACGACTTCGGCCTGCACATCCTGCCCCTCACCTTCATGGTGGACGACGAGCAGTACCAAAGCTACCTCAAGGGCCAGCACACCGACCTCAAGCAGTTCTACACGATGATGCGCGAGGGCAAGGTCATCACGACGTCGCTGCCGAACCTGGCCGATTCCGAAGCGCTCATGCGCGACCTGCTCGAACAGGGCCGCGACATCCTGTACCTGGGCTTCTCGAGCGGCCTGTCGGGCACGTTCGAGGCCACCGAGCTCTTGGTGAAGCAGCTGAGCGCGGAATTCCCCGACCGCACGATGTACGCCGTGGACACGCTGGCGGCCTCGGGCGGCGAGGGCCTGCTCATCTGGCACGCCGTGCAGCGCGCCCGCGCCGGCGCCTCCATCGAGGAAGTGCGCGACTGGGTGGAGCAGAACAAGCTGCACCTGGCGCACTGGTTCACCGTGGACGACCTCATGTTCCTGTTCCGCGGCGGGCGCGTGTCGAAGACGGCGGCCTGGGCGGGCACCATGCTCAACATCAAGCCCGTCATGCACGTGGACGACGAAGGGCACCTCATCCCGCTCGAGAAGGTGCGCGGGCGCAAGAAGTCGCTCAACGCGCTGGTGGACCACATGGAGAAGACGGCCATCGCCCCCATCGACGAGCAGATGGTGTTCATCACCCACGGCGACTGCATCGAGGAGGCCGAATACGTGGCCGAGCAGGTGAAGGAGCGCTTCGGCGTGAAGGAGGTCGTCATCAACTACGTCGACCCCGTCATCGGCGCCCACTCCGGCCCGGGAACCATGGCCCTGTTCTTCTTGGCCGACAAGCGCTAGGACGTTTCGCGCCCGGCCTGCGAATCGCGGGACCGGGCGCCTCTCAGCGGGACTCCAGGAGCTTGAGACGGCTCTCCACCACGCGCAGCAGCTCTTTGCGCGAATGGACGCCCAGCTTGTTGTAGATGTTCTGGATATGCGACTTCACCGTGTTGGGCGAAATGTACAGACGCCCCGCGATGTCCTGCGCATCGTCGCCCTGGACGAGCGGCTTGAGCACCTCCAGCTCGCGCGGGGTGAGCAGGTACTCCTTCGCCACGACTTCGCACGTGGCGCTCAAATCGACCTGCGACCGGGAATCCCCCGGGCAGATGAAGCCCCACCCCGTCCTGATGTTGCGCTCGTTCGACAGCAGCAGCGAGGCCAGCACGATCGCGAACGCCCCGACGCACCAGGCCGTCTGCCCGTCGGGGCCGCCCACCGCCCCTCCCGCCGCGATGCCGACGGCCCTGCCGATCATGAGCATGGCCGTCGGGCAGGAAGCCACCCACGTCGAAGGCTGGTCGCAGTCCTTGATCAGGTACGATCCCAGGGCCCACAGCGCCAAGTCGAGATAGAGGAACCCCGTCACCTGGCAGGCGACCCACATCGTCGGAAACGCGACGACCAAGCTCGAACAGAGCATGCTGACGGCGATGAGCGGGAACCCGACCTGGTAGATAGCGCGGTTGAAGTCCACATGGGCGACCAGGAAGACGAGCGCCGTCAGCAGCGCTGAGCCGAGCAGCCCGGCCAGCTCGACGCCTTGCCACGCCTCCCCGTCCGAGAACGCAAGGGCCCCGTACAGGAAGCCGAACGACAGGCCCTGGAGCAGCGACGTCGACATGAACCGGTACGGCACCTGCAGATCCTCCTCGAATTTCCGACCGTAGATGACGGCCTTGCCCATCGCGCGGCGCGCCCGCGAGAACGAGCCTACGATGACGACGGCGTACAGCGCGACCGCGAGCCAGGCAAACGGCCCTTCGAGGATGCCGGCCGCGAAGTAGAGCGCGCCGCCGATGCACGAGCAGGCGACGCCGAACGCGAGCGTCCTCGCCATGCCGAGGTGCCCGAACACCCGCCCGAACTCGATATGGACCCCCATGAAACCGAGCGCCAGGCACCCGATTCCCAAATACAAGCACATATCCTGGGAAAAGACGTCCTGAGCGTCGGCGTTCGCGCGCAGGAACAGAAGCAGCATCCCCACGAGCATCGACAGCAGCATGAGCCAGGCGTACCAGTCTTGGGCGAACAGGGCGCTGCTCTTCCGCAGGAACACCGCAACGACGATGCACACCGTCGCGCACGCCAGGAAGAACACGATCTGCGGATCGACGACGGTCGGCGCGATCTGCCGCGCCGAAGGGAACAGGAACGACTCGGTGCACACGATGATGGCGAGCGCCTTGTAGAACGAGAACGAGCAGAGCAGCGCGACGCCGCCCGGCGTCGACGAGAACATAGTGCGTAGTGTGTGCATGATCGGACCCGAGCGCATTGAGACCTCCCCGCCTTCGCCTGCCCCTCCACGTGCCGGGTGCAATTATATCCACGCCCCCGAACTCGTCAGTGGTCATCGGAGGTTGAAATGCTCGTCCCGGCCCTCTCATCACGAAATGATGAGAGGGCCCTCCCCCATCCTTTCGTGATGAGGTCGCCGGATCGCGACAACCATCCTCCCGAGATGTTCCCGCAGACGAAGCCGCTCCGTAAGGTGCGTGCCGCGCAGGTCTTCCGAGTCACGCCGCACGACGTCGAGAGGAGGTACCGCAGCGGCATCGGGACTGCGCGGCAACGTACACGAAACGTAAGGGGGTTCACCATGAGCGTGACAAGAACCACGAGCGCGAAGGGCTGGGCGGTATGCCTCGTCGCCATATTCGGCGGCATATCGCTTGCCCTCGTGCAGAACAAGGTCTCGCCCATCATCACCGTCCTCATGGACGTATTCGGCATCAGCATGGGCACGGCAGGCTTGCTCAGCACCATCTTCACCTTCGTCGGCATCATCATGGCGCTGCCCGCCGCGATGATCATCAAGCGGTTCGGGCCGAAGAAGGCGGGCGTGGCCGCCCTCGCCTTCGCCATCGTCGGCTCGCTGATAGGCCTCGCCACCGACAACGTCGGCGTGCTCATCGTCAGCCGCGTCGTCGAGGGGACGGGTATCGGCATCATCGCGGTGCTGGCGCCGACGCTCATCTCCATGTGGTTCCCGCCCGAGAAGCGCGGCCTGCCCATGGGGCTCTGGGGCTCGTGGATGATGGTTTCGCAAACGATCCTCTTCTTCTGCGCCGCCCCGCTGTCGGGAGCGTTCGGATGGCAGGGGATGTGGATGCTCGGCCTGGTCGCATGCGTGCTGACCGCCGTGCTGTTCCTGGTGTTCGTCGAGAGCCCCGCGCCCGGCGAGAGCTTCGCGGACGTCGAGAGCAGCGAGGTGTCCATCCGCGAGGGACTGAAGTCGCGCGCATCGTTCACGCTCGCCATCGCCGCGGCCTGCTTCACGTTCTGCTCGTTCACGTTCGTCAGCTGGGTGTCGGCATACTGGGGCGTGGCTACGTCCTGGTCGCTTGAGGAGATCGGCCGCTGGGTGGCCATCCTGTACCTCGTCGAGATGGTGTACGCCTGGATCATCGGCGGCATCTTGAACCGCGTGAAGAACCGCAAGCGCCTCGGCGTCGTGAGCTTCTTCGCGTACGGCCTCATCGGCCTGGCCGCCTTCCTCATCACCGGCGAGCCGCTCGTCGTCGCGTTCGTGTTCGTGTTCCCGATCTTCGACGCGCTCATTCCCTGCATCTGCTGGACGATCGGGCCCGAGACCGCCTCCAAGCCGATGTACGCGGGCATCGCGCTCGGCGTGCTGAACATCGGCTTGAACACGGGCACCCTCTTGAGCGCGCCCGTGTCCGGAGCGCTCGTCGAATCGTTCGGGTGGGTCGCCGCCGGCGCGTGCTTCCTGATCGCCGCCCTCGTCGGAGCGGCTGCCATGGCGGCCACCAAGCTGAGTTCCGCGGCGCCGTCGTCCGAAACGCCCGACGATGCGCCCGCGTGCGCGGCCGGCGCCGCGAACCCGTCGTAAGACCGTCGTTCTACCCCATCGAAAACCATGAGAGAAACGAGGAGCATCATGCACCAGATCATCGACTGCCATTCCCACCTCGGCGACATCTTCGCATACGAGAAGAACGTCGTGTACAAAGGCGACGTCCCCATCGACCCCTCCCAGCACGATCCGTTCGCTTCCTATTCCGAAGGCGGCTTCAAGGGTGCGTTCCTCGACCCCGACAACCCCGAGCAGGTGAAGAACGTCATCGACATGACGGCCGCCGTCAGCTACGCCAACACGTTGAGCAAGCTGTCGCGCGACCTCGACGAATCGCACGTCGACTACGTCTGCCTGTATCCGGTGGCGCCCTTCATCACGTTCGAAGACTACCGGGTGGCCGCGCTCGTCGAGCCGCGCATCATCCCCTTCACCTCGGCCGACTGGCGCATCGAGGACGGGCGCGCCATCGGGTCGCAGCTGCTCGCCGACGCCGCGCAAGGAGCGCGCGGCCTCAAGATCCACCCCATACTGCAGAACGTCTCGCTGCGCGACCCGCGCGTGGAGGAGGCGGTTGCCCTGTGGGCCGAGACGGGCCTGCCCGTGGTGAGCCACTGCGGCGTGAACTCCTACTATCCCGACGACTCTCCGGAAGCGGCCACCCAGAACCCCGCCTACGGCAACCTCGAGGACTTCATGTACCTCGTGGAACGCTTGCCCCAGGTCAAGTTCATCGCTGCGCATGCCGGCGGCCTGACCGGCGGCGAGGCGGAAACGCTCGCCGCGCACCTTGGGGGCGCCGAGAACCTCTGGGTGGACACGACCTTCCGCTCGGCCGAGGAGATGCGCATGCTCGTCGAGCTGTTCGGCGAGGACCGTGTGCTCTTCGGCGTCGACCGCCCCTTCGGAGGCACCCGGGCAGCCGTCAAAACCGCCTTCGAGGCCTTCGGGGAGGGCACGGAGCTGTCCGAGAAGGTCATGTACGCGAATATGGCGAAACTCATCGGCATGGCCTAGCGAAGCGCGTGCGCACCTTCCCCCGGAGGTTCGGGGGAAGGTGCTCCCCTACGCCACTTCGCCGAGGTAGGCCACGGTGCTGTTGGGCATCACGAGGGTGCCGGCCTGCGCGTGCTCGTCGAACAGGCGCTCGAAGTCGGCGACGTATGCGGCGCGAGCCGCGTCGTCGCGATCAGGTGCGTAGGAGGCCGACAGCATCCGATCGACGAAGCCGCGACGGTCGTACGCCAGGTCGTGAGGGAACGAGACCGTCCGGTACTCCCCGTCGAAGAAGCGCGCGACGGCATCGCCGTCGAAGTCCATGCCCCCGCTGAATCCCGTGAACCGCGGACAATGCCGCGCGCATACGGCGGCGCTCGCGCGGACGAGCGGCGAAGTCGGATCGCGGAAGTTCCACACGAGCGCGACGACGCCTCCCGGGCGCAGCACGCGCAGACACTCGCGCCGAAACGCCTGCGCATCCATCCAATGGAAAGCCTGGGCGGCGCACACGCGGTCGACCGACGCGTCGGCGAGGCCCGTTCGCTCCGCCGAGCCCGCCGTCGAGAAGTACCCGGGATGCTCCCCGAGACGCGCTTCTGCCACGGCCCTCATCTGGTCGTTCGGCTCGACGCCCGTCACGATGCAGCCGAGATCCAACAGCTGTCGGGAGAACCTTCCCGTGCCCGATCCGACGTCGGCCACCGCAGCGCCCGGAACGAACCCCTCCTTGGCCGCAAGGTAGGTCAGAAGCGCGGGCGCATAGCCGGGGCGCGCCGTCTCGTAGACATCCGCTTTGCCGTCGAAGCGGCGCTCGTTTCCCACGGAACCTCCCCCTTTGAGTTTCGTCACTTGTAGTCCGCCGGGTTCTTGCTGGCGGAGCCGGTGGTGTTTTCCTCGCCCCGCAATTCGCGGCCGAAGCGTACGGCGGATTCTCCGAACTTGTCCTTCACGAGGTCGGTGGCCTCGATCAGGCCCCGGCGCTTGCCCTCGTCCTTTATGACGGGCTGCACGTCGTCCTCGTTGGGAGCGGCCTCGGCGAGGTCGAACAGGCTTTGTTGCACGCCCTCGCCCTCCGCGAACCCCGTCATGGCCACGCCGATGAGGCGCACGGGCGTGCCCGGATGCCACAGCTCGTCCATCATGCGGTAGAGCAGCGGGGTGTAGGCGAACTCGTCGTCGCTCGGCTTCGGCAGCAGGCGCTGCACCGAGCGGACGCTGCGGTCGTCGTAGCGCACGCGCAGGCTGACGGTGCGGCCGCGCAGGCCCTTGCGGCGCAGGCGGCGCCCCACCTTCGCGGCGATGGTGGCGATGGCTCCCTCCACCTCCTCGCGCGTGGTGAGATCGACGGCGAACGTCATCTCGTTCGACACCGACTTCACCGCGTCGTCCTGCTCGACGGGCGCGTCGTCGCCGCCGTTCGCGCGCACGTGCATGACGTGGCCGTTCTTGCCGAACACGCGCAGCAGCAGGCCCTCGTCCGCGTCGGCCAGCTGGCCGAGCGTGCGGATGCCGTACGAGTGCAGCTTGGCCTCGGCCGACGCGCCGATGCCGCTCATCGTGCGAATGGGCAGGGGCGCAAGGAAATCCCGCTCGCCGCCCGGGTACACCACGGTCAGGCCGCGCGGCTTGTCCATGTCCGAGGCGATCTTCGCCACGGTCTTCGAGGTGCCCACGCCGATGGAGCAGGTGACGCCCAGCTTCTCGACGCGGTTCTGGATGCGCTGCGCGATGCGCACCGGATGCTCGCGGTTCACCGCGGTGGGCGTGACGTCCATGAACGCCTCGTCGATGCTCACCTGCTGCACGTGCGGCGTCTCGGCGTGGAGGATGTCCATGATGGCGTTCGACATCTCGCGGTAGCGGTCGAAATGGCCGTGCGTCCAGATGGCGTGGGGGCACAGGCGCTTCGCCGTCGAGGAGGGCATGGCGCTGTGCACGCCGAAGGGGCGCGCCTCGTAGGACGCCGTGGACACCACGCCGTGCTTGTCGGCGTCGCCGCCCACGATGACGGGCTTGCCGCGCCAGGCGGGATGGTCGAGCTGCTCGACCGAGGCGAAGAACGCGTCGAGGTCGACGAGCAGGATGGCCGGCCCCCGCCATGCCTCGAGCGGCATCGAGGACGGGCCGTCATCGACGGTTTCTCGAACATCGGTCTGTGGGGAGTCGTCTCGCATAACGCGAATAAGTCTACCATGCCGCACCCGCGTGTCATGAACTTGTGCTAGGATATTCATTCCTTGCCTCGAACCACGAGGCAAAACGCACGGCAGGGAGAGGAGAGACGATGACGCAGCGATCCACCGACGCGCGTCCCGGCGTGCGCGACTGCGTGACCGCGCTGCCCGAACAGCTGCTCTCGCCTCCGTACGAGATGCGTTCCGAGATGAACTGGATCGACTTTTCCGGAACGGCGAACCCGTTGGGCACGCCTCCCTCGTTCATCCGCGCCATGGAGACCGCGCTCGCCGCCGGCGAGCTGAACTATCCGCCCGACCGCGAGGCCCACACGCTGCGCAGCGTGCTCGCGCGCAAGTTCGGGCTGCCCGTCGAGTCATTCCTCGTGGGTTCCACCGTGGGCGACATGGTGCGCGCCGTCGCTCAGACCTACCAGCCCTGCACCGTGGGCGTGGCCGTTCCCGGCCCCGTGGAGTACGCGCTGGCGGCGGGCAACGCCGGCCATCGCGTCGTGGAAATCGCGAGCCCCGCCGGCTTCGTCGTGCCCGACCCGGCCGCGGCCGAGCGCCACGGCATCGTGTTCGACGCCGCCGTGCTGGCGAACCCCGGCTACCCCACGAGCCGCCTGCTGCCGAAGCCGACGCTGCTCGCCTACCTCGAGGCCTGCACGTGGGTGGTGGTGGACGAGCGCTCCATCGAGCTCACGCTGGGCGGCGAGAGCATGGTGCCGCTCGTCACCGAGCACCGCAACCTCGTGGTGGTGCGCTCGCTGTGCGAGCCCTTCGCCATGCCGGGCATCCCCATCAGCTACTGCATCGCGCACCCCGACACCATCGCGCAGATCACGCGCTTCTACGACAGCTCGTGCGTGCCCATGTTCGCCGAGGTGATCGGGGAGCTGGCCCTCACCGAGACGGAGCACCTCGAGCGCACGCGCGAGTTTCTGGACTCCGAGATTCCCTGGCTGCAGTGCATGCTCAACCTCATCCCCGGCATCGACATCTTCCCCGCCGAGGCGAACTACGTCATGTGCACCTTCGACGGCGGTCCCGACCTGGCCCTCGGCGTAGCGAACACCGAAGAGCTGGCGCGCCGCCTCCAGCTGGCGGGCTTTTTGATCCGCAAGCTGGAAGGGACGCCGGCGCTCGATGACAGCCGCTACTTCTGCGTGGCCGTGCGCACCCGCGAGGACAACGAGAAGCTGGTGGCCGCGCTGCGCGAGATCATCGTGGGGTGCTAGGGGAGCTACCCCTTCACCTCGTACCCCGCCTCGACCACGGCTTGCGCCAGCTGCTCGTCGGGAACGTCGTGCCCCAGCTTGGCGGTGGCGGTGCCGGCTTCGAGGTCGACGACGGCTTCCTCGACGCCTTCCACCCCTTCGAGGGCCTTCTTCACGTGCGCGACGCAGTGCTGGCACATCATGCCTTCAACCTGCAGGGTCTTCTCCATGGCGATCTCCTTCTTCTCGGGCGGCGCGGGGGTTTCCGCTGCCGCCAGTTCGCTGTACGTAACGGGCGCCGACGCGTCCGACGATACCGTTTTCCCGACGGCCGACGCCGCCGACAGGTTGGGCTTCCAGCCGCGCAGGCGCAGGGCGTTCGACACCACGCACACCGAGCTCAGGCTCATGGCCGCAGCGGCTATCATGGGGTTGAGGTTCACGCCCATGAACGAGAGCGCGCCGGCCGCGACGGGGATGCACACGGCGTTGTAGACGAGCGCCCAGAACAGATTCTGCTTGATGTTGCGCAGCGTCGCGCGCGACAGCTGGATGGAGGCGGGCACGTCGAGCAGGTCGCTCTTCATGAGCACGATGTCGGCGCTCTCGATGGCCACGTCGGTGCCGGCCCCGATGGCGATGCCGATGTCGGCGCGCGCGAGCGCCGGGGCGTCGTTGATGCCGTCGCCCACCATGGCCACGCGGCCCTGCTCGGACAGGCGGCGGATCTCGCGCTCCTTGCCCTCGGGCAACACGCCGGCGATCACCTCGTCGGCGCCCACCTCGCGCTGGATGGCGGCGGCGGTGCGCTCGTTGTCGCCCGTGAGCATGACCGTGCGGATGCCCATGGCCTTGAGCTCGGCAAGGGCGCCCGCGCTCGACGGCTTCACCGTGTCGGCCACGGCGATGAGGCCCTCCAGCTTGCCGTCCTGCGCGAAGAACAGCGGCGTCTTGCCCTCGTCGGCCAGCGCGTGGGCCGCGGCGGCGAACCCGCCGACGGCGATGCCGCGCGCCTCCATCATGCGCAGGTTGCCGGCGCACGAGGGGCGGTCGTCGACGAGCGCGGCCACGCCTTCGCCCGGCACCTGCTTGAAGTCCTCCACGAGCAGCGGGTACGCCTTTTGCTCGCGCGCATAGGCGCACACGGCGCGGGCAAGCGGGTGCTCCGAGCGCCCTTCGATGGACACCGCCAGCTCGAGCAGGCGCTCGGGTCCCACGCCCGCCGCCGCGACCACGTCGGTCACGCTCGGCGTGCCCTGGGTGACGGTGCCGGTTTTGTCGAGTACGACCGTCTTCACGTCGTGCGCCGTTTCCAGCGCCTCGGCCGACTTGATGAGGATGCCGTTGGTCGCGCCGCGCCCCGTGCCCACCATGATGGCCGTGGGCGTGGCCAGGCCGAGCGCGCACGGGCACGAGATGACGAGCACCGAGATGGCATGCGACAGCGCCACCTCGAGCGTCGAGCCGCCGAACATCCACACGGCGAACGTGACCACGGCGATGACGATGACCACCGGCACGAACACGCCCGAGATCTTGTCGGCGATCTTCTCGATGGGCGCCTTGCTCGACGTGGCATCGTCCACGAGCCGGATGATGCCGGCCAGCGTCGTGTCGTCGCCCACGCGGTCGGCCCGCATGGTGAACCATCCCGTGCTGTTCACGGTGGCGCCCGTCAAGCCGTCGCCCGGACGCTTGTCCACCGGCACGCTCTCGCCCGTGATCACCGACTCGTCCACGGTGCCGGTGCCCTCGAGCAGGGTGCCGTCAACGGGCACGCCTTCGCCCGCACGCACCACGAGCACGTCGCCCACGCGCACGGCCTCGACGGGCACGCGCTCCTCGACGCCGTCCACGAGGCGCGTGGCCTCCTTCGGCGTGAGGTCCATGAGCTTCGCGATGGCGTCGGTGGTCTTGCCTTTCGCCCGGGCCTCGAAGTACTTGCCCAGGGTGATGAGCGTGAGGATCATGGCCGCCGACTCGAAGTACAGGTCCATCGCCGCCATGTGCGAGGCGTGCAGATCGCCCGCGCCCAACGCGATGCCGATCTTGTAGATGGCGTAGACGCCGTACGCGGTGGCCGCGGTGGAGCCGAGCGCGATGAGCGAGTCCATGTTCGGCGCGCCGTGGAACAGCGTTTTGAAGCCCACGCGGAAGAACTTGAAGTTGACGAACACGACGGGCAGAAGCAGCAGGAACTGCGTGAACGCGAACGTCATCACGTTCTCGTCGCCCAGGAAGAAGCCGGGCAGCGGCCAGCCGAACATGTGCCCCATGGACAGGTAGAACAGCGGCACCGTGAATATGGTGGACACGATAAGGCGCATGCGCACGCGCTTCGCCTCGGCGGCCGCATCGGCCACGGGACGCGCCTGCGCCGCACGGCTTCCCGCGCCCGCGCCGCCGCCCTGCGTGCCAGCCGGCACGCGCGCCGTCGCGCCGTAGCCCGCCTTCTCCACGGCCGCCTCCACGGCGCCCACCGTGTCGGGCGCGCCGTCGAAGGTCACCTCCATGCTGTTCTTCAGCAGGTTCACCGCGACGTCTTCCACGCCCGGCACCCCGCGCGTCGCCTTCTCCACGCGCGCCGAGCACGCCGCGCACGTCATGCCGGTTATATCGAACGCTTGCTTCACCTTTCGCTCCTTACTCGAACCATGCGCTTGCACGTACAAATGTTTCACGTGAAACATGCGGGCGAGCCCGCGGACGCGTCTAGCGCGAGAACTTCTTCATGAGCTGCATGACCTCGTCGATGACTTCGAGGTTGCCTTGCTCGATCTGCTCGACCACGCACGTTTCCAGGTGGTTCTGCAGCATGAGGGCCGACACGCTGTGCACGGCGCTCTCGGCTGCGGCGAGCTGCGTGAGCACGTCGCCGCAGTAGCGGTTGTCGTCGATCATCGTCTTGATGCCGCCGAGCTGCCCGATGATGCGGTTCAGGCGCTTATGCAGGTCGGCCTGCAGCTCCTGCGAGCGGGGCGTCTCCTTGCGACGGCAGCCGCAGCCGGTCTCTTCGGCGGTGTTCTCCTCGGCCATGATGACTCCTCGCTTCCTCGTTCGCCTATACCCCTGCTGGGTATCTAGCGGTGAGTATATACCCCTGGCGGGTATTGTCAACCCCGAAGTTTCCGAGCGGCATCCGGGCGTCGACGCGGCGGTGCTACAATGGTGATTCCCTCGATCATCGCGAAAGGACCTCCGTGTCGACCATCCATTCCGTCAAGGATCTCAAGGAGAGCAAGGCGAGCGTCAAACTGGCCGTCATCTCCATGCTCGTGCTGCCCGTCGTGGGCGTGGGCTGCCTGCTGTTTCCCGACGTAGGCGAGGAGGTGCTCCCCTATTTCCTCGGCGTGCCCATGGTGCTGTCGGGCGTGGGCAGCATCGTGGCCGTGGCGCGCGAGCGCGACGTGGAAGCGGGCGCGACGAGCGTGGGCGCCGCCATCGTGCTGGTGGTGCTGGGCCTCGTCACCGCCGTGCACGGGTCGAATTCCACCACGTTCATCGGCATCATCTGGGGCCTGCTGGGCCTCGTGAAGGCCGCGGGCGAATTCGACGAGATCATCGCCGACATCAAGCGCAAGGAGCCCTTCGTCTTCTCGCTCGCGCTGTGCGTGTTCGAGCTCGTGCTGGCCGTGCTGCTCATCCTCAACCCGTTCGCGAACATCGAGCACCATCTGCTGCTGCTCGGTCTCGAGCTGATCGTGTACCCCTTCAAGCTGCATCGCGAGCGCGGCAAGTTCGTGCTGGAAGCCGAGGCGTAAACCCCTCGGGAACCGGCCGCCTGCCCGCGTCGGCAACGGCGAAGCGACAGCGGGCGCGCCGTCGGCCGCACGTCGCGGGCGATGCGCTATGCTGCGCGGTGGCAGCATCGTTTGGAAGCGGAAAGGAGCCGTCCATGTGCCGTCGTTTCATACCGATCGATCGCGACGAAGTCGCCCGCATCGCCGCGGAAATCGAGCGCGACCTGGCCGAGCACGTCGGCGAGCTCGGCTCGCTCGACCCGCTCGAGGCGTACGAGGAGTTCCTGGCCGCCGAGGCCGACGTCGCCCGCCCGGCGGCGCCGCAGCGTTCGACCTCGCAGCTGTCACTGTTCGACGAGACGCCGGCAAGCCCGGATTCCGCACCTGCACCTGCGCCTGCGCGTGTCGAGGCGCTGCCCTCGTCGGTGGTGCCGCTCATCGTGCCGAGCGGCTCGGGGTGCGGGCTCGCCGTCGCGCACATGGCCTGGGGCTACGAGGTTCCCTGGAAGAACGGGCCCGTGTTCAACACGCGCATCGAGACGGCGCTGCGCGACGACGGCAGCATGTGGCGCGAATCGTTCGCGCGGCGGCGCTGCCTCATACCCGCCTGGGGCTTCTACGAGTCGCACGCGTCGGAGACGGTGCCGAGCGCGCGCACCGGCCGCCCCGTCAAGCGCCAGTACGCCTTCGAGCACGCGGACGGCGCTCCCCTGCTGCTGGCGGGCATCCACGACAAGGGGCGCTTCTCGCTCGTCACCACCGAGCCGAACGCGGCCGTGGCGCCGGTGCACAACCGCATGCCGCTTGTGCTGGGGCCGGGCGAGCCCGCCTTGTGGCTCACCGGCGTGTACGAGCCGCTGCTCGACCGCGGGGCCGTGGCCCTGCGCGTCGCGCCCGAGCGCTGAGGATGTTTCACGTGAAACATCCGTTCGCATCATCGACCGCAGCCAACGCGGCCAACGAAGGAGGACAGGCGCTCTCGAAGGAAGGACGCCGCGAGGTGCGGCGCGCCATGGGGCGGCAGAGCCGGTTCGTGTTCGTCTACACGCTCATCTTCACGCTGGCGGGCTACGCGCTGGCCCTGGCCCTCGAAGCCGCCGGGTTCGCGGGCGCGAGCACGTTCTTCAGCGACCATCTGGGCGAGATGAGCATCGCCGGCTTGGCGGCGGGCATGCTGTTCGTGCTGCTCAAGCTGCGCGGCCGGTTCCTGCCCAGCCTCCGGCGCGCCGACCCCGAGCCGCACCGCATGAACGCGCGCATGCTCGGCACGTTCCTGCTGCTGCTCGTGGGCGCGCAGGCCGTCTTCTCGGTGATCACGCTGTGCCTCGGCGCGCTGGCCGACGCGCTCGGCTACCGCGTGTTCTCCACGATGGACAGCCTCGACGCGGCCGCACCCACCGTGTGGATGATCCTGTACGCCGGCGTGCTCGCGCCTATCGTCGAGGAGATCGTGTTCCGCGGCGTGGTTCTGGGCGCGCTCGCGAAGTTCGGGCAGACGTTCGCCATCGTGGCGTCTGCGGTGCTGTTCGGCCTGTTCCACGGCGATTTCGCGCAGGGCGGCTTCGCGTTCTGCACGGGGATCGTCCTGGGGTTCGCGGCGACGCGCTATTCGCTCGGCTGGGCCATCGGGCTGCACATCTTCAACAATCTCGTCCTGTCGGATTGGCTCGGGCAGCTCGTGGGGTTGCTGCCGGAACTCGGGCAGAGCATCTTCGCCGAGCTGTTCTTCCTCACGGGCATCCTGGGCACCGTCTGGGTGCTCGGGCGCAACCGCGACGGCATCAAGCGGTGGCTCGCCGCGCACCGCGCCCCGGCGAAAACGGCGCTCGCGGCCTTCACGGCGCCGTCGTTTCTGCTGTTCGCCGCGTTGCAGACAGCCCTGAGCGTCATGGCGTTCGCGCCGCTGTAGGGCCTGCCGCAGCCGCCGCTACTTGCCGCGCTCGGACAGGAACAGCCCCGCGATGGTGAGCAGCACGCCGGCGATGACCGGGGGCGTGAGCGGGTCGCCGAGCACGGCGGCCGAGGCCATCACGGTGAGCGCGGGCACGAGGTAGATGTAGAGGCTCGTCTTCACCGGCCCGAGCTCCTTCACCGCCATGTTCCACGTCACGAAGCACAGCGCGCTTGCGCCCAGGCCGAGGAACACGAGGTTGCCCCACATCTCGGGAGCCGCGAGCGAGGCCCAATCGGGCGAGAAGCCTAGGATGGGCAGCGTGGGAAGCATGAACGCGAGGCCCCAGGCGAACGTGCGGCGCGTCACGAGGATGCTGTCGTAGCCGAACGTCGAGAGCTTCTTCGTGACGATGGAGTACACGGCCCACGTGCCGGCCGCCGCCAGCGCGAGCCCCACGCCCACGAGCCCCGCCTGGCCGATGCCCTCGCCCGCGAGCGCGCCCGCCGCGCCGCCCGCGAAGCTCACGAGACACACGCCGGCCATGGCCACGGCGAAGCCGACGAAGAACGGCGCGCGCAGGCGCTCCTTGAGCACCGCGGCCGAGGCCAGCCCCGTGAACAGGGGCGCCGCCGCCACGACCACGCCCACGATGGACGCCGTGGTGAACGTGAGCGCGATGTTCTCCAGCAGGTAGTACAGCGTCACGCCCGTCGCGCCCGCCAACATGAACCAGCGCTCCTCCTTGAAGTCCTGCACGCGCAGGATGCGCGGGCGCAGCAGCGCGAGCGCCGCGAAGCCGATGACGAAGCGGAAGAAGAGGATCTCGATGGGCGCGAGGTGCACGAGCAGCACCTTCGTCGACACGAAGGTCACGGCCCACACGAGCACGGTGACGAGCGCCAGCACGTGCCCGCGCACGGCGGGGCGCTGCTGCGCGGCGGGCGCGGCGGATGCAGTAGGCGCGGCGGCGTCGATCGTTTCAGCTGACGGTTCGGTCATGCGAGCTTCCCCTCCTGCGCGCGCGTGCGCGCCGCCGCCCGGTAGCGTCCGGGCGTGATTCCGTAGAACGACTTGTACACGCGCGTCATATGGGCCTGGTCCGAGAAGCCGGACTGCGCCGCCGCCTCGGAGGGTTCGACGCCAGCCGCCAGCAGGTCGCGGGCGCGGTTCGCGCGCACCGCCTGCAGGTAGCGATGGGGCGTGAGGCCCGTCTCGTCGGAGAACACGCGGATGAGATGGTAGCGCGACACGCCGGCGGCGCGCGCGAGGTCGTCGAGCGTGACGGCCGAGGCGAAGCGCTCGTCGAGGAAGCGGCGCGCCCGGGCCACGTTCGCCGCGGACGGCGCCTCGGGGGACGCCTGCGCATCGGGCGCGCCCTCGCAGTACGTGGCCACCCGCGCGAGGAAGGCCCACAGCGCCTCTTCCTCCTCGAGCGCGTCGTGCGCGACGTCGTCGGAGGCGAACGCGTACAGGCGCGCCATGCACGCCGACAGCACGACGTCGCGCACCACCACGGGCGCGAACCGGCAGGTCGGGGTTGCGGCCTCGGCGGGCGCAAGGCCCAACGACTCGCCGTAGGCCTGCGCGAACAGCTCCACGGGCACCACGATGCTGCGGTACACGAGCGGTGTGTCGTTCATCGGCTTGCAGCCGTGCACCTCGCCCGGCCCGAACAGCACGAAGTCCTCGGGGCCCAGGTCGTGCACCTCGCCGCGACACGTCATGCGGCGGTTGCCCTGCACCATCTGCCCGATGGTCCAGAAATCGTGGAAGTGGAGCGGAAACGGCTGCACGATGCCCTCGAGCGTGACGAACTCCACGCCCGGGCAGGGGCCGAACGGCGCGATGCGCCGGTTCTCGGCGCCCATGTCGCTGTCGGCGAGCCGCGCCCCGCGCACGTCGGCGCGCGCGTTCCATGCTTCGATCGTTTCCATTGCCTCCACCCCGCACCTTTCATCCGAGCAGGCAACGATACCACGAACGCTCCGCGCCCGCTTGAACGAAATTGCGCTCCGGTCGGTTGCCGGGGCCTTCGTCGCACGCGAACGGATGTTTCACGTGAAACATTTTGGCGCGCGAAGGGGCGGGATGCCGGGTGGGCGTCCCGCGCCTAGCGGCGTTCGAGCAGCGAGCCGGCCGTGGAGATGACGGCCACCTCGAAGGGCACGTCCTTGCCGCTGCGCTCGAGCGCCGTGCGCGCCGCGTGCTCGAGGCCGCCGCAGCACGGCACCTGCATGCGCGCGACGGTAACCGAGGCGATGTCGTTGCCCGCGAAGATCTCCTCGAGCTTCCGGCTGTAGTCCACGCCGTCGAGCTTCGGGCAGCCGATGAGCGTGACGCGGCCGGACATGAAGTCGCGATGGAAGTCCGCGTAGGCGAAGGCGGTGCAGTCGGCGGCCAGCAGCAGGTGCGCGCCGGCGAAGTACGGCGCCTGCACAGGCACGAGCTTGATCTCGATCGGCCACGACGCGATGGCCGAAGGCGTCGGGCCGGAGGGTGCTTTCGCGGCCTTCCCGTCCTTCGCCGCGAGCACCGCCTGTTCGTCGTACGCTTCGGCCTCGCGCTCCACGAAGGTTATGGCGCCGGTCGGGCACGCAGGCAGGCAGTCGCCCAAACCGTCGCAGTAATCGTCGCGCAGCAGGCGCGCCTTGCCGTTCACCAGGCCTATCGCGCCCTCATGGCACGCCGTCACGCACAGCCCGCACCCGTTGCACGCGCGCTCGTCAATCTCGATGATCTTCCGTATCATGCTGTTCCTCCCGCAGGCATCCTCGTCGAACCTCGTCGAATCATGCCGCGAGGATAGCACAGCGCCCGTCCGCATTCCGTTGGAAATGCAACAAGCGGGGAATTCCCCTTTCTTCCCTTCTCCCCCTTGACATCGCCCCGTCACCTTCTATACTTATGAACAGTTGATCATATGTTGAGAGGTTGAGCGAATGAAGAGCAAGACGAACGACGAGAGCGCGCACGACAACGGCTGCTCGTGCGGCTGCGCCGAACACGCGGGGGCGTCGGGCCCCGAGGGCATGCCCGACGAGGAGATACTGTACGACCTCGCCGACCTGTTCAAGGTGTTCGGCGACACGACGCGCATCAAGATTCTGTATGCGCTCATGGGCCAGGAGCTGTGCGTCGCCGACCTCGCCGAGCTCATCGGCGCCACGCAGAGCGCCGTATCGCACCAGCTGCGCACGCTCAAGCAGGCCCGCCTCGTGAAGTTCCAGCGCGACGGCAAGAACGTCATCTACTCGCTGTCGGACGACCACGTATACACCGTGCTCGCCCAGGGCATGACCCACATCTGCGAATAAACGACCAGGACAACGGCTCGAAAGGACTACCACCATGCGCAAGGCTTTCAAACTCCAGGACCTCGATTGCGCGAACTGCGCCGCGAAGATGGAGAACGGCATCAAGAACATCGACGGCGTGAAGAGCGCCACGGTCAGCTTCATGACGCAGAAGCTCGTGATCGAAGCCGACGACGACCGCTTCGACGCCGTGCTCGACGAGGCCGAGCGCGTATGCCGGAAGATCGAGCCCGACTGCGTCATTTTGCGCTAACCATTTCAAACTCCGAGGGGAACCGCTCGCCGCACGAACGAATGTTTCACGTGAAACATTCGCATGCCGGCGCGCGCCCTCCCCTCCCCGATTCCAAGGTTGGAGACCATGAATAAGAAGCAGAAACGTACGAGGAATCGCATCCTCCTCGCTATCGCGCTGTTCGTCGTCGTCTACGTGATCGCCGAGCTGTTGCCGCTCGCCACGTGGCTCGGCAGCGAGACGGCCGCGCTGTGGGTGGAGTTCGCGCTCTTCCTCGTCCCTTACCTCATCGCCGGCTACGACGTGCTGCTGCGCGCGGCGAAGAACATCGGCCACGGCCAGGTGTTCGACGAGAACTTCCTCATGACGGTGGCCACCATCGGCGCGTTCGCGCTCGTGCTGTTCCCCGACAGCGATCCGCATATGGCCGAAGGCGCCGCCGTCATGCTGTTCTACCAGGTGGGCGAGCTGTTCCAAAGCTACGCCGTAGGCAAGAGCCGTAAATCCATCGCCGACATGATGGACATCGCGCCCGATTTCGCCAACGTGGAGCGCGACGGCGAGCTCGTGCAGGTGGACCCCTACGAGGTTACCGTGGGCGACGAGATCGTGGTGAAGGCCGGCGAGCGCGTGCCGCTCGACGGCGTCGTGATCGCCGGGACCTCGCAGCTCGACACCGCGGCCCTCACGGGCGAGTCGGTGCCGCGCGAGGTGCGCGAGGGCGACGAGATCATCTCGGGCTGCGTCAACATGACCGGCCTCATCACCGTGCGCGTGACGAAGCCGTTCGGCGAGTCCACCGTGTCGCGCATCCTCGAGCTCGTGGAGAACGCGGCCGAGAAGAAGGCCAAGACCGAGAACTTCATCACCCGTTTCGCCCGCTACTACACGCCGGCCGTCGTGGGCATCGCGGTGCTGCTGGCCGTCGTGCCGCCCCTGCTGCTTGGCGGCGGCTGGTCGGACTGGGTGCAGCGCGGCCTCATCTTCCTCGTAGTGTCGTGCCCCTGCGCCCTCGTCATCAGCGTGCCGCTGTCGTTCTTCGGCGGCATCGGCGGCGCCTCGCGCCTCGGCATCCTCGTGAAGGGCAGCAACTACCTCGAGACGCTCGCAGCCGCGGAGACCGTCGTGTTCGACAAGACGGGCACGCTCACGGACGGCTCGTTCAACGTGGTGGCCATCCATCCGGAGGCCGACATCGACCCCGATCGCCTGCTGTCCATCGCGGCGCACGCGGAGGCGTACTCGAACCACCCCATCGCGCTCTCGGTGAAGCAGGCCTACGCGGGGCCCATCGATCAGCAGCGCATCGACGACGTGCAGGAGCAGAGCGGTCACGGCGTGCGCGCGCGCATCGACGAGCACGTGGTGCTCGTGGGCAACGACAAGCTCATGAGCGAGTGCGGCGTGGGCTGCCACGAGTGCGAGCTCACCGGCACCATCCTCCACGTGTCGCTTGACGGCGAATACATCGGCCACATCGTCATCGCCGACGTCATCAAGCCCGACGCCGCCGAGGCCATCGTCGCGCTGCGGGCCGCGGGCGTGAGGAAGACCGTCATGCTCACGGGTGACCGCGCCGACGTGGCCGCCGCGGTGGCGAAGGAGCTGGGCATCGACGAGTTCCGCGCGCAGCTGCTGCCGCAGGACAAGGTCGCCGAAGTGGAGAAGCTGCTCGAGGAGACGCACGCGCACGGCGCCGGGAAGGGCAAGTTGGCCTTCGTGGGCGACGGCATCAACGACGCCCCGGTGCTCACGCGCGCCGACATCGGCATCGCCATGGGCGCGATGGGCTCGGACGCGGCCATCGAGGCGGCCGACGTCGTGCTCATGGACGACAAGCCGTCGAACATCGCGCGGGCCATCGGCATCGCCCGCAAGACCATGGGCATCGTGTGGCAGAACATCGTGTTCGCCCTCGGCGTGAAGTTCCTCGTGCTGATACTGGCCGCCGTCGGCATCGCGAACATGTGGCTGGCCGTGTTCGCCGACGTGGGCGTGGCCGTCATCGCCATCCTCAACGCCATGAGGGCGATGAACGTGAAGAAGTAGCGCGGCGCTGCGTCGTGCGTGCCGAAGCGCCGCCCCTCCCGGGCGGCGCTTTTTGTTGGGAGGAGCGGCTTTCCCCCTTTCCATTTTCTTCCGGTTGCCCTATAGTCAATATATTGTCTTTATAGGTGGATCGAGGAAGGGGAGCGCATGGAATCAGGGCGGTTTGACGAATTCCAGCAGGTGGTGGCGCTCGTCTTCCATTTGGCGAACGTGGCGCAGGCGCAGGGCGACCGGCTGGACGAGCGCATCACGACGAAGCAGTGGATGGCGCTGATCAGCGTGTTCCATCTGGAAGACGGACGGGCGACGTGCAGCGAGGCGGCGCGGCTCATGGGCTGCACGAAGCAGAACGCCAAGCAGCTGGTGGACGCGCTCGTGCGCAAGGGCTACCTGACGACGGCGGCGAACCCGGCCGACCGGCGCGCCGTGCTGCTGCAGCCGACGCAGGCGGGCGCGACGGTGGCGTCCGAGCTGTACGCGCGGCGCGCCGATGCGCTCGGCGAGGCGGCGGGCATCCTCGACGGCGACGAGACGCGCGAGCTCCATCGCCTGCTGCGCAAGCTGGCCGACGGCCTCACGCCCGGCTGGGACGGTTACGAGCGCGCTGCCGCCTGGGAGGCCCGCGCATGAGCGCCGCGTCCCTCGTCGTCGCGCCGGTTGGAGCGCTGGCCGACGAGCCGCTGTCGGTGCGCCTCGAGGGGCTTGCAGCCGGCGAGCGCGTGACCCTGCGCGCCGAGACGGACGACCTCTTCTGCGTCAACGGCGATCCGCGCCGCTCCTACGACCTGCGACGATGGACCTCAGGCGCAACCTTCGCGGCCGCGGCCGACGGCTCGGTCGACCTCGACCGGGACGTGCCCCTCGCGGGCGACTGGCACGCCGCCTGCGGCTCCGCGCCGCTCTACGCCCTCCGTCCCCGCGACGAGCCCCGCCGTGCGAGCCCCCGCGCCCCGCACGTCCTCGGCGCCGTCCCCGTCCCCGACGGCTACGCGGTGCGCATCATCGCCGTGCGCGCCGACGGCAGCGAGCTCGCCGCGTGCTGCACGCGCCGCTACGCCGTTGCGGGCACTACCGTGCGCGACGTGGCAGGCGAAGGGTTCGTGGCGCGGTACTTCTCCCCCGCCCCCGACGAGCCGCATCCCGCTGTCATCGTGCTGAGCGGCAGCGACGGGCGCATCGAGAAGGCCCAGATCATCGCGAGCCTGTTCGCCGCGCACGGCTTCCGCGCCCTGGCCGTGTGCTACTTCGGGCTGAACGGCACCGCGCGCTTCCTCGACCGCATCCCGCTCGAAATCGTCGAGCGCGCCTGCGCTTGGCTCAGCGAGCGACCCGAGGTTGACGCGCGCCGCATCGGCGTGTTCGGCCGCTCGAAGGGCGGCGAGCTCGCCCTGGCCGCGGCATCGCGCATCCCCGCGCTGGCCTGCGTGGCGGCGAACGCCGCAAGCCCGCTGTGCTACGAGGGGCTGCGCGGATCGCTGCCGAGCCGCCACGCATCGTGGACCTGGCGCGGCACCGAGCTGCCCTGCGCGAAGATCCCGCTGGCAGCCCTCGCCCGCACGCCCTTCGTGCGCGCGCGGCGCCCCGACAGCTTCACCGCGTGGCTCTACGGCGAGACACTCGGCCGCGTTGCCTTCGACGAAGTGCGCTTTCCTCTCGAGCACATCAGCGGCCCCGTGCTGCTCACCTCGTCCGTCGGCGACGAGGTATGGCCCGCGAGCCTCCACGGCGACCTCGCGATGGGCGCCCTCGACGCCGCCGGCTTCCCGCACGTCCACGAGCACCGCCGCTACGAGGGCGGCTGCCACACGCTCACCGTGCCCTTCCAACCCGCGCCCGCGCTGCCCGCCGGCACCGACCTCGACGCCTGGGCCGCCGCCACCCAAGCCGCCTGGCACGACACCCTCTCCTTCTTCGAGGAGCACCTATGAGTCGGCATCCTGCACGAGCGTGATCATGTCCTGACGATTGTTCACGCCGAGCTTCTGATAGATGCGCGACGTGTGCGTTTTCACCGTGCCCTCAGCCAGGAACAGCGCGTTCTGGATGTACGTACGATTGCGTCCCTGCGCGAGCAGTGCGAACACCTCGGTCTCGCGTGGCGACAGCCCGTAGCGCTCGGCGATGGCGCGCAGGCGTTCCTCATCGCTCGACGGTTGACGCGTCGCACCCGCATCGGCCTTCGGCGCCGCGCCCGTCCGACGCGAACGGAACAGCAGCATCATGACCACGATGAAGAAATACATGGCCAGCACGATGAGGACGCTGCTAAGCTCCACTGTGTTCTGCAGCAGCAGCGCGTAGGCGATGGAGAACGCGCCGTACACGGCATAGCCGATACCCACCACCCGGTACGGATGGATGCTCAAACTGCGGATGGACAGCGCGATAAGAGCCCAATGGAACAGCTGCGAGAACAGCTCGACGAACGTCGTGAGCAGGTAGCTCGTCCATGCGGTGATGCCCACGAGATGCGCCACCTGCGGGTCGAGCAGGAAGAAACCGCCCAGGATGACCATGAACGGCGGCAGGAAGCGCGTTATGAGGTCGTCGCCCTGCTCTTTCACAAGCGTGACGCGCGCGAAAAACAGCACGAGCGCGATGACGATGAGGAAGCCCAGGCCGTTGAGGATGTTCTCCACCTCGTACCCGCTTCCCCAAAACCCCATCTTGCTGAGCACGCGCACGAGCGCGCGCAGCACCGGCAGCAGCACGAGCAGTACGAGCAGCACGCGCTTGTCGGGCTCCTGCACCTTGGGAAGCTCGGCCAAATCGAGGGTCTCGGGCGACCGATCGAGCAGCCGCTGACCGGCCCACACCGCCGCGAACGCGACAACCGGCGACACGATGGCCGCGCCGACCTGCACCGCAGCGGAGCCATGCAGATTGAACAGGCTCGTCATGATGGTCTTCGCCAGAAGGCTGATAGCCAGAATGGACACGACGGCGCCATAATCGCCTTGGTAGGCCACCTCGCATACAAGATGCACGGCAAGCCAACCGTAGCCCACGCCCACGAAAAACAGGCACCCCGCGCAAAGGTAGTCGACGGGCAGGAGGGGCGCGAGGGAGGGAAACGAGAACAGGAGGGTTGCTGCGAGGGACGCCGTTGCCACGCCTATGCCGAGCGGCGCCTCGAAACGCTTGAGCGCTTTCGGCGCGAGCACGTAGAACGCCGTCGACAGCGTGAGACCGGCTAGGAACAGCACGCGCGCATTCGCGATGTCCTGCACCGCATCGGCGCTTGCAAAGAACCCGGAGCCGTGCCCCACCACGTCCGACCATACGCTCATGAACGCAAGGCCCACGACGGTGCAAGCTGCCAGCATCCAATCCCGTTTCGTCATATTCTGAAGCTGTGGCATACCCCTACGCCCTCCCCTCCTACGCTGTCGAGGATAGCACAACGAGCTTCCGCTCACCCGGAGGCAAGGGTCGAAGCAAGGGGGTTGCCGACACAATCATCCCTTTCGGGCACAAGGATGAGCAGGGTTTAGGGCGTTTCGGGAGACAACCCGACTCACCCGTCCGTCCTAGCATGGGACCCGATCCGAAGGGAAGGATCGCACCGATTGCACGGAAGGGGTTCACATGCTGGAGGAAACGAAACTCACCCGCAGGTCGTTCATCGGAGGGGCGGCCCTCGCTGCCGCAGGGATTGCCGCCACGGGCTTGACGGCGTGCGCCGCGCCCAAGCAGGCATCGACGGACGCGAGCGCATCGAGCGGCGAATGGGACGACGAGTTCGACATCGTAGTGTGCGGCGGCGGCATCGCCGGGCTCGCCTCGGCCATCACCGTTGCCACCGAAGGCGACGGCGCCACATGCCTGCTGCTCGAGAAGGACGTGTCGGCAAATGGAAACAGCCCGTTTTGCGCCGGCAGCATGCTGTACTGCGAAGACCCGGACGCCTTCATGGTGTACCTCGACGCTATGATTGGAGACAGCACGCCCGACGACGTGAAGGAGGCTTTCGCCGACGAGCTCGCGCATAACCTGTCCTGGCTCTACGATTTGGGCGCGAAGGAGGAATGGCTCGAGGTGGGCCCGCCGGACGACTCGAAGCTGGGTGAATGGCCCGAGCTCCCCAACGACAACACCTACGGACGCATCAAGTTCAAATCGGACGGCGACGGCCCCAACCACGTGTTCCAATTCCTCCTCAACGTGATGGAGGAGCACGCGGACGCCATCACGTTCAAAGCCTCTACGCCCATGGAGTCGCTCGTCCAGAATCCCGAGACGAAAGCCATCGAAGGCGTGGTGGCGAACGGCAAGCGCTACAAAGCGACCAAGGGCGTCATCATGTGCACGGGCGGCTTCGAGAGCGACGCTGAAATGCTGTACAACTACACGGGCGTGAAAGGCGTGTTCCCTTACGCGGGGAAGGCGAACACCGGGGACGGTCATCGAGCGTGCATGAAGGTGGGTGCCGATTTCTGGCATATGGCCGGCGGTGCTCAGTACTGGATGGCGCTGCGCGACCTCACGAACACGAAGTTCGTCTCGACCGTGTGGAACTTCACGACGAAGCAGTACGGCATCACCGTGGGAGTCAACGGGCGCCGTTTCTACCAGGATTACGATGCGTGCTCATGCCCCACGACGCCGTACGCCGAGGCCGATTCCGATCCCAAACTCAACGTGGGCTACCGCCACGGCATCACGCAGTTCGGCGGAAACTGGACGCATCTGCCTTTCCCCGAGCAGGCGTGGTTCCTCTTCGACGCGGACGGCCTTGCCGCCGGCGCGTTTCCCTCCGAGAAGTCGTCCGACCCCGTTGCCGACGGATGGGCGGTGAGCGCCGAGAGCGTCGAAGGACTCGCAAGCGCCATCGAGGTGCCGGCAGACGAACTGACGAAAACCGTAGCGCAATGGAACGAGTTCTGCGACCGCGGCGAAGACCTGGCCTTCTACCGCCCCGCCGACACGCTGCAAAAGGTGGCGACACCGCCCTTCTACGCCGTGCTGTGCGTGCCGTCCATGCTCAACACCGACGGAGGGCCGGTACGCAGCCCGCAGGCCGAGATCCTCGACCCCTTCGGCGATCCCATTCCTCACCTGTACTCAGCCGGCGAGTTCGGATCGGTATGGGGACACCTCTACCAGGGCACCGGCAATGTCGGCGAATGCGCCGCTTTCGGCCGTATCGCCGCCCGGAGCGCGCTTTCCTCCTAGACCCACGGCTCGAAGCGGAGCGCACCGACGCTCGGCGCGCTCCGCTTCTCCACCTCCCGCGGTAACGGCATGTTGCCGATGGCGGGGGTGGTGCGGGGGGCGTGCTATGGT